>NZ_JAKSYC010000119.1 GCF_022829585.1 Methylobacterium sp. J-026
GGCTTGCTCCTCCGAACCGTCCGGGTCGTTGAACAGCATCTTCAAGCCATCCTCCGTGTAGACGAACTTGTTCGCGACGTAGCAATTCCGTCTGCTACGCAGTTGGTCGTACCGGCTACGCGCCGGTTCCGCGATCGCGCCCTGCCAGCCATAGAGCGTCTCCAGCAGCAGCGTGGTGCTGCCGGCCGGACCACCCGTGGCACCGAACTCGACGAAATAGCCGTTCCGCTTCTCGCCGAGTTCAAACAGCACCCAGAGATCCTGCAGCAGCGGGGCGCTCGAAAGCGCCGCTCTGCGGGCCGCGAACATCAGGAACTCGATCGGTTCGGCATGAGCCTCATGGCCCCGACCGATGAAATTCTTGATCTCCGAGATCGATTCTTCGAGTGTATCTCTCACTCCTAGAACCGATCTGAAGATGACCCTGAGTTCATTTTCCACGACCTGACTCCCCCTTGCGATGTTCTGCGATCACCGCGCGCCGGACCCCGTGTGGCCGGTCCCTCGAGACGCGGTTGTTTCTATCCTGCGCGGTGCCGCCCAAGAGCGCTCGTCGACGCCAGTGCGGGCCGTCTCTTCTGCGCAACGACGGCCCGGGCTTGCCAGGACGCTCCCACACCGGGGGGCCGGATCCGCCTTCGGCATTCGGCCGCCGCGGGGTGACCCGGGAACCTTTTCGGCCGACGATCATAGATCGGCGCAACCTTCTGCTTCCCGGCCCGCGCGGTCTCATGCCCGTGGATGGGGGCGGGAGGTCGAGCGACGGGATGCGCGCCAGCCTGGACCATCCGGTGCTCCATCGATCTTGATCCCTACGGTCATCGGCTGGAGCTATCGTTTCTCTCTGTCGGCTACACGCGAAACACCACCCCGCCCGGAAGATCCACCAAACCCAGTTGTTTTTATCTTGTTTTTATCTTGTTTTCGTCAGAATACGAGGCTATTAACGTTTTTTACCAAGCGTTACACGACTAAAATTCAAGTCATTTCAAACTACAAATAAATTTCTAATCAATAGATTTCTCCGACCGAGCGGCGATCTGCGATCGACCTCTTGCAGAGGATTAGGAGCGAGTCAATGATGCAGCGGATCGAGTCAATGTTAACTTTGACAATCCTGGCCGGTCTTGCAGCCGGTCCGGTCCACGCCGCCGATGCGTGCGACGCGCTCACGGCCCGAGTGATCCGCGATACCGGCGCCTCGCTCGCCGGCCGGGCCGGCCCCTACGCGGTGTTCCGGGCCGAGGATGCCGAGCGGATGAGCCTCGATTGCCGGGCGCCGGCGCGGATCACCGTCGCCTCGCGCGACCGGGAGCCGCCACGGGCCTACTTCATCCTGGTCGGCCGCGCGGCCCGTGCCCTCGCCGGGGCGGATGCCGCCGCGGCCGAGGTGCTGACGCTCAACCTCCATCAGGCCAGCTTGCTCGCGCAGGCCCCCCGCCGCGGCAGCTCCGGCCCGGCCTTGATGCTGTGCGAGACCGGCTCGCGGACCGACGCGCTCCGGGACGATCTCACGGTCTGTCGGGTCGCGCCCCGCACCAAGCTCGCGCGGACCCGCCGCGCGGGCTAGGGCGATGGCCCGAGATCGGGATCGGGCCCCGATTGCAAGGCGGCCTGGAACGGCGCTAGACCGGCCGCATGTCGAATCCCGAAACATCCGGCCCCGTGGTCCAGGTCGGCGGCGCGCGCTTCGCCAACCACCTGCCGCTCACGCTGATCGCCGGCCCATGCCAGCTCGAGGGTCGCGGCCACGCCCTGGAGATCGCCTCAGCGCTCAAGGCGATGGCGGCGGATCTCGGGATCGGGCTCGTCTTCAAGACCTCCTTCGACAAGGCCAACCGCACCTCGGGCAGCGCCGCCCGGGGCGTCGGCCTTGACGAGGCGCTGCCGGTCTTCGCGGAGATCCGCGAGAGCCTCGGCCTGCCGGTGCTGACCGACGTGCACGCCGCCGAGCAATGTGCCCGGGTCGCCGAAGCGGTGGACGTGCTCCAGATCCCGGCCTTCCTGTGCCGCCAGACCGACCTGCTCCTGGCCGCCGCCGCGACGGGGCGGGCGGTCAACATCAAGAAGGGCCAGTTCCTGGCGCCCTGGGACATGAAGCACGTGGCCGCCAAGGTGACCGAGGCCGGCAATCCCAACGTCATCGTCACCGAACGGGGCGCCTCGTTCGGCTACAACACCCTGGTCTCGGACATGCGCAGCCTACCGATCATGGCGCAGGTGACGGGCGGCGCGCCGGTCGTGTTCGACGCGACCCATTCGGTTCAGCAGCCCGGCGGCCAGGGCGCCAGTTCGGGCGGCCAGCGGGAATTCGTCGCCGTGCTGGCCCGGGCCGCGGTGGCGGTGGGCGTGGCCGGCGTGTTCATCGAGACCCATCCCGATCCCGACCGGGCGCCCTCCGACGGCCCGAACATGGTGGCGCTGAAGGACCTGCCGGCTCTGCTCGACCAGCTCATCGCCTTCGATCGGCTCGCTAAGAGCCGCGCCGCCTGAAACGGGGTATCCAAAGGGCGTGCCCTTTGGTGGGTCGTCAGGGCAAAGCCCTGACCGATTCCAAGGATCCGCCCTGGACCCGCGAAAGGGCGCGCCCTTTCGAAACCCGGATCAGGCGTGCGTCAGAACGTGGATCCGGAGGGGCTGGATGAGGTCGTAGCCCCCGTCCGCCACCCGCTCGGCCGCCCGATCGAACGCCGCCTCCACGATCGGCCGCTGCGCTGCGATCACCGCCGCACGAGCGGGATCCACCGCGCAGACCCGGGCCAGGAAGGCGTCGAGGGAGGCGAAGCGCTCCCGCCGTTCGATCGTGACCTCGCGGCGGCATGCCAGGGTGCCCCGGGCCAGGGCGGCCGCGATGGCCTCCTGCGCGGCCGCCCGGACCGCGGTCTCGTCCTCGATGGGCCGGAGGGCGTCGAAGAAGCTCCCCGCCGCCAGGGGCTCCACCACGACGAGGCGGCCGCCCGGCGCGAGCACGCGTGCGGCCTCGACGAGGGCGGCCGCGGGGTCGGGCACGTGATGCAGGGCGTTGAGCAGGACGGCGCCGTCGAAGCTGGCATCTGGGAAGGGCAGGGCCTCCCCCGTCGCGGCTTCGAACCGTGCAGCCGGCACCGCGGCCCGGGCCGCGGCGAGCGCCGCCGCGCCGGGATCGATGCCGGTCACCGCCGCGCCGTCTTCCGTCAGCCGCTTCGCGAGGGTCCCCCCGCCGCATCCAATATCGAGGATCCGCTTGTCGGGGAGCGGCGCGAAGGTCTCGCGGATCAGGGTTAGGGCATCCATCGAGCGCTCCTCCACCGAAACCCTCTTACAGCCAGCGCGGGCCGAAGGCGATGTGCGTCGGCCGAAGCCGCCGACCGTCCCCGCACCGCATCAGGCGATGCCGGACCGGACCGGCAACCCTGGTTCGGAAACTCTTCGCAAGGTTTCGGCCCCCGCGCCGGTCGAGGCGGCGAGGCTGCGGTGGCAGCCCCGTGGGGCGTTAAGCATGAACCGGCATTCAGAAAACCGCCTGTGTGCGGATCCGCACGTCAAGACATGCGAGAACTTGGAACTGACGCGGGGTGGCTACGTTATTGGGGCATGTTCGATCGAGGATCGAGAAGGAACATTATGCGCAAGATCGGTATCATCGCCACCGCCGCCGTCCTGGCTCTCGGCAGCGTCGCCGCCACCACGGGCGCTGAGGCGCGTCCCTACGGCTTCCACGGCGGATACGGCGGGTACGGCCACGGCTACTACCGCGGCGGCCGTCGCGGCATCGGCACCGGCGCCGCCATCGGTCTCGGCATCGCCGGCCTTGCCGCCGGTGCGATCGCCGCCGGCGCGGCCCGCGATTCCTACTACGGCGGCGGTTACGGCTACGCCCCGGTCTATGGCGGCTACGCTGCTCCGGCCTACGGTTACGGCGCGCCGGGCTACGCGGCACCGGGCTACGGCTACTACGGCTACGGCTACTGACTTAAGCGGTCCTGACGGGATCGAGGGGCGGCCGGCGCGAGCCGGTCGCCCTTTCTCGTTTGTTCGCCCAATGCGGGAGCCGGCGGTCGCGAGGTCTCTGGCCGATCCCCCGTCAGCGGCCCCGATAGGGCGGCACCCCGGGATCGGGCAGCCAGACCGTCTTGGGCGGTTCGCCCGTCTGCCAGAACACGTCGATCGGTATGCCCCCGCGCGGATACCAGTATCCAGCGATCCGCAGGTAGCGGGGCTCCAGGAGATCGCGGAGCCGCTTGCCGATGGCGACCGTGCAATCCTCGTGGAACGCGCCGTGGTTGCGGAACGACCCGAGATAGAGCTTGAGCGATTTCGACTCCACCAGCCAGTCGCCCGGCACGTAGTCGATCACCAGGATGGCGAAGTCGGGCTGGCCGGTGACCGGGCAGATCGAGGTGAATTCGGGGGCGGTGAAGCGGGCGAGATAGTCGGTATCCGCGTGGGGGTTCGGGACCCGGTCGAGGCGTGCCGCGTCCGGGGATGTCGGAAGCGGCGCCGGCTGGCCGAGCTGTAGAGTCTCAGGTGTCGTCATGGGGCGCGTATAGAACGCCGCGGCGCCCCGCGCATCCCTCGCCGCCGCGGCGATTGCTCCAGGCCGCCGAACGGATGGCGGCCGCAGCGCCGCGTTCGCACCGGAATGGGCCGACTCACAGGCCGACCACCGACCGGTGCTTGCCGCCGAACGCGGCTTGACGGATAAGCCGCCGCGATGCGCCGCAGCCCCACTTTGCGCGCGCGCCGACCCGCGGCCCCGCGAGAGGACGTTCCATGACCGCGATCACCAATATCAGCGCCCGCGAGATCCTCGACAGCCGCGGCAATCCGACGGTCGAGGTCGACGTCATCCTGGAGGACGGGTCCTTCGGCCGCGCCGCCGTGCCGTCCGGGGCCTCCACGGGCGCCCACGAGGCGGTGGAGCTGCGCGACGGCGACATGAACCGCTTCCTCGGCAAGGGCGTGCTGAAGGCGGTCGAGGCGGCGCAGACGGAGATCCTCGACGCGGTCGGCGGCATGGAGGCCGAGGACCAGGTCGCGGTCGACGAGGCGATGATCGAGCTCGACGGCACGCCCAACAAGGCGCGGCTCGGCGCCAACGCCATCCTGGGCGTGTCGCTGGCGGTGGCGAAAGCCGCGGCCGAGGCCTCGGGCCTGCCGCTCTACCGCTACGTCGGCGGCGTCCAGGGCCGGGTGCTGCCGGTGCCGATGATGAACATCATCAACGGCGGCGCGCATGCCGACAACCCGATCGACTTCCAGGAATTCATGATCCTGCCGGTGGGGGCGGACTCGATCGCCGAGGCCGTGCGGATGGGCTCGGAGGTGTTCCACACCCTCAAGGGCAAGCTGAAGAAGGCCGGCCACAACACCAATGTCGGCGACGAGGGCGGCTTCGCCCCGAACCTGCCCTCGGCCGAGGCGGCCCTCGACTTCGTGATGGACGCGATCAGCGCTGCCGGGTTCAAGCCGGGCCAGGACATCGCCCTGGCGCTGGACTGCGCCGCCACCGAGTTCTTCAAGGACGGTGCTTACACCTACGTGGGCGAGGGCACGACCCGCGCCATCGAGGCGCAGGTCGACTACCTCGCCCAGCTCGTCGCCACCTACCCGATCGTGTCGATCGAGGACGGCATGTCGGAGGACGACTGGGCCGGCTGGAAGCTCCTGACCGAGAAGATCGGCGATCGCTGCCAGCTCGTGGGCGACGACCTGTTCGTCACCAATGTCGAGCGCCTGTCCCGGGGCATCGCGGAGGGCACCGCCAACTCGATCCTGATCAAGGTCAACCAGATCGGCTCGCTCACCGAGACCCTGGCGGCGGTCGATATGGCCCAGCGCGCCGGCTACACCGCGGTGATGTCGCACCGCTCCGGCGAGACCGAGGATTCGACCATCGCGGACCTCGCGGTCGCCACCAATTGCGGGCAGATCAAGACCGGCTCGCTGGCCCGCTCGGACAGACTGGCCAAGTACAACCAGCTGATCCGGATCGAGGAGGGCCTCGGCCCGCAGGCGCTCTATGCCGGCGCGGCGGCGCTGAAGCAGCTCGCGCGCCGCTGATCCTGCGGGGCGCGCCCGGCCTCAATCCGGGAGCGTCCAGACCCGCTGGGGCCGCGACAGGCCGCGCAGCTCGATCGTCCCCACCGGCTGGAGCGGCCGGGCGCAGCGCTGGGCGAAGGACTCCGACACGAGGAGCGCGTGGCCGAGCGCCGCGCACTGGCTCTCGATCCGGCTCGCCTCGTTGACCGCCCGCCCGATGATGGTGAAGTCGAGCCGGCGCTCGGTCCCGACGTTGCCGTAGATCACCGTCCCAAAATGCACGACGCATTCGGCCGCGAGTTCCGGCAGCCCCGCGGCGCGGCGGCGGGTGTTGAGCGCCGCGTTGGCGGCGAGCGCGTCGGTCGCGGCCTCGAGGGCAGCGCCGCAGACTGGGCAGGGGAGGGTGCCGGCGTCCGGGACCGGAAAGATCGCCAGGAACCCGTCGCCGAGGAATTTCAGGATCTCGCCGCCGTGTCGCTCCACCGGATCGCCGAGGGCGTCGAAATGCTCGTTGAGCCACGTCACCATGTCGGCGGGATCGGCCCGGTCGGACAGGGCCGTGAAACCGCGCAGGTCGGTGAGCAGGATGGCGGCCGGCACGGCGCGGCCCTCGCCCCGCCGGATCTGACCGTCGAGGACCCGTTCGGCGGTGGAGCGACCGAGATAGGTGGCCGACACCTCCCGCAGGGTGTGTGCCAGGCCGATCTTGGCGATCGCCAGCGTCAGGAACGGCAGGACGCCACTGATGGTGGACAGGTCCGCATCCGTGAAGCCGGCGGGCAGGCGGGTACAGAACGAGATCGCGATTCCCCGCAACGCGGTTCCGGGGGCGAACTCGACGATGTGGAGGGCGTAGTCGACCCCGCCCTGTGACCCGAGGTCCCGCAGGACCGGAAAATCGAGTTCGCGTTCGGGGGCGTCGAGCCGCCAGCGGCCGAACGTCTCGCCCTTCTCCACCAGCGCGTAGACGGGACTGAGCAGCCAGTCGCTCTCCTCGTCGGCGCCGTGCGGACTGGCCACGAAGGACATCCCCTCGCCGGCATGCCAGTTCAGGCTGACGCCGCGCAGCGTCGGGTCGAGGGCCGGGGCCATCACGCTGACGCGCCAGAGGGGGATGCCGGCGCCGGCCAGCGCCTCGCAGAACCGAACCAGCAGGCCGTCGTGGTCGTCGGTCGCCGTGGCGTGTTCGGCGAGCCAGCGGCGCAGATCCGTCATGTCCATCCGTTCGGCTCGCCCTTCGCTCCCACCTGCCGCACCGCGCCCCGGTTCATAGCCGGCCACGACACGCGGGCGAGACGTTCCCTTAACCTTTCCGCCCGAGGATCGCGCCATGGTCGTCCGCCGCCGAGTCAGAATGGTCGTGTTGCCGCTGGGTCTCTGGACCCTGTCGGCGCTCGTGGTCGGCTATTTCGTGTGGCAGGCCGAGAGCGGCAACCGCGGCCTGGAGGCCAAGAAGGCCCTCAAGATCCGGGCCTACGGCCTCAATCAGGACCTGGCGGCCGTGAGGGCCGAGCGCGCCACCTGGGAGCGCCGGGTCGCCCTCCTTAAGAGCGACCAGATCGACCGCGACCTCCTGGAGGAGCGCGCGCGGATCGTCCTCGGCCGGGTCCACGCCAACGACGTGGTCGTCATCACGCCCTGATCGGCCGGCCCGCCGCCTGCGCGGGCCGCGAAACCCCTCTGACAAGAGAGGCTTCCTGTCAGAGCGGCAGCCCTCGCTTTCCATCCGACGCTGTCCTACACCCCCACGCAGTCGCGTGGAATCACGGGGAGAGCGCCGATGGACGCCGCCAAGGAGCCTGCCAGGGACGCTTCGTCCGCGCACCCGCAGGCCGCGAGCCCGCAGGCCGCCGAGGCGCACAAGCCGGCGCCGAACATGCCGCAATTCAGCCGGGAGGATGACCTCCACGCCTATCACGAGATGCTGCTGATCCGGCGCTTCGAGGAGAAGGCCGGCCAGCTCTACGGGATGGGCCTGATCGGCGGCTTCTGCCACCTCTATATCGGCCAGGAGGCCGTGGTGATCGGCATGCAGATGGCCTCGGTCGACGGCGACCAGGTCATCACCGGCTACCGCGACCACGGCCACATGCTCGCCTGCGGCATGGACCCGAAGGGCGTCATGGCCGAGCTGACCGGGCGCCGGGGCGGCTACAGCCGCGGCAAGGGCGGCTCGATGCACATGTTCAGCCGCGAGAAGCAGTTCTTCGGCGGCCACGGCATCGTCGGCGCGCAGGTCTCGCTCGGCACCGGCCTCGCCTTCGCCGACCATTACCGGGAGAACGGCAAGGTCAGCCTGACCTATATGGGCGACGGCGCTGCCAACCAGGGGCAGGTCTACGAGAGCTTCAACATGGCGGCGCTGTGGAAGCTGCCGGTCGTCTACGTGATCGAGAACAACCGCTACGCCATGGGCACCTCGGTGGCCCGGGCCTCGGCGCAGACCGACTTCTCGAAGCGCGGCCTCTCCTTCGGCATCCCGGGCGAGCAGGTCGACGGCATGGACGTGCGTACCGTCCGCGAAGCCGCCACCCGGGCGATCGAGCATGCCCGCACCGGCCAGGGCCCGTACATCCTGGAAATGCAGACCTACCGCTACCGCGGCCATTCCATGTCCGACCCGGCCAAGTACCGGACCAAGGACGAGGTCTCGAAGATGCGCGACGAGCACGACCCGATCGAGATGGTGCGCAAGCGCCTGCTCGAACTGCACGGGGTGCCGGAGGCGGATCTCAAGGCCACCGACGCGAAGGTGCGCGAGGTCGTGAACGCCTCGGCCGAGTTCGCCACCAACGACCCCGAGCCCGATCCCTCCGAGCTCTGGACCGATATTTTGTTGGATGCGCACGCCTAGCGCATCCCCGGAACACTGGCCGCCCCGACCAAATAAACGATCGCAGAGCTGAGCATGGCGACCGACATCCTGATGCCCGCCCTCTCGCCCACCATGGAGGAGGGCAAGCTCGCCAAGTGGCTGAAGAAGGAGGGCGATCCGATCAAGTCCGGCGACGTGCTGGCCGAGATCGAGACCGACAAGGCCACCATGGAGGTCGAGGCGATCGACGAGGGCGTGCTCGCCAAGATCCTGATCGCGGAGGGCACCGAGGGCGTGGCGGTGAACACGCCGATCGCCGTGATCGCCGGCGAGGGCGAGGATCCGGCGAGCGTCCAGTCGGGCGGCGGCGCCAAGCCCAACGGCGCCGGCGGCCATCCGGCGCCGACCCCCGACATGCAGGCCGAGGGCATGGCCGACAAGGCCGCGCCCGCCGCCAAGACCGGCGACGACGCCCCGAGGGCGCCCGCGGCCCCGGCCGTCATCACCACCAAGGCCCAGGAGCCGGTGATGGCGGAGTTCCCGGCCGACACGCCGATGGTCACCCAGACCGTCCGCGAGGCCCTGCGCGACGCCATGGCCGAGGAGATGCGCCGGGACGGCGACGTCTTCGTGATGGGCGAGGAGGTCGCCGAGTACCAGGGCGCCTACAAGGTCACGCAGAACCTGCTGCAGGAATTCGGGCCCCGGCGCGTGGTCGACACCCCGATCACCGAGCACGGCTTTGCCGGCATCGGCGTCGGCGCGGCTTTGTCCGGCCTGAAGCCGATCGTCGAGTTCATGACCTTCAACTTCGCCATGCAGGCGATCGACCACATCATCAACTCGGCGGCCAAGACCCTCTACATGTCCGGCGGTCAGCTCGGCTGCCCGATCGTGTTCCGCGGCCCGAACGGTGCCGCCGCCCGGGTCGGCGCCCAGCACAGCCACGACTATTCCGCCTGGTACTCCAACGTGCCGGGCCTCAAGGTGATCGCCCCGTACACGGCCTCCGACGCCAAGGGCCTGCTCAAGGCCGCGATCCGCGACCCGAACCCGGTGATCTTCCTCGAGAACGAGATCCTGTACGGGCAGAGCTTCCCGGTGCCGCAGCTCGACGACTTCGTGCTGCCGATCGGCAAGGCCAAGGTCCACCGCACCGGCAGCGACGTGACCATCGTGTCCTTCGCCATCGGCATGACCTACGCCCTCAAGGCCGCGCAGGCGCTGGCCGAGCAGGGGATCGAGGCCGAGGTCATCGACCTGCGCACGATCCGCCCGATGGACACCGACACGGTGGTGGAATCGGTCAAGAAGACCGGCCGCTGCATCACCGTGGAGGAGGGTTTCCCGCAATCCGGCATCGGCGCCGAGATCGTGGCCCGCCTGATGGTCGACGCGTTCGACTACCTGGACGCCCCGGTCCTGCGCATCACCGGCAAGGACGTGCCGATGCCCTACGCGGCCAACCTCGAGAAGCTGGCGCTGCCCAACGTGGCGGAGGTCGTCGAGGCAGCCAAGAGCGTCTGCTACAAGTGACCGGCGCGCGGGCGCCGGTCGCCCGCCCCGGCCCGGATCGAGGAACAGCCGGCGCGCCATGAGCCAGGATTCCAGCACCACCTTCGCCGAACTCGCCATCCCGCCCGACGCCCGGGAACAGGGCGGCATCGAAGTGCTGCGCGCGGCCGTGGTCGACGGCGCGGTCAGCGTGGCGCTGCGACGCTCCTTCGACGATCCCGCGACCTGGGGCCGGCTCCTGGCCGACCTCGCCCGGCAGGCCGCCTGCGCCTACGCGCTGGAGACCGACATGTCCGAGGAGGAGGCGGTCGAGCGCATCCGCGCCGGCTGGGAGGCCGAGGGGCTCGACCCCGGCGGCCTCAACTAGCGATGGCACAGGCCCATGGCTGAGGCAGCGATCCGGCAGGCGACCTACGCGGATCTGGAGGCGGTCCCGGACCATCTCGTCGCCGAGATCATCGACGGGGTGCTGGAGACGCATCCGCGGCCGAGGCCGCGGCACGGCATCGCCGCGGCGCGCCTGTCGGGAGAGCTGGATCGGCCGTTCGCGCGCGGCCGTGGCGGTCCCGGCGGCTGGATCTTCATGATCGAGCCGGAACTTCACCTCGGATCCCAGGTGGTCGTGCCCGATCTCGCCGGCTGGCAACGCGCGCGGATGCCGACCGAACCCGAGGAGGCCTTCATCACGACCCCGCCCGACTGGGTCTGCGAGATCCTCTCGCCGTCCACGACCCGCCTCGACCGGGGTCCGAAGCGCCGCATCTATGCCGAGTCCGGGATCGGCCATCTCTGGCTGCTCGATCCGGCGGCGGGCGTGCTGGAAGGCTTCGCCCTCGCGGACGGGCGCTGGGTGCTCCTCGCCACGATCCAGCGCGGCGAGATCGTGGCACTGCCGCCCTTCGACGCCGTGCCGTTCCCCCTCGACGACCTCTTTCCCTTCGCCGATCCGGCCGCCCCGGCCTTGCCCGAGACCTGATGCCATGCCGATCAACGTGCTGATGCCCGCCCTCTCGCCGACCATGGAGAAGGGCAACCTCGCCAAGTGGCTCAAGAAGGAGGGCGATCCGATCAAGTCCGGCGATGTGCTCGCCGAGATCGAGACCGACAAGGCCACCATGGAGGTCGAGGCGATCGACGAGGGCGTGCTCGCCAAGATCCTCGTGCCCGAGGGCACCGCGGACGTGCCGGTCAACGACCTGATCGCCATCATCGCGGGCGAGGGCGAGGACGTGTCGGCGGCCGCCGCCGGCGGTGCGCCGAAGGCGGCCCCCAACGGGGCGGCGCAGGCCGAATCCAAGGCCAAGCCGTCACCGGCCGACCAGAACACCACGCCGGGCGGCGGCCACATGTCCTACGAGCGGGTGAACGAAGCGCCGGAGGGCGCGCAGCCCGGCAGCACTTCGGAGCAGAGCACCGGCGGCCGGGTCTTCGCCTCGCCACTCGCGCGCCGGATCGCCAAGCAGGAGGGCGTCGAACTCGGCGCCGTCCAGGGCAGCGGCCCGCACGGCCGCATCATCGCCCGCGACGTGCAGGCCGCCAAGGCCTCCGGCGCGACCAAGGCGCCCGCGCCCCAGGCCGCCGCCGAGGCGCCGAAGGCGGCCGCCCCCGCCCCGAAACCCGCCCCCGCGGGCGGCGCGCCGGCCGGTCTCACGGTCGATCAGGTCCGGGGCTTCTTCGCCAAGGATTCCTACGAGGAAGTGCCGCTGGACGGCATGCGCAAGACCATCGCCAAGCGTCTGACCGAGGCGATGCAGGTGGCCCCGCACTTCTACCTGACGGTGGATTGCGAGCTCGACGCGCTGATGAAGCTGCGCGAGACGCTGAACGGCTCCGCGGCCAAGGACAAGGACGGCAAGCCGGCCTTCAAGCTCTCGGTGAACGACTTCGTCATCAAGGCGATGGGCCTCGCGCTCACCCGCGTGCCCGCCGCCAACGCGGTCTGGGCCGAGGACCGGATCCTGCGCTTCAAGCAGGCCGAGGTCGGCGTCGCGGTGGCGATCGACGGCGGGCTGTTCACCCCGGTGATCCGGCGGGCGAACGAGAAGACGCTGTCGACCATCTCCAACGAGATGAAGGACTTCGCCGCCCGCGCCCGCGCCAAGAAGCTGAAGCCCGAGGAATACCAGGGCGGCGTCACCTCGGTGTCGAACCTCGGCATGTTCGGCATCAAGCACTTCACCGCGGTGATCAACCCGCCGCAATCGAGCATCCTGGCAGTGGGCGCGGGCGAGAAGCGCGTCGTCGTGAAGGACGGGGCGCCGGCGGTGGTCCAGGTGATGACCGCCACCCTGTCCTGCGACCACCGGGTGCTCGACGGGGCGCTCGGCGCGGAGCTGGTCTCGGCCTTCAAGGGGCTGATCGAGAACCCGATGGGCATGCTGGTGTGACGGGCGACTCTGCTATGATCGCGTGAGCGTTCAAGGGAGCGTCGCGTGTCCGAAATTACGGATCTCATCCTGCCGGTTCTTCAGCGGATGCAGAGCGATATCGCCGAGGTGAAGCGCGATGTCGCAGCGATCCGGACGACGCTGACGGGGCATACCGAGAAGCTCGAAGAGCTGGAGATCTACGTCGCCTACGAGACCGGCCTCGGCACGCAGGCGAAGGCCGATCTCCAGGCGATCAAGAAGACGATCAAGGCCATGGAGCAGCGGCTAGGCGCGCTGGAGACCTCGCCCTGATCGCCGCGTCAACGACGGTGCGGGCGCGCGCCACACAGCGGAGAGCTGAGACACGATGTCCGACACCTACGACGTCCTCATCATCGGCGCCGGCCCCGGCGGCTACGTCACGGCGATCCGCGCGGCGCAGCTCGGCTTCAAGACCGCCGTGGTCGACCGCGAGCATCTCGGCGGCATCTGCCTGAACTGGGGCTGCATCCCCACCAAGGCGCTGCTCCGCTCCGCCGAGATCTACCACTACTTCCAGCACGCCGGCGATTACGGCCTGACCGTGGAGAAGGTCGGGTTCGACACCGCCGCGATCGTGAAGCGCTCCCGCGGGGTCTCGGGCCGGCTCAACGGCGGCGTCGGCATGCTGCTTAAGAAGAACAAGGTCGACGTGATCTGGGGCGAGGCCGCAATCGACAGCGTCGCGAAGGGCAACCAGCCCGGCCAAGTCACCGTCTTGGAGAGCAAGCGCGCCGAGCCGCCGAAGGGCGCCAAGGGCGCCGGCACCTACGGTGCCAAGCACATCATCGTGGCGACCGGCGCCCGCCCCCGCGCCATCCCCGGGATCGAGCCCGACAAGAAGCTGATCTGGACCTACTACGAGGCCATGGTCCCCGAGACGATGCCCAAGAGCCTGCTGGTGATGGGCTCTGGCGCGATCGGCATCGAGTTCGCCTCGTTCTACCGCACCATGGGCGCCGAGGTGACCGTGGTCGAGCTGCTGCCGCAGATCCTGCCGGTGGAGGATTCCGAGATCGCAGGCCTCGCCCGCAAGCGCTTCGAGAAGCAGGGCATCAAGATCCTCACCGGCGCCAAGGTGACCAAGGTCGAGAAGGGCGCGGATGCGGTCACGGCGACGATCGAGGGCGGCGACGGCAAGACTCAGCAGATTACCGCCGAGAAGTTGATTTCGGCGGTGGGCGTCGTCGGCAACATCGAGAAGATCGGCCTGGAGAAGCTCGGGGTTAAGATCGACCGCGGGATCGTGGTGACGGACGGGCTCGGCCGCACCAACGTGCCCGGCCTCTACGCCATCGGCGACGTCGCCGGGCCGCCGATGCTCGCCCACAAGGCCGAGCACGAGGGCGTCCTCTGCATCGAGACCATCAAGGGCCTGCACACCCACCCGATGGACAAGGCCAAGATCCCGGGCTGCACCTATTGCCAGCCGCAGATCGCCAGCGTCGGGCTGACCGAGGCCAAGGCCAAGGAGCAGGGCTTTGCCGTGAAGGTCGGCCGGTTCCCCTTCGCGGGCAACGGCAAGGCGATCGCGCTGGGCGAGCCGGACGGGCTGATCAAGACCGTGTTCGACGCCAAGACCGGCCAGCTGCTCGGCGCCCACATGGTAGGCGCCGAGGTGACCGAGCTGATCCAGGGCTACGTGGTGGCGATGAACCTGGAGAGCACCGAGGAGGAGCTGATGCACACGGTGTTCCCGCACCCGACGCTCAGCGAGATGATGCACGAGAGCGTGTTGGATGCGTATGGGAAGGTGATCCATACGTAGGCTGGATAAGCCTGCTTCAACGGAGCCCTACAGCGCTCAGTTGGCCGTTGGGCTACTGTCAAACTATTGCCTCGGAACCCACAATTGGGGGGCGTTCCGGGGCATTTTTCGTGCAGACTGTGACTACCAACGGACCATAGCCGAAGCCTGAGTCAACGATCCCGATACAATAGAATGCAGATCAGATCAGGCATCTGAACGAAGGACCAGCCGACGATACAGAACGGGCCTATGACCCGTAGAACATCGTTCTAAAATGCTCTGTTCCTAGCCCTCAAGCTGTGAGAACGATGCATCGCAATCTCTACTCGTCGAACGCGAGGAGAGTTGGCGGAGTGATCAGAGTGCATCCAAATCGATGAACACTTTAATCAAGCTAAAAGCTTGACAGGCTGAAAATATCTACAAATAGTAGTGGATACAAGCGAGACTACGCCTTCCGAAGCCACCGAAGCATACCCGGCCGGCCTGCAAGGTGGCATTCATAAACTTAGCTTCATTAATGGCCAGTTAATATGAGAATAGATCAGGCCGACCACGAAATCGCTTTCCTTATCACGAAGATTGAGAGCGATCAGCTTGATCTACAGCCTAATTTTCAAAGGGGAGAGATTTGGTCAGAGCCTAAAAAGCGACGCCTTATCGATAGCGTCTTACGCAGGTGGTATATTCCACCAATTCACATAGTTGTTAACGACGATTTGGATAGAGAAGAAATTCTTGACGGACAGCAAAGATTGCGGGCCATACATGAATTCTTTCAAAATCACTTTCCTGTCGATGGAAATACGGCCCCTTCAGACAATAACATATTGCGACTAGATGGACTGTACTATAGTGAGCTGCCTACGGCGGTCAAATCACAATTTAACCGCATCCTTATTTCAACTATTAGGCTGAGAGATTATAAAGCAGGCGAGCCCGGAGAGCTTTTCTTTCGACTTAATCAACTGTCATCGCTTACCGCAGCCGAACAACGCAATGCTCTATTCGGACCAGCGCGAGACCAAATTAAGCAATCATCGGAGCTCTTGGAGGATAGACTTAGTGATAAGTCGATCGGGTTTACCAATTCGCGAATGAACTACGATGACGTTTTGAGTAGACTGGCGCTATGTATTGAGATTGGCGGCCTCAACAACAAAATTACATCGACATTGCTCGAAAATCGATATCGAAACAACGATTTATTCGACGAAAAAATTGTTGCTATTATATCTAACAGCGTCAAGCGCTTTACTCGGGCCATTAAGTCTTGTGAGTCTAGTATTAAATTCAATAAAGCGACTACATTTTCCTGGATTTATTTCATAGCGGACAATAGATGGCCTAACAATGACCCTGTTGCCGAGAAATTTGCTGAATTTATGGCCGCGTTCGAGATAGCTCGATCAGGAACGCTCAGGCTGAATCGGAGCGATATTCGGATAAAATCGCTCGTTAATAGATTTATGAAAGAGGCCTATCCGCTGACAAGATTGTTTTCAGACAAAGCAACGTCAAGGGTTAATGATGCTTCGTCTGTTATAGTTCGCGATTTATGCCTCAATGCAACTATGGCGTGGTATGGGCCACAGAACTTTCGTAAGTTGAGGCATTTTGAACGAAAATCCGACGCCCTCCGTATGTTGGAGGGAACATACAGATTATACAAGGATCGCGAAAGAGATATAAGACTAGAGCGCGAGGCTATTATTTATGGATGGGGAGATTTCTCGTGAAGAGAATATCTGCCGTCGATAGGCAACGAGCTCTGGCAAAAAGAACGTTTAAACAATGCCCTGTAATAGTCAAATTGTCGATCCACGACCATAGAGAATTTGAGGATGTTGAATTAAATCTGAATAGCGGGTTTATAGCATTGTGCGGAGGGTCCGGTGTTGGCAAATCGTCGATTTTGGAGATATTGAATTGCCTGTTGATCTCTTCCGCTGACCTGGATGCCCGGGGCTTAAACGCAGATTCGGCAGCTTTAAATCATCAGTACGTGTCGAGCACAAAGACTACATATTCAATAACGATCTAGATTTGGCAGGAGAAATTAGTAAACAGGAGGGTTTCTGGCCAGAAGTTAAGTTTATAACGCTATATGATCGAACAGATGATATCCTGGCGGCTTTCGAAATTCGAGATCGGGGCAGCATCATTGAAGGTTACGATCCAAAATCATTTACACCATTTCAGCTGGATAATTTATCCCGCACAATTGGAAAGCGTTATGAAAGTCTGATTGCATACGAAATTGAAGATGAGATGCGCCCTGATGGTGTGATCCCGTACTTCCTAGCTACCGTGTCAGGTGCCAGCTATGATGTAACTTCTATGGGGACCGGCGAATTATCTGTTGTTTATATTTCTTGGCTAATGGACTACATCAAAGATCATTCGATTCTATTAATAGAAGAGCCAGAGGCAATGCTAACTCCGACAGGTCATCTGTCTGTGTTCGATATAATAAAGGCTGGCGCCCTCACTCGGCGGGCCGCCGTTGTATTGACAACAAATTCTAGTAATATTGTCAATAATATGGATACCGCTCAACTGATAGCTCTGCGTCGGCGAGAGGCTCGAACTCGGTGTCATCTTGTCGGCGGTGATAAGACTGCTTTACTTCAATCTCTTGGTTACGCCATCAACAAGTCGCTTATATTATTTGTCGAGGACAAGCTGGCTGAACTCGTAGCCTCTGATTTGATATCCCGATTCAACGTACAAATCACCAAACATATCGAATTCGTCATACCTGGCGTTGGGTTCGGAGACATAAAGAAAGCTATTACAAATTTCCCGACGCTCGGATCATTTTCTATCATCGGACTCCTAGATGGGGATATGAAAGCCGAAGCATTGAGTTGGGCGAAGAAAGATATCTGTTGTTTTCTACCCTTCGAAAGAAGCATGGAAAGAGAATTTCTAGATTTGATAGCGAGTGATGTTTCGGGATTTGCCTCGCTGCCAGGACGGTCTTCTGATGCTGTCGAATTAGCATTGTCGCAATCGCATGGGCAAGAAGTACATGACGAATTTCATGATTTCCGTATTTATCTATCTCTTACTGTTGAGCAACTAAGTAAGCACTGTACTCAACATTGGCTACAGCAGTCAGCTAGCAAAGTTAAATACGATGAATTTACAACCACCCTTGAAGCCATGATACGTCTGATGAGACCAACTTTGACAATTTAATTCATCGTTCAAAATGATGGGCAGCCGGCATATATTCTTAAAGGTGTAGTTGTATGCAGCATAACCAGCGAATAGCTCGATGCTGATTCAATGAGTCCCCACCTCCACCGGCTCCGCCTCCTCCAGCGCCGGCACATACGCGCACCATTCACAGATCCCCCGCTCGGCCCCCCGCTTGGCGTTCCGCTGCGAGCAGAGCGGACACACCAAAAGAATCAGCCGCGCGCCGGAGCGCAGGGCCAGCCCGCGGCCGCGGAACGTGACCTCGGTGGCGCCGTCCCCCGCGGGACGCTCCCGGATCCAGGCGCTCACGACGCGCCGCCCCCGGCCGACCTGTCACCCGGCCCCGCGCGCCAATAAAAATCCGATCCCATCCGCATGGCGAAGCCGCCCCCCAGCGGTGCTGCCCAGTCGATCACACCGGGATAAGCGGTCAGCCGGCGAATGGCTCCGCTTCCGGCCGTGCATCGGACCGGGATGCGCACGCGGACGAACGCCCGTATGACTCGCCACCACACGGAGCGGGAGCGAGGCGGGATCCGATGCAGGACGAGCGAGCCGGGGCGGACGGCCTGCCCACCTACGCCGACGTGGCGCGCGCCGCCGAGCGCATCGCCGGAACGGCGCACCGCACGCCGGTGCTGACCTCCCGCACCGCGGACGCGATGACCGGCGCGAAGCTGTTCTTCAAGGCCGAGAATCTGCAGCGGGCCGGGGCCTTCAAGTTCCGCGGGGCCTACAACGCGATCAGCGCCCTGCCGGAGGCGGTCCGCGCCCGCGGCGTGCTGTCCTTCTCCTCGGGCAACCACGCCCAGGCCATCGCCCTGGCGAGCCGGCTCCTCGGCATCCCCGCCACGATCATCATGCCGGCGGACGCCCCCGCGGCGAAGGTCGCGGCCACCCGCGGCTACGGCGCCGAGGTCGTCCTCTACGACCGCTACAGCCAGGACCGGGAGGCGCTCGGCCGGGAGATCGCGGGGCCGCGGGGCCTGACCGTCATCCCGCCCTTCAACCATCCGGACGTCATCGCCGGGCAGGGGACCCTGGCGCAGGAGCTGATCGAGACGGTGGGGCCGCTCGACGTGCTGGTGGCCTGCCTCGGCGGCGGCGGCCAGCTCGCGGGCTGCGCGCTGGCCGCGGCGGAACTGTCGCCGGGCTGCCGGGTGATCGGCGTCGAGCCCGAAGCCGGCAATGACGGGCAGCGCTCGTTCCACGCGGGCCGAGTGGTGACGATCCCGGTGCCCCGGACCATCGCCGACGGGGCGCAGTCGACGGCGCTGGGCGACCTGACCTTCGCGATCATCCGCGCCCGGGTCGCCGAGATCGTGACCGTCTCCGACGCGCAGCTCGTGGAGACGATGCGGTTCTTCGCCGGCCGCATGAAGCTCGTGGCCGAGCCGACCGGCTGCCTCGCGGCCGCGGCGGTGCTGCAGGGGCTCGTGGATGTCTGGGACAAGCGCGTCGGCGTGGTGATCAGCGGCGGCAACGTCGACCTCGCCACCTTCGCCCGTCTGACCGGCGAAGCGGCCTGACCGCGCCGAATGCCCGGCAGGTGTGACCCGGCGGCGGTGGACCGACCGCAGACGGATGCTTATCTTGTCTCTGTCAGAATGCGCGCTCCCGGGCTTTGAACCCGGATGGGCGGGAGGGTGACGATGTCCGTTGGTTTCAAGGTTCTCTCGCTGACCGATCGCGCCGCCGATCGGATCAAGGCGATCATGGCGGAGGCCGACCGGCCGATCGCCGGACTCCGGGTCGGGGTCCGCAACGGCGGCTGCGCCGGGATGTCCTACACGATGGAGTATGCCGAGGCGGTCAAGCCCGGCGAGGACGTGGTCGAGGATCGCGGCGTCCGGGTGTTCGTCGATCCGAAGGCGGTGCTGTTCCTGCTCGGCACCGAGATGGATTTCACCACCAGCAAGCTCGCGTCCCAGTTCGTGTTCAACAACCCGAACCAGACCTCGGCCTGCGGCTGCGGCGAGTCCGTGGCGATCACCCCGGTCTCGGCCGACCGGCTGCCCGCCCCGGTCTGAGCGGGCCGGAGCGGCCGCGCGTCAGGCGACCTGCGACAGCGCCTCGGCGGTGTCGTCCACGGCGCGGTTGCGGCCGCCGCGCTTGGCCACGAACATGCACAGGTCGGCCCGCTCCAGCAGCGCGGCCGGCGTGTCGCCCTGGCGCAGAACCGCGACGCCCAGCGAGACCGTGATCTTGCCCAGCGACTCGCCGGTGGAGCGCTTGACCAGCTCGCGCCCCATCACGCTGGCCCGGACCGTCTCGGCCACCTGCCGGGCCAGGACGCGGTCCGCCTCGGGCAGGATGATCCCGAACTCCTCGCCGCCGAACCGGGCGAGCTGCGCCTGCCGGCCGGCATTCTCGCGCATCACGATCGCCACGAGCCGCAGCACCTGATCGCCCGTCAGGTGGCCGTACAGGTCGTTGAAGCGCTTGAAGAAGTCGATGTCGAGGATGATCAGGCTCATCGTGCCGGCGCGCAGCCGGGCGGCCTCGATGGCCGCCTTCAGGCTCTCCTCGAAATGCTTGCGATTCGAGAGGCCGGTCAGCGTGTCGGTGAGGCTCTCGAGCCGGGTCGCCTCGAGCTTCTCGCGGAGGGTCTCGATCTCGCTGCGGGTCTCGCGCAGACGCGCTTCGAGGACCCGGTTGTTGACCGCGACCTCGCGGGTGGTGGAGACCAGCGTCGCGACGATCTCGCCGAGCCCCGCGCCATTGGGCAGGCCGTCGGCGAGATCCTGGGCGAGTCCGCGCAGGGATTCGCCGTACTGCGTCGTGGAGCCGAGCGACAGGTCGAGGATCTCGGTGACCGCCGCGATCTCGCCCAGGACCACGCGGCTGATGTCGCCGGTGGCGTTCTCCAGGCCGTGCCGGTTCAGGTAGGTCTCGTGGAGGTCGTCGATGTCGGCCTCGGTGAGCGCCCCCTTCTCGGTGGTGAGGCGCTTCACCGCGTCGCCGAGCAGCGGCAGTTCCGCCGACACATAGGCGTACCAGACGGCATAGGCACGCGGGGTCGCCGAGGGGCCGTAATCGCGAATCAGGTCGTGGGTCCGCTTCGCCAGCGCGAAGCTGCGATCCCGATCCGAATGGCTCTCATGGCTCATGCCCGTCCCGCCGCCCTCGGCCTACCGACGCTTCGTCGCATAGTGGCCCGAAGACCAGACTACGGCAGCCTGGTAGACAGAGAGTTAAAGCCGTATTCGCGGGCCTTATTTATCTTTCTTCGCCGAGACTGGACGAAGCAGGAAGGCCGGAACATGGGCGCCGAGGCCGATGGGCGTCTCGCCGTCCGCCTCGTTCCGGCGCCCGCGCTCGTCGCGCACCCGCTCCGCGCGGCCGGATTCGCGCCGCGGCTCCGGCAGGGGACGGGTTTCGGCCCGCGGCGCGGACACGGCGCCACGGGTCTCGGCCCGGGGTGCGGCCGCGCCGCCACGGGTCTCGGCACGCTGCGGCGACGCACCACCGCGGGCGCCGCGCGCCTTCGGGCGGTCTGCGGCGGGGACGGAGGTGCCTCCGCCGGCCTTGGCCGAGCGCGCCCCGCGGCGGGTATCGCCCGAGCGACCGCGATGGCGGGTGCCGGTATCGGCGGAGGGATCGGCCACCGACGACAGGTCGCCGTCGAACCACGGGATCGGCTGGCCGATCAGCACCTCGATGGCGCCGAGGGAGCGGGAATCCTCCGGCGAGGCCAGCGTGTAGGCCGTGCCGGACCGGCCGGCGCGGCCCGTCCGGCCGATCCGGTGGACGTAGTCTTCGGGGTGATGCGGCACGTCGAAGTTGAAGACGTGACTGACCGCCGGGATGTCGAGCCCGCGGGCCGCCACGTCGCTGGCGACCAGCAGGGCGGTCTCGCCGTTCCGGAACGCGTCGAGGGCGGTGGTCCGCGCCCGCTGGTCCATGTCGCCGTGCAGGGCCGCCGCGTCGAAGCCGTGGCTGACCAGCGACTTCTGGAGCAGCGCGACATCGCGCTTGCGGTTGCAGAAGATGATCCCGTTCTTGAGCTCGGCCTCGCCGCGGATCAGGTCGCGCAGGCGCTCGCGCTTGGCATGGCCCTCGGAGCCGGTGGCGACCAAACGCTGCGTGATCGTGGTGGCGGTGGAGGCGGGCCGGGCCACCTCGACCCGCTGGGGATTGTGCAGGAACATGTCCGCCAGCCGCTCGATCTCCGGCGGCATGGTCGCGGAGAAGAACAGGGTCTGCCGGGTGAACGGCACCATCTTCACGATCCGCTCGATATCCGGGATGAACCCCATGTCGAGCATGCGGTCCGCCTCGTCGATGACCAGAAGCTCCACACCGGTCAGCAGCAGCTTGCCGCGCTCGAAATGGTCGAGCAGGCGGCCCGGCGTGGCGATCAGCACGTCGGTGCCGCGCATCAGCTTGGCATCCTGATCGGCGAACGAGACCCCGCCGATGATCAGCGCCACGTTGAGCTTGTGGTTGGTGCCGTAGCGGTCGAAGTTCTCGACCACCTGGGCGGCCAGTTCGCGGGTCGGTTCCAGGATCAGCGTGCGGGGCATCCGGGCGCGGGCGCGACCGTTCTCCAGCAGGGTCAGCATCGGCAGCGTGAAGGCCGCAGTCTTGCCGGTCCCGGTCTGGGCGATACCCAGGACATCGCGGCGGGCGAGAACGTGCGGGATGGCCTCGGCCTGGATCGGCGTCGGCTCGGTGTAGCCCGCCGTCGCGACGGCGTTCAGGACTTTCTCGCTCAGTCCCAGGTCGGAAAAAGGCATCTGCGTTCAGGAACCGTTGCGCGCCCGGCCGGCGCGATGGACACCGTCGCGGCAACGGCTGGGAAGGATCGCGCGGGGCGCTGGTACGCTCCCGGGGCCGCGGGGCGCATGCTGACCGTCAGTTAGGGGCTTGGCGCGGCTTGTCAATCTCGCAATGCGCGGCGACGCGCCGCGACG
This sequence comes from Methylobacterium sp. J-026, assembly GCF_022829585.1. Taxonomy (GTDB): domain Bacteria; phylum Pseudomonadota; class Alphaproteobacteria; order Rhizobiales; family Beijerinckiaceae; genus Methylobacterium. Next base: position 22,633 of record NZ_JAKSYC010000119.1, read on the forward strand.
CACAGGCGATCCGGGCCCGATCAGGGCCTGAGCCGGTCGGAGACGGGCCGGCGGCGGGGATCGGGCCGCGTGGCCCGTGCGGCCCCCACACCATCCGGGATGGCGCCGGTCGTCTCCGGGTCGGGCGGGACCGGAGCCGCCGTGGCGAAGATCCGGCTGGGAGGATCGCTCAGCTTGTTCCACCGGGCTAGCTGAGAGGCGCCGGCGACCGCCAGGAGACCGGCGACAGCCGATACGCGCAGCGACCAGCCGAGGAGCGTTCCCCGGCGAACCGGATTCCTCCGGTCCAGGTCGACGGCCGCACCGGCGGGCCGCCGCCTGCCGAAGGCTTTCGAAGCCCGGTCAAGGCGGATGTGCATGGGCGACTCGCTCCGCCGAACGCGCGCCAGGCCTTCGGCCGCGCATCGTTGGGCACCATGGTTAACCACAGCTTTACGCCGGGCGGCGGTGAACGATCAGACGGGGCGAACCTCATCCGCGCGGCGCGGTACGAGATCGCCGTCACTTGACCAATATCGAGCGTGAATCCTCTGATTTTATCGCCATAAACAATCTCCATGAAGACTATTCAGACCAATTTATAATAAATATAAGCTCCCGATTGGCGGTAACTCGATGATAGCGCACCGGATGTCGGCCACTAGTCTTCATGTTTTGTTGACGCTCTGCGGCTAGTCTGAGAACACTTGTTGCAGGAAAGCGACAGATCTTGGGACCGGGAACGCCTAGAAGGCTGTCGGCTCCAGCTAACCCAGGACCTTTGGAATCATGAAGAAGCTTCTCCTTGCGTCGACTGTGCTGGTCGGCGTCACCGCCGCGGCCTCGGCGGCCGATCTGCCGCGCCGCGCAGCGCCGCCGCCGGCTTTCACGCCGGTGCCGGTCTTCACCTGGACGGGGTTCTACTTCGGTGTGAACGCCGGCTACGGCTTCGATGCCAACAGCCGCAAGACCACCAACTACTTCCTGCCCTACGGTTCGGTGGTGAACTCGGCCGGCACCAACGCGGTGGTCAGCGTCAACAACCGCAACAACAACGACGGCTTCACCGGCGGCGGGCAGATCGGCTACAACTATCAGTTCACGCCGGGCTCGGGCATCGTGGTCGGCTTCGAGGCTGACGCGCAGTACGTCGACTTCGCCCGCCGCGCCGACGGCACGCTGAACTACACCGGCTTCGGCGATCCGGGCGTCGCCTTCTCGCGGCCGCGCGCCTATGTCGCCACCAGCGGCAACGGGCTCGACTACTTCGGCACCGCCCGCGGCCGTCTCGGCTACGCCTTCGACCGCACCCTGATCTACGGCACCGGCGGCTTCGCCTATGCCTCGGGCCAGGACGATCAGAACTTCGCGGGCAACCGGTTCCGCGACAGCTTCCGCACCGGCTACGCGGTCGGCGGCGGCGTCGAGTACGCCCTGCCCACCGATTCGTTCCTGAACTTCTTCAAGTCCTCGGCCGTGACGCTGAAGGTCGAAGGTCTGTACGTCAGCCTCGATCGTCAGAAGAACGCCGCCTCGGGCATCTTCTACAATTATCTGCTGCCCCCGAACGGCACCGCTTACCTCAACGGCGCCGCGGCCAAGACCGAGTTCGCGGTCGTCCGCGCCGGTGTGAACTACAAGTTCGGCTCGTACTGAGATCGAACGTCGGAGCCGGGCATCCCGGCTCCCTGGACGGGGTCCGGCCGAAAGGCCGGGCCCCTTTCGCGTTCCGGGCCCGATGCCGCTCGGGCGGGTGCGACATGCCGGGCCGGAACCGGGCCGGCATCGGGCGATTGAGCCCCCGGCGCCCCAGCCGGATAGGGCGCGCGGAACGATCGTCGATGCGAAGCCGAATCCTTGTCCTGTCGCTGACAGCCCTCTGCCTTGCGGTGCCGCAGGCCCGCGCTCAGGACGCCTCCGTGATCGGCCGGGGTACGGTGCTACCCGGGACGGGGCCGGGCACTGCGACCGACGGTGCCGGAGCCGGACGCCTGATGGAGGCCGCCAGCGCCGAGGATGCCGCCAAGCGTCAGGGACTCAAGCCAGTCGCCTTCCTGGCCTCCAAGATGATCGGCGTCGAGGTGCGCAACGCCGCCGGCGACAGCGTCGGCAAGATTGACGACCTCCTGATTGCCGACGGCGGTACGCTCAAGGCGGTGGTGATGGATGTCGGCGGCTTCCTCGGGCTGGGGAGCAAGCGCATCGCGGTGGAGCCCAGCGCCCTGGTGCTGCGGCCCGGCGGCAGCCGCTTCTCGGCGGTTCTCAACATGAGCAAGGACACCATCTCGGCGGCCCAGCCCTTCGATCCGGCAAAGGCGATCGCCGCGCATTAGCGCTCTGCCCGGGCTCTGCTCGCCCGCGAGACGCAGCTTCGGGATGTTCGCGATCTCGCGTCGGACCACCGCGACGCGCCGCCTCCGCGTCATCGGCGTGCGGCGCAGCCCGGCATGCTGAAACGCCGCGGCCGCGCGAGACCATTCCTCAGATGTCGAGATCGGCCCCCTCGGCGAAGGCGGCGCGCTCGCTGATGAAGGCGAAGCGGGCTTCGGGCTTGTTGCCCATCAGGCGCTCGACCGTGTCGCCCGTCGATTCCCGAGCCTCGTCGAGGATCGCGACGCGCAGGAGCGTGCGCTTCTTCGGGTCCATGGTGGTCTCCTTGAGCTGGGCCGGCATCATCTCGCCCAGGCCCTTGAAGCGCCCGATCTCGACCTTGCCGCCCTTGAACACCGTCTTGGTGATCCGCTCCCGGTCGGCATCGTCCCTTGCATAGGCCACCTTCGAGCCCTGCTGGAGCCGGTAGAGCGGCGGAATCGCCAGGTACAGGTGGCCGCGGTCGATGAGCTTGGGCATCTGCCGGTAGAAGAAGGTGATCAGCAGCGAGGCGATGTGGGCGCCGTCGACGTCGGCGTCCGTCATGATGATCACCTTGTCGTAGCGCAGATCGGTCTCGCGGAAGGCCGATCCGGTCCCGCAGCCGAGCGCCAGGGTCAGGTCCGAGATCAGCTGGTTGGCGCCGAGCTTGTCCCGGGAGGCCGAGGCGACGTTCAGGATCTTGCCGCGCAGCGGCAGGATCGCCTGGGTGGCCCGGTCGCGGGCCTGCTTGGCCGAGCCGCCGGCGGAATCGCCCTCGACGATGAAGATCTCGGAACCCGCGGTGCCGGCGGCCGAGCAATCCGCCAGCTTGCCGGGCAGCCGCAGCTTGCGGGTCGCGCTCTTGCGGGCGACCTCCTTCTCCTGGCGGCGGCGCAGACGCTCCTCGGCCCGGTCGATCACCCAGTCGAGGAGCTTGTTGGCCTGGGCCGGGGAGGCGGCCAGCCAATGGTCGAAGGCGTCGCGCACCGCCGTCTCGACGATGCGCTGCGCCTCGACGGTGGCGAGCTTGTCCTTGGTCTGGCCCTGGAACTCGGGCTCGCGGATGAACACCGACAGCATCGACGCGCAGGTCGCCATCACGTCGTCGGTGGTGACCGCCATCATGCGCTTGGCCTGGTTCACGCGCTCGGCGTGCTCGCGTAAGGCCCGCAGCAGAGCGACCCGCAGGCCGGCCTCGTGGGTGCCACCCTCGGGCGTCGGGATGGTGTTGCAGTAGGAATGCGAGAACCCGTCCTCGGCGACCATCCAGGCCACCGCCCATTCCAGGGAGCCGTGCGAGCCCGGTTTGGTGATCTTGCCGGAGAACATCGCGTCGGTGACGAGGTCCTTGCCGTCGATGTCTCGGGCCAGGTAGTCGCGCAACCCGTCGGGGAAGCGGTGCACGGCCTCGGCCGGCACGCCCTCCAGCCCTTCGAGCAGGGCGGGGGCGCAGCGCCAGCGGATCTCGACGCCGCCGAACAGGTAGGCCTTGGAGCGCGCCATCTTGAACAGGCGGCGCGGATCGAACTTCAGCGAGCCGAAGATCTGGGCGTCGGGATGGAAGCGGACCCGCGTGCCGCGGCGGTTCTGCACCCGGCCGACCAGCTCCAGCGCGCCCTGCGCGTGGCCGCGCGAGAAGGTCTGGCGGTAGAGGGTCTGATTGCGGGCGACCTCGACCTCCAGGAGATCCGACAGGGCGTTGACCACCGAAATGCCGACGCCGTGCAGACCGCCGGAGGTCTCGTAGACCTTCGAGTCGAATTTACCCCCGGCATGCAGCGTCGTCATGATGACTTCGAGCGCGGACTTGCCTGGAAATTTCGGGTGCGGGTCCACCGGGATGCCGCGGCCGTTGTCGGTGACCACCAGGATCCCGGATTCCTCCAGCTCCACCTCGATGAAACTGGCATGGCCAGCCACCGCCTCATCCATGGAATTGTCGATCACCTCGGCGAAGAGGTGGTGCAGCGCCCGCTCGTCGGTGCCACCGATATACATGCCGGGCCGGCGCCGGACCGGCTCCAGCCCCTCCAGCACCTCGATGTCGGAGGCCGTGTAGCCGGCCTCGGGCTCGGCCGCCGCGATGGCCGGCACCGAGGCCGAGGCGGCCAGGCGCCGTCGCGGCTCGGGCAACCGGGCGGCGGGGGTGGCCGCCTTCCCACCCGGCCCCAACAGGTCGCGCGCCGGGTCGCTCACGCGCGGCCTCCGCGGGCGCGGCCCATCGGCCGGCTCGATCTCACGCGGACTGTTATGCGGTCGTGGAGCATGCGCCTTCATCCCCGCACGATAGCGGAACAAAACAGAAACATCAAAGCCGGCCGCCCCGGGGGCGACGCGGCGTCACCATCGCATGCTGCGGCGCCGCGAGCGAGGGGCACAGCGGCAACGGCGCTTCCGAACGCGCCGCCGGCCGTCATCGCGACGTTGCACAATGATGGGTTAAGGTTTTCCCGTGACGCGCACGATCAATCTCAGCAGATCGCCACCGGAACGGTTCGAAATGGTCGACGTTATTGGCGGAGACAGAACTTGACCGTGGTCAGGGAGCCGCAGTCGATGACCAATGCCGCGATCGAGTCCCGCCGCCTCACCCTGATCCGTTTCGAGCACGCGGCCGGCGCCGCCTTCGGGTGCGAGGACGAGGCGGCCGGGGTACAGCCCGCCCGGGCCTTCGTGACCGCCACGACCCTGGCGCTGGCCACTCTGGCGACCGCGGTGGTGGCCACCCTCAGCTACCTCGTCTGATCCGAGCCGGACCCGCCGGCTCAGGCGGTCCCCGATTTCTTCGCGGGCGCCTTCTTGGCCGCCGGACGCTTCGCGGCTGCACTCTTCGCCGTCCCCGCGGCCGAAGCCGGTTTCTTGGCGGCGGTTTTCTTCGCCGCCGGCTTGTCGCCGCCCGTCGCCCGGGCGGACGTCTTCCGCGCCGATCCGCGCTTGGCCGGCTTGCCACCCCCCGCGGCACGCTTGGCATTCACCAGGGCGATCGCCTCGTCCAAGGTCAGAGCCTCGGCCGCCATCGTCTTCGGAAGCGTGGCGTTCACCTCGCCGTCCGTGACGTAGGGGCCGTACTTGCCGGCCTTGACCACGAGGTCGCGCCCGCTGGCCGCGTCCTGGCCGAGGGGACGACCCGGATCGGCAGCCGGGCGGCCACGGCCGCCGCCCTGCTCCTTGGCGACGATCAGGTCGATGGCGCGGTTACCGCCGATCTCCAGCACGTCGTCGTCCTTGCCGAGATTGGCGTAGGTCTTCCCGTGCTGCACGTAGGGCCCGAACCGGCCGAGATTGGCCAGGATCGGCTCACCGGTCTCGGGGTGGCGCGCCACCTCCCGGGGGAGGGCGAGCAGGGCCAGGGCCTTGTCGAGGCCGACCTCGGACGGCGAAAGCCCCTTGGGCAGCGACGAGCGCTTCGGCTTGGCAGCGTCCTTCTCGGTGGAAGCCTCGCCCAGCTGCACGAACGGGCCGAACCGCCCGTCGCGGAGCGTCACCGGCAGGCCGGTCGCGGGATCGCTGCCCAGCACCCGGACGCCCGGCTGGCCACCCTCGGCGGACGAACCGTCGCCGTCGCCATCGACACCCGAGGCCGAGAGCTGGCGGGTGTACTTGCACTCCGGATAGTTCGAGCAGCCGATGAAGGCGCCGAACTTGCCGAGCTTCAGCGAGAGCTGGCCGGCGCCGCAGGTCGGGCAGGTGCGCGGGTTCGAGCCGTCGCCCTTGTCGGGGAAGATGTGCGGGCCGAGGAGACCGTTCAGCGCCTCCAGCACGTCGGTGACGCGCAGCTCCTTGGTCTCGCCGATCGCCGCGGAGAAATCGCGCCAGAAATCGCGCAGCACCGCCCGCCAGTCGATCTCGGCGTTGGAGACCCGGTCGAGCTGCGCCTCCAGATCGGCGGTGAAGTCGTACTCGACGTAGCGCCGGAAGAAGCTCTCCAGGAAGCCCGTGACGAGCCGCCCCTTGTCCTCCGGCTGCAGCCGTTTCTTCTCGATCTTGACGTACTCGCGGTCGCGCAGGGTCTGCAGCACTGCCGCGTAGGTCGAGGGCCGGCCGATGCCGAGTTCCTCCATGCGCTTCACGAGGCTCGCCTCGGAGTAGCGCGGCGGCGGCTCGGTGAAATGCTGGGTCGAGGCGATGCGCTCGCGGGTCAGCGGGTCGCCGGCCTTCATGGGCGGCAGGCGGCGGCTCTCCTCGTCCTCCTCGTCGTCCTTGCCCTCCTGATAGAGGGCCAGGAAGCCGTCGAACTTCACCACCTGGCCGGTGGCGCGCAGGTCGATCTGACGGGGGCCGACCTTCGCCGTGACGTCCACGGTGGTGCGCTCCAGCTCGGCCGATTCCATCTGGCTCGCCATGGTGCGGGTCCAGATCAGCTCGTAGAGCTTGGCCTGCTCGGACTCGAGGTGGCGCGCGACCATCTTGGGCAGGCGGCCCATATCGGTCGGCCGCACGGCCTCGTGGGCCTCCTGGGCGTTCTTGGCCTTGACGCTGTACTTGCGCGGCACGTCCGGCACGTAGCGGTCGCCGAACTCCTTGGCGACGACCCGGCGGGTGTCCTGGATCGCCTCCGGCGCCATGTCGACGCCGTCGGTCCGCATGTAGGTGATGATGCCGACCGTCTCGCCGCCGACATCCACCCCCTCGTAGAGGCGCTGGGCGACCCGCATGGTCTGGGCCGGGGCCATCCCGAGTTTCCGCGATGCTTCCTGCTGGAGCGTGGAGGTGGTGAAGGGCGGCTGGGGGTGGCGCTTGGCGGGCTTGGCTTCGACGCTGGCCACCTGGAAGGTCGCGAGTTCGAGGTCGCGCTTGAACGCCGCGGCCTCCTCGCCCGTCCCGACATCGAGACGCTGGATGCGCTTGCCGTCCGCCCCCACGAGGCGGGCCTCGAAGGTCCCGCCCGCCGCGGTCGTCAGGGTGGCGATGAGCGTCCAGTACTCGCGCGGCTTGAACCGCTCAATCTCCATCTCGCGCTCGACCACGAGGCGGAGCGCCACGGACTGCACGCGCCCCGCCGAGCGGGCGCCGGGGAGCTTGCGCCACAGGACCGGCGAGAGGTTGAAGCCGACGAGATAGTCGAGCGCCCGGCGCGCCAGGTAGGCGTCGACCAGCGCCTGGTCGATCTCCCGGGGCTTGCGCATCGCCGCCTCGACCGACGACTTGGTGATGGCGTTGAAGGTGACGCGCTCCACCGGGATGCCCTTGAGCGCCTTGCGGGCGTTCAATGCCTCCAGGACGTGCCAGGAGATCGCCTCGCCCTCGCGGTCCGGGTCGGTCGCCAGGATCAGCTTGTCGGCGCCCTTGACCGCCTTGACGATCTCGCTGACGCGGCTGGCGCCCCGGTCGGCCAGCTCCCAGACCATGTGGAAATCCTGCTCGGGATCGACCGAGCCGTCCTTGGCCGGCAGGTCGCGGATATGCCCGAAGGAGGCGATGACTTCATAGTCGCGGCCGAGATACTTATTGATCGTCTTGGCTTTGGCCGGCGACTCGACGACGACGACTTTCATTCAGACCTCTGCCCCTCGACGGAGCCTGGCGCGACGGACGAATTCTGTTCGAAATTCGCGTGGGACGTTTGCCCGCCGTCGGGCCGGGGCCGCGCGCCGGGGACAAGTGGGTTACGGGGGACGGGTTGTCAAATGGCGGGGGTGACGCAAGCCTCGCCCGAGGGACTCGTCGTAAGCCCCGCGCACGGCTTATATGAACGGTGCGCGATGGCGATCACCTACGATCCGGCCAAGCGCAGTCGGACCCTGGTGGAACGCGGGCTCGACTTCGAGGATGCGGCACTGGTGTTTGCGGGCCGGACATTCACGTTCGAGGATGTCCGTCAGGATTACGGCGAGGTCCAACTCGTCACGGTCGGCTTCCTAGCCGGCCGCATGACGATCGTGATCTGGACACCGCGAGAGCAGGACCACCACGTTTTCTCGATGAGGAAAGCCAATGTCAGGGAGCAGAAGCGCTACGCACCGCTCATCCGCTGAGGTCCCGGTGCAAAGCGACCTCGCCAAGGTGGACGCGCACGCGATCACGCCGGAGGAATACGACGAGATTCCCGAACTGACGGACGCGATGCTCGCGCGGGCCGACTTCCATGTCGGCGACCGCTTCGTGCGGCGCGGCCCGCCCGACCTTATCCCTGGACTGGCGGACGAACCAGTCATGGTCCGCCTTCTTCCGGAAGTGGTGGCGCATTTCCGCGCCATGGGGCCCGGATGGCAGGCCCGCGTCAACGCCGTGCTGATGGCGGCGGTCGAGCGCGAGCGCGGGGAGACGCCGCGCTGAGCGGTCAGATCCCCGCGTACCACTCGTAGCCGCGATCCTCCCAGTAGCCGCCGCTGCCCTGGCCGATCTCGGCGAGGGACTCCACCATCTCCACCCGCATCACGTACTTGGCCTGCTTGTAGCCGAGCTGGCGCTCGACCCGCAGGCGCAGCGGCGCGCCGTTCGAGACCGGCAGCGGCTTGCCGTTGAGGTCGTAGGCCAGGATCGTCTGCGGGTTGAAGGCGTCGTAGAGGTCGATGCTCTCGTAGTAGCGGATCGGTGTCCCCGTCTCCTCGGGCTCCGGGGCCGGGCTGCCCTGGCCCCAATCATCCGTGGGGGCGTCAGTCTTCGGCGCATCGGTGGCGGTCGGCGCGCCGCCCCAATCGTCGGCGGCGGCGAGCTGGACGTACGCGTCGCGGACCGCCCCCGGATGGGTCGGGCGCCACAGGGACGCGCCCTGGCCGCGCCCCTTGCCGCCGCCCTTGGGGCCGGCCTCGACCTCCAGCGTGTCGGCGCAGTGGAACACGGCGTAGCGCGCCTGCGGCTTCAGCCCGGCCTTCTTCAGCACCTCGGCGAGCGGCACGCCCGACCATTGCCCGATGCAGCTCCAGCCCTCGACGCAATCGTGGCGGGTGATCTGGGTGCGGGCGGGCAGGGCGCGCAGGTCCGCGAGGCTCAGCGACAGCGGCGTCTGGACGAGCCCGTCGACGGAGAGCTTGAAATCCGAAAACGTCTGCGCCGCCAGGGCGCGGTAGGCGCGGTCCGGCGGGTCGATCGTGCCGTTCGGCTTGAACCAGGGCGAGATCATCGCGGCCGGGAATTCCCGGGCCAGGGTCGCGGGGGACATCAGCAGGCGCTGGACGTACGCGTTCGCGTCCTCGCCGACCTTGAGGGTGCGCTGCCCCTCCTCGGTCCCGGCGAACCTGTCGCAGCCGCCCAGCAGCGCGGTGCCCAGCAGGCCGGCGCCGGCGGTGAGGAGCTTGCGGCGGTGGAGGATCATCGGGCGGTCTCCCGGTCGCGGCCGAGGCTGAACCAGCCGGTGATCATGCCGCGCATGTTGTTGACGAGGCCGGAGACGATCACGAGCACCACGTGGACCACCACGAACAGCACGATCAGCCCGGCCGCGATGAAGTGGATGCTGCGCGCCGATTGCCGGCCGCCGAACAGCTCGGTGAGCCAGGGCCAGGCGGCATCCATCCCCGGCGACATGGCAAGACCGGCGAGCACCATCGCGGGCAGCAGGCCGAGCACCAGGACGAGGTAGGTCAGCTTCTGGATGACGTTGTAGCGCTTGGCCTCCGTGCCCTCGGGGAAGCGCAGGAGCAGGTGCTCCTTCACGGAACCGCCGAAATCGCGGATCTGGTCGCTCTCCGGGATCAGGCGCCGGCGGAGCTGGCCGCTGAACAGTCCGTAGAAAAGATAGACCGCGCCGTTGATCACCAGGAGCCACGCGAACAGGAAGTGCCAGCGCCGCCCCGTGGCGAGGTCCTGGTCGGCCGGCAGGGTCGCCCAGGATGGGAAGGCGCGCTCGACTTCGGTGCCGCCCTGCTTCGACAGGCCGAGCACGCCGGTGGTGTCGAGGGTGTGGGAGCCGACCGTCACCACGCCGCGATTCGTGCCGTCACGTCCCTGCTCGCTGGTGATGGCGAGCGCCGGCGTGTCGAAGGTCGAGGTCGCGCCCCAGTAGAGGGCGGGGTGGGCGTTGAAGATCTGCAGGCCGCTCATCAGCAGCACGAGCAGCACCGCGGCGTTGATCCAGTGCGCCAGCCGGATCACCAGCGGGTGGCGGTAGAACCAGCGCCGCCCCGAGCGGTCGACGGTCTCGGGGGCTTCAAGGGTAGGGGAGGCGGCCACGTGTCGGGATCCCGGTTGGCGTCGCGGGGCCGGGACATCTCCGAATCCCGACTGTACCGGCAAATACGTGGCGCAGGCTGCGCCGGTTACCATCCGCGGGAAAAAACGCCGCAGGCGGTTCGCCTCGCCGAGCGACCAGCGTCACACGCGAACGGGTGAGAACCAGCGACTCACCCGCGCCCGCCCCACCCCGCAGGGGCGATCACACATCTCAATCCGGCACCGACGCTGGCGGCAGGGCGCAACAGGCCCCCCTCTCCCGTGCGGGCTACGATATTCACATATCTTCATTGGAGGCGGCCGGACACACGCGCGTCTCCCTCCCCCCTCTGCGGGGGAGGGTGGCTCCCGAAGGGGGTCGGGAGAGGGGAGCAACGCTGCCGGTTAGGACGCAAGCCTTCATGCCGGTCGCTGCCATATTCTGAACCCGGGTTCCCCTCTCCCGACCCCTGCTGACGCAGGGGCCACCCTCCCCCGCAGCGGGGGGAGGGAGGGCGCGCGGGATGCCGGGACCGCCCCTCCGAGTGACCGGACGAGCCGGCAGAAACCTCCAACCTGTGCAGGTCATAGCCCGCGTGGGAGCAGAACCCGCTTCGGCCTTTACCGACATGTCTGACCATCGCAGCCTTGCCCGCGGAGCGCGCCGCACCTACACCCGGGCCTCATCATGATGACGACGCCTCCGCCCGCGCCCTTCCCGCACCGGCACCTCCTCGGCATCGAGGGCCTGACCCGGCCCGACATCGAGGTTCTGCTCGACGCCGCCGATTCCGCCGTCGACATCTCGCGGCAGGTCGAGAAGAAGCGCGCGACGCTCCGGGGCCGCACGCAGATCAACCTGTTCTTCGAGCCCTCGACGCGGACGCAATCCTCCTTCGAGCTCGCCGGCAAGCGGCTCGGCGCCGACGTGATGAATATGTCGGTGGCCTCGTCCTCGGTGAAGAAGGGCGAGACCCTGATCGACACCGCCGCGACGCTGAACGCCATGCGGCCCGACATCATCGTGGTCCGCCACGAATCGGCCGGTGCCGTGCATCTGCTCGCCCGCAAGGTCGATTGCGCGGTGGTCAATGCCGGCGACGGGGCGCACGAGCACCCGACCCAGGCGCTCCTCGACGCGCTGACCATCCGGCGCAACAAGGGCCGGATCGAGGGCCTTCAGGTGGCGATCTGCGGGGACGTGCTGCACTCGCGGGTGGCGCGTTCGAACATCATCCTGCTCCAGGCGATGGGCGCGCGGGTCCGCCTGATCGCCCCCTCGACGCTGCTACCGGCTGGGATCGAGCGCTTCGGCGTCGAGACCTTCACCGATATGCGGAAAGGCCTCGTCGGCTGCGACATCGTGATGATGCTGCGGCTGCAGCGCGAGCGCATGAACGGCTCGTTCGTCCCCTCCGTGAAGGAGTATTTCCGGTATTTCGGCCTCGACGGCGAGAAGCTGGCGCTGGCCAAGCCCGACGCCCTGGTGATGCATCCGGGGCCGATGAACCGCGGCGTCGAGATCTCCTCCGAGATCGCCGACGGGGCGCAGTCGCTGATCCGCGAGCAGGTCGAGATGGGCGTGGCCGTCCGCATGGCCGTGCTGGAGGCGCTGGCCCGGCACCTGCCGAACGAGTAATAGGCCGTCGTCGCGCGCCAGATCCGAAATCCGGCGCGAGATCCGACAAGCGTCTACCGCTTACTGAGAACGCATATGAAATACCCGTTGTGCCAATCGCTATATTGAAATTTCGATTGCACTGGATGATTTCCATCTTGTGTCGATCTAATTTCAACCATATAAGAAAGATTCAGCCCGGATTGATTAAGACCCGCGATCGTTCCAGTGCGGACTTGCTCAAAATTCCAATCGTCAACGATGAAGCTTATTTCGTCATCGAAGGATGGCATGGCGAGAAGCAGCCCGTCGCGCTGATCCTCGGCGCTATGAGGTCCATCGAAAAAATAGATATTGAATTTTCCGATAGCTGAATAGTCTATTTTTCTGAAGTCGGCCTCGATAAATCGAAAATCTATATTGTCATTCTTGTACAAGTTGACATTCTGCATGAAAAGGTCGCGAGGCCCCCCCGAACAGCGACCAATTGTCGACGCAGGTAACTTTCGCCTTGTTCCCATACATCGCCGCGCAAACCGTGGACCCAGCCCAGGTGCCGATTTCGAGATAACGGGCATCAGGCAGCGAAGACAGCAGATTGTTTATAAAGATCCTATATTTTTTCCCAGACATTCCCTCCATAAGCAGGACAGGATCGGACAATTTATGCTGTAGGGCAAATGATTTTCTTAAAGCAAAGTCTATCAACAATGCACTTAGTGACGACTTGCTGTCGCCGTGTGTCGACAAAGAAAATTCTTCATGCACACCAGTCATCGGTTATCGGCCTTATATTTTCCTGTTAATTAAAATCATCGATTTAGCTATGTCGAGAGGGGCTTTTTATTTGACAGCACTGGCCATTCACTCGATCCTGGACTTGTGTATTACAGCGCCAGACTTAAAGGTCGACGTCCGAGGATAACGACGCGCGTTCTCTTCGGCAGAATGACCGAGGCGCCACAGAGGATCGCTGTTGCGACCGCGCTCGTTGGAGCATCCTTGCGCGACGATCGATGCCGAGACATCTGTCGGCCCAGCGATTGATCATCCTTCACTTGCATAACACAGGTTTGGAAGCCCAATCATCTGACGTGGCCATCGAAACGTCTTCTGCTTCAGCTCGGCATGCGACCTTTCCCCGAACTTAGCCTTCGCTCGTCGTTCAAGACCGGACAACCAGGGCATTGGTCTTCTGACACAGAACTCTCGGCACGGCCAGTGCTTCAAAGACGTGGCAGCCAGCGGTCCAGAACAACTTCAAATTAAGTCACGGAAGACACCGTTGCGAATTTCTATTTCTCAAAGATGTCTCATTATTAGACATCCCAAAATCGAAAATTTAATCTATGATGGACAGAATGATGGCCGATTTGTATTCAGCCGGCCCATGGCAGGCTCAATATTTTCTTGAAAGTTCATTTTTAGTTTACATGCAGTGAAATCTCATAAATCATCAATTTCTTGCTACGACAAATAATCAATCTATGTCCAAGGTATGTTGGAGAAATTTTCTGAGAATTACTGTGCCGCCTTTCAATTTAACGCTCAAAATCTGCTCGTTTGTCGTGGTGTATGAATTTCGTTCGCCATACAGATTCCCGTCTGACGCGCGACCGCCATGCGTATCGCCCCATGGACGCTTTATAACGCCTTCGACCCAGCTCTTTTACAATGTTCGGCACAGCGATCCCGGCACGACGGGGCGCGCGCTCCTCCCCCTTGCGGATAGGGGAAAGCGACGATTTTTCGAGGCCTCGGCATCAAGCGGAGACATAGGATCCGCTCAGTGAACCGTTCCGATCGCGACCCGATCCCACCACCTCGAAGGGCCGCGCCTTCGACCGTCACCCCTCGCCGCCGACGCGTCCTGCATGATCCGGCGTCGAAACGCTCGACTGTCGGAGCTTCCGGTCACTGTCGATCCCGCATCGGACGATGGGAAGGATGATCCTAACGGGAGTCGCAACCGCCCCCGACCGTACGCCGAGGCTGGTTGCGGCAAAGCTCCCAGGGATCCGTCACATCAAGAGCCGGACAAAGCGCAGCTGCATTCACCCGCACCGCTTGCCCCCGACGCGGTCGTGGCGCAATTTCCTGCCGAATTCCGGTCCCAATCCCTATAGAACGGACCGAGCCAACCTGCAGATCGCTTCATGACCGCCTACACGCTCGCCGACCTCGCCGCCCTTGTGGCGAGCCGCGCCGGAACCGATCCGGCCACCTCCTACACGGCCAAGCTCCTGTCCGAAGGGCCCGCCAAGGCGGCCAAGAAACTCGGCGAGGAGGCGGTGGAGGCGGCTATCGCCGCCGTGCAGGGCGACAAGACCGGCCTGATGAACGAGGCCGCGGATGTCCTCTACCACTTGTTGGTGCTGCTCCGGGCCGGCGGGGTCGAACTCGAGGCGGTCATGGCCGAGCTGGAGCGCCGCACGGCGCAGAGCGGAATCGCCGAGAAGGCCGCGAGGCGCCACGCGTGAACGCGGCCGCGCTGCCGGGCTCGGTCGAGGCGATCCTCGAAGCGTCGGACCGGCTCTCGCCCTATCGCCGCTTCAGCCGGGAGGAATGGGCGCAGCTGCGCGCCGACACGCCGCTGACCCTCAAAGCCGAGGATATCGAGCGGCTGCAATCGATCAACGACCCGATCTCGGTGGAGGAGGTGGAGGCGATCTACCTGCCGCTGTCGCGCCTCCTCGCCCTCTACGTCGCGGCGACGCAGGGCCTGTTCAAGGCGACGCAGCGCTTCCTGCTGGCCGAGCGCGAGACAAAGGCCCCCTACATCATCGGGCTCGCCGGCTCGGTGGCGGTGGGGAAGTCCACCACGGCCCGCATCCTGGCCGCCCTGCTGGCGCGCTGGCCGAACACGCCGAAGGTCGATCTCGTCACCACCGACGGCTTCCTGCTGCCCAATGCCGCGCTCGCCGCCAACGGCCTGATGGAGCGCAAGGGTTTTCCCGAGAGCTACGACACCGCCGCCCTGCTGCGCTTCCTCCACGACGTGAAGGCCGGCCACAAGCGCGTGACCGCGCCGCTCTACTCGCATCTCGTCTACGACCGGGTGCCCGGGGAGGAGCGGGTGGTGGAGAGCCCCGACATCCTGATCGTCGAGGGGCTGAACGTGCTCCAGCCCGCGCGCCTGCCCCGGGACGGCACCGCGATCCCGTTCGTGTCCGACTTCTTCGACTTCTCGATCTATCTCGACGGCCACGAGGACGACCTGCATCGCTGGTACGTCACCCGGTTCATGAAGCTGCGCCAGACCGCGTTCCGCGATCCGCGCTCGTATTTTCGCAAGTATGCCGGAATCCCGGAGGCCGAGGCGCTGGACATCGCCGACCGGCTCTGGACGACGATCAACCTGCTGAACCTGCGCGAGAATATTCTGCCCACGCGCCAGCGGGCGAGCCTGATCCTTACCAAGGGTGCCAGCCACCGGATCGAGAGCGTGGCCCTGCGGCGGCTGTAGGTCGATCCGAGAACAGGCCGCTCCGGCCCCGCTTCTCTCCCTCCCCCGCAGAGGGGGGAGGGAAGGTGCTTGGCAGATACGGACCTTGCCACCTACGCGAACGGAAATTCCGCCTCCGCCACATACGGCCCGCCCCCGGTCGAGTCCCGCGCCGAGAACAGCGTCACCCGGTCCACCGCGAACGTCAGCGGTGCGAAGACCGGCGCCTGCGAGAGGTACATCGCGGCTGCCTCCGGGTTCGCGTCGCGCCGGAGCCGCGCCAGGGTCACGTGCGGGGTGAACTTGCGCCGTTCCGGTTCGACGCCAGCCCGCCGGACCAGACGCTCCTGCTCGGCCTGGAGATCGGTCAGCGCCGCATCCGGGCTCACCGCGGCGTAGAGCGCCCGCGGCTTGTCGCCGCCGAACAGGCCGAGGCCGGCGAGCGTCACCGTGAGGGGAGGGCGCGCCCGCATCTCGGAGAGCGCCTCCAGGACCTCCTCGGCCACCGTCGATTCGACATCGCCGATGAAGCGCAGGGTCACGTGGAAGTCGCCCGGGGCGATCCAGCGGGCGCCGGGCAGGCCGCCCTGATGGACCTTCAGCGCCTCGGCGACCGCTTGCGGCACGGCGAGGCCGGTGAACAGGCGCGGCACTACCGCGACGCCCCCTGCCGGAGGCCCCCCAAAAAGTTCTCCACCGTGGGCAGGATGTGCGCCGCGATCGTCTCGACCCCCTGGCGGTTCGGGTGGAGCCCGTCGTCAAGGTGCTGCGCCGGGTCGCCGATGATACCATTCAGGAAGAACGGGTAGAGGGTCAGGTCGTAGCGCTTGGCGAGCATCGGGTAGATCGCGTCGAACCGCGCCTTGTAGTCCGGCCCGAGATTGGGCGCGGCCTGCATCCCGGCGAGCAGCACCGGGATCCCCCGCGCCTTCAGCCGCTCGATGATCGCCGCCAGAGCCGCCTCGGTCACCTTCGGATCGGTGCCGCGCAGCATGTCGTTGGCGCCGAGTTCGAGGATCACCCCGGCGGTCCCGTCCGGCACCGACCAGTCGACGCGGTCGAGTCCGCCGGTGGTGGTGTCGCCGGAGACCCCGGCATTGGCCACGGTCACGTTTGCGCCCCCGGCCTTGAGCAGGCGCTCCAGCACGGTGGGGAAGGCGGCGTCGGCCGGCAGCCTGTAACCGGCGGTGAGGCTGTCGCCGAGGGCGACGAGCCTGACCGGTCCGCCCGGGGCCGCCCGGGGGGCTGTCATGAAAGGGACCATCACGAGGGCTAGCGCTGCGGCAAACAGGGGTGTGCGGCGGAACACAGCGGCGCCGTCATGGCGTGGCCCCAATGCGGAACCCATATCGCGGTGCACCCGCGGCCCGTGCAGCCAAGATCGAAGCCAACCGAGGACCTCGCGCGCCATGCTCGTCATCGCCCACAGATCGGCTCGCCCGTGAGCCAAGGCAAGGTGCTCCGCGAGCCGGCGATCGCGCTGTCCGACATCGATCTCAGCCTGGGCCGGGGCGCTGCCCGGGTCCATGTCCTGCGCGGCATCTCGCTGACCGTCGGCCGCGGCGAGGCGGTGGGTCTCGTCGGCCCGTCCGGCTCGGGCAAATCGACGCTGCTGATGGTGATGGCCGGCCTCGAGCGGCCGGATTCCGGCGGCGTGATCATCGAGGAGACCGACCTCGTCCGCCTCGACGAGGACGGGCTCGCCCGCTTCCGGGGCCGGCGCATCGGCATCGTGTTCCAGGCCTTCCACCTCGTGCCGACCATGACGGCCCTGGAGAACGTGGCGCTGCCGCTCGAACTCGCCGACCGGCCCGGCGCCCTGGACCGGGCCCGCGCCGAGCTGGAGGCGGTCGGCCTCGGGCACCGGCTGCACCATTACCCGGCGCAGCTCTCCGGCGGCGAGCAGCAGCGCGTGGCCATCGCCCGGGCGATCGCCCCCGATCCGGCGATCCTGGTGGCCGACGAGCCCACGGGCAACCTCGACGAATCCACCGGCCGCCAGATCGTCGATCTCCTGTTCCGGCTGAAGCGTGACCGTGGCGCGACGCTGGTTCTGGTCACCCACGACAATGGCCTCGCCCGCCTGTGCGACCGCACCGTGCGCCTGCGCTCGGGGCGGATCGAGGAGGCGGTGGCGGCGTGATGGCGGCATTCGAGCGCGACGGTCTGTGCGCATTCCCTCCCCCCTCTGCACGCAACGATATTCAGATCTCTGGATTCGGCACTGACGCTGGCGGCGGAGCGCGACGCGCCCCCTCTCCCGTGCGGGAGAGGGTTGGGGTGAGGGACGAGAAATTTCAGGATCAATCACGGGATCGATGCGCCGACGGGTCGCGCGACGTTCTGAGAGTTCTCGTCCCTCACCCTGTCCCTCTCCCGCACGGGAGAGGGGACCGGCGTTTCGTTCTGCGGCTGCAGCCCCGCCCGCGGTATGTTGATCCATTCGCCTCTACGGAGGAGGGGGGTCTAGTGGGCACCCTCTGCATCAGCAAAAGTGGGGCCGAGACGAAGTCCCAGCCCCACTCCCTTCGGGGGCTTCCCTCCCCCGCAGAGGGGGGAGGGGGTGCGCGGCATCCCGGCTCGGTATAGCGCCATGCACGGTACCCTTTCCCGTCCCCAGCCCAACAATCCCCGCCGCATCCCGCTCACCCTGCGCCTGGCCTTGCGCGAATCGCGCGGTGGCCTCAGCGGGTTTGGGGTGTTCCTCGCCTGCATCGCCCTCGGCGTCGCGGCGATCGCCGGGGTCGCCTCGATCTCGCGCTCGCTCTCGGACGGTCTCGGCCGGGAGGGCCGCCGGATCCTCGGGGGCGATCTCGCCTACAACCTCATCAACCGCGAGGCGACCGACTCGGAGCGGCAGGCCCTGGCGCGGGAGGGCCGCCTCGACGTGGTCGCCTCCCTGCGTGCCATGGCGGCGGCGAACGGCGACGCGGCCCTCGTCGAACTGAAGGCCGTCGACCCCGCCACCTATCCGGCTGCGGGCGAGCTCGTCACCGATCCACCGGGCCGGCTGGCAGAGCTGCTAGCCGAGCGGGACGGCGTGCCGGGGGCGCTCGCCGATTCGGCCCTGCTCACGCGCCTCGCCGTCAAGGTCGGCGATCGGATCGCGCTGGCCGGTCATCCGGTCACGATCCGCGGCACCATCGTGTCCGAGCCGGACAAGATCGCCGGCGGTATCGGCTTCGGGCCGCGGCTGATGATTGCGGAGCCGACACTGCGTGCCACCGGCCTCGTGCAGCCCGGCAGCCTCAACCGCTGGAGCTACCGGATTCTCCTGCCCCCCGGCGCGTCGGATGCTGACCTTGACGCCGCGCAGGGCCGGATCCGTGCGGCGACGTTGGAGGCGGGATGGGAGATCCGGTCCCGCACCAATGCCGACCCGCGCTTTTCCAAGAGCATCGAACGGTTCACCCAGTTCCTGACCCTGGTGGGGCTCACCGCGCTGATCGTTGGCGGCGTCGGCGTCGGCAACGCCGTGCACGCCTTCGTGGAGCGCAAGCGCCCCTCGATCGCGACCCTCAAGAGCGTCGGCGCCCCAGGCTCGCAGGTGGTCGCCCTCTACCTGACCCAGGTGATGCTGATCGCCGGCCTCGGCACGCTGATCGGCCTTGTCATCGGCGCGAGCCTGCCCTTCCTCCTCGACGCGCTGTTCTCCGCCGACCTGCCGCTGCCGCTCAACCCGACCCTCGCCCCGGGGGAGCTGGCCCTCGCTGCCGCCTATGGGCTGATCACCGCCTTCGCCTTCGCGATCACACCTCTGGGCCGCGCCCACGATGTGCCGGTCTCGGGCCTGTTCCGCGATACGGTCGACCCGGCCCGGGTGCGCACGCGCTGGCGCTACCGGATCTGGCTGGGCCTGAGTCTCGCGGCCCTGGTTGGCCTGTCGGTGGCGACCGCCTTCGACCGGCGCGTGGCGCTGATCTTCATCGCGGCCGCCGCCATCGCCTTCGGCCTGCTGCACGTCGTGGCGCTCGGCCTGATGGCGGCGGCCCGCCGCCTGCCGCATCCGCGCTGGCCCGCGCCCCGGATGGCGCTCGCCAACCTCCACCGCCCCGGGGCGCTGACGCCCGCCATCGTCCTGTCGCTCGGGCTCGGGGTGACGCTGCTCGTCACTCTCAGCCTGATCGACGCCAATGTCCGCCGCACGATCAGCGCGACCCTGCCGGCCCGGGCGCCGAACCTGTTCTTCCTCGACATCCCGTCCCGCGACGCCGGCGCGTTCCGGGAGTTCCTGGCCCGCGCGGCGCCGAACGGGAAGATCGAGGATGTGCCGATGATGCGCGGCCGCATCGTCGCCCTGAACGGCGTGCCGGCGAGCAAGATCCGCCCGCCGGAGGACGCCGCCTGGGTGCTCGACGGTGACCGGGGCATCACCTACGCCGACACGGTGCCGGAGGGTTCGAGCCTCACCGACGGCGCGTGGTGGAGCGCCGAGCAGGGCACCAAGCCGCTCGTCTCCTTCGAGACCGACCTCGCCCGCCAGCTCGGCCTCAAGCTCGGCGACACGGTGACCGTCAACGTCCTCGGCCGCGACCTCACCGCGACGATATTCAACCTGCGCCGGGTGGAGTGGCGCAACCTCGGCATCAACTTCGTGATGGTGTTCTCGCCCGGCACCTTCCGTGGGGCGCCGCACTCGGACCTCGCCACGCTCACGCTGCCCGGGGGCGTCGATGCGGGGGCCGAGAGCCACATCCTGCGCGATGTCGCCAAAACCTTCCCGTCGGTGAGCGCCGTGCGGGTGAAGGACGCCCTCGACGCGATCGGCGACCTCGTCGGCCGGCTGGTCCTGGCGATCCGCGGGGCGAGCGCCGTCGCGGTCCTGGCGAGCCTGTTCGTGCTGGCCGGCGCCATCGCGGCCGGGCACCGGGCGCGGCTCTACGACGCCGTCGTGCTCAAGGTGCTGGGGGCGAGCCGCTCCCGCCTGCTCTCGGCCTACGCGATCGAGTACGCGGCCCTGGGATTCGCCACGGCCCTGTTCGGCCTCGCCGCCGGGACGCTCGCCGGCTGGGTGATCGTCGCCAAGGTGATGCACCTCGATTTCCGGCTGGACCTCTCCGGGGCGCTGGTGGCGGCGCTCGCCGCGGTGGCGCTCGCGATCCTGCTCGGGCTCCTCGGCACGTGGCGGATCCTGGGGCAGAAGCCGGCGCCGTATCTGCGGCAGATCTGAGTGCCCGATCGACGGACGTGCGCGGTCGTGCGCATCGCGTCATGGTTTCGAAGGGTCGAGACCTTTCGCGGGTCCAGGGCAGAGCCCTGGAGAACGCCTCAGGGCTCCGCCCTGAGAACCCGCCTAAGGGCTGAAGCCCTTTGGAAACCCGGGATTCCGGGGCGAACAGGCCGCGTGCCGCGCTTGCGCACGGTGGTCGTGCCGCGCGAGAATCACCGCGGGCAACCAGAGATGGCCGTGTTCGCGCGTGGCATAAGGAAGCCGTTAAGACTTGGCGCGAAGCCTTCCTCATCACGGGGGCGCGGCAACCCGCAGTCGAACGCGCGGCCACGGGGCCGGAAAGCATTTTAATCCCGGGCCAGATGGACAAAAATACATGGTTCGGACACGGAAAACCGGTCCGGCAACCGTGGCCGGGCACTTGTGCCGGCGACGCGGCCGCAACATATTCCTGTCCGAGGCGCCAGTCCGGCGCCAGAGGTCCTGCGTGGGCCTCGCCCGAAACACCACGCTGAGAGAGCCTCCGCAAGGAAACTCCCATGGCATTCGAGAATAGCCCCTTCCGGTACGGCGCCCAACAGCGGCCGGCCGGCTATGCCGGTACCCAGGTCGAGGTCGACCAGGGCCTGCGTGCCTTCATGCTCGGCGTCTACAACAACATGGTCGTGGGCCTCGGGATCTCCGGTCTCGTCGCCCTCGGCCTGAACATGGCTTCGGTCGCTGCCTATCAGGGCACGCGCCCGATCCTGACCCCGTTCGGCCAGACCCTCTACCAGAGCCCGCTCAAGTGGGTCCTGATGCTCGCCCCCCTGGCCTTCATCTTCGTCTTCTCGATGAAGATGGACCGGATGTCGGCCTCCTCGGCCCGGACGATGTTCTGGGGTTTCGCGGCGGTGATGGGCGCTTCGATGTCCTCGCTGCTCCTGGTCTTCACCGGGGGAAGCGTCGTTCAGGTGTTCTTCATCACGGCGGCGGCCTTCGGCTCGCTCAGCCTCTGGGGCTACACCACCAAGCGCAGCCTCTCGGGGATGGGCTCGTTCCTGATGATGGGCCTGATTGGCATCATCCTGGCGTCGCTGGTGAACATCTTCTTCGCGTCCTCGGCCCTCCAGTTCGCCGTCTCGGTGCTGGGCGTGCTGATCTTCGCGGGGCTGACCGCCTACGACACGCAGAAGCTCAAGGAGATGTATCTCTACGGCGGCTTCGACGGTGAGATGGCGGCCAAGATGTCGGTCAACGGCGCCCTGACCCTCTATCTCGATTTCATCAACATGTTCCAGTTCCTGCTGAGCCTGATCGGCGACCGTCGCTAAGCCTCACCAGAACCGCGGATGGAGGAAACCCCGGCGGGAAACCGCCGGGGTTTCTTTTTGCGCGCCCGGATGGCGGGATCCCGCTATCTCTCCGTCATGCGCGAAAAACTCTCCGGCCTCTCGGCCTTCCCGATCACCCCGAGCGACGCTGCCGGCCACGTCGACGCCGTGGGCCTGCGCCGGCTGCTGGAGCCCCTGGCGGCGGCCGGCGTCGGTTCGATCGGCCTGCTGGGCAGCACCGGGACATACGCCTATCTGACCCGCGCGGAGCGTCGCCGGGCGGTGACCATCGCCGCCGAGGCCGTGGGCGATCGCGTGCCGCTCCTGGTCGGGATCGGCGCGCTGCGCACCGACGAGGCGATCCAACTGGCGCAGGATGCGCGCGCGGCCGGCGCAGCGGCAGGTCTGCTCGCCCCCGTCTCCTACACGCCCCTGACGGACGACGAGGTTTTCGCGCATTTCGCGGCCGTGGCGGGGGAGGGCGGCCTGCCCCTCGTCATCTACGACAATCCGGCCACCACGCATTTCCGTTTCTCACCGGACCTGATCGGCCGGATCGCGCGCCTGTCCGGAGTGGTGGCCGCCAAGTGCCCGGCACCCGAGCCGGCCGCCGCTGCGACCGGCCTCACGGCCCTGCGCAGCGCGGTCCCGGCGGGTTTTCCCATCGGATTCAGCGGCGACTGGAACGTGACCGAGTCGCTGATCGCCGGCGGCACCGCGTGGTTCAGCGTGGCGGGCGGCCTGTTCCCCCGGACCTGCCTGGCGATCGTCCGGGCTGTCGAGGCGGGCGACGCGGCGCGGGCCCGCGCCCTGAACGCGGAGCTCGAACCGCTCTGGGCGCTGTTCCGGGCGCATACCAGCCTGCGCGTCGTCTACGTCCTGGCCGATCTCCTCGGCCTCTGCCGCGCCGAGCCGCCGCGCCCGATCCGGCCGCTGCCGCCGGAGGTCCGGGCCGAGATCGCCGCGACCCTCCGCCGGATGAGCCTGGCCTGACGCAATTCGGTCAGACCGCCCGGGACGCCGGCTCCAGAACGGCGATCACCCGGGCGAGTTCGGTCCCACGCTTCAGGATCTGGCCGCTCGCCGCGATCACCGCGTAGGCGCCCTGACGGCGGGTGAGCCGCGGGTCCTTCTCGATCCGGTAGAGCGGCATCTCGGAAGCGCGGCGGTAGATCGAGAACACTGCCTTGTCGGGGCGGAAGTCGAGGGCATAGTCGCGCCACTCGCCGGCCGCGACCTGCCTGCCGTACAGGTTGAAGATCACGCGCAGCTCGTCCCGGTTGAAGGCGATCTGCAGAGGGGCCGCGCGGGCTGGAAAGGGGATGACGTGTCCCGCCGCCTCGTCGGGCCTCGGCCCGGCGCCCGTCCTCTCGGTCATCATCGCTCCCGCGTCGTCGGTCCTTTGCCGAATGATGGGCCTCGCGGCAGCGGCCCGCAAGGGTGGTCCGGCAGACCCCGTGTCGCCGAAGACACACCCAAGCGACAAAAAACATGGTTCCGCCCAATTCGCGCCTTTCGCGGGCCGCGTTGCACGGGCACAACATCGATTGAACCTCGCCGAGCCCCGCCCCTCCGGCGCCCGCGACCCAGCTCCCCAGCCATCGGTCGCCGATCGGGATCCCAGGACCCGGCACTCCGAGGTTTCGAGACCCAAGACTTCAGGCCGCCCACCCGGGCGGCCTTTTTTCGTTTCGGTTCGTTCCGGGATACGGGTATGCCACGCCCATCATGGGGCCGCCCGCCTTCGACGACGCCTTCGTGCACGATCTCGACGCGCTGTTCGCGTGGCGCCGGGACGTGCGCCGTTTTCGCGCGGATCCGGTCGGCGCGGACCAGCTGCAGGCCTGTCTGGCGGCGGCGCACAGGGCCCCCTCCGTCGGCAACAGCCGGCCCTGGCGGTTCGTGCGGGTCTCGGATCCCGGGCGCCGCGCGGCCGTCACCGAGAGCTTCACCCGCTGCAATGCGGCGGCGGCGGCGGCCTACGATGCCGTGCGCGCGGCGGAGTACCGGGCCCTGAAGCTCGCCGGCCTGCGGGAGGCGCCGGTGCATCTCGCGGCCTTCTGCGATCTGGCGACCGAGACCGGCCTCGGCCTCGGCCGGGCCAGCATGCCGGAGACCCTGGCCTATTCGGTGGTCGGGGCGGTGCAGTGCTTCTGGCTGGCCGCCCGGGCGCGGGGGCTCGGCGTCGGCTGGGTCTCGATCCTGGACCCCGCTTCCGTGACGGCGATCCTGGCGGTGCCGGACACGTGGCGGCTCGTCGCCTATCTGTGCGTCGGCCATCCGGTGGAGGAGCATCGCGACCCGGAATTGGAGCGCCACGGCTGGCAAGCCGAGGACGCCCGGGGCCGCATCCTGTTCGAGCGCTGAGCCGACGCACCGGCCAGACGGGAAGTCTTGCCCGTCCCGTCACCGGACGATTTACGTTGCTGCTTTACCGTGAGCGCGGGTTTCGGGGCGCAGTCCCGCATCAACCATAGCTTTTCCTGGAACGGCAAGCTCGGCCGTGACTTACTCGGCCGCAGGGATATCTGCAGGGATATTGGCTTGTCGAGGATCACGAAGATGCCAGGTCGGGTCGCGGCTCTATTCGGTTTGGCCGGCGCGATGCTGGCCGGTTGTTTCGGTGCGGCGCAGGCCCGCGAGGTCGTGCCCTTTCAGAACGGGGTCGCCCCGGGCTCGATCGTGATCAGCGTCTCGCAGCGCAAGCTCTATCTGGTGACCGGCGACGGGACGGCGATCCGCTACCCCGTGGCGGTGGGCAAGCCCGGCAAGCAATGGTTCGGGACCGCGTCCATCGACGGCAAGTACGTCGCCCCAGCCTGGTCGCCCCCGGCCGAGGTGAAGCGCGACAACCCGCGCCTGCCGAGCCTGATCGCCGGCGGCTCGCCGCACAACCCGATGGGTGCCGCCGCGATGACGCTGGCCGGCGGCGAATATGCCATCCACGGCACCAACCGCCCGAGTTCGGTGGGCACCTACGCGTCCTACGGCTGCATCCGGATGTTCAACCAGGACGTGGTCGACCTATACGGACGCGTCGATGTGGGCGCGCAGGTCTATATGACCCGATGAGGGTCGATCGCCTTCAGCCGGCCGGCGGTGCCGTCGCCTCGACGGCCGTGAAGGTCTCCAGGATCCGGTAGGTGTGCTCGGCGCCCGCCGGCACGCAATACGAATCGCCGGCGGCGAGCGCCACGGTCTCGCCCCCGACCACCAGCTCCGCCCGGCCGCTGACGACGTACCCTACGGTCTCGTGGGGGGAAGTGGTCATCGGCTTGTCGGCGTTGGGCTCCTCGGCCCGCCACATGCGCATGCCCAGCCGCTCGCCCCGGGCCAGGGTGATCTCGCCGTGCGGCCCCGCGGCCGCGCTCCGGGCCGATACCTTCGTCGCCATCGTGTCGTCTCCTGCCGGTGAGGCAGGGGAACGGGCACCGGGCAGCCCCGTTCCGAGCGTCCGCGGAACCGCACGCGCGGCCCGACGCCTCATGGCATCCCGGACCGCCGCCCCGTGTCCCGGGATCGGCGATCGGGAGCGGCCGGGAATGACCGACCGCGGAGCCTCAAAAATCGACCGCGAGCCCCTTCACCTCCCAATCGTCATAGCGCACCGGCTCCAGGCCGCCGCGGCCCTTGCGCTCGGGCGTGGCGCTGATCGCCGCGGCGCGGGCATCGATGGCCGCCCGGCGCGCGGCCGCCTCGGCGAGGGCGCGCTCCGCCGCCGGGCTGAGCGGGCGGGGCTCGGCCGCGCCGGCGTTCGTATCCTGTGCGTTCACGTCGTGTCCCTTCGCGTCTGGCATCGCGTCTTGCATCGCGCTCGCTCGGGTGTGAGGGCATGGGTCCGAGAGATTTCGGATCTGGAGCAGAAGTGGCATCGCGGGACATGGGCCGCAACACGCGGGACGGCGCTTCGACGGGCACGACCGGTCCGGACACGGCGGGTTTAGGCGCGCGACGCGCGGCGATGCAGGCGGTCGCGGCCCTGATCGGGCAGGAGCGGGCGCCCGCGCTGGACGATGCCCTGGCCCAGGCGATCCGCGCGGAAGCGCTGGCGCCGGCCGATGCCGGGCTGGCACGGGCCATCGCGGTGGCGACCTTCCGGCGCTACGGGCTGATCCGCACCGCCCTCGCGGCGCGGCTGGAGCAGGGGCTGCCCACGGCCAAACCGCAGCTCACGGCTTTGCTGGCCACCGCGAGCGCCCAGATCCTCGATCTCGCCGTGCCCGACCACGCGGCCGTCGACCTCGCCGTGCGGCTCGCCAAGGGGGACACCCGCACCGCCCACCTCGCCGGCCTTGTGAACGCCGTTCTGCGCCGGATCGCCCGGGAGCGCGACGCGATCCTGGCCGCGGGCGCGGACGCGCTGGCGGTCAACACGCCGGACTGGCTCGCCCGGCGCTGGGTCGCGGCCTACGGGCCGGAGCGTGCCGCGGCGATCGCGCGTGCGCATCTCGCGGGGGCCGCCATCGACCTGACGCCACGGGGCGAGCCCGCCGAGTGGGCCGAGCGGCTCGGCGCCGTGACGCTGCCGACCGGCTCCCTGCGCCTGGCCGAGAACGGCCCGGCGATCCCCGACCTCCCCGGATTCCAGGAGGGCGCATGGTGGGTCCAGGACGCCGCCGCCGCGCTCCCGGCACGGCTGCTGGCACCGCGTCCCGGCATCCGGGTGCTCGACCTCTGCGCGGCGCCCGGCGGCAAGACCCTGCAGCTCGCCGCCGCGGGGGCGCACGTCACCGCCGTCGACCGCTCCGCGCCCCGGCTGGAGCGGCTGCGCGAGAACGTCGCGCGCCTCGGCCTCGACGTCGAGATCGCGGTCGCCGATGCCCTCGCCCTGGAGCCGCAGGACCACGATGCGGTGCTGCTCGACGCGCCCTGCTCGGCCACCGGCACGATCCGGCGGCACCCGGACGTGGCCTGGACCAAGGCGGAATCCGATATCGGCCGCCTCGCCGCGCTCCAGGCCCGGCTCCTCGACCACGCGGCCGGACTGGTGCGGCCGGGCGGGTCTCTCGTCTACTGCACCTGCTCGCTGGAGCCGGAGGAGGGTGAGGCGCAGGTCGCGGCCTTCCTGGCCCGCGAACCCCGGTTCACGCGTGTTCCGGTGCGCCCCGAGGAGGTCGGCGGCGCCACCGGGCTGATCGACGCGAACGGCGATCTGCGGACGCTGCCGTGCCATTTCGCCGAGGTGCCGGGCGCCCGCGGCGGCCTCGACGGGTTCTTCGCGAGCCGGCTCCAGCGCGCGGGGTGAGGGGGGGGCTCTGCTGCGCCTGTTCGACGGGACGCACGTACTCCCGCGCGCTCTCGCACGCGTGGACTACGATGATCACGCGTCCTCAATGGATAAAGAGCCAACTCCGCCGGATCTCCCTCCCCCCTCTGCGGGGGAGGGAGACGCGCGGTTCGCGCTTTTTCCCCAGAGGAGAAGCGTGAACATCGCGCCCGCACAGGGGAGCCACATGGTCTACTCTTGACAACATTCCTATTTTGTGCTCATTAGCCGCCACCTGTCCGCGGCGGTCCGGGAGCGATCCCGGTCCGTCCTTCGGGGGCCCGCCCGGTGGCTGACCGGACGGGTCCGGGGACGGGGCGGTGCCCGCGTCGGTGGCTCTCAGCCGCCATCGCCCCGGGCGGCGTGACCGATACGGGGCGTGTCTCGGATCCGGGCGGAGAAACACCGGGCCAACCCGGCGGGGCTGCGGAAATGCCCCCGCGCCGACCCTCCTCTGGGCCGACCCCAAGGGACCTGCGGACCCGTCCATTACGAGACGGGCAAACGGCTGGAAGGCCACAGACTCACTGCGGGTTCCGGAGGTGCGTGCACCTCGTCCGAGACCGTCTGCAGAGACGTCGCAGGATCGGGCGCGCTGAAAAGCACCGCGACGAGAAAGACGGCACCGGCCGGGGCCCACGCCCGGTCGATGCCGCGGGCGCCGCGGGGATCGGATCCCGCGCGTTCTCTCACCACCTGGGTTCCCGCGGCGTCCCGCGTCCCGCGTGTTGCTTCTTGGGCCATGCCCCCGGCGCCGCAGGCGCGCGGGGACGATGATGCGCATCTTGAGGACAGGCTGGGGCAGGCACCGGCGCGCAGGGATGTGCCGCACCGTTGTTCCCACGCCCAAAAAATCGGTCTACACGGCCGCTCCCCTGAAACCGCTTACCTGCCGCGTATGCAGGACTGAGCCCGGAGACGTTTGATCCATGCCGATTCTCACCTTCCCCGATGGCAACACCCGGGAGATCGCCGCCGGCACCACCGGCCGCGCCGTGGTCGAGGGCATCGCCAAGTCGCTGGCCAAGCGCACCGTCGCCATGGCGCTCGACGGCACGGTCGCCGACCTCGACGATCCGATCGCCCACGATGCCCGCATCGAGTTCCTCGACCGCACCGACCCGCGCAGCCTGGAGTTGATCCGCCACGATTGCGCCCACGTGCTCGCCGAGGCCGTCCAGAGCCTCTGGCCGGACACGCAGGTGACGATCGGCCCGGTGATCGAGAACGGTTTCTACTACGATTTCTACCGCGAGACCCCGTTCACGCCCGACGATTTCCCGGCCATCGAGGCGAAGATGCGCGAGATCATTGCGCGCGATGCACCCTTCACGAAAGAAATCTGGACGCGCGCGGACGTGCGCGCGCTGTTCGAGGGCAAGCAGGAAAAGTTCAAGGTCGAGCTGGTCGACGCCATTCCCCCCGGCGAGGATCTGAAGATCTACCGGCAGGGCGAGTGGTTCGACCTCTGCCGCGGTCCGCACATGACCTCGACGGCCAAGGTCGGCACCGCCTTCAAGCTGATGAAGGTCGCGGGCGCCTATTGGCGGGGTGATTCGAACAACCCGATGCTGACTCGCATCTACGGCACCGCCTGGGCCGCCCAGGCCGATCTCGACGGCTACCTGCACCGTCTGGAGGAGGCCGAACGCCGGGACCACCGCCGCCTCGGGCGCGAGATGGACCTGTTCCACTTCCAGGAGGAGGGGCCGGGCGTCGTCTTCTGGCACGCCAAGGGCTGGACGATCTTCCAGGCGCTGATCGCCTACATGCGCCGGCGCCTGCGCGGCGACTACGCCGAGGTCAACGCCCCGCAGATCCTCGACAAGTCCCTGTGGGAGACCTCCGGCCACTGGGGCTGGTACCGGGAGAACATGTTCGCCGCGCAGTCGGCCGGCGAGGAGGCCGAGGACAAGCGCTGGTTCGCCCTCAAGCCGATGAACTGCCCGGGCCACGTGCAGATCTTCAAGCATGGGTTGAAGTCCTACCGCGACCTGCCGTTGCGCATGGCCGAGTTCGGCGTGGTCCACCGCTACGAGCCCTCGGGCGCCATGCACGGGCTGATGCGGGTGCGCGGCTTCACGCAGGACGATGCCCACGTGTTCTGCACCGAGGACCAGCTCGCCGACGAGTGCCTCAAGATCAACGACCTGATCCTCTCGACCTACGCCGATTTCGGCTTCGACCAGATCGTCGTGAAGCTCTCGACCCGGCCCGAGAAGCGCGTCGGCTCGGACGCCCTCTGGGACCACGCCGAGGACGTGATGACCCGGGTGCTGGCGCAGATCGAAGAACAATCGGCGGGCCGGATCCGCACGGAGGTCAATCCGGGGGAGGGGGCCTTCTACGGGCCCAAATTCGAGTACGTCCTGCGCGACGCCATCGGCCGCGACTGGCAATGCGGCACCACCCAGGTGGACTTCAACCTGCCCGAGCGGTTCGGCGCCTTCTACATCGACGCCGACGGCGCGCGGAAGCCGCCCGTGATGGTGCACCGGGCGATCTGCGGCTCGATGGAGCGGTTCACCGGCATCCTGATCGAGCATTTCGCCGGGCATTTCCCCCTCTGGCTGGCGCCGGTGCAGGTGGTGGTGGCCACGATCACCGGGGAGGCCGATGCCTACGCCCATGAGGTGATCCGCGCCCTGGATCGCGCCGGCCTGCGGGTCGAGGCGGATCTGCGCAACGAGAAGATCAACTACAAGGTGCGGGAGCACTCGCTGGCCAAGGTGCCGGTGCTCCTGGCGCTGGGCAAGCGCGAGGCCGAGGAGCGGACGGTCTCGATCCGCCGGCTCGGCAGCCAGCAGACCCGCACGCTGCCGCTCTCGGAGGCGGTGGCGGCCTTCCGGGAGGAGGCGACCGCCCCGGACATCCGCCGGGCTCAGGCGGTGGCCGAGGCCGTCCCGACCAGCGACACGGTTCTGGACGGGCATCACGGCGTGCAGGACGCCCCCTGATCCGCCCTCGGCGGCTGCCAAGCCCCCGGGCTTCGACTGTCGAGGCAGTCGTGATATGCTGTTTTCGCGGAGATATTATCGCGAGAACATTCTAAAAACGGCGTTTTATTGAATCTTTTGACGTCTAAACGGTGTATTGATACCAAGTCCGGCGTATTGAACACCTGCACGGGATTGTCGCGTGATCCGCGAAATCAACCTCTATCGTTGAAGGTCGCACCGCATCGTCAAGGTTGGCGAAAGGAATCCCATTCTAGATACCTCGGGGATCAGTTTCCATCCGGATTTCAGTCGGCCGCCGCAGGGCGGGCGACGGCGGGACACGAGGGGACCGGGATGACGGCGCGATCGGAGGACGATGCGGCGCGGCTGATCGGGCGTGGCGGACGGCCGGTCGGCAGCTGCCGACGCCGGAGGCCCGGTCGCAGCCCCTGCCTCGGGCCCGGCCTTATCGGCGCCCTCGACAGCCTGCCGCACGGCCTGTGCCTGTTCGACGCCGCCGATCGCCTGCTGTTCGTCAGCGCCGGCTACAGGCGCCTCTTCGGCGGCCCATCCCGGCGCGTCAGGCCCGGCCTGCAGGCCCGGGACGTGAGCGCGCTGAGCCTTGTCGGGGATCGGCGCGCGGGTCAGGATCCTGCCGATCTCTGGGCCGCGCGTCGGCGCTCCGTCGTGCAGGGCGGGTCCGGCTCCGCGCTTCAGACCCTGCCGGACGGGCGCCAGATCGCGATCACGGTCCAGCCGCAATCCGGGGGTGGCTGGGCGGCCCTGTGCGAGGACGTGACCGAGCGCCGCCGCACGGAGACACTCCTGCGCTACATGGCCCAGCACGATCCGCTCACCGGGTTGCCGAACCGCTCCCTGTTCGCGGCCCGGCTCGACCGGGCCCTGGGGAGCCCCAGCGGTGAGAGCTGCGCCCTGCTCTGCCTCGATCTCGACAGCTTCAAGCCGGTCAACGACGATTACGGCCATGCGGTGGGGGACGCGCTGCTGCAGCGACTGGCCGAGCGGCTGCAGGGGGAGCTCCGCGACTCCGACATGGCGGCCCACCTCGGAGGCGACGAGTTCAGCGTGCTCCTGGCCGGGACCGATCCGGCACCGGCCCTGACCTTCGCCCTGCGTCTCCAGGACAGGCTGGCACAGCCCTACGACCTCGGGGCGGGGCGGCGGGTTTGCATCACGGCCGCCATCGGTATCGCCTGCGCCCCCCTCCATGCCACCCGGGCGCCATGCCTGACGGAGCGGGCCGACGCGGCGATGTACGAGGCCAAGCGGACCGGCCGCCCCTGCATCTGGGACGCCCGTCTCCTGCCCGGATCCATGTCGGCGCCCGGGGACCATCGGCCGAACCCCGAACGATGACGTCCGGCGCATCCCCCGAACCGAAGCCCCGGATTGGGGCCTTGCCGCACGGCGTCCTGGACCGGGCGGAGGTCCTTCGGGGTAAGGCCCCGCCCGGCGCGTCCGGTGGTCGCATCGTCGGCTTGGGCCGATCGGGTGGATAAGGGTCCCCGTCCGACCGGAGCAAACCGGGTCTCGTCCGGAAAAGTCCGACATTCACGCGCGATATCCGGCCTCGGTGCGGAGCCTTCAACGCCCGGAAGGACCCATGACCCGTCTCGCCTGCGCTCTTCTCCTGGCCGTCCTCGCCACCGGTGCCGCGGCGCAGGAATGGATCGATACGCGCTCCCTGACCTGCGCCGCGCTTCAGCAGCGCGTCGCCCGGGGCCGCACCGTGATCCTCGCCCGGAGCGCGACAGCCTACGAGACCGTCCATCTGGATTCAGGATCGTGCAGCCTGGACGAAACCGGCGCCCCGGCCTTCGAGCCATCCGTCGACGTACCGTCCTGCCTGGCCGGATGGCTCTGCAAGCAGCGCAACAGCGACAGCGGCCAACGCTGAGGGTGTCTGGATCGTCCGGACGGGTTCGTATCGCAGCCGGACGCCTCAGTGCGCCTTCTCGTGCTCCGCGAGCCCGACGGACTTGTAATCGTAGGTGGGATAGAACTCGGTGCGGTACGCCCCCCAGGCGGTGTCCTCCAGGACGCGATTGACCTCGCGGAGCCGAGCGGCGGGCAGACGCAGGGTGATGATCTGCCCGATCCCCATCACGACGTTCCAGGAAACGACCTCAATCCCGGGCGGCGGGAAGGCCTTGTAGAAGCCCTGTTTGGCGAGTTGCGCGTTCAAGTCGGCCAGCGGGCGCGACTGGTCGTGGCGCAGGAAAACCGTCAGCAGGATGGCATTGTCCGGCGTCGCCGCGGCGGAGCCGACCTGAGGTGGCGGCGCTGTCTGCGCGACCGCCGGGGCGATGGTGACAGGCAATGCCAGCATCGCCGCGAGTAGTCCGACCGCACCTGTCGTCCGTCCCATCGGGTTTCCTCGGCCGAGCGCCTATGCCGGTCGGGCGTCAACGCAGACGGGGGGCCGCGCTATCCCGGACCGCGCCGATCAAATCGCGCTTACACCCGACGCACTCGCTGATGCCGAACCGGCGTCCACGTCGACGGCGAGCGCTCAGCCATGCTCGATGTCGTAGGACAGGCGCAGGCGCAGGCGGATCGCACCCTGCGCGTCGCGCACCGCGATGACATAGTCCTGCCGCTCCCGCGGATCGGACAGACCCTGGGCCAGCCGGGTCATCATCCGGACCGCCTGCGCCCGCGCCGCGGCGAGGTCGGCGAAGTCGAAGCCCTCATGGTCGCGAACGAGATTGGCACCGTCATGGAGATCGATGAAATAGCGTGGCACGGGTTCCGGCTCAGCGAGCGCATTCGCCCGCAGGATCAATCTCCGTTGTTTCTACGTAGTTTCGATGCCGTCGAAAACGGCCGTCGCGCATGTCGCATGGAGAGAACCGGGCGCCTGTCAGGGGACATCAGCCGCCGAGCAGGCTCTCGGCGAAATCCTCCGGGACGGCTCCGAACTGGCCGAGGATCGTCACGCCCTCCAGTTCGCCGGTCTCGTCATCGGCGACCACCTTCAGAGCGGCCGCGCCGGGCAGGCGTGCGGCGAGCGCCTCCGCCTTCTTGAGCGCCCCGAACTCGCTCTGCGCGGGTTCCTGCCGCGCAGGCCGCAGGCGATTCCGGTGCAGTTCGAAGGGCTGCACAACGAACGTGGTCTTCAGGGTCATGCCGGTCTCCTCGGTGCGGGCAGCTGTCGAAACCGAGGCGGCGGCCCGCGCCTCACAGGCCGCGCGTCGTGACCCCGAGCGCCAGAAGGGCATAGGCGCCGACGAAGAACCACTGCCGGTGCGCCACGACCGTGCGCCCGACCATTGGGATCCGCGTATATAGGCTGGCGATCGCGAGGCCGATCAGAACGGCTGACACGAAAAAGGTCAGGAGGCGCGGGGCGGAGAGCGTGGGCATGGCTCATGCTGACCGCGCCAGGATTACCGGATCGTTACCGATCGACGCCCGGAACGAGGGGCCGCTCGGCGGTCAGCGGCCCCGTGGAGCCGGGGAGCAGCCCGGCCTGGGCCATCCAGAGGACCATGATCGCCCCCGCGATCAGGGTCGCGAGCGAAGCCAGCCGGCCGGTCCACCGCGGCAGGACGATCATCATCACCAGGACGGCCAGCAGGGCCGCGATCAGAGCCAGCAAGAGCATGTCGCCCCATGGCATGCCGCGGCCCCTGCGTCATCACGCAAGCGTCGCCCGGTCCCGTCTGCCGGGCAGCTCGGAACGCGACGGGCTGCGACCGCCGAAGCTGCAAACCCTCGGTTCGTTGCTGGAGCGTTTCATGCGGCGAATGCACACCCGCAGTCGACGGCGCCGCGGAGATCAACACGCAAGGTCTCCGCGCCGATTGCCGAAACTACCCGCCCGCCTCCCGCAGCAGGCATGCCAATCATGCATGGGATGGTGGCTCCAGAACCGTTTTATAACTTGCATTCAGCGTTTAAAAGTAGCAGATCTCCTGTGAGGGGCAGACCAGGAATCTTGAAGTGACAGAAGAAACCACCGCGCCCACTACCAACTTCATCGAGCTGGCGGGCGACATCGTCGCCGCCTACGTGTCGAACAATCCCGTCCCCGCCGCGGAGCTGCCGGCCCTGATCGCCCGGGTGTATGGGGCCATCGCCGGCCTCGCCGCGGGCACCCTGCGTCCGGAGACGGGCGTAGCCGCCCATCAGGCCGATCCGGACCGGCCGAGCGCGGCCCAGATCCGCAAGTCGGTCCGGTCCGACGGGAACGTCAGCTTCATCGACGGCAAGACCTACAAGACGCCCAAGCGCCACCTGACCAGCCACGGGCTCGACCCGCGCGGCCACCTTGACCGCTACGGCCTGCCGGCCGATTACCCGATGGTCGCAACGAGCTACGCCCAGCAGCGCGCTGCCCTGGCGAAGGCGAGCGGCCTAGGACAGCCGGGCGCCATGGCCGAGCCACAGCGCCAGCTTCGCCGAGCCGCCTGATGTCGGCGTGGCGCCGGGCTGTCCGAGGCCGATCGC
>NZ_JAKSYC010000163.1 GCF_022829585.1 Methylobacterium sp. J-026
TAGACGCAAGGGGGGCTGTCGCCGCGCGGTGCCGAGACGGTGGCGAGCGGCGTCGGCGTCCAGTCGATGCCCATCGCCTCGGCCCCGCGGGCGAGCACCTTGGCGGCGGCGTTCAGCTCGTGGGCACGGTAGCGGTAGCGCTGGCGCTTGGGGCCCCACGGATAAGTGACCGGACCGGAGATCTTCAAGTCGTCCTCGACCTGATCGTAGTACAACCACATCTCGCGCCAATCGAGCGGCCAGTCCGCACCGTAGCCGAGCAGCGGCGGCGTTGATACCGAAGTAGGCGCCCGTCCAGGTGAACACCGGCACGGGGGTGAACACCGGCGGCGGGGCGGCGCGGCGCGGAAGGTCGGCGGCGGAAGCGGCGGCGGTGAGCGCCGTGAATGCCGCAAGAGAGGTGATAAGCGTCTTCATTACTGTGATCCCCAGCATTGGCTCGATCGATCGGGAAACTAGGCGATCGACCTCGCCAAGGATGTAGCTTGTCTGCCACAGCGGGGGGAAAGCGTGACCGTTCGGCCATTTTCGACCGGCCAATTACGGCGAATCGACGACATTCGAATTCCGACCCTCAAAAATTCGTGAGTTGTCGAGGGAGAGTATTGATAATCGCCGCTCGCGGCCCGGTGCGGCGGCGTCAGACCGGCGGCGTATCGTTGGCCGCGAGGACCATGCCGGCCAGGTAGAGCGAGCCGCAGATCAGGATCCGGGGCGGCCGCTCGAAGGCGATGTCCTTCACCATCGCCAACGCGGCCTCGATGCTCGGTGCCGCGTAGGTCGACAGACCGACGCCCTCGCCGATCCGGGCGACCTCCTCGGCGGGACGCGCGGCCATCGTGCCGGTGATCGGCACGGCGATGAGCGCCCGCGCCAATCCGACGAAGTTGCGCAGGAAGCCGTCGGCGTCCTTGGTGCCGAGCAGGCCGACGATCAGCACGAGCGGCACGTCGCTGCGCTCGCCGAGATCGGCCATGGCGGCGGCGAGGATGCGGCCGCCGTCGATGTTGTGGCCACCGTCGAGCCACAGCTCGGTGCCCGGATCGAGCTGCCCGGCGAGGCGACCGCGGCCCAGCCGCTGGAGCCGTCCCGGCCAATCGACCTCGGTGAGCCCCTTCTCGAGGGCTTTCGTGCCGATGTCGCCGAAGCCCGCGGCGCGCAAGGCCGTGATCGCCGTGCCGGCATTGACCAGCTGATGCCGGCCGGCGAGCCGCGGCCGCGGCAGGTCGAACAGGTCGGTCTCGTCCTGGTAGACGAGGCGGCCGCGCTCCTCGTGGACGGAGAAATCCTGGTTGCCGACCAGGATCGGGCCGGCCCCCACGGCCTCGGCGCGCCGGCACAGCACGGCGTCGGCCTCGGCATAATCCTGGGCGGCGATCACCGCCGGGCAGCCGCGCTTGAAGATCCCGGCCTTCTCGGTCGCCACCGACTCGACCGTATCGCCGAGATACTCGGCATGGTCGCGGCCGATGGGCGTGACCACCGCACAGGCGGGCTCCGCGATCACGTTGGTGGCGTCGAGCCGGCCGCCGAGGCCGACCTCGAGCAGCAGGACGTCGGCCGGGCTCTCCGAGAACAGCACCAGCGCCGCCGCCGTGGTGATCTCGAACATCGTGATCGGCTCGCCGGCATTGGCGGTCTCGCAGCGCGCGAACGCGTCCGCGAGGCGATCCTCGTCGACGAATTGCCCGCCGCCGATCCCGCCGATGCGGATCCGCTCGTGGAACCGGACCAGGTGCGGCGAGGTGTAGACATGCGCCGCCAGGCCGCCCGCTTCGAGGATCGCCCGCATGAACGCGATGGTCGAGCCCTTGCCGTTGGTCCCGGCGACGTGGATCACCGGCGGCAGCCGCCGCTCCGGATGGTTGAGCCGCGCGAGCAGCCGCTCGATCCGGCCCAGCGACAGGTCGATCGTGCGCGGGTGCAGGGCGAGGAATCGCGCCATCAGGGCATCGGAGGAGGCCATCGCGTCGGGCTCAGGCCGCCTCGGCGGCCGAGACCGGCGCGACCGGTTCGGCGACGTTGGTTAGGAGGCCGCACAGGCGGGCGATCGTCTCCTTGAGCTGGTGGCGATGAACCACCTGATCGACCATGCCGTGCTCGCGCAGGTACTCCGCCCGCTGGAACCCGTCCGGCAGCTTCTCCCGGATGGTCTGCTCGATCACCCGGGGGCCGGCGAAGCAGATCAGCGCGCCGGGCTCGGCGAGGTGCACGTCGCCCAGCATGGCGTAGGAGGCGGTGACGCCGCCCGTGGTCGGGTTGGTCAGCACCACGATGTAGGGCAGGCGTGCGGCGTTGAGCCGCCGCACCGCCACGGTGGTCCGGGGCATCTGCATCAGCGACAGGATGCCCTCCTGCATGCGCGCGCCGCCGGAGGCCGCGAACAGCACGTAGGGCGTGCGCTTCTCCAGCGCCGTCTCGGCGCCGCGCACGAAGGCCTCGCCGGCCGCCATGCCCAGCGACCCGGCCATGAAGCCGAATTCCTGTGCGGCGAGCGTCATCGGCAGGCCGCCGACCCGGCCGAAGCCGATCTTGAACGCGTCCTGCATCCCGGTCTTGGCGCGGGCCTCCTTGAGCCGGTCGACGTAGCGCTTCTCGTCGCGGAACTTCAGGGGATCGACGGCGGCCTCGGGCAACGCCACGTCGATCCAGGTGCCCTCGTCGAACATCATCTTGAGGCGCGCCTGGGCGCTCATCTTCAGGTGATGCTCGGAGCCCGGAATGACCCAGTGGTTGGCCTCCACCTCCTTGTGGAAGACCATCTGCCCGGTATCGGGACATTTGACCCAGAGGTTCTCGGGCGTCTCGCGCTTGAACAGGGTCTTGATCCGGGGGCGCACCACCTCCGAGATCCAGTTCATCGGTTCGACCATCGCCACGCGTCCGTCCGCTTCAAGCCCGTGCTGATATCAGGTGGCGCGCGCGCCGCCGCCAGGGTCTGCCGCAGACGCCGCTCAGGCCGCCCGCTCGACGCCGGCAGACCGCACGCCCTCGGCGAGCTCCCGCACCAGCTCCGCCACCGCCGGAACGGTCCCGGCCCCCGCCCGGCCCTCGGCATCGAGGGACCGCACGAGCGCGTCCACCAGGGCCGAGCCCACCACCACGCCGTCGGCACCCCGGGCGATCGCGGCGGCATGGGCACCGGTCCTGACGCCGAAGCCGACGACGACCGGCAGATCGGTGTGACGGCGGATGCGCGCCACCGCCTCCGAGACCTTGCCGAAATCCGGCGTCGCCGTGCCGGTAACGCCGGTGATTGACACGTAGTAGACGAAGCCCGCCGTGTTCGCGAGCACCGCCGGCAGGCGCCGCTCGTCCGTGGTGGGCGTCGCGAGGCGGATGAAGGCGATCCCCTTGGCGAGTGCCGGGAGGCACAGCTCGGAATCCTCCTCGGGCGGCAGGTCGACCACGATCAGGCCGTCCACCCCGGCCGCGACGGCGTCGTCCAGGAAGCGCGCGACACCGTAGGTGTGGATCGGATTGTAGTAGCCCATCAGCACGATGGGTGTGGTGTCGTTCCCGGCGCGGAAGCGGCGCACGAGGTCCAGGGTGCCGGCGACGGTCTGACCCGCCTTCAGCGCGCGCAGGCCCGCCGCCTGGATCGCCGGGCCGTCGGCCATCGGATCGGTGAAGGGCAGCCCGAATTCGAGGATGTCGGCGCCCGCCCCCGGCAGGGCCTTCAGGACCTCCAGGGAGGTCGCGGGATCGGGGTCGCCCGCCATCACGTAGGTGACGAGAACGGCCCGGTGCTCCGCGCGGGCGCGGGCGAAGGTGGCGTCGATGCGGCTCGGCATGGGGCGGGCGGTGTTCAGGGTTGCGGGGCCGTCACGGACCCGGGGTTGCCCCCGCGCTACACCAAAGCCGAGGGCCCGTG
Organism: Methylobacterium sp. J-026; assembly: GCF_022829585.1. Lineage (GTDB taxonomy): Bacteria > Pseudomonadota > Alphaproteobacteria > Rhizobiales > Beijerinckiaceae > Methylobacterium. The sequence goes on from NZ_JAKSYC010000163.1 coordinate 3,875, forward strand.
AAGCGGGCGCCCTCGGCGGCCCGCTCCGGGATCGGAGACCGAAACGGGACCCGCCCCTGCGCGCGGCCGGATTGCGGGGGGCGCGGCGCCCCGGTAGCCGTCCCGCATGACCGACACTCGCCTCCCGACGCGCCGTTTCGCGGCGTTCCTGTTCGACATGGACGGCACGCTGATCAGCTCGATCGCCTCGGCGGAGCGGGTCTGGTCCCGCTGGGCCCTGGCCCACAGCCTCGACGTCGCGCGCTTCCTGCCCACGATCCACGGGGTCCGTTCGGTGGAGACGATCCGCCGTCTCGGCCTGCCGGGGGTCGATCCCGAGGCCGAGGCCGCCGCGATCGCCCGCGCCGAAATGGACGATGTCGGCGACGTCACCGAGATCCCGGGCGCGCGGGCGCTCGTCGCGGCGCTGCCGCAGTCCCGCTGGGCGATCGTGACCTCCGCGCCCCGGGCGCTGGCGGAGCGCCGCCTCGCGGCCGCCGGCCTGCCGGTGCCGGCCCTCATGGTCGCCGCCGAGGACGTGACCCGCGGCAAGCCGGCACCGGATTGCTTCCGGCAGGCGGCCGAGCGGCTCGGCGTCGCGGCGGCGGATAGCCTGATCTTCGAGGACGCCCCGGCCGGCATCGAGGCCGCCGAGGCGGCGGGCGCGGCCGTGGTGGTGGTGACCGCGACCCATCCCGCGCCGCTGCGCACCCGCCACGCCGCGATCCGCGATTATACGCGGCTCCGCATCGATGCCGCCACGGACGGGGTCCGCCTGATCGACGCTGCTGCGTCCGCATGAGGGTGGGATCCGCGGATCCTGCGGCCGACGCGTTGGTCCGGCGGCACCGTTGACTTTCCCCGGGCGCCGCACGGCACTATCCGGCGGACGAGTGCCGGGATCCGCGAGCCGATGACAGAGCCCAACGGCGTGCCGAACAGCCTTTTCGAGACCGCCGAGGGCCTCCGGCTGGTCGCGGCGCGCGCGGACCCGGCCTGGCGCCGCTGGGGGCCGTATCTCAGCGACCGGCAATGGGGCACCATCCGGGAGGATTACAGCCCGGGCGGCGACGCCTGGGACTACCTGCCCCACGACCATGCCCGCTCCCGGGCCTATCGCTGGGGCGAAGACGGGATCGGCGGCTTCGGCGACCGGCACCTGAACTGGTGCCTGTCGCTCGCCCTGTGGAACGGCCGCGACCCGATCCTGAAGGAGCGCCTGTTCGGCCTGACCAATCAGGAGGGCAACCACGGCGAGGACGTCAAGGAACTCTACTACTACCTCGACGGCCTCCCGACCCACGCCTTCATGCGGATGCTGTACAAGTATCCGCAGGCCGCGTTCCCCTATGCTCAGCTCGTCGCGGAGAATGCCCGGCGCGGCCTGGACGAGCCGGAATTCGAGCTGCTCGAGACCGGCCTGTTCGACGCGGGCCGCTATTTCGACGTCGAGATCGCCTACGCCAAGGCGGCGCCCGACGACATCCTGATGCAGGTCACCGCCACCAACCGCGGGCCGGAGGCGGCGGATCTGACTCTGCTGCCGCAGCTCTGGGCCCGCAACGTCTGGTCCTGGAAACCGGGCGCCGCGAAGCCGGAGCTGACGGCCGGCGCCGACGGCTCGGCCTGGGCGCGCCATCCCGAGATGGCGCCGATGCGCTTCTTCGCCGAGGGCGCGGCGGAGTTGCTGTTCACCGAGAACGAGACCAACACGCACCGCCTGTTCGGCGCGGGCCCGGCCGAGGGCTTCTACAAGGACGGCATCGACCGCTGCGTGGTCGGCGGCGACGGAGCCGCGGTCAACCGGCTCTCCGGCACCAAATGCGCGGCCCGCTACGCCCTGCATCTCGGCCCCGGCGAGTCCCGCACCCTGCGCCTGCGCCTGCGGCCTGAGACCGCGCCGGGGGAGCCCTTCGCGGATTTCGATGCCGTCTTTGCGACGCGTGAGGCGGAAGCGGACGCCTTCTACGCGGCCCTCCAGGCCCCGATCGCCGATCCCGAGATGCGCCTCGTCCAACGGCAGGCGCTCGCCGGCATGCTGTGGTCGAAGCAGCTCTACCATTACGACGTGCGCGAGTGGCTCGCGGGCGATCCGGCCCAGCCGCCCCCCGCCCCCGAGCGCCGGCGCGGTCGCAACGCCGACTGGGCGCATCTGCGCGCCAACGACATCATCTCGATGCCGGATGCCTGGGAATATCCCTGGTTCGCCTCCTGGGACCTCGCCCTCCAGGCGATCGTCTTCGCGCTGATCGATCCCGACTTCGCCAAGAACCAGCTCCTGCTCCTGGTCGACGAGGCCTATGCCCACCCGAACGCGGCGCTGCCGGCCTACGAATGGGGGTTCGGGGACGCCAACCCGCCGGTCCACGCGCTGGCCGCATGGCGGGTGTTCGAGCTGGACCGGGCCCTCACCGGCACGCCGGACCACGTGTTCCTCAAGCGCATCTTCAACAAGCTGACCCTGAACTTCACCTGGTGGGTCAACCGCAAGGATGCCGACGACCGCAACCTGTTCCAGGGCGGCTTCCTCGGCCTCGACAATATCGGCATCTTCGACCGGTCGAAGCCGATCGGCGACGGGGCGACGCTCACCCAGTCCGACGCCACCGCCTGGATGGCCGCCTACGCGCTCACCCTGATGCGCATCGCCATCGAGCTGGCGCTCCGGGACCCGACCTACGAGGATCTGGCGGAGAAATTCTTCGAGCATTTCCTCCTGATCGCCGCCGCGACGGGCGACGGGGTCTGGGACGAGGCGGACGGCTTCTTCTACGACGTCATCGAGACCCGGGAGGGCGCGCGCCTCCCGATCCGGGCGCGCACCCTGGTCGGACTGATCCCGATCTTCGCGGTGGCGACGATCAGCGAGCACGACTTGGACAAGCTGCCCGCCCTGCGCGACCGGATGCGGTTCTTCCTGGAAAACCGCCCGGACCTCGCGGCCCTGGTGTCGCGCTGGAACGAGCCCGGCCAGGGCCAGACCGCCCTGCTCTCGCTGTTGCGCGGCCACAGGCTGAAGGCTTTGCTGCGCCGGGCCCTCGACCCCGGAGAATTCCTCTCGGATCACGGCCTGCGCGCGGTCTCCCGCGCCTACGCCGACACACCCTTCTGCTTCACGTGGAACGGCCGCGATCTCGGCCTCGCCTATGAGCCCGCGGAATCGCGCTCCCGTCTGTTCGGCGGCAATTCGAACTGGCGCGGGCCGGTCTGGATGCCGGTCAACTACCTGCTCATCGCCGCCCTGAACCGCTTCCACGATTATTACGGCCCGGATTTCCGGGTCGAGGCGCCCACGGGCTCGGGACGGAGCTACGCCCTGCGCGAGATCGCCCTCGCGCTGTCACGGCGCCTGATCGGCCTCTCGACCCGCGGTCCGGACGGGCGCCGGCCGGTCTACGGGGACAGCCGGCTCGAACAGGACGACCCGCATTTCCGCGATCTCGTCCTGTTCTACGAGTATTACGACGGTGATACCGGCCGGGGCGTGGGCGCCTCCCATCAGACCGGGTGGTCGGGACTCGTGGCGCTGCTGATCCAGGAGGTCTCGACGGCGCCCGATGCGACCTTGATCTGAAGCCGCTGGTTGCGTCCGATCTGGCGCGAGATATCCGAGCGGCGGGCGCTGTAATCGGCCGAGACCAGCGGGTAATTGACCGGCAGGCCCCATTTGGCCTTGTAGGCCTCCGGCGAGAGCCCGCGGAGGGTCAGGTGGCGCCGCAGGGTCTTGTAGGGTTTCCCGTCCTCGAAACTGACGAGCGCGTCGGGCCGGATCGAGGCCCGGATCTGCGCCTCGGTCGGACGCCTGACCGGCGGCGGCATCGGGCGGTCCAGGGCCAGGAGCGAGCTGTGGACCGTGGTGAGCAGATCCGGCAGGAGATCCGCGGGCACGCTGTTCCGCGTGACGTAGGCGCTGAGGATCTTCGAGGCGAGCTCGACACTCGGCGACGTGGTCGGCATGGCCGTCTCCTCCGTCCTGGCGCTGAGCGACAGGGCTGCATCCGTACCTTCGTGTGCCTCCGCCGACAGCGTTCCGGAGCCGGCCAGGAAACACAACTAGTACGCGATTTATCTCACAGCCTTTTCTACCTAGAATTCTGATTCGCCGTCAACGACGATTCAAGACGAGAGCCAGTGCTCCGTCTCGAAAGCCGCATCGGCGCCGGGGACGGTTGGAGGCGATGCGCTAGAACAGCAGGTGCAGCGCCAGGGGGGCGAGGATCGCCGTCAGGAAGGCGTTGAGCCCCATGGCGATGCCCGCGAAGGTACCGGCCACCTCGCTTACCTGGAAGGCGCGCGCGGTGCCGATACCATGGGCGGCGAGCCCGGCCGCGAAGCCGCGGGCGCGCATGTCGCGGATTCCCAGGGCGTTCATCATCGGCGTCACCAGGATCGCCCCGATGATGCCGGTGAGGATCACCAGGATCGCCGTGAGGGTCGGATCGCCGCCGAGGGCCTCCGCGATCCCCATGGCCACGCCCGAGGTCACCGATTTCGGCGCGAGGGAGACCAGGATCGGCTGCGGGATGTCGAGCAGCCGCGCCAGCCCGATCACGACGGCGAGCGTCGTGGCCGCCCCGGCGGCCAGAGCCGTGAGCATGGGGATCAGCGCGCGCCTCACGGTGGCGCGCCGCTCGTAGAGCGGCATGGCCAGCACGACGGTGGCGGGCCCGAGCAGGAAATGGACGAACTGCGCGCCCTCGAAATAGACCGGATACGGCGTCCCCGTCGCCGCCAGGATCCCGCCGACCAGGGTCACCGTGATCAGCACCGGATTGGCGATCGGGTGCCGCCCGGTGACGGCGGCGATCCGATCGGCCAGGACGTAGGCGGTCAGCGTCACCGTGAGCCAGAGCAGCGGCGTCTTGGCGAGATAGACCCAGAGGGAGAAGTCGCCGCCCATGGTCAGGGCTCCCCGTCCGTCCCGGGGGGCTCCACCAGGGCGGCGACCGCGCGGAACACCAGCACGGTGACGAGGAGCGACAGCGCCGTCGAGACCACCAGCACGATGGCGAGCTTCGGGCCCTGCGCCCGCAGCAGGTCCAGGCGGCCGACGACGCCAACGCCGGCCGGTACGAACATCAGCGACAGGTTCATCAGAAGACCCCGCGCCGTCGTCTCCAGGGTGCCGTCGGTGAGCGCCTTCGGAAGGTAGCGCGGCAGGCCGATCCGCGCCGTGTCGCGCAGCAGCAGGAAGGCGAACATCAGCCCCATGCCGATCACCGGTCCGGGGATCGGGACACCCGCGCCGCGGGCAATGGCTTCACCCAGGAGTTGCGCCAACAGGATCAGCGCCAGGCTTGCGATCATCGCCCGGCCCGCCGCTTACGCAATCCCCGCCCCCTGTTGTCCGGTTCGGCGCGCGGCCGCGATGGCGCCGTCGTCGAAGCCGAGCAGGCGGCCGAGCCGCTCCACCAGGGCCTCCTCGAACTCGTCGACCCGTCCGTCCGCGGCCGCGACCGACCACGCCATGGTCAGGAGTTCCTGGCGCTCGGCGGTGTTGGCCTCGTGGGGGATCATCTCGACGAGGCTCACCACGTCGCGGGTCTCGGAATCTATGGTGGCCGCGCGCGCGATCAGCGCCCGCGCCGCATCCGGACCGTCGGCGTAGTGGCCTTCGACCAAGCGGGACAGGCGCTCGCTCTCGGAGGGGGCCAGGATCCCGTCGACCCGCGCCACGTGAACGAGGAGCGCGGTGGCGGCGAGATGGGTGTCGTCCACGGCCTCGTGCGTGCCGACGCCGAGAGCCTCGGCCGCGTAGGCGCGCAGGCGTGCGATCAGGGACATGGCGGCTCCGGCGGATCTTGCACCGCACAGTTCGGCCGGGGGACTGGTGCCGTCAAGGACGGGAACGCATGTCGGCGCCGGGCGTGGCCGCGCTGCATCGCCCGCGCGGGTGGCCTCAGCGCCGCGCCGCCGCTCTGGCCCCGGCCACCAGGGGCGCCAGGATCGCGTCCGCCGCCCGCACCACCGCCGGCCCGGCCCCGGCGGGGGTGCCGGCGTGAAACGGCGGTTCCGGTGCGTATTCGGCCACCAGCTGCGCGGTGCGGGCGTAGGTGTCCCCGCGCAGGCGGGCGGCGAGCACCAGACCGAGATCGAGCCCGGCCGAGATCCCGGCCCCGGTGACGCGGTTGCGGTCGACGACGACGCGCTCCGCCACCGGCTCGGCGCCGAGGAGCGGCAGCACCGCATCGCGCACGCACCAGTGGGAGGTGGCCCGGTAGCCGCGCAGCAGGCCGGCGGCGCCCAGGATCAGCGACCCGGTGCAGACGCTCGTCACCCAGGCGGCCCGGGCGGCGCGCCCGGTCAGGAAGGCCAGCAGCCGGTCGTTGCGCATCTGCGCCGGCGTGCCGTCGCCCCCGGGCACGAACAGGACGTCGAGATCCTGCGGGCAGGTCTCGAACGTGTCGGTCGCCATCAGCGCGAGGCCGGTATCGCTCGCCACCGGGCCGGCGGTCTCGGCGACGAGGTGCAGGCTGCCCGGGGCCAGCCCGGCGAGCAGCGCCTGCGGCCCGACGAGGTCGAGGGCGGTCAGGCCGGGATAGAGCAGCATGGCGATCCGGACCGGCCGGTCTTCCGGGATCGGGCCCGGCGTATCCGCCGCCAGCGCGAGGGGCGGCCAGAGGGCGGCGGCCGCGGCCGCGGCGGCGACGAGGTCGCGGCGGCGCGGGCCCGGCGGTCCGGTCACGGACGAGCCCGGCGCATCACAGGGGCCAGGCCGCGTCGCGATAGGCGCTGTCCCAGAACATCCATTCCAGGCGGGTCGCCTGCGCGAAGGCCCGGTGCATGCGCGCCTCGATATCGGCCGAGACACCCCGTGCCGCCCGGTCGGTGGCGGCGATCATGGCGGCGACCGCCTCGGCGAACTCGGCACCCGCATAGGTGTCGATCCACGCCCGGTACGGGTTGTCGGGCGCCGCGCGGGCGAAGATGTCGTCGCCCACCGCCTTGTAGATCCAGAAGCACGGCAGCAGGGCGGCGCAGACGACCTCGAAGGGCTCGGCATAGGCCGTGGCCAGCAGGTAACAAACGTAGTGGTCGCAGGCCGGCGTCAGCGGCGTGGCCGAAAACGTCTCGGGTCCGATGCCGTAATTGCGGAAAAAGCCGCCATGGAGGGCGCGCTCCACCACGATGGCCTCCTGCGCGGCTTTGGCGAACTGCACGATCCCCTCGGGATCCGGTGCCTTCGCGGCGGCGAGGCTGAGCGCCCGGCCAAAGCCGATCAGGTAATGCGCGTCCTGCACGATGTAGTGGCGGAACCGGTCCTGACGCAGCGTGCCGGCGGCCAGTTCGGCGTTGAACGGCATCGACCGGATCGCCTCGTAGGCGGCTTCGTTGCGCGCCCATGCCGCCCGGGAGAACGATCCCGGTCCGCCCGCGCCCTGCACGTCACCTCCGGCCATGCTAGCCCTGCCGCTGTGCGTGGGTGACGGCGACGTGGATCAGTTCGGCCAGGGTGCGGACGCCGAGCTTCTGCCGCATCTGCGAGCAGGCATTGGTCACGGTCTTGTAGCTCACGGACAAATCGGTCGCGATGGCGCCATAGGAGCGCCCCTGGGCGAGGCGGGCGAGGATCTGCTGCTCACGCGGGGTCAGCTGCGATTCCGGGGTGCGGCGGGCATCGGCGCGCAGCATCGCCACCTCGGTGGCGAGCCGCCGGTCGAGGTAGACCTCGCCGATCCGGACCTTGCCGAACGCCTCGAACAGCTCCGCCGAGGCATGGTCCTTCAGGACGTAGCCGAGCGCCCCGGCCTCGAGGGCGCGGGCGACAATCACCGGATCGTTGTGCATGCTGAAGACCAGGATCCGCGTCTCCGGGGCGACCGCCCGGATGCGGCGGATCAGGCCGAGGCCGGCCATGCCGCTGCCCTGGAAGGTCAGGTCGCAGATCACGACCGGCGGCCGGAGCCGGTGGAAGACCCGGTAGCCACCGACCACCGTGGTCGCCTCCGCGATGGTCTCAACGCCGGCATCCTCCAGGACCCGTCGACAGCCCTGCAGGACGATCGGGTGATCGTCGATCACCAGGACGGGCAGACGGGTCGCGGCGATGTCGATCTGGGAGGCGATGGCGTTCATGCGCTCGGCGCGTCGTTGTCGTCGCCCCGGTCCGGCGGAACGGGGATGGAGATGCGGACGATTGCGCCGGGACCGGCATTGTCAAGGGTGAAGGTGCCGTCCAGCGCCTCGACGCGTTCGCGCATGCCGGACAGCCCGAGCCCGGTGCCGTGCTCGGGCGGGATGCCGGTGCCGTTGTCGCGGATCGTCACGGTCAGCCGGCCCGCGGCCTCCGCGGCCTCGGCCTCGACCCGGGTGGCGGCGCCGTGTCGCACGGCGTTGGTGGCGCTCTCCTGCACGCAGCGGAACACGGTGAGGTCCACGAGGTCGCCGTAGCCGCGCGCCAGGCCGTCGAACCGGCCGACGCACTCGAGGCCGGGATGGCGTTGCCCGAAGCCGCGCAGGAGCAGGTCGAGGCAGGTGCCCAGCGGCGCCTGCCCGAGCCCGTGCGGCCGCAGGCGGTTCAGCAATTCGCGGTTGACGGTCTGGACCTGGGCAACGATGGCGCTGATCTCGGCCGCCCGGGTCGCGAGCTTCTCGCGGCTGGGCTCGGTCGGCCCCGAAGCGATCCGTGCGATCGAGGCGGCGTTCGCCTCCAGGGCGAACAGGCAGGGGCCGAACTCGTCGTGCAGTTCGAGGGCGGTGCGGCGGCGCTCGTCGTCCTGCGCGGTGAGCAGCTGCCGGTTGAGGCGTCCGTTGGCGGCGCGCACGTCGCTCAGAGCCGCGGCCACCTTGTTGAAGCGCTCGGCGATGACCGCGAGTTCCCGGGCGCCGGGTGGCGCCAGGCGCGCGGTGTAGTCGTGGTGCTCCAGCTGCGTCAGGCCGGCCCCGAGCCGCCGCAACGGCGCCAGGATACGGCCGAGGGCGCCGTAGAGGGCGATCAGCATCGCGGCGTTGATGGCCGCGGTCGTCAGCGACAGCGCCCGGGCATAGCCCCAGATCTCGTCGATCTCGTCGAGGGGCTGCGTGGTGATCTGCGCCGTGCCGAGTTGCTGCCCGTTCACCGTGATCGGAAGGGTGTGGCGCTCGATCGGCGGCCTGATCAGGTCGGCGAACCAGCGCGGCGCCTCGCGGGTGGAGCGATGGGGCGGAGCCGAACGGCCCACGCGCTCGCCGGCATTGTCGAGAACGGCGACCCGGACGTGCCGCAGCACCTTGAAGCGCAGGTCGAGGGTCTGGAGCAGCGTCTCGGGCGGGGTCGTCTCGGACAGGCGGATCGTGTCCGCGACCAGGGACTCGACGGTCGCCAGTGAGGCCCGGGTCTCGACCCGCACCGCCGTCCGGGCGTTGAGCACGATCACGCCGCAGGAGACCAGGGCCGCCACCGCGTCGATGAGCAGGACGACGGCCACGAGCCGCGCCCGCGTCGACCACACGGCCCAGGGCCAACGTCCGGCCCGGCGGGCATCGGTTTCGGGCGCGTCCCGCATCGGGAGGTGGGTCGGTCGTGCATCCACGCCCAGATCCATAACGGGCACGCCGTCGAAGTCCATGCGGTCGAGACCGGACGGCGGTCCGGATGACGGATTGTTAAGCAGTCCAAGCATATCCTGTGGATAGCGGCCCCGCGAATGGGCGCGGCGACAAGTCGGACCGACATCTTTGCGCCGTATTGCGGCTCCTCTACTGGCGGCAGAGTCGAACTGCCTCCGGATCAGCCGAGGCAGGCGACCGGTCGAGGGGAGCCCGGTCGCGCACGTCGTGCATCGTGTCAGAGCCCCCGGACCATGATCGATCTCGCCCTGGACCCCTCCGAGACCCGAGAGACGCGATATCCGGTGGCCCCGCCCCGGCGTGGACGCGACCTCCGCGTGCTGCTGTTCGGGCTGGCCGGACTCGGCGTGCTCGGCGGCTTCGGGGTCGCCGCCTCGACGCTGATGGCTGGTCTCGCGGCGCCGGCTCCGGTCAAGGTCGCGACCACCGTCGCCGCTGGCGGCCGTGCCGCCGACTGGCCCGATCTGAAGGACGGGCTGCCCGCCATGGCCGGTGCCGTCGGGGCCAAGCCCGCGGACACGCAACCGGCTGCGCCGGTGGCACAGGCCCCGCGCATGGCCTCCCTGTCCGATGGATTCACCCCGGCAGCCGCGCCGATCGCGCCGTCACCGCGCGCCAAGGCCGCGGACGTCGCCGAACTGCCGACCCGGCGGATCCCGACACCGACGCCGGTGATGCCGGTCGCGGCGAGCCGGCAGGTGGTGCCGCTTCCGCCCGCCCGCACGGCCGCGCTCCTGCCGCCCCGCCCCGCCGAGACGGTGCGGGCCCGCGCGCTGGTCGAGCCGGCCGCTCCGCCCGCGCCGAAGCCGGTCGCCGCGGCGGCACCGGCGGCAACACCTGAGAAACCGGCGAAACCGGCGCCGAAAATCGTCGCCGCCAAGCCGTCGCCGCCGGTGAAGACGGCCGAGAAGGCCAAGCGCCCCGCGCCCGCCACCGTCGCGCAGGCGGAGGCCGCCGAGCCGGAGGAGACCGAGGTGCTCGGGATCAAGCTCCCGTCCCTGGCGCCCGCCGGACGCAAGCTGAAGGAGAGCGTCGACGCCCTCGGCGAAGCGGTGAAGAGCGTCTTCTGAGCCGCCCGCCGCCGCGCGTGCGATCGGCTTCCGATGTAGCCCTCAGGGGTATCGCCCGGTCGACGGGTGTCCAGTCCATCGCCACCACGCGCTCTCGCCCCCCTTCGCGGGGGAGGAAAACGCGCCCGTGCCCGGCACCGACGCGTGCCCCTGGGCGCCCCGCCCGTTCGGGCGAGGCCGGCGTCGGCTAGGCCTTCGGTCTCAGCCCCGGCCCGTGTGTCGGCCGGGCTTGGGCTCGGTGCGCGGTCCGGAGCGCTCCGCCTTGCGCTGATGCTTGCCGGCCCGCGGGCTTGCGAAGCCCTTCGGGCTGTCGGGACGGCCCTGGCGCTCGGCCGGTCCGGTATCGCCCACCAGCGCCTCGATCTGGATCTCCGGCGAGCCGTTGCGGGCGAAGGCCTCGGCGAAGCGCGCTGCCGCGTTGCCGCGCACCTCGAACTTGGTCTCGCGGTCGAAGATCCGGATCGCCCCGATCTCCTCGCGCCCGACGCCGCCCCTGCGGGTCAGCATCGGCAGGAGCCGGCGGGGATCGGCGTTGTCGCGGCGGCCGAGATTGAGCCGGAACCAGACCGCCGGCCCCATGGCGGCGATCCGCTCGCCATCCATCGGGTCGTAGGGCGGACGCTCACCCCGCGGGGCCCGGCCCTCTCCCGGATCGCCGACCTCCTCGGGGGCCGGCAGGCGGGTGCGGTAGACGCGGGCCAGGAGGGCGGCGAGTTCCTCCGGGCTCTTGCTGGCGAGCAGCGTCCCGGCCAGGGCGACGTCCTCCTCGGCGGGGGGCTCCGCGAAGAGCGGATCGTCGAGCATGCGCTCGCCGTCCAACCGGCGGATCTCGTCAGCCGAGGGCGGCCCCGACCATTCGGGGCTGACCTTGGCGAGGGCGAACATCTGTTCGGCCCGGCGCCGGCGGGAATTCGGGATCAGGATCACCGAGGTGCCCTTGCGGCCGGCGCGTCCGGTGCGGCCGCTGCGGTGCTGCATGACCTCGGCGTCGTGCGGGAGATCCGCGTGGATGACGAGGCTGAGGGACGGCAGGTCGATGCCCCGGGCGGCCACGTCGGTGGCGACGCAGACCCGGGCGCGGCCGTCGCGCAGGGCCTGGAGGGCGGCGTTGCGCTCGCCCTGGCCGAGTTCGCCCGAGAGCGCCACCACGGAGAAGCCGCGCTCGGTCAGGCTCGCCTGGAGATGCCGGACCGCGTTGCGGGTGTTGCAGAAGACCATGGCGGTCTTGGCGTCGGCCTCGCGCAGGAGGTTGAGCACCACGTGCTCGGTCTCCCGCGGCAGGATCCGCACCGCCCGGTAGGCGATGTCGGCGTGGCCCCTGGTCTCGCTCTTGATCGCCAGGCGCAGGGCGTCGCGCTGGTAGCGCTCGGCCAGGGCCTCGATGCCTTTCGGCAGGGTCGCGGAGAACAGGTAGGTCGCCCGCTCCGCCGGGGTGGCCGAGAGGATGAACTCGATATCCTCCCGGAAGCCGAGATCCAGCATCTCGTCGGCCTCGTCGAGGACGACGGCGCGCAGGGCGGTGGGATCGAGATTGCGGCGTTCCAAGTGGTCGCGCAGGCGGCCCGGGGTCCCGACGACGATGTGCGTGCCCTCGGCGAGCATCCGGCTTTCCCGGCGGGGATCCATGCCGCCCACGCAGGCGGTGATCCGGCCACCGGCCTGGCCGTAGAGCCAGGACAGCTCGCGCTGGACCTGGAGCGCGAGTTCCCGGGTCGGCGCGATCACCAGGGCGAGGGGCGCCCCCGGAGGCGGCAGCATCTCGCCCTCGCCGGTCAGCATGCCGGCCATGGCGAGGCCGTAGGCCACGGTCTTGCCGGAGCCGGTCTGGGCGGAGACGAGGAGGTCGCGGGCGCCGGCGGCCGCCTCCAGCACCGCGGCCTGGACCGGGGTCGGATCGGCGTAGCCGCGTTCGCTCAAGGCCCGCGCGAGGGGGGCGGGCAGGATCGGGAAAGGCAAGCTTCGGGAACTCTCAACGGCCGAGCCGCGCCCGGCAGCGCGCCATCGCGCGGCGGAGGAATCAGGCACCGGACTTTATTCGGGTGCATGTATGGTAACGCCAAGCGGGCCCGCTGACCACTCCCGCCGCAGCATGGGGCGGTTGCAGACGCGAATCGGTGGGAACGGCCGATCAAACGCGCCCCTCCGTCCGTTCCACGACCGCAGCGCGGGCCGGACACGCTTCCTGCGTTGCGGCCCTGCGCCGGTCCCGGATATCCGCCTTCGCACCGCGCACCGGCACTGGTCGCGTCGGGGCGGCGGACTATGACACGCTCTAGCAAGGTCCACAGCGGCGGCGACGCGGCCCCACCGGAGAACACCTCGGACATGTTGGCAGCCCTGCGGGTGGCGGTGGCCTGGGCGACGGTTCTCGCCTTCGCGTGGTTCGGCAAGGGCTGGCTCGGCGACCTGTCCCAGCCCGTCTTCGCGGGCGGCCTGTTCGCGTGGCTGCTCGCGGTTATCGTCTGGGCGGCCTTCGGCGTGGTGCACGAGGCCGAGGAGCTCGCCCATCGGCTCGGCGAGCCCCTTGGCACCCTGGTGCTGACGCTGGCCATCGTGATCATCGAGGTGGCGCTGATCTCGGCCGTGATGCTCTCGGCCAAGGACGCCCCCACGCTCGGCCGCGACACGATGTTCGCCGTGCTGATGATCGTGCTGAACGGCGTGGTCGGCCTGGGGCTCCTGGTCGGCGGCCTGCGCCATCACCAGCAGCGCTACAACCTCCAGGGGGCCTCGGCCTTCCTGTCGGTGATCATCCCGCTCACCACCATCGCGCTGATCATCCCGAACTTCACCAGCTCGACCAGCGACGGCACGCTGACGAAGCTCCAGGCGGTGACGTTCTCGGTGTTCACCCTGGCGCTCTACGGCGTGTTCCTGCTGATTCAGACCGGCCGCCACAGCGAGTTCTTCCTCGACGCGGAGACCCCGGACGCGGAAGCTCCTGCCAGCACGCCCGCCGCGTCAGCTGGCGGCATCGCCAAGCACCTCGGCCTGATGCTCGCCAACGTCCTGCCGATCGTCATCCTGGCCAAGAGCCTCGCGGCGATCCTCGACCACGGCATCGCGGCCCTCGGCGCCCCCTCGGCGCTCGGCGGCGTGCTGATCGCCGCCATCGTGTTCACCCCGGAGGGGATCTCGGCCCTGAAGGCGGTCGCCCGCAACGAGCTGCAACGGGCGATCAACCTATGCCTCGGTGCGGCGACCTCCACGGTGGGCCTCACCGTCCCGGCGGTCCTGGCCATCAGCTTGCTCACCGGGCAGACCGTGGTGCTCGGCCTCAAGCCCACCGAGATGACCCTGCTCGCCGTGACGCTGATCCTCAGCACGCAGACCTTCTCGGGCTCGCGCACCACGGTGCTGGAGGGCGCGGTGCACCTCGTGCTGTTCTTCGTCTACCTCGTGCTGATCTTCAGCCCCTGAGCCCCGGCCCTCAGGCGCCGAAGCGCTCGGTGCGGATCAGCCCCGGCGCGACGCCGGCGGCCACGATCAGGTCGGAGGCTGCCGCAACGAAGCGGTTCGAACCGCAGAGGAACACCTTGCCCGGCGGTCCGGTCCGCCCGAGCGCATCGGCCACCAGGGCGGCATCGAGCCGCTTGCCGCCGGGGTCGCGCGTCACCGCCAGATGGAGCGCGAAGCCCGGATCCTCGGCGGCGAGCCGCTCCAGCTCGGGGAGCGCGATGGCCTCCGCGCGGGTGCGCGTCGCGTAGATCAGCGCCGCCGGGATGGCGCGCCAGTCCTGCGCCCGCCGCCGCAGCATGGCCAGCAGCGGCACCACCCCGGAGCCGCCACCCGCCAGGAGCAGCGGCCCACCGTCCGGACCGTCCCACGAGAAGGAGCCCCCGATCGGCCCGCGCAGTTCCACCGTATCGCCGGCCGCGGCGACCTGGGTGAACCACCCCGAAACCTCGCCGTCCGGGAGGGCCTCGATCAGCAGTTCGACGGTGCCGCTGCCGTCCGGCGCGGACGCGATGGAGTAGCTGCGCTGGGCCTGATAGCCGTCCGCGGCGGTGAGCCGGACGTCGACATGCTGCCCGGCGCGGTAGTCTTCCGCCAGGGTGCAGCGCAGCCGGACGCTCGTCACCAGCGGCGTCGCCGGGGTGATCGCGGTGATCTCGGCCGGGTGCCAGCGGAAGACGACGGGTTCAGTCACCGGTGTAGCGCTGCTCACGCCAGGGATCGCCGTACATGTGGTAGCCGCGCAGCTCCCAGAAGCCGGCGGTGTCGACCCTGGTGAAGCGCAGGCCCTTCACCCACTTGGCGCTCTTCCAGAAATAGAGGTGCGGCACGAACAGCCGCGCCGGGCCGCCGTGATCCGGGTGGATCGGCTGGCCCGCGTAGCGGGTCGCCACCAGGGCGCGGCCGCCGATCAGATCGGCCACCGGCACGTTGGTGGTGTAGTCGTCGTAGGATTCCGCCAGCAGGAACGGCGTCGGCGCGGCGATCCCGGCATCGGCCAGCAGGTCGTCGAAGCTCACGCCCTCCCAGGTCGTGTCGAACTTCGACCACTTGGTGACGCAGTGGATGTCGCCCTGCCACGCGGTCCGGGGCAGCGCCTCGAATTCCGCCCAGCTCCACGCCTTGATCGGCCGGGATCCCTCGCGAAGGGTGAACCGCCAGGTGGCACGGTCGACGGTCGGATTCGGGCCGATCTGCAGGATCGGGAAATCGTCGGTCTGATACTGGCCCGGCGGCAGGCGCGCGCCGGTCTCGGGCGGCGGCCTGCGCCCGACGAAGCCCCGTGTCACCATGCCGGCCCCCGCTCTTCCCGCAAAGACTCGGGTTTGGTGCGGCGGAACACCCCACGTCAAGCCGGTCCGTGCGGTCGAACAAACGCCCCAAATCTCGGGTGTGCTAGGGGGATTGTGCCGATGAGCGGCACGAATCGCCTTCAGGGGGATGTCATGAAGTACCTTCTCGCGACGAGCCTTGTCGTCGGGAGCCTCGCCACGCTCGCGCCGGCCGCCCAGGCCCGTGACGGCATCGGCGCCGGCGGCGCGGCGGCCCTCGGCGTGCTCGGCGGCCTCGCCGTCGGCGGCGCCATCGCGTCGGCCAACAACGGCTACTACCCGGGCCGCCCGGTCTACCGCGCCCCGCCGCCGGTCTACGTCGAAGAGGATTACGGCCCGGTCTGCCACTTCGAGCGCCGCCGCACCGTCGATCCCTACGGCGACGTCTACATCCGCCGCGTGCGCGTCTGCGAGTAGGCCGGATCCGGGGCGTCCCGGCGCACCGGCTTCAGGCGCTCGGCGCAGGCGATGCCGCCGAGGACCAGCGCCAGG
This sequence comes from Methylobacterium sp. J-026, assembly GCF_022829585.1. Classification (GTDB taxonomy): domain Bacteria; phylum Pseudomonadota; class Alphaproteobacteria; order Rhizobiales; family Beijerinckiaceae; genus Methylobacterium. Next base: position 19,752 of record NZ_JAKSYC010000163.1, read on the forward strand.
GCGGCCGCTTCCGTCGCCCCGAAAGGCTCGCCGACCAGCAGGACGGCGAGGATCGCGCCGAAGATCGGCACGAGATTGACGAACAGGCCGGCCCGGTTCGGGCCGATCAGCTCGACGCCGCGCATGAAGAAGAGCTGCGCCAGGAGCGACGGCCCCAGGCCGACGAACACCACCATCGCCCAGCCCGTGCGGCCCGGCCAGACGGCGTGCCCGGTCGCCCATTCGACGGCCAAAGGCGGCAGCGAGGTGAGCAGGGCGGCGATCGCCATGGCGGCGAAGAACGCCAGCCCGGAGACTTTGGGACGGGTCGGCAGGAAGATCGTATAGCCCGCGTAGAGCAGGCAGGCGCCGAAGACGAGGACATCGCCGCGGTTGAACGCCAGATGCGTGAGCACCGCCCAGTCGCCGTGGGTCGCGGCCAGCCCTGCTCCGACCAGCGTGAGGCCCACGCCGGCCAGTTGCCCGGGTGTTACCGGCACCCGATAGGCCAGGCGGTTCAGGACGATCACCAGCACCGGGATCGCCCCCTGGAACAGGGCGAGATTGATCGCCCCGGTATAGGCGCCGGCGGCGTAGAACAGGCAGTTGAAGGCCGTGTAGCCCAGGCCGCCCATCAACAGGATGCGCAGCCAGTGGGGGCGCAGGACCGGCCATTCCGCGACCAGTCTGCGCCCGGCGATGGGCGCAAGAACCGCGCAGGCCACCGCCCAGCGCAGTGTCGTGATGACCTGAGGCGAGATGTGCCCCGGAGCCCAGCGGCTAGTGACCGCGTTCCCGGCCCAGAGCAGCGCCGTCGCGGTGAGCAGGAGATAGGCGGGTGCGGCCGACGGGGCCCGGGCCACCCGCTCCACCGTCAACGGCGGCGGAACTGACCGCCCCGGACCTGCGGACGCGGACCGGAGGAGCGCTCGTCCTTGTGGCGGAACACGAGGCGGCCCTTCTCGAGATCGTAGGGCGACATCTCGACCGTCACCCGGTCGCCCGCCAGCGTCTTGATGCGGTTCTTCTTCATCTTGCCGGCGGTGTAGGCCACGATCTCATGGCCCTGGTCGAGTTGCACGCGGTAGCGCGCATCCGGCAGGATCTCGATGACGAGACCATCGAACTGCATCAATTCTTCTTTTGCCATGCACCTTCTCCAGTCGGACCGTCCGGCAGCAGGCGTTCCGGCAATGCGTCTTGCCCAGTCATCGAGCTTGGGAAACGCCGCAGGGCGCGGATCCGATCCGATGGACCGCCCGCGCCAGCTCAGCAGCACGCCCGCATGTAGTCGCCGCGAGAACCGGCCGCAAGTCACGGACGCGACGCAGGTTCCGTCATCGACACGATTTGCCGGCTTTCACGGCTCGGCGGGCTCGTTGCCGGCATAATCGAGGCGGCCGTCCGGCGTCCGCCGCCAGACCCGCAGGCTTACGCCGCCGATGCGATCCCCCCGGGCGTCGAAGCCGACCGGTCCCAGGAGGGTGCGCAGGGGCTGGCCGCCCCGCAGCGCCTCGGCCACCTTGCGGCCATCGGCGATGCGGCCCGTCTTCGGATCGGCCGCGTGGGCGCGCTCCACCGCCTGAGCGAGCAGCTCCACCGCCGCGTAGGCGCCGGCCGCCACGCTGTCCGCCTCGGGGCTCCGCGGGACCAGCCGGCCGCCCCGGGGATCGGGCAGGCGCGGCGGATCGGGCGCCAGCGTCATGACAGTGCCCTCGCCGGCCGCGCCGGCGGCGGTCGCGAAGGCGGGATCGAGGATGCCGTCGCCGGAGACCAGGGTCGCGCCGAGGCCGGCCTCGCGCATCGCGTGGACCAGGGTCGCGGCCTCGGGGGCGAGCCCGCCGAAATAAACCGCGTCGAGCCGCGCGGCCTTCATCCGGGCGACGAGATCGGCCAGATCGCGGGTTCCGCGGGGAAAGCCGTCGAACAGCACCTCCGGGGCGCCGGCGTCCTTCAGCTGCACCGCCGCAGCGTCGGCGAGGCTGCGGCCGAAGGTCGAGCGGTCGTTGAGGATGCCGACCCGGCGTCCGGCGAAGGCCTTGGCGAGGTAGGCCCCCGCGGCCCGGCCCTGCTGCGCGTCGCTCGGCACCAGCCGGAACAGGTTCCAGAGGTTGCGACCGGTCAGCGGCGCGTAGGTCGCGCCGGTGGTCACCGCAACCGCCCCCGCCTCCTCGTAGAGGGGTGTCGCGGCGGCGACGGCGCCGGACTCGAACGGCCCGACCACGAGACGCACCCCGTCGGCCGTCAGCTTCCGGGCGACCGCGGCGGCCTGCCTGGCATCGCCGGCGTCGTCGGCGGGCACCAGGACCAGCCTGGGACGCCCGCCGGCCGCCCGGTTGAGGTCGGCGATCGCCTGCTCGGCCCCCTGCCGGAGCCCCTGGCCGAAGGCGGCGTCCGGTCCCGTGAGCGGGGCCGAGAGCCCAATCCGCACCGGCACCTGCGCGGCGGCCGGCAGGATCGTCGCCGCGGTGGCCAGGACGGCCGCGAGGCTGAGGGCGAGGCGTCGCGTCATGACGGTACTCTCATGGGGCCACTCTACGGCGTGGCGGGCGGATTCCGGAAGACCCGCGGTCGGGCGCGGCGTACCTTCGCGAACGAGCCGCCGATGACCGCCACCTGTGAGCGAATCGGGACACTGATGCGCGCACAAGCGCTGGCGGGCGGGCGCGATGTGCGGAATAAGGGCTTCGGCCCGGTCTCGCAGCCGGGCGCATCGCGGCGTCTGCGCGCCGCGGCGAATATCCTCTGGGACGATTGACGATCATGACCTCGCTGTTCGCCGGCATCCAGGACGCGCCGCTCGATCCGATCATGCGCCTCTTCGAGGCCTTCAACGCGGATCCGAGCTCGAAGAAGCTCAATCTCGTGGTCGGCGTGTACACGGACGCGGACGGCAAGGTGCCGCGCCTGCGCGCCGTGCAGATTGCCGAGACGCGCTGGATCGAGAAGGGTCTGCCCAAGACCTACCGGCCGATCGAGGGCACCAAGCCGTTCCGCGACGCGGTCCAGGCCCTGCTGTTCGGTGCGGGCGCGCCGATCCTGTCGCAGAGCCGCGTCGCGACGCTCCAGAGCATCGGCGGCACCGGCGCCCTCAAGACCGGCGCGGACGTGCTGGCCAAGCTGTACCCGGACGCCAAGGTGGCGGTGAGCAACCCGAGCTGGGAGAACCACAAGGCCCTTTTCACCCAGGCCGGCTTCGCCGTGGTCGATTATCCCTATTTCTCGGCCGAGACCGGCGGCGCCGACTACCCGGCCATGAAGGCCGCCCTCCAGGATCTGCCCAAGGGCTCGATCGTGGTGCTGCACGCCTGCTGCCACAACCCGACCGGTGCCGATCTCACCCTCGACGAATGGCGCGACCTCGTGCCCCTGATGGCCGAGTGCGGCCTGATCCCGTTCCTCGACATCGCCTATCAGGGCTTCGGCAACGGCCTCGACGCCGATGCCGAGCCGGTGCGCCTGTTCGCCGAATCGGGCCAGGAATTCCTGGTCGCCTCGTCGTTCTCGAAGTCGTTCTCCCTCTACGGCGAGCGCGTCGGCGCGCTGACCATCGTGGCCGAGAACCCCGCCGCCAGGGCCAAGGTCGAGGGCTTCGCCAAGCGGCTGGTGCGGGCGAGCTACTCGAACCCGCACACCCATGGGGCGGCGATCGTGGAGATCGTGCTCACCGATCCGGAGCTGCGCGCCGACTGGGAGCGGGAACTCGCCGAGATGCGCGACCGGATCCGGGCCATGCGCGAGCGGATGGCCGACAGCCTTCAGCAGCGCCATCCGGATCGCGGCTTCGACGCCATCAAGGTGCAGAAGGGCATGTTCTCCTACACAGGCCTGAGCCCCGCCGAGGCCACCCGCCTGCGCGAGGAGCACGAGGTCTATGCCCTTGAGACCGGCCGGATCTGCGTGGCGGCGGTCAACACCCACAACATCGACCACGTCATCGACGCGATCGACGCGGTGGTGAAGGGCTGATCCCATGGCGGCCCTCAAGCGCGTCTGCCGGTTCAACGTCTGGATCAACCCCGTCTTCGACGCGACGCTGAGGGCCGAGCCCGACATCGACCTGCAGGTCGGCGACCTGCAGCGCCCGGACAGCGCGCTCCAGGCCCTGCTCCGGGCGGCGCATGTCTTCCACGTCTCGCCGTCGCGGGACGAGCTGCCGCGCCGCTGGCACGTCACGGACGCGCTCCTGGCGGAATGCCCGAACCTCCTCGCGGTCTCGTCCGCCGGGGCCGGCTTCGACACGGTGGACGCCGCCGCCTGCACTCGGGCCGGCGTCGCGGTGGTCAATCAGGTGGGCGGCAATGCCCGCTCCGTGGCGGAACTGGCCATCGGCCTGATGCTCGCCGTGTCGCGCAAGATCTGCGTCTCGGACCGCCTGCTCCGGACGCAGCGCGGTTTCTCGCGGGAATCGCTGATGGGCCACGAGATCGGCGGCGCGACCCTCGGGCTCGTCGGGATCGGCCATACCGGCCGGGCGGTCGCCAAGCTCGCCCGCGGCTTCGACATGCGCGTGCTGGCCTACGACCCGCTGCTCTCGGCCGAGGCGATCCGCGCCGGCGGTGCGGAGCCGGTGGACCGGGCGCGGCTGCTCGCCGAATCCGACATCGTCTCCCTGCACTGCCCCCTCGACGACACGACCCGCGGCAGCTTCGACGCGGCGACCTTCGCGGCGATGAAGCCGGGGGCTCTGTTCGTCACCACCGCCCGGGGCGGCGTCCACGATGAGGCGGCCCTCGCCGCGGCACTGACCTCCGGGCACCTCGCGGGGGCGGGCCTCGACGTCTGGGCGCCGGAACCGCCGGCCCTCGACGCGGCCCTGCTCGGGCTCGACACCGTCGTGGCGACATACCACACCGCCGGCGTGACCCACGAGGCGCGCCGCAACGTGGCCGCCTGGGGCGCCGCGCAGATCATCGGCCTCCTGAAGGGCGAGGCGCCGCCGCGGCTGGTCAACCCGGAGGTCTGGCCGGCGGTGCTGGAGCGACGGGCCCGGCTGCTGGGCTAAACCGCCGCCCGCATCCAGCCGAGCCCCGCCTCGGTTCCGGCAGCCGGGTGGTACTCGCAACCGACGAAGCCGGCATAGCCGACCACCTCCAGCGCCCCGAAGATCGGATCGAAGGCGATCGTGCCGGTCCCGGGCTCGTGCCGGCCCGGATCGTCGGCGATCTGGACATGGGCGATCAGGGGCGCGTGGGCACGGATCAGCGCCGCCGGGTCGTAGCCGAGGCAGACGCAGTGATAGGCGTCGAACAGGAGCTTGACGTTGTCGCGGCCGATCGTGCGGATCGCGTCCACCGCCACCAGGGGATCGTCGATCACGTAATCGGCGATCGAGCCCGGGCCGATCGGCTCGACGATCACCGTCATGCCGCGCGCCTTGGCGGCGTCGGCCGCGAAGGCGAGGTTTTCGAGATAGGTCTCCCAGAGACGGGCCGGCTCGACGCCCACGGGCCGGACGCCGGCCATCGGGTGAACCATGCGGCAACCGAGCTGGGCGACGTAATCGAGCGTCGGCTCGATCGTGGACCGGTAATAGGCGACCTTGTCGGGCAAAGCCGCAAAGCCCTTCTCGCCCTTGGACGCATCGCCCGCCGGGAAGCCGGTCTGGACGAGCGGCACGCCCGCCCGTTCGAGCCATCCCGCCACCTCCCGGGCCGGCGTCGCGAACAGGTTCGGGTGCTCGACCGCGCGGAACCCCGCCTTCGCGGCGGCCGCGAAGCGCTCGGGAAGCGGCAACTCCGTGAACAGGAAGCCGCAATGGCCGCTGAGGCGGTCCTGGAAGGCACCGAGCTTCATGCGTCAGGCGCTCCTGCCGGTCTCGATCATCGCACGCATCCGGTCCACCGCCGCGTGGGGCGCGGTCAGGACCGGGACGGACACCGCCTGCCGCACCGCCTCGGCCGCCCGGGAGGTGGAGAAATGCGCCAGCATGATCGCGTCGCAATCGGCCAGCTCCGGCGCCCGCGCGGCGATCAGCCGGTTGTGGGTCTCGGCGTCACCGGCGCGCAGGCGCGCCATGGCGTCGTCCACCAGGATCGTCCGCAGGGTCGCCGGGCGCCCGGCCTGGCCGACGAATTCCTCGAACTCGTCGGTCATCGTGCCGATGGAGGGGCCGAAGGTCGCCAGCATGCCGATGCGCGTGCCCTGCGCGATGGCCGCGCGGAATATCGCCTCGTTGGGCTTCAGGACCGGGATCGGTACGGTCGCGATCAGCCGGTCGATGGCCGGCCCGAAGGCCGAGCAGGTAATCAGGATGCCGTCGGCGCCTATGTCGTGGCCGTAGCGGCCGAAGCGCACGAAGCGCTCGATCATGCCCTCCGAGATCGCCCCCGGCTCCCTCGCCCGGTCCAGCGACAGGCCGTCGTCGAGGAGATTGACCGTCTCGGCCTCGGGCCATCGCTCCGCGAACGCCGCCTGGATCGGCACCATGGCGACCGGCGTCGCGTGCAGGAGGACGATGCGGGGTGCCATGCTGTCTTCCGGGTTCGGAGCGGAGGGGCAATCGCGTTGTAAGCGATTTCAAATAGGTGGCAAGATAGCGCCGGTCACCCGGGATCGCGCCGGGGCGGCGCCGTGCTGGCCCGCAGGATCAGCTCGGCGTCGATCTCGGTGACCCGCACGACCGGGCGGCCCTGGATCCGGGCGATCAGATGGTCCCCGGCGGCGTGGCCGATCTCGGCCGAGTGGATGCGGATCGTGGTCAGGGGCGGATCGAGGAAGGGCGCGAAGTCGGAATCGTTGTGGCCGATCACCGACAGGTCGCCCGGAACATCGAGGCCGCGGGCGCGGGCCTCGATCATCGCCCCGAAGGCGATCTGATCCGTGCCGCAGATGATCGCGGTCGGGGGCGGCCCGCCGGCCAGCATCTGACGGAATCCGTCACGGCCGCCGCCGATCCCGTAGGAGATCTCGATGTCGTGCTCCGGGGCGAGCCGCAGGCCGCGGACGGCGAGCGCCTGCGCGATGCCGGTCACCCGGGCACCGCCGCGGTCGTTGTCCCTGCGCAGGCCGGAGATCACCCCGATCCGCCGGTGGCCGAGATCCATCAGGTAATTGGCCGCCCGGGCCGCCGAGGCGGCGTTGTCGAAGCCCACGCAGGGGCGCTCCCGCGACAGGCTGAAGGTCTGCACCATCGGGATCCCGTGCCGGGCGATGCGGGCGTGCAGGTCCGGATGGTGGATGTCGCCGACCAGCATCAGCCCGTCGACGCCCCGCTCCAGCAGGAAGGTCGCCTCCCGCAGTTCGTCGTCCAGGTCATAGCCGGCATTGGCGGCGACCAGGGTGTAGCCCGCCTGCCGGAGGCGATCCTGGACGCTCGACAGGACGCGCACGAAGGCCTCGTTCTCGATGTTGGGCACCACCGCGCCCACCGCCATGAACCGGCGGGTGGAGAGCGCCCGGGCGGCCCCGTTGGCGACGAAGCCGAGATCCTGCGCGGCGCGGATCACCGCCTCGCGCTTGTCCGCCCGGACCCCGGCGGAACCGTTCAAGACCCGGGACACGGTGGCGGTGGAGACGCCGGCGCGGCGGGCGACGTCCCGCGCCACCGGGCTGCGCGGCAGCGCTTCGAGGATCTCACCCGGCAGGTCCAGCACGGAAATCGGTCTCTCCCTCGGCCCGTATCCTCCCGGTTCCGCCAAGCGGGCCGGGTCGGCAGTATATTGACACCCGACCGGGCCGCTGGCTATCTGAAAGCGCTTTCAAAAACGACCCGCAGGGAGGACCCGATGGCGATGCTCGACCCGCCGGCTTCCGGACCGGGAGCACCCGAGCGCGACGCGCCGACCATCGGCGGCGCCGATGCGACCGCGGCCGGCATCGCCGCCCCGCAGGCGATCGTCACGAGTCTGAAGCGCAGCGACGCGGCCACCCCCTACCGGTTCCGCGACCTGCTGGCGCTCGACGATTTCGAGCGCCACGCAAGGCGGCTCCTGCCGCCGATGATCTTCCAGTACGTGTCCGGCGGGGTCGAAACCGGCGCCGCCCTGGCGCACGGTCGCGGCGCCTATGCCGACTACGCGTTCCTGCCGCGGCTGATGCGCGATACCTCGGCGCGGGACACCGCCACCACGCTGTTCGGCCACACCTACGCGGCGCCCTTCGGGATCGGGCCGCTCGGCGGGGCCGCCTTCATCGCCTACCGGGGCGACCTCGTCCTGGCCGAGGCGGCGCGGCGGATGAACCTGCCGATGTGCCTCAGCGCCTCCTCGCTGATCAAGCTGGAGGACGTGCACGCCCAGAACCCGCAGGCCTGGTTCCAGGGCTACCTGCCGGGCGACCAGAACCGGATCGATCGCCTCCTCGACCGGGTCGCCGCCACCGGCTACCGGACCTTCGTGGTGACCGCCGACACGCCGACGCTCGGCAACCGGGAGCACAACACCCGCAGCGGCTTCTCCATGCCGATCAAGGTCACGCCCAAGGTGGCGTGGCAGAGCGCGACGCACCCGCGCTGGCTGCTCGGCACCGTCGCCCGGACCTTCCTGAAGCACGGGGCGCCGCATTTCGAGAACACGGAGGCCGAGCGCGGGCCGCCGATGATGTCGCAAGGGGCGGTGCGCAACACCATCGCCCGCGACCAGCTCTCGTGGAAGAACCTGGAGGCGATCCGGAAACGGTGGACCGGCAACCTGCTGGTGAAGGGCCTGCTGGCCCCGGCGGATGTCGAGATCGCCCGGGAATGCGGCGCCGACGGCGTGATCCTCTCGACCCATGGCGGCCGCCAGCTCGATTACGCCGTCGCGCCGCTGGACGTGCTGCCGGAGATCGCGGCCCGTAAAGGGGGGCTGAAGATCATCGTCGACAGCGGCATCCGCCGGGGCACCGACGTGATGAAGGCCCTGGCGCTCGGCGCTGATTTCGTCCTGCTCGGCCGGCCGTTCATGTTCGGCGCCGCGCTGGGCAGCGTCGCGGGTGTCGAGCACGCGATGCGGATCCTGAAGGAGGAGCTCAACCGCGACATGGCGCTGATCGGGGTGAACCGCCTGTCGGAACTCAATCCCGACTTCCTGCGCCGCGTCCCGCGGCGGGGCTGATCCGGAGACCGCCATGCCCCATCCCGCTCCCCTCGGCCTCGCCTTCGTCGGCTGCTTCACCACAGAGCGGCGTCGGGCGCGCGGCCAGGGTATCGATGTCTACCGGGTCGGGGGCGGACTGGAGGCGTGGACACATCTCGGCCGGGTCGAAGGCCTCGTGAACCCCTCCTTCCTGGTCTCGGATCCGGGGCGCGGCGTGCTCTACACGGTCCAGGGTGACGGCGCGGCGGCGAGCGCCTTCGCGGTCGAACCGGACGGCGGCCTGCGCGCCCTCGGCAGCGCCGGGACCGGCGGCACCAACAGCGTGCATCAGGCCCTCGAACCGGGCGGGCGATTCCTGATCCTCGCCAACTACGCCAGCGGCTCGGTGGCGCTTCTGCCGGTCGGCGCTGCGGGTGCGCTGGCGCCGGCGAGCCACATCCTGTCACTCCCGGGCGAGCCCGGTCCCCACCGGACCGAGCAGGCCTGCGCCCATCCCCACCACGTGGTTCTGGCGCCCGACGGGAGGCACGTGATCGTGCCCGACAAGGGCCTCGACCGGGTCTTCGTCCTGCGGCTGGAGGGCGAGCGGCTCGCCATCGCGTCGGAGACCGCGATGCGCCCCGGTGCCGGGCCGCGCCACATCGCGTTTCACCCGGGCCGGCCACTGGCCTTCCTGGTCAACGAGCTTGAGTCGAGCATCGCCACCTGCCGCTGGGACGGCAGGACCGGCACCCTGGCGCCCCTGCATCTCGCCCCGACACTACCGCCGGATTTCTTCGGCGCGAGCACGGCTGCGGCGATCGTGGTGACGCCGGACGGGCGGTTCGTCTACGCGTCGAACCGCGGCCAGGACGGGATCGCGCGGTTCCGTGTGGACGCGGAAGCGGGTCGGCTCGAGCCCACCGGCTGGACGCCCTCGGGTGGCCGCGACCCGCGCTTCATGACGCTGGCGCCGGACGGGCGGCATCTCCTCGTCGCCAACGAGCAGGGCGACTGCCTCGTGGAATTCGCCATCGAGGCCGGGAGCGGAGACCTAACGCGGACGGGGTCGCGCCCGAGCCTCAGCCCCTGCACGATCGCATTCCTGTGACGGAGGTCGAGCGCGTCTTTGATTTTCACGACGGGTCCGATCCGCCACGACCCTCCCCCCCTCTGCGGGGGAGGGAAATTCCGAACCGGACCGCGGCTATACTTTAAAATAAGCCTATAAAAACAAATCAATAAGAAAAATCAGAATCATCCCGGAGGAAACGCCATGTTCGATAAGCGCTACAGGTTCCTGATCGCGATCCTGCTGTTCATCGCCGGAATCATCAATTACATGGACCGCGCCGCGCTCGGCGTGGCGGCGCCGTTCGTGAAGCAGGACCTGAACCTGTCGCCCTCGGAACTGGGCGTCATCTTCAGCACATTCTTCTTCGGATACGCGATCTTCGCCTTCGTGGGCGGCCAGCTCGCCGACCGCTTCGGCCCGCGCAGCGTCTACAGCTGGGCCGCCGCCGCCTGGTCGATCCTGTGCATGCTCACGGGCGCCGTGACCGGCTTCACCCAGATGTTCGTGGTCCGCGCCCTGTTCGGTTTCGCCGAGGGGCCGATGAACTCGACCACGAACCGGACCATCACCACGTGGTTCCCCCGCGAGGAGACCGCCCGGACCATCGGATTCACCTTCTCGGGCCAGACCGTGGGCAGCGCCGTCGCGGCCCCGGTGGTCGGCCTGCTGGCCATCCAGTACGGCTGGCGGGTGGCGTTCGTGGCGATCGGCGCCTTGGGGCTGCTCTGGGTCGTTGCGTGGCGCCTCCTGATGACCGACCGGCCCCAGGACAATCCCCGGGTCGGTCCGGAGGAGGTCGCCCTCGTCGAGCGCAGCCGGGCGGTGACCCATCTCGCGCCGTCCGACCACGCGCGCTCCCTGCGCGACTACCTGTTCCTGCCGAGCACGCTGTCGCTCGGGCTCGGCATGTTCGCGGTGAACTACACCCTCTACATCTTCCTCTCGTGGCTCCCGAGCTACCTCACCGACGCCCTGCACATGCCGGTCAAGGAGATGGCGCTGGTCGCCGCGATCCCCTGGGCCTGCGGTTTCGTCGGGTATGTCGGCGGGGGCGTGATCGCCGATCTCGTCTACACGCGCATGGGCGACAAGCTGGCGGCCCGGAAGATCACCACGATCGTGCCGCTCGCCGTTGCGGGGTTCGCGCTGATCGCGGTCAACGCCGCGGGAAGCACCGCCATGGCGGTCACGCTCATCGCCCTGGCCGTGCTGATGCTGACGAGTTCGGTGCAATCCTGCTGGGCGACGATCCACGAGCTGGTGCCGGAGGCGCGGGTCGGGGGCGTGAGCGGCTTCATCCACCTGCTGAGCAACATCTCCGGCATCATCGGGCCCACCGCCACCGGCCTCGCCGTGCAGCATCTCGGTGGCTACGCCAGCGCCTTCGTGATCGCGGCCCTGATCGCCGCCGCCGGCGTCGTCGCCATGGCGATCTTCGTGCGGCGGCCCCGCGTCCCGGAGGCGGCCGGGCCCCTGAGCGCGGCCAAGGCCGCCTGATCCTGGAGCAGCATCCCATGCATGCCGAAACCGTCCCGCACAGACCCGTCCTGCTCACCGGGGCCTCCGGCGCCCTCGGGCGGGTGCTGACCCGGGCCCTCGGCGCGGAGGGCTGGGCGCTCCGGCTGACCGACCGGGTGCCCTTCCCCAATCCACTGCCGGAGGGGGCGCGCTTCCAGCTGGCCGATCTGGAGGACGGGCCCGCGATCCTGCGCCTGGCGGAGGGCTGCGGCACGATCCTCCACTTCGGCGGGATCTCGGTGGAGCACCCGTTCGAGACGGTGATCGGTCCCAATATCCGCGGCCTCTACCACGCCTACGAGGCGGCCCGCCGGGAGGGGGCCCGGATGGTGTTCGCCTCGTCGAACCACGCGATCGGGTTCCACGAGCGGTCCGAGGTGCTGGACGACAACTGCGCCCTGGCGCCGGACGGCTATTACGGCCTGTCCAAGGCCTATGGCGAGCTGATGGGCGGCCTCTATCGCGACAAGCACGGGGTCGAGAGCGCCTTCCTGCGCATCGGCTCCTGCTTCCCGGAGCCCACCGACGCGCGGATGCTCGCCACCTGGCTGTCCTACGCCGACCTGACCCGCCTGGTTGTGCGGGCGACCCTGGCGCCGAGCCTCGGGCCGAAGGGCTCGGTGGTGATCTGGGGCGCCTCGAACAACCGCCGCATGACCTGGTGGCGGCAGGACGGCCGCGCGATCATCGGCTGGGCGCCCCAGGACAGCGCCGATTCCTACGCGGCGGCCCTGGAGGGGAAGACCAGCGGCAACCCGGTGGTGGAGCGCTACCAGGGCGGCGGCTTCACGGGGATGGACTATTCCCGGACGGAACCTCCGCGGTGACAGCAGGACGGCTGTTTCATCCGAGATCTCCCGAACGCACCCTCATCCTGAGGTGCTGCGCAGCAGCCTCGGCAGAGGGATCCAGGGATCGCGCGGCAGGCTGGGGGCACCTCAGGATGAGGCCGCATTCCAGATCCAGCTCTCTCGAACAGGGCCGGATCGACCCTTGAGTCGACAGTTTCTCAGAAAGCGATGGGACACGGCATGGCGGACGAGCAGAACGCGACGCGGCTGAAATGCGCGCTGGTGGTGCGCGGCGCCTTCGACGCGCACGTCGTCCCCGCCTTCGAGGCGGCCGGGGGCCGGGTGGCGATCCACTGGGCGCCCACCGCCGTCATCATGACGGCGATCGAGGCCGGCGAGACGGCCGACGCGGTCCTGGTCCTGTCCGACGCCATGGACCGCCTGATCGCGGACGGCCGCATCGAGGCGGAGAGCCGGGTCGACGCGGTGCGCTCCCGCTATGGCATCGCCGTGAAGGCCGGCGCGGACCATCCCGATATCGCCACCGTCGAAGCGCTCAAGCGCACGCTGGTCGCGGCGCGGTCCGTGGCCTACTCGCGCACCGGCGCCAGCGGGATCTACTTCGCGGGCCTCCTGCCGCGGCTCGGCCTCGCCGAGGCGGTCAACGCCCGCGCGACCATCATCCCGCAGGGCTTCACCGCGGAGAAGCTCGTCTCCGGCGAGGCCGACATCGCGGTCCAGCAGATCAGCGAGCTGATGGTGGTGCCGGGCATCGAGGTGGTCGGCCCCCTTCCCGACCCGGTGCAGGAGGTCACGACCTTCTCGGCCGCGATCCTGCGCGGCGCCACCGACCGCGCCGGCGCCCTGCGCTTCCTCGCCGGCCTGACCACGCCGGCAGCGGCATCGGCCTACCGCATCAGCGGTCTCGAGCCGGCCTTCTGACCGCCCGCACCCGACGGGTCCCCGTTTTCGGGGGCGCAGCCGAGCGAGCCGATGCGGCACGGGACCCCGACCCTCTCGCGTCTCCAGATGACGTCCCTGGGCTCGCGATGACGGCACGGGCGGACAACAACCGAGAAACCACGAGGACACCATGGCCCCGAGCGAACAGGACCGGATCGTCCGGCAGGTCTTCTTCAGGCTGATGCCGCTGCTCTTCATCGGCTACGTCATGGCCTATGTCGACCGGATCAACGTCGGCTTCGCGGCCCTGCGGATGAACGCCGACCTCGGGATCGGCCCGGCCGTGTTCGGCCTCGGCGCCGGGATCTTCTTCATCGGCTATTTTCTCTTCGAGGTGCCGAGCAACCTGATCCTGGAAAAGGTCGGCGCCCGGCGCTGGATCGCCCGGATCATGATCAGCTGGGGCCTGCTCTCCGCGGCGATGATGTTCGTGCAGGGCGCCACCAGCTTTCTCGTCCTGCGCTTCCTGCTCGGTGCCGCCGAGGCCGGGTTCTACCCCGGCGTCATCCTGTACCTGACCTACTGGTTCCCCAAGGCCTACCGCGCGCGGATCTTCGGCGCCTTCGCGGTGGGGATCCCGGTCTCCCTGGCCATCGGCGCGCCGCTCTCGACCACGATCCTGCAGCTCGACGGGCTCCTGGGCCTGAAGGGCTGGCAATGGCTGTTCCTGCTGGAGGGCATCCCGACGACGCTGTTCGGCTTCGTCTTCCTGGCGCTGATTCCGGACCGGCCCAAGGACGCCGCCTGGCTCGCCCCCGCCGACCGGACCGCCCTGCAGGCCCTGATCGACGCGGAGCAGCGGGCGGTGGCGGGAGCCCATGGCACCAGCCTGCGCAAGGCGATCGCCGACCCGCGGCTGATCGCCCTGTCGTTCATCTACTTCGCCAATACCGGGGCCAACCTCGGCCTCGCGTTCTTCCTGCCGCAGATCCTCAAGAGCACCGGCCTGTCGGACATGCAGACCGGCCTGATGACCGCGGTGCCTTACGTCTTTGGGGTGGTCGGCGGACTGACCATCGGCTGGATCTCTGACCGGACCGACGACCGGCGCCTGACACTGGCGGGCTCCCTGCTGCTGACCGCGGTGGGCCTGGCGCTGGCCGGCTTCGCCACGGGCTCGCTCTGGGCCGTGGCGTTCATGGCGGTGGCCGCGGCGGGGCTCTACGGCGGCAAGGCGCCGTTCTGGGCGCTCCCGCCGGTGTTCCTGAGCGGCAGCGCGGCGGCGGGGGGCATCGCGCTGATCAACTGCGTGGGCAATCTCGGCGGCTTCGTCGCGCCGTCCATCGTCGGCTGGATCCGCGAGAGCAGCGGCAGTTTCGAGGCCGGTCTGTATTTCCTCGCGGCCCTGGCCTTCTCGGCGGTGATCGTGACGCTGCTCGTGGTCAACGCGCGGTTCGGCGCGACGCGGGGCGGCGCGGGACCGGTGCCCCTCCCGGCGGCGGCGCCGCCGCGCTGAGGCGATCGGGCGCGGTACCGATATCGTCCGGGGCCGCGGGCTCCCGCGCTTCGCGACCGCAAAAAAGTCCTTATGCTCGTGCTGTCCGGACGCCCAATCCCGTCCGAACGGATCGCGCCCTCCATGCTGAAGACAGCCTTCGTTGCCGCCCGCGACCGTCAACGGCTGTCGGAGATCGCGAGCATCCTGATCGGCTTCGGCGTCACCCGCGTCGTGGACCGCCTGGGCTTGCGCTACCTGCCGCTGCTGCCCCGCCGCCAGCCCCGGGTCGATGTCACCCGCCTGTCGGAGCCGGAGCGGCTGCGCCGGGCGATCGAGGCGCTCGGGCCGACCTTCATCAAGTTCGGGCAGGTGCTGGCGAGCCGGCCGGACCTGCTGTCGCCGACCTGGACCGAGGAGCTGCAGAAGCTCCACAGCCAGGTCGTGCCGGTGACCTGGGAGCAGATCGGGCCGCAGCTCGAGCTGGATCTCGGCGGCTCGCCGACGGAGATCTTCGCCGAGTTCGACACGAACCCCATCGCCTCCGCGTCGATCGCCCAGGTCTACCGGGCACGGCTGCACTCGGGCGAGGACGTGATCGTCAAAGTCCTGCGGCCGAACCTGCGCAAGATCATCGAGGCGGATCTGCGCCTGATGGCCCACGGCGCCCGCATCGTCGAGAACGAGTGGCCCGACATGGCCCGCTACCAGCCGCGGGAGCAGATGCGCCACCTTGCCGACGGGCTGAACGGCGAGCTCGACCTGCTCAACGAGGCGCGCAACTGCGAGCTGCTGGCGCAGATCTTCGTGGACCGCGACGACATCGTCTTCCCGAAGATCCACTGGGAGTACTGCTCCGAGCGGGTCCTGGTTCAGGATTTCGTCCACGGCATCCCGCCGAACGACGATGCGGCGCTGCGCGCGGCCGGCCTCGACAAGAAGCTGCTCGCCCAGAAGGGCACCGACGCGTTCCTGCAGATGGCGCTGATCGAGGGCGTGTTCCACGCCGATCCGCATCCGGGCAACATGCTGGCGATGCCAGGCAACAAGATCGGCTTCATCGATTTCGGCATCATCGGCCGGTTGTCACAGCGCCGGCGCTCGCAATTGCTGGTGCTGATCGGCGCGATGCTCAAGCAGGATGCGGACGGCCTGATGGCGGTGCTGCTCGACTGGACCGGAACCAGCAACCCCGACCTCACCCGGCTCCAGGTCTCGGCCACGTCCTTCGTGGAGAGCCATTCCTCGATCCCGCTGAACCTCGGGCTGGTGCTCACCGACTTCATGAACATGGCCCGCGAGAACGACCTCGCGATGCCCACGGACCTCGCCATCCTGTTCAAGGGGCTGGTCACCGCCGACGGCGTCATGCGCCACCTCGATCCGGATTTCGACCTGTTCGCGGCGGCCGGCCCCACCGTCAAGGCGAGCATGCAGACGCAGTTCTCGCTCTCGGCGCTCAAGCAGAAGGCCGAGGCGCTCGGCGTCGGCCTCTACGGGGCGGCCTCGGAGCTGCCGACCCTGATCCACCTGATGCTGGTGCGGCTCAAGCAGGGCCGCGTCACCGTGGAGATCGAGATCAAGGGCCTCGACAAGGTCACCCGCGGCATCGAGCGCGCCGCCGCCCGGGTGGCGGTGGCCCTGGTGGTCGCGGCCTTCGCCACCCAGCTGGCGCCGCGCCTCATCGACCTCGGCACACCGGTCTTCGTCTCGATCGGCTTGATTATCTTCGTGCTCGGGATCGGCTGGCTCGTCCTGCTGATGCGCAACAAGTAGGCGAGTTCGTCACCGAGCCCCGCCGCGGGACAAGTTTTCGCCCGCCGGCGAATACATGTCTGGATTGATAATCCCCCCCGGCGTGTTAGCGTGACCCATCCGACGATTCGTTCGGCCGCGGGCGGGGACCCCGCACCAGAAGCGGTCGAAACCGCCGGTGCATCCCAGCTTCCGACATCGCGTCGCCGCGCCTGCACATCGATGGACAGCCGGCCCCGTGCGCGAGCGCGTCGCCGGGCAACGATGGGGGGCGGGCGGTGGATACGGTCATCGTGTTGCCGTGGGGCGATGGGGCGGCGCGGCGCCTCGATATCCTCGAAGCCGAGAATGCCCGCCTGCGCGACCAGCTCGCGCAAGCGGCCGCACAGGCCGACCGGGAGCGGCAGCGCAGCCGGCGGCTCGGCCGCATCGTCGAGGCCGCGAGCCGCGTCGAGGCCGGACGTTTGGCGATCGAGCGGGCCCAGAACGCTGCGGTCGCGCTGCCGGGTGACCGGGCGGCTGGCCTCCAAGCCGGGGGGCCGTCCGTGGGGTTCCGGCCGGCGGCATCGCCGCTGGCCTTCAACGACTACCTGGAACTGCTCGCCCATGACGGGCGCCTGATCACCGCCACGGAGGGCGGTCCGGCCCTGTCCGGCGTCGTCGACGAGGCGGAGGCGATCGGTCGCCCCTGGATCGACGTGTGGACCCGGCCGGAAGATCGCGAGGCCGCGGCAGCCGCCGTGGATCTCGCCCGGGCTGGCCACCCGAGCCGCTTCCAGGCGCAACTCGCTGCGGGTCACGCCGTCCGGTGGTGGGACGTGGCGGTCACGCCGATCGGCGCCACGCCCGGCTGCCGCGAACGCATCCTCGCGGTCTCCCGCGACATCACCGAACTGAAGGTCGCCGAGGCGCGCCAGACGCTGCTGATGCAGGAACTCGCCCACCGGATGAAGAACACCATGGCGATGGTCCAGGCCGTCGCGGCGCAGACCATGCGCAATGCGGTCTCGCTGGAGGCGGCGGGCGAGGCCCTGGCAGCGCGCCTGCTGGCGCTCGCCAGGGCCCACGACGTGCTCCTCCAGGGTTCGTTCGCCCGGGCCTCGCTGGTCGGTCTGATCGAGGGTGCGGTCTCCCTGCACGACGACGGCATGAGCGGCCGCTTCCGGGTCGTCGGGCCCGACCTGACTCTGGGACCGCGTCAGGGCCTGACCCTGGCGCTGATGCTGCACGAACTCGGGACCAACGCGGCCAAGTACGGCGCGCTCTCCGTCGCCGGAGGCAAGGTCGGCATCACCTGGGAGGTGACCGAGGCGGATGGGGGGCCGCGCCTGCGCTTCCGCTGGGAGGAGACCGGCGGCCCGCCCGTGACGCCGCCGACCCGCAGCGGCTTCGGCACCCGCCTGATCGCCCGCAGCCTCGCGCACGGGTCCGGCGGCACGGCGCTGCTCAGCTACCCGCCGGAAGGGGCGGTCCTGCTCTTCGAGGCGCCGCTCGAAGCGGTCACGGTGGGCTGATCGGGATCGGCTTCGACCGCCGCTTTCAGCGCCTGCAGGGCCACGAGCGTGTGGTCGCGCAGGTGCCCGACATCGGCCAGCCGGTCCGTCAGGTCGTCGCCCGCCTGGGCGGTTTCCTCGAGATCGCGGCAGGCCCGGGAAAACGCGTCGCAGCCCAGCATCCCCGCCATCGAGACGAGCGTGTGCGCCTCGCGCCCGTAATCGGCCGCCCCGCGCTCCGTACCCTCGAACGCGGTGGCGAGGCACAGGAGGAAACGCTCCAGGATGCGCGTGAGCTTGTCGGGGCCGATCACGGCCGCGAGTTCGTCGAGCGTATCCCGGTTCACGAGCGTCAGTGACACCGTCTGTCTCCGATTGGGCACACGCGGTGCGCTCCGCGGGTTGGCGTTCGAAGGTCGCACGATCCGGAGACGGATGTTGTGCGGCTTCGCTCATCAAAATCTTCGATGACAACAGCGTGTGTCAACATTTTTACCGGGCGTGTCCTTCTGCCGGCCCTGTCGACAGACAGTTCGATGTCATGCCCGGTCGATAGGTCTTGGTTTGACTCGCCGTCGATGAAGCCAGGTTTCGTTCACGGCCGGATCGCGTCGCAGGCTCTGGCGCGTTCGGCTGTCCGGCTTCCGCGTCTCGAGCGTCGGGGGCGTTCGTCCGACGCGGATTTGACGATGCCCGCGGCAGGCCCGGCACCCGGGCTGGGGTGCCGGGCGCTCGGAGGCCTCCGGGGCAGGACGAAGCGCATCGCGCCGGTTCCTGGATCCGGCACGATGCGCTAGGGATCGGCACCGGGCGGCCTCGTCGCCGCCGCAGGAGGCCCGCCGTGTCCGACCGAACGCCGTCGTGACGGCCTACAGTCTGCGGACCCGGCTGCTCGCCCTGTGGGTCCTGCTGCTGGCCTCCGCCGTCACGACCGGCTACCTGATGTTCGGCGTCTACGCCCAGTCCACCGGCGTCCAGGTCGCCCGGGCGGATATCGCGGTCGGACGGGCCTGCCGCGAGATCATCGACCGCTACGCCGCCCTGGTCGGCGTCCGGGGTGGTTCGATCGCCGAGGCCGACCTCGCCGGGGTCGTCGAGGCGGCGCTCGCCCGCCTCCCGGGCATCGAGGGCGGGATCTGGGGCGCCTCGGACGGTCCGATCGCTTACGCCTATCCGACCTATGAGGGAACCGGCCCGAAGACCGATCTCCCCGCCGCCGAACGGGACACGATCGCGGGTCTGAACGCCCAGGCCCTGCGCGTCGACCACGCCGTCTCGCTGAACCGGCCCAGCCGCACCCAGGTGCTGCTGCTCCAGGCCTGTCCGCTCCACGGGCCCGAGCCGGGGCTGACCGCCTGGGCCATGGGGCGCGCCCACGTCAACGACGGCCCGATCTATACGCGCTTCCTGGCGGGGCTCGGCTTCCTGGCCGCGACGGTGCTCGGCTCGGCGGCCTTCCTCGGGTGGTTCCTCTACGGGTTCTCCGGCCGGATCGCCCGGCTCGAAGCCGCCCTCGCGGCGCCGCGGCCGGACGGCGAGGACCTGCCCCGCCTGACCCGGACCGGCGAGCGCGAGCTCGACCGCCTCGTGGACGCCCTCAACGCGGCGGGCGGCCGGCTCCGGGAGGCCCGGGCCCGGGTCGTGGCCGCCGAGCGCCTGGCCGCGGTCGGCCGGCTCGCGGCGAGCGTCGCCCACGAGATCCGCAACCCGATCGCCGCGATGCGGCTGAAGGCCGAGAACGCCCTGGTCAGCGGCGATCCGGATCGGGCCGCCTCCGCCCTCCGGACCGTCCTCGGCCAGATCGCCCGCGTCGACACGCTGCTGCGCGATCTCCTGAACCTGACGCAGGCACGCGCGCTCAACCGAACGCCGACCGCGATCGGTCCGCTGCTGGCGGACAGCGTGAGCCTGCACGAGGATCTCGCCGGCTCCGGCGGGGTCCGGATCGAGACTGCGGTCGACGGCCTGCCGGAGGGGGATCAGCCCCATATCGACCGGGTGCAGATCGGCCGCGCCCTGGACAACCTGCTGCTGAACGCCCTGCAGAACACGCCGCCCGGCGGGCGGGTGCGCCTCGGCGCCGAGCGCGTCACGTTCGACGGCGCGGTCCGCCTGCGGCTGCGGGTCAGCGATACCGGCGTCGGGATCGATCCCGCCATCCGCTCCAGCCTGTTCGAGCCCTTCGTCACTGGCCGCCCGGACGGGACCGGGCTCGGCCTCGCGATCGTACGCGAGATCGCCCTTGCCCATCGGGGCGAGGTCGGGCTGGTCGAGGACGCGCCGGAGACCACTTTCCTGCTGGACCTGCCATGGCGACCATCCTGATCGTCGACGACGACCCGGCCCTGCGCGAGGGGCTGGCCGAGACCGTGTCCGATCTCGGACACACGCCCCTGCCGGCGGCCTCCGGCTCGGAGGCTTTGGCGCTGCTGCGCGACAGCGCGGTCGCGGCGGTGCTCCTCGACCTGCGCATGCCCGGCGACCTCGACGGCCTGTCGACGCTGGAGCGGATCTGCGCGCTGCCGGACCGGCCACCCGTGACCGTGCTGACCGCCTTCGCCAGCCCGGCCAACACCATCGAGGCGATGCACCTGGGTGCGCACGACCACCTGACCAAGCCGATCGGCCGGGCGGACCTCGCTGCCGCCCTGGACGCGATGCTGCGGATCGTCCGGCAGGCGGAGGCCGATCCGGCCGTGCAGGCCGATCACCCGGGCCTCGTCGGATCCAGCGCGGGGATGCGGCGGGTCCAGAAGACGATCGGACTCGTGGCCGATACCGCCTCCACTGTGCTGATCCGGGGCGAGACCGGCACCGGCAAGGAGGAGGTGGCCCGGGCGCTGCACGCCTTCTCCCGCCGGCGGGTACGCCCCTTCGTCCCGGTGAATTGCGCGGCGATCCCGGGGGACCAGCTGGAGAGCGAGCTGTTCGGCCATGTCGGGGGGCGTTCGCCGGGGCGGCGGTGGACCGGGCCGGCGCCTTCCATCTGGCCGAGGGCGGCACGCTGTTCCTGGACGAGATCGGCGACATGCCGGCATCCATGCAGGCCAAGATCCTGCGGGTCATCCAGGATTGCGTGGTCACGCCGCTGGGCGGCCGTTCGGCGCGTGTCGATGTCCGCCTGGTGGCCGCGACCCATCGCGACCTCCCGGCGCTCGTCGCCGAGGGCCGGTTCCGCGCCGATCTGTATTACCGCCTCAACGTCGTGCCGATCATCCTGCCGCCGCTGCGCGAGCGCCTGGCCGACATCGTCCCGCTGGCCGAGCACTTCCTGGCCCGCTCGGGCAAGCGCCTCAGCCGGGGCGCCGCCTCCCGCCTGCTCGCCCACGATTGGCCCGGCAACGTCCGCGAATTGCGCAACGTGGTCGAGCGAGCCGCTGTGCTCGTGCGCGGCGGCGTGATCGACGCCGACGACCTCGACCTGCCGTCGGATAGGTCCGACCGGCCGGCCGGGGACGCGCTGCCCCCGGACTGGCTCTCCGGCGACCTGCCCGGCGCCGTCGCCCGGCTGGAGCGGACCATGATCGCCGCAGCGCTCCGCGCGGCGGACGGCAACAGGGCCCGGGCCGCCCGCCGTCTGGGGATCCAGCGCCAGCTCCTCTACGCCAAGATCGAGCGCTACGGTCTCGGCGCTGCGGGCGGCGACCTGTCCGGAGATGCGACATCCGATGTCGGAAATAACGACGCTTCCGAGCCGCCCGACGGAGGCTAAGCCCTTCATCGTCCAGGCAATCGCCGGCTTCCGCCGTGGCGCCGGGGAAGCGAGGGAACCGATCCTGCGCCGGGGCGTCGAGCCCCGCGTGTGACGCTCCATCGGGGCGCCGCCGTCCTTCGCGTTGGGGCTGGACCAGGATGAGCGGCATCACCACGGGTGCGACGACCCGGCATGCGGACGGCCAGACCCGCTCCACGCGCGCGCTGCGCGGCCTCGACGCGCTGAACTTCTCCCTGGCGGACGTGCGGGACGGGCTCGGCCCCTACCTCGCCATCTACCTGATCGCCGTGCGCGGCCCCGACCAGGGCTGGAACGAGGCCACCACGGGCCTCGTGATGACCATCGCGGGCATCCTCGGCCTCGTGGCGCAGACACCGGCCGGCGCGCTGATCGACGCCACCAACCACAAGCGCGCCATCGTGATCGCCGGCGCCATCGCGGTGACGGCGAGCTGCCTGATCCTGCCGTTCATCGCGAATTTCTACCTCGTGACCGCGACCCAATCGATCGCCCACGTCGCCGGCACGATCTTCCCGCCGGCCCTGGCCGCGATCACCCTAGGGGTCGTCGGCCCAAAAATGTTCGCCAAGAGGATCGGCCGCAACGAGGGCTTCAACCATGCCGGCAACGCGGTCTCGGCCGCGGTCGCGGGCGGCCTCGCCTACTTCTTCGGGCCGGTGGTGGTGTTCTGGATCATGGGCATCCTGGCGGCCCTCTCGATCGGCGCCATGCTGATGGTGCCGGCCGAGGCCATCGACAACGACCTCGCCCGCGGCATGACCGAGGGCGAGGTGCAGACACAGGAGAAGCCCTCGGGCCTCGCCACGCTGCTGCAGAACCGGGCCTTGCTGCTGTTCGCGGTGCTCTGCGCGATCTTCCACCTCGCCAACGCGGCGATGCTGACCTCGGTGGGCCAGCTGCTCACCCACCTCTCGGGCAAGGACCACGCGACGTCCCTGATCGCCGTCTGCATCGTCGCCGCGCAATGCGTGATGGTGCCGGTGGCGATCTTCGTCGGCGCCAAGGCCGACGTGATCGGCCGCAAGCCGATCTTCCTCGCGGCCTTCGGCGTGCTCGCCCTGCGCGGCGTGCTCTACACCCTGTCGAACAACCCGTTCTGGCTGGTCGGCGTCCAGCTCCTCGACGGGATCGGCGCCGGCGTCTACGGCGCGCTGTTCCCGATCGTCGTGGCCGATCTCACCCGCGGCGGCGGCCGCTTCAACGCGGCCCAGGGCGCGGTCGCCACGGCCCAGGGCGTGGGCGCCTCGCTCAGCGCGACCTTCGCGGGGGTCATCATCGTCTCGGCCGGCTATTCCACGGCGTTCCTGGCGCTCGCGGCCATCGCCGGCCTGGGCTTCGTCCTCTACCTCACACTGATGCCCGAGACCCGCGGTACCACCACCGCCGGGAGCGAGGCCGGTCTACCGCCGGCCGTCCCGGCGAGCGCCTGATCGGATGCGAAGCGGGCGCGTCTATCCCCGAGCGGGCGCGTCCGTTCAGAGAGCGTGAGCCGTTGCCGCTCGCTCAGCCGAGCGCGGCGACCACGGCCGCGGGGATTATCGCCTCGGGTGGGGCCTTGCGCGAGACGTAGTAGAGATTGACCGCGCGCCAGAAGGCGCTCTGCTCCTCGACCGAGCGGCGGGCGAGGGATTTTTCCAGGATCGACAGGGCGGCCCGTGCGGGCTCGCTCCGCTCGAGTTCCTCGAGCAGGCCGGCGAGATGCGGCATGGGGCTTACCTCCGAGCGGACACCAACTTCAGTAACGCCCGGGCTCCTCTAACGATCCGTTGCGCGCCTCCATCCCGCATGATCCTTGCCTCAGGCCGGGGCGCGGTTACCATCCCGCGCCGAGTTCCGACTCGTCATTCCCTCCACTCATCGAGGATCTGCGATGTTCTGTAGCCGAAGCGGTGCGGCGCCTGCCTTGCGCGGAGCGGTCTTCGCGCTGGCCCTGGCCGGCGGATTCGGGGCGAGCCCGCTCCGCGCCCGCGAGATGCCCGAGGCCGGGGCGGCGGCGGCGGTGAAGAAGCCCAACGTCGTCATCCTCGCCACCGGCGGCACGATCGCCGGTGCGGGCGCCGACGCCGCCAACAGCGCCACCTACACCGCCGCCAAGGTGCCGGTCGACAAGCTGATCGCCGCCGTGCCGCAGATGAGCAGCATCGCCAATGTGCGCGGCGAGCAGGTCTTCCAGATCGCCTCGGAGAGCTTCACCGACGCGCAGCTCGTCCAGCTCGCCAAGCGGGTCTCCCAGCTGCTGAAGCAGGACGACGTCGACGGGGTGGTCGTCACCCACGGCACCGACACGCTGGAGGAGACCTCGTTCTTCCTCGACCTCGTGGTGAAGAGCGACAAGCCGATCGTGGTGGTCGGCTCGATGCGGCCGTCGACGGCGATCTCGGCGGACGGCGCCCTCAACCTCCTCGACGCCGTCACGGTGGCGGCCAGCAAGGAGGCGGTGGGCAAAGGCGTCACCGTGACGATGAACGACTACATCCAGTCCGGCCGCGACGTGAGCAAGCGGACCAACGTCGTGCCGAGTGCCTTCTACAGCCAGTGGGGGCCCCTCGGCATGGTGGTCGAGGGCAAGACCTACTTCTACCGCTCGCTCTCGAAGCGCCACAACACGAGTTCCGAATTCGACATCGACCAGATCGACAGCCTGCCTCTGGTGGGCATCGTCTACGGGTCGGGCAACATGATCCCCGGCGTCTACGACGCGGAGGTCCAGGCCGGAGCCAAGGCGATCGTCAACGCGGGAACCGGCAACGGCTCGGTGCCGGGCTACCTCGTGGACAAGCTCAAGGACATCCGCTCCAAGGGCACCCTCGTGATCCGCTCCTCGCGGGTGCCGGACGGCTTCGTCCTGCGCAACGCCGAGCAGCCTGACGACACCTACGACTGGGTGGTCGCCCACGACCTGAACCCCGCCAAGGCCAAGATCCTGGCCGCCGTGGCGCTGACCAAGACCAGCGACACCAAGGAGCTGCAGCGGATTTTCTGGGAGTATTGAGGGCGGAAACGCCTTCGATCTCCGCCGCGGCGGTGAAAGACCAAGCGCATCCCCCTCCCCCTCTGCGGGGGAGGGAGGGCACGCATCAGTTGCGCGCCGGCCGGGTTACATCCCGCAGCGCACCCTTTAGATATGGGCTCGCGACGCAGCCGCGCCGGTCGCGGCCCCGTCGGGGGCGGTCCGTCTGCACCGAGCCTGGAGGAACGAGCATGACCGAGCTTCATCCCGAGGTCGCGGCGGTCACCGAGCGTGTCGTGGCACGCTCCCGCCAGACCCGGCGCGCCTATCTCGACCTGATCGCCCGCGAGCGTGAGGCGGGGGTCCGGCGCGGCACCCTCGCCTGCGGCAACCTCGCCCACGGCTTCGCGGCCTCCGGCGAGGACAAGGCGGCGATCCGCGACGAGCGGACGGTGATGAATATCGGCATCGTCACCGCCTATAACGACATGCTGTCGGCCCATCAGCCCTACGGGCGCTATCCCGAGCAGATCAAGCTGTTCGCCCGGGAGCGCGGCGCTACCGCCCAGGTGGCGGGCGGCACGCCGGCCATGTGCGATGGCGTCACCCAGGGCCAGAGCGGCATGGAGCTGTCGCTGTTCTCCAGGGACACGATTGCCCTCTCCACCGCGGTGGGCTTGAGCCACGGCATGTTCGACGGCGCGGCTCTGCTCGGCATCTGCGATAAGATCGTGCCGGGCCTGCTGATCGGGGCGCTCCGCTTCGGCCACCTGCCGACGATCCTGATCCCGGCCGGGCCGATGCCCTCGGGGCTCGCCAACAAGGAGAAGCAGCGGATCCGCCAGCTCTACGCCGAGGGCAAGGTCGGCCGCGCGGAACTCCTCGAATCCGAGTCGGCCTCCTATCACGGCGCCGGGACCTGCACGTTCTACGGCACCGCCAATTCCAACCAGATGATGATGGACATGATGGGCCTGCACATGCCGGGCGCGTCCTTCATCAATCCCGGCACGAAGCTGCGCCAGGCCGTGACCCGGGCGGCGATCCACCGGCTCACGGAGATCGGCGGCGCCGGCAACGATTACCGGCCGCTCGGCCACTGCGTCGACGAGAAGGCGATCGTGAACGCCGCGGTCGGCCTGCTCGCCACGGGCGGATCGACCAATCACGCGATCCACCTGCCCGCCATCGCCCGCGCCGCCGGCATCGTGATCGACTGGGCGGATCTCGACCAGCTGTCCAACGCGGTGCCGCTGATCGCCCGGGTCTACCCGAACGGCGCGGGCGACGTGAACCACTTCCACGCCGCCGGCGGCATGAGCTTCGTGATGGCCGCGCTCCTGGATGCCGGCCTCCTGCACGACGACATTCTGACGGTGGCGGGCCAGTCCCTGCGCGACCATGCCCGCGACCCCAAGCTTGCCGGAGAAGAGCTGGTCTTCGAGGACGCCGTGGCGGAGAGCCTGGACGAGGCGATGCTGCGCCGGCCCGCCACCCCGTTCCAGCCGGACGGCGGCATGCGGCTGGTGCAGGGCAATCTCGGCCGGGCGACGTTCAAGACCAGCGCCGTAGAGGAGAGCCGCCGGACCATCGAGGCCCCGGCCCGGGTGTTCTCCGATCAGGACGACGTGCTCAAGGCCTTCAAGGCGGGCGAGCTGGAGCGGGACGTCGTGGTGGTGGTCCGGTTCCAGGGCCCGAAGGCCAACGGCATGCCGGAGCTGCACAAGCTCACCCCGCCGCTCGGCGTGCTCCAGGACCGCGGCCACAAGGTCGCCCTGGTCACGGATGGCCGCATGTCGGGGGCGTCCGGCAAGGTGCCGGCCGCGATCCACCTGAGCCCGGAGGCGCTGGGCGGCGGCCCGATCGGGCGGATCCGTGACGGCGACATCGTCCGGCTCAGCGCGGCCGACGGGCTGCTGGAGGTGCTGGTCGACGACGCGGAACTCGCCGCCCGCCCCGAGGCCGAGGCGCCGGCGCCGGCACAGGGCACCGGGCGGGAGCTGTTCGCCTTCATGCGCCACGGGGCCGACACGGCGGAGCGCGGCGCTTCGGCGATGCTCGCCGCCGCCGGCCTCTGAGACCGTAGGGGAGTCGCCGAGCATGAACGATCTGGCTAGCATCGACGCGCTGATGCGCTCCGTGCCCGTCATCCCGGTCCTGGTGATCGAGGACGTGGCCCAGGCCCGGCCCATCGCCGAGGCCCTGGTGAAGGGCGGTCTCACCGCCCTGGAGGTGACCCTGCGTACGCCGGCGGCCCTCGACGTGATCCGGGAGATGGCTCGGGTCGAGGGCGCGGTGGTCGGGGCCGGGACGGTCCTCAATCCCCGCGACCTCGACAACGCCCTGGCGGCGGGGGCCGAATTCATCGTCTCGCCGGGCCTGACCGAGCCCCTCACCGACGCCGCGAAGGCGAACGGCGTCCCCTACCTGCCGGGCGTCGCCACGGCCGCCGACATCATGCGCGGCCTCGATTCCGGGCTCGACCGGTTCAAGTTCTTCCCGGCCGAGTCCGCGGGCGGGATCAAGGCGCTGAAGGCACACGCGGCGGTGTTCGGCGCGGTGCGGTTCTGCCCGACGGGGGGAATCACCGAGGCGAGCGCCCCGGACTGGCTGGCGATCCCGTCCGTGCTCTGCGTCGGCGGCAGCTGGGTGGTGAAGCCCGACACGCTGGATCCCGCGGCGATCGAGATGGCGGCACGGGCGGCCGCGGGGCTGCGGACGGGGGCTTAGCGCGCTTCAGGGCGACCTGCCGCATATGGCCCTACCCGCGCACAGAGGGGGGAGTGAGCGCGTCCGCTCCGGGGCCGCCTGCCTCACTCCGCGGGCAGCGGCTCCCGCCGCGACCGCGGCACGAACACGCCGCCCTCCGGCTCCAGCGTGATGCGCCGGTCATGGAAGGCGTCCAGCGTCGAGCGGTGGCCGATCGAAACGATCGTCGTCCCGGGCAGGCGCTCGCGCAGCATCCGATAGAGCGCCGCCTCGGAGGGCTCGTCCAGCGAGGCCGTGGCCTCGTCGAGGAACAGCCATTCCGGCTTGGACAGGATGGCCCGGGCGATGGCGAGCCGTTGCTGCTCGCCCCCCGACAGCCGCCGCTCCCACGTGTCGATCTCGTCCAGGCGGTCCGCCAGCTGGGGCAGTTGCGCCGCCGTCAGGGCATCCCTGATCGCCGCGTCCGAGAACTGGTCGACGGTGTTCGGATAGACAACGGCCCCGCGGAGCGTGCCCTGGGGGATGTAGGGCCGCTGCGGCAGGACCAGTGCCGATTGCCCGGCCGGCACGTCCACCCGGCCCTTGCCGAACGGCCAGATCCCCGCGATGGCCCGGAACAGGGTCGACTTGCCCGATCCGGATGGCCCGGTGACCAGGGTCGCGCCGCCCCGCGGCAGCGTTAGCGCGTCGGCGGTGACGATCGGCCGGCCGTCCGGCAGGGCGAGCACCAGGCCGCGGGCGGTGACGTCGCCGGCCGTGTCGTTGCCCTGGACGAGGCCGTAGCCGGCCGTCTCCAATGCCTCGGCCTTGGTCATCGCCCGCCGGAAGGAGCCGAGACGATTGGTGTTGGCCTTGTAGGCGGCGAGCGTCGTGTAGGAGTCGACGAAGAACGACAGGGAACTCTGCACCTGCCCGAAGGCCTGCGAGGTCTGCTGCAGGGCACCCAGGGTGATCTTCTTGGCGAAGAAGGACGGCGCGGCCAGCACCATCGGGAAGATCACGCTCGCCTGCCGGTAGCTGAAGGTGAAGGCGATCAGCTTGATGCGGCGGAAGATGATGCCGACGTAGTTGTCGATGACGCTGTGGAACAGCGTCGAGAGCCGGGAGGCCTCCGCGCGCTCGCCGCGCAGCAGCGCGATCTGCTCCGAATAGATGCGATTGCGGGCGAGCGCGAAGCGGAAATTCGCCTCGACTTGCTCCTGCCGGAAATCGAGCCCGATCAGCGGCCGACCGATCAGGTGGGTGAGCCATGTGCCCACCACGGCGTAGCCGATCACCAGCCAGACCAGGAAGCCCGGGATCACCGCGTCGGTGAACGGCACGACGAAGTCGCGCGACAGGGTCCAGAGGATCACCATGAACGAGACCAGCTGCGCGGCCTGGCTCAGCAGCCGGATCGACAGGGTCGTCGTCTGAACGATGAAGCTGTTGACGTCGGCCTGGATGCGCTGATCGGGGTTGTCGGCCTCCTCGTCGGTGAACGGGATGCGATAATGCGTGCCGTTGCCGAGCCAGCGCTCGTACAGGCTGTGGGTCAGCCACGTGCGCCAGCGGATGAGCAGCGAGGAATCAACGAACAGGTCGAACATGCCGATGGCGATGTTCAGGGTCGCCAGCGGTACGAACACCCAGAGCAGCTGGTACCAGAAGGCGTTGGCGTCGTATTCCTGCAGCGCATTATAGATGTCGCGGTAGAAGAAGTTGAACCGCAGCGTCAGCGCCACGTCGGCGAAGTTCACGAAGATCGACAGGGCGACGAGGTTGCGGCCGATCCGGCCCTCCGTGGTTCCGAACCAGCGGAACAGGCCGATCTCCTTGGTGGGTTTGTCGCGGTTGGCGAAGTACGGATCGGCGATGTTGGTGATCGCCCGGATCGGCTCGAGATAGGCGATGCCGAGCACGATCGCGGCGAACACCACCGCGCCCGTGGCCGCGAAGGCCGGGGGGAGCAGGGCCGCGACCACCGACGGGAGCAGGCCAAGGGCGGCGACGGTCTTCGATCCGGCGAGCAGCAGGTAGCCGACGCCGTAGACCGAGACGAACACCTTCAGATAGGCCGAGATTCCGTTGGAGGCGATCAGGATGCCGGCCATCGCGAATCCGGCCAGCGAGACGTAGAGCGGCGGGCTCGGGATGCCCGGCAGCGCCAGCAGGATCAGCGCGGCTACGGCCGTGAGCACGGCCTGGATCCCGAGCCCGGTCCTGAGTGCGGCCACGCGTGTCTCCCGTCGCAACGCGCCCAGTGAGGGGCGCAACCGGGCGCCCTTGGTCCCGGTCAGTGGCGAGATAGTGGCCGTGACCCCGCGCTGTCGCGTGAAACTTTCGTCATCGTCCGGGCCTGCGTCGATTTATGCCGGCCGGCCGCTCACCAGTTCCATTCCTCGAAGCCCGGCTCGCGGCAATGATAGCCGATCGGGCATTGCGGGTTGTCGCGGGTGGGCACGAAGCGCAATTCGGCGATCTCGGAGCCGCTGCACTGGCCGGGGCCGCTGACGAAACGCTCGGGCGCCGCGCCGGCGGCGATCACCACGTCCCGCTCGCCTCTCACCAATGCCATCGCCTCCGCGCAGGTCATCCGGGCCGTCATCGAGCCGCGCGGCGCCCGGGATTGGGCGAACGCCTCCGCCCCGGTCGCGACCGCGACGAGGTGCACGCACAGCAAGGCGAGGGCCAGCGGCCTCATCAGACACGGGTCCAACATGCGCCCAGGAAGAAAGTCCGCGGGCATCGCACTATCCTGCACGGGCGGGCGGCCGGAGACTGTCACCGGAATGCGCCACCGGGCGGCTTTCGCCGTCGGACCGCCGCAATCGGCGGATTATGAGATTCCTGGAACGGCCGCCCGGCACGCCGGAGACGACGCGTCACCAGGGAGCCAAGGGATCCACCGATGTCCGCCCTTTCGATCCTCGATATCTCGGCCATCCGCGCCGCGCCCGTGTCCCGCGAGCCCTACGCCTACACCCTCGGCAGCAACGTCCTGAACCCCAACGCGATCGACGCGATTCGCCGCGACTTCCCCGACATCGCCAAGCCCGGCTACCTCACCGTGGACGAAGTCGCCCTGAAGGGCCGCTTCAAGGCGCTGATCGACGAGCTGGAGAGCGATGCCTTCTCGGAGATCCTGGGCGCGAAGTTCGGGATCGACCTCGTCTCCTGCCCGCGGCTCACCACGATCATGCGGCGCAGCCAGCCGAAATACGGTTCGATCCACACCGACGGCCCCTCGAAGGTGCTGACGCTCCTCGTCTACATGAACGACGCCTGGGACGCGCCGGCCGCCGGCCGGCTGCGGGTGCTGTACGACGGCCGGAACTACGAGCCCTTCGCTGTCGAGGTGCCGCCGACCATGGGGACGATGTTCGCGTTCCTGCGGGCCGACAATTCCTGGCACGGTCACGAGCCGTTCGAGGGCGAGCGGCGGGTGGTCCAGGTGGCGTGGCTGAAGGATGCCTCGGAGCTGGAACGCAAGCGCAAGCGCAACCGCACGGCGCAGTTCCTCAAGGGGATCTTCGGCCGCTGAACGGACGCGAGGGTCGGACGATGGGGGCGGTGGTGCTGGCGGATCCGGGCGGGGAACCTCGTTCCGTGTCCAGGCGTCGCTACGTGCTGCCGGTGCTCCTCGTCATCGGCTGGGCCGGGCTCTTCGCCTACAGCGCGGCCTACCTCACCGAGGACCTGCCCTTCCGGCCCCAGAAGCCTGAAGCGGCCTCACCCGCCGAAACCGCCTCCGGGCAGGCGCCGTCGCCGCGGCCGGTGGTCGTCCTCGACAGGCCGCGCGGCTCCGGCCCCGGGCCGGCCGCGGATGCGGTGCCGGCCGTCCAGGCCATTCGGGCGCCGGCTCCCCCGTCCCGTCCCGTCCCGGCGCCCGTCGGCGCCGAGTATGTCGGCCTCTGGGGGCCGCACCCCAACGCCTGCGCGGCCCGCTCGCGGCGGCGGGGCTACATCCCGGCGATGATCGCGCAGGATCAGGCCCGGGCCGGCCGCACGCTCTGCACCTTCCACGACACGCGCCGCGCCGGAAACGCGTGGGTGACCGCGGCCGAGTGCAACGACCGCGGCCGCCGCTGGGCGTCACAGGTCCGGCTGACGGTGGAGGGCGATCACCTGACCTGGTCGAGCAGCCGCGGAACCGTGACCTACACCCGCTGCGGCCGGCGCGCGGGCTAGGCGTTCGACCGCTCGGCCGCCTCCAGCACGATCCGCGCGGCGGCCCGGCTCGGCGTGTCCGCATCACGGAGCCGCATCCGCGCGTCGATCCGGGCGAGCGCCGCACATTGCGCCGCGCGCGCCGCGCCCCCCGTCAGGAGGGGCGACAGGGCTTCGGCGAGCCGTTCCGGCGTGCAATCCGCCTGGACGAACTCCGGCATGGCGTTCTCGGCGAGGATCAGGTTCGGCAGAACGATGCTCGGGACCTGGATCAGCCGGCGGGCGATGACCTCCTCCATCCGGGAGACCTTGTAGGCGACGACCATAGGGACGCCCGCCAGCGCCAGTTCCAGCGTCACGGTCCCCGAGGCCGCCAGCGCCGCGCGCGCGCCGCGGAACGCCGCGTATTTCGGCGCCTCGCCGGTGACGATCCGCACAGGAGCCGGCCAATCCGCCGACAGGCGCTCGATCAGGGCGCGGTGGCGCGTCACGGCGGGCAGCACCGCCTCGACCGGCAGCACCCGCCCCAGCCGGGCGAGCGCCTGTCCGAAGACCGGCATCAGCCGCTCGATCTCGGACCGGCGGGACCCGGGCAGGACCACGAGGCTGTACGGCTCCGCCTCCCGGTGCCGGAGATCCGCGCCGGCCGGGCGCAGCTCGGGCAGGCGCTCGATCAGCGGGTGCCCGACATAGGTGCAGGGCGGCCCCCCGAGCCGCAGATGCGCGTCGGGCTCGAAGGGCAGCAGCGCCAGCACGTGGTCGATGAACGGGCGCATGCCCTTCGCCCGCCAGGGGCGCCACGCCCAGACGCTCGGCGAAACGTAATCGATGATCGGGATGGCGGGGGCCGCCCTGCGCACCCGCTTGGCTACGGCGTGGGTGAAGCCGGGGCTGTCGATGATCACGAGCACGTCCGGCCGGGCGCGCACCGCCGCCTCGGCGGTCTGGCGGATCCGCCGCAGGAGCGTGCGGGCGCGGGCAAGCACCGGCAGGTAGCCCATCACCGCGACGTCATCCAGGGGGAACAGGGAGGGGAAGCCCGCCTCCGCCATCGCCTCGCCCCCGACCCCCCCGAAGGCCGTATCGGGGGCCGTCTCGCGCAAAGCCCGCATCAGCTTGGCGCCGAGCTGGTCGCCGGAATCCTCGCCGGCGACCAGCCAGATGGTGGGTGATCGCGCCGTCACGGCGCGCCCCCGTAGCCGACCACGAACAGGCCGAGCCGGTCCGCCTCCGCGGCGGTGGCGGCGCGGTCGATCACCAGGGTCCCGCCGGCTTCGAGGGCGAGGCCGACACAGCCGGCCCGGGCGGCGTTGCGCACCGTGCGCGGCCCGACCGCCGGCAGGTCGACGCGCAGATCCTGGCCGACCTTGGGCGCCTTCACCAGCACGGTCGCGGGGAGCGGCCGCCCCCAGCCGAGCGGTCGCCGCCCGAGGGCGCGCGCCCGGGCGAGCATCCGGTCCGTCCCTTCGGGTCCCTCGGCGGCCAGCACCCGCGCGCCGGCCACCACCACGGCCTGCCCGAGGTCGAAGGGCGAGAGCGCGGCCAGCACGCCGCACCCGGTCCGGATCGAGGCCGCCGCCTCCGCGCCCGGCGCCCGGCGCCCGATCGGCCCCTCCGGGCAGAGCAGATCCGGCGCCGCCTCGTGGACGCCGAGGATCCGGTGACCCTCCTCCTCGACGAGGGTCAGCGCCGCGCGCAGGAGCCGGTCGTCGCCGCCGCCCGCGATGGCGCGCAGGGCCTCCCGGTTGCGCAGGGCCGCCCCGGCGTTGAGGATCGCCGCCGGGCTCGGGCGCGAGACGCCCCCGGCCGGGATCACGATGGCCGGCCCCCATCGGCGCAGCAGCTTCAGGGTGGCGGCGAGGTCGAGGAGGTCGACGGTGGCATCCGCGCTAGCGCGCAGGCCCCGCCCGGTGAAGCCGCGCAACGCGATCACCCGGAACGGCCGACGCGCCCGGCGCAGGGATTCGGCGACGAGTTCGGGCAGGCGCCCGGCCCCGGCGATCAGCACGAGGGAGCCCTCGGGCACAGGATCGGCCTCCGCCATGGCCCGGGCCGTTCAGGCGGCGCCGATCGGGGTCGGGACCTCGCGCGGCGTGCAGATCGAGCGCTTGCCACCGACGCGGATGAAATCGAGGATCTCCCGCACCGCCGCGTGGGACTCGAAGGTCGCGGCCACGTCCTCCACGCGCTCCATCAGCGTGCCCTCCGGGGCGAAGAGCAGGCGGTAGGCCCGCCGCAGGGCGTGGATGTCCTCCCGGGCGAAGCCCCGGCGCTGCAGGCCGATGATGTTGAGCCCCGACAGGCAGGCCCGGTTGCCCAGCACCATCCCGTAGGGAATGCAGTCGTTCTCCAGGCCCGAGAGCCCGCCCACGAAGGCATGGGCCCCGACCCGGGCGAACTGGATCACGGCGGCGCCGCCGCCGAGGATCGCGTAATCGCCCACCGCGCAATGGCCGGCCAGCATCACGTTGTTGGAGAAAATGACGTGATCGCCCACCCGGCAATCGTGGCCGACATGGGAATTGGCCAGGAAGGTGCCGTGATCGCCCACCACCGTCTCGAGGCCGCCGCCGCTCGTGCCGGGATTCATGGTGACGCCCTCGCGGATCAGGCAATCCGAGCCGATCGTGAGGGTCGAGGCCTCGCCCCGGTATTTCAGGTCCTGCGGCGGGTGCCCGATCGACGCGAAGGGGAAGATCCGGGTGCGCGGGCCGATCGTGGTGCGGCCCGCCAGGACCACGTGGCTGACGAGTTCACAATCCGGCCCGAGCTCGACCTCGGGCCCGACATGGCAGAAGGGACCGATCCGCACCCCGTCGCCGATCCGCGCGCCCGGCTCGATCACGGCGCTCGCGTGGATCGCGGCCGCGCTCACTCGGTCACCAGCATGGCGCCGATCTCGGCCTCCGCTACCAGGGTGCCGTCGACCCGGGCCTCGCCGCGGAACCACCACATGGTCCGGCGCTGGTTCATCTTCCGCATGTGGAAGCGCACCTGATCGCCGGGGGTGACCGGCTTGCGGAACTTGCACTTGTCGATGGTCATGAAGAACACCTGCTTGGTGCGCAGCTCGTCCGTGCGGATATGACGGCAGCAGATCGCCCCGGCCGTCTGGGCCATGCCCTCGATCAGCAGCACGCCCGGGAAGACCGGCAGGCCGGGAAAATGCCCCATGAATTGCGGCTCGTTGGCCGTGACGTTCTTGATCCCGACGCAGGATTCGTCGCGGTCGATCTCGACGATGCGGTCGACCATCAGGAACGGATAGCGGTGCGGCAGCAATTCCAGCAGCGTCTGGATATCGGCTATGCCCAGCTCGCCGCCGGTCTCGCGCGCCGCCTCACTCATCAAATCCCGCACCTCGACGTGCCGCCCGCGGCGGCCTGGCATCCGGCCGCCGATGGCGGACAGAGCGCTCTCTTCGGAAGAAATCGCCGGAAGCGCAAGGCCTTCCGGACAAACCGGCCGGATCCGGGAGGGCTCAGGCCTCGTCCTCCGCCGGGGCCTTCCCGGAGCGCTCGGCGAGGCGCGCCAGCGTCGTCAGCTCGCGGAACCAGGCCCGGACCGGCTTGGCCGGCGTCCCGCCCCAGCGGCTGCCCGGGGGCACGTCGCGGTTGACGTTGGACGAGCCGGCGATCTGCGCGCCGCGTCCGATGCGCAGATGGCCCACCACCCCCACCTGCCCGCCGAGGACCACGTAATCCTCCAGCGTGGTCGAGCCGGAGATGCCGACCCCGGATACGATCACGCAGTGGCGCCCGATGACGACGTTGTGGGCGATCTGCACGAGGTTGTCGATCTTGGTCCCCTCCCCGATCACCGTATCGCGCGAGGCGCCCCGGTCGATCGTGGTGTTGGCGCCGATCTCGACATCGTCCTGCACGATCACCCGGCCGATCTGCGGGACCTTGAGATGCGTCGCGCCCATGGCGAAGCCGAACCCGTCCTGGCCGAGCCGCGCCCCCGGGTGGAGGATCACCCGGTTCCCCAGCAGGGCGTGGCTGAGGGTCGTGCCGGCGCCGATCGCGCAGTCGCGCCCGATGCGCACGCCCGGGCCAATCACCGCGTTCGGGCCGACCACCGTCCCCGCCCCGATCTCGGCGCCCGGGCCGATCACCGCACCCGGATCGACCGTGACGCCGTCCTCGAGCCGGGCCTCCGGATGGACATGGGCCCCCGGGGCGATGCCGCGGGCGGCGAATTGCGAGCCGGGACGCAGGGCGTCGGGGTGAAGGCGCCCGAGCAGCGTGGCGTAGGCGCGGTAGGGATCGCGGCTGACCAGGGCGACGGTCCCGGCCGGGCACCGGGCCACGAACCGTGGCGAGACCAGGCAGGCGCCCGCCCGGGTCGTGGCCAGCGCGTCGCCGTAGCGGGCATTGTCCATGTAGGCGAGGTGCTGCGGCCCCGCATTTTCCAGGGGCGCCGCACCGACGAGCCGAGCTTGCGGATCGGCGCCCTCCGGGAGGGCGGCGCCGGCGACCCCCGCGATCTCCGCGAGGGTCAGATCTGCCGCGGCGGCGAAGAAGATGAGGTCGGTCATGCGCGATAACGCGCCGGCCCGGGTGATCCGGCCGGCGCGCTTGAGATTTTGATCAGAAGCGCGAGCCGCCGGAGAAGCGGAACGCCTGGGTCTGATCCTTGCCGATATGCCCGATCTTGTTGAGCAGCGGCACGTACACGGACTGACCCTCGTCCTTCGTCAGGGCGTAGGCGTAGTCGAAGCGGATCGGGCCGAGCGGCGAGTTCCACAGGATGGACGCGCCCACCGAGGAGCGGATCGCGGCGGTGTCGCGGACGTTCACGCATTCCGGCTCGACGCCGATGGTGAAGGCCGAGAAGTTGCACTTTCCGGTCTGCGGCGCGGTGCCGTTGATGAACCCGTCGCCGTTCACGTCGAAGCTGCGCTTGCTGTGATAGCCGAACAGCGTGCCGGCATCGGCGAAGAGCGCGCCCTTCAGGCCCAGGTCGCGCGGGACGCCCGGCAGCGGGAACTGCACTTCGAGGGTACCGCCGATATAGGTCGAGCCGCCGATCGCGTTCGAGCGGGCGTCGGCGATGCCGACGTCGCGCGGACCGATGCCGTTCGGCGCGAAGCCGCGGACCAGCGACGGGCCGAGGAAGAACTCGTCGGTGACCCGCAGGGGCTGGCCGTTGATCGACTGGATGTGGCCGCCCTGGAACCGGACGAAGCCGATCACGTCCTCGAAGAGCTCCTTGTAGTAGCGCGCATCGGCGGTCACGCGGAAGAACTTGGAGTCGCCGCCGAGGCCGGCCACGTCGGGCTTCAGCTCGGCGTAGAGGCCGTTATGGGGCGCGCCGACGACGTCGAGGGTCGAGTAGGCGAGCGTCAGGCCGGCCAGGGAGGTCAGCGTGTTGCCCTGCGAGCCCTTGATGGCGATCGAGGCCTCGCCGTCATAGGCGCAGTTCGGGTAGAGCGCCTGCCCGCCGATGTTGCGGCCGGTATTCGGGTCGATCGTGCCCGCCGCGTAGGTGGCGGTGTAGCCGGGGATCGGCACCGAGCAATCGTTGTACGGCCGCTTCAGGGTGTTCGGCACCTTCAGCTCGGTGTTGTACAGCGAGTAGCGCAGCGTGACGCCGAACTCCTCGGTGATCGGCAGGCCGAGGCGGAGCTGCCCGCCATAGACCGTGGTCTCGTAGCGCGAGTACCGGGTCAGGTCGGAGTACTTGTAGAAGGCGTCGAAGCCGGCGGCGAGGCGGTAGCCGAGGAAGTACGGCTCGGTGAACGAGAAGTCGACGCCGCGCGAGTACTGGCCGCCGGTGCCCGCGAGGCGGACATACTGGCCGCGGCCGAGGAAGTTCGACTCGGAGACCGAGACCTCGCCGATGATGCCGTCCTGGGTGGAGTAGCCACCGGCCACCGAGAACGAGCCCGTGGGCTGATCCTCAACGTCGATGTTGATCACCACCCGGTCCGGGGCCGAGCCCGGCTCGTTGGAGAAGCGGACCTTCTTGAAGAAGCCCAGCCCGTTCAGGCGCCGCTCGGCGCGGTCGGTGAGCACGCGATTGTAGGCGTCGCCCTCGGCGATATCGAGTTCGCGGCGGATGACGTAGTCGCGGGTGCGGGTGTTGCCCCGGATGTTGATGCGCTCGACGTAGACGTGCGGGCCGTCCTCGACCACGAAGCCCAGGGAGACCTGGTGGGTCGCCGGGTCGCGCTGGCCGGTCGGGCGGACCTGCGCGAACGGGTAGCCCGCGCGGTTCACCTCGCGGGTGACGTTGTTCAGCGTCTTCTCGACATCGTCGGCGTTGTAGACGTCACCCACGGCGGCCGTGATGCCGCCGTCGAGCCGGGCGGTATCGAGCCCGGGCAGGCGCGTATCCACCTGGACCGCGCCGACCTTGTACTGCTCGCCCTCGTTCACCGTGACGGTGATGACGTAGCCGGAGGACTCGCCCTCGACGTAGCGGGCGTCGGCGCTCACCACCTGGAAATCGGCGTAGCCGTTCTTCAGGTAGTAGCGGCGCACCTGGTCGAGGTCGTTGGTGATACGGTCGGGATCGTAGACATCGGAGGTCTTGATGAACGACAGGAAGTTCATCTCCGAGGAGCTCATCAGCCCCTTCAGGGTCCGGTCCGAATAGGCGTTGTTGCCGACGAAGTTGATCGAGATGATGCCGGTCTTGTCGCCCTCGTCGACCTGGTAGATCACGTCGACGCGGCCGTTGGGCAGGTCGACGGTGCGGTAGGTCACCTTGGCGGTGCCGCGGCCGAAGCGCTTGTAGACGTCGCGGATGCGCGCCAGATCGGCGTTGACGATCGCCTCGCTGTAGGGGCCGCGGGCCTTGGCCTCGACCACGCCCTCCAGGGTCGCCTTCTCGATCTTCTTGTTGCCCTCGAAGACCACGCGGTTGATCAGGTTGTTCTCGCGGACGGTGACCACCGTGCGCCCGCCCGACTGGGCGACCTTCACGTCCGAGAACATGCCGCTCGCCAGCAGATTGCGGCGGGCCTCCTCGGCCGAACCCGACGCCGTGCCGGTCACGTAGGACCGGACCGTATCGGCATCGACGCGCTGGTTGCCCTGGACGACGATCTGCTGCGCCTGGGCCGCCCCGCCCAGGACGACGCCAAGACCAGCAGTGACTAGGACGATGGTTCTCCGCACCGACTTGCGTCGGTGCTTCCCCGTCAACGACATCATGCAATCGCCCGTTTCTGTTCTGGTCGCGGGGGTTAGCCCGTCACAGGCGACCGTTGGTCGGCCGTCCTGATCACCTGGTCCAAGCGTGGCTTCGGTCCAAGCGTAGCTCTTAGCGGGATTCCCCTGCCAAGCAAACGCGCGGGAGGCCATCGTCAGGGGATTTTGGGGGGTCGTGGCCTTCGCGCCACTTAACGAAGCGCCCCGTCGGTCGGCAAACGGCGGATCGTGGTAAACGCCGCGTAAACACCTGCCACAGCGCGATTTTTCACGCCCGCAGAGGAACGTGGTCACGGCCTGTTAACCGGATTTTGACCCGTCGGCGGGGCCGAGATCGGGCGGCTTCGGGGCCGGATCGCGGCGGGAATCAGGCATCGTTTCCGGTGGAGATCGGACAGGATCCCCAGGCGCCTCCCGCCGGTCCGCAACGCCTCCGGATTAGGTGTTCCGCCAGGACGCGCCGAGGTTGAGGATGTCGTTCCAGGCGGCGAACAGCATCAGCATCAGGACCAGCGCGAGGCCGATCCGGAAGCCGATCTCCTGGGCGCGCTCGCTGAGCGGGCGGCCCCGGACCACCTCGAAGGCGTAGAACAGCAGGTGGCCGCCATCGAGCAGCGGCACCGGGAACAGATTCAGCAGGCCGATCGAGACCGATAGGAGCGCAATCAGCCCGACGAGGCCGCCGACGCCGCCGGTTTTGGCGACCTCGCCGGAGACGCGGGCGATGCCGATCGGACCCGAGAGCTGGTCGGCGGATTCGCGGCCGGTGGCGAGCTTGCCGAGATACGAGAAGGTCCGCTCGACGACGAAGTAGGTCTCCTTCACGCCGAGGTTCAGGGACTCGACGGGCCCGTAGCGCACGAGGCGGGCCTCGGACCCGGCCGGCGAGCGGATGCCCAGCCGGCCGATCCGGTGGCGGCCGAACGGCGTCTTCTCCTCGAAGGTGGCGGGGGTCGCCTGGATGGTGATCGGGTGATCGTCGCGCTCCACCGTAAAGGTCAGCGGCGTCCCGGCGCTGCCCGTCACCGTCCGATACATGGCGTTGAAGTCGCCGATCGTTTCACCGTCGATGGCGGTGATCACGTCGCCCGGCTGGAACCCGGCCTGGGCGGCGACGCTGCCCGGCTCCACCGAGGAAACCCGGGCGGGCAATTCGTAGCGTCCGCCGAGCCAGATCGCGCCGGCGAAGAGCAGGATCGCCAGGATGAAATTCGCCACCGGGCCGGCGGCGACGATCGCGGCGCGCTTGGCCACGGGCTGGGTCGGGAAGCTGATCGCCCGCTCCTGCGGGCTCATCCGGGCGACGGCCTCGGGGTCGGGCATGCTCGCCCCGTTCACGTCGCCGTGGAACTTCACGTAGCCGCCGAGGGGGATCGCACAGAGCTTCCAGCGGGTGCCGCGGCGGTCGTTGAAGCCGAACAGTTCCGGCCCGAAGCCGAGGGAGAAGGCGTGGACGCCGACGCCGCACCAGCGGCCGACCAGGAAGTGGCCCATCTCGTGCACGAACACCACGACGGTGAGCACGAACAGGAACGGGATCAGGGCGCCGAAGAAGCCACCGGCGGTGCCGCCCATCGCGTTGAGGAAGTCCATAAGCCGATCCCTGGCCGCCTTGGCGCCGGTATCCCGCTCCGGCACATCCCGACATCCTAGCAGATCGGGGGGGCGCACCGCCAACGCAATCCTGCGCGGGATCGCGCAGCGTCGCGGCCCCCGGGGGGCTGGGCCGTCAGTGGCCCCCGCCGCCCCCGGGCCCCCCGCGCGGGCGCCGAACCAGCGGCACCGCGCAGGCCATCGCCAGGAACAACACGGTGAGGGCGAGGAACACGTCCTCGAAGGCCATCACCAGGCCCTGGATCCGCACCGTGTTGGTCATGGCCTTCAGCGCCATGTCGGGGGCGGCGCTGCCGAAGGATTCGAAGCCGCGCTGGAGGCTGTCGAGGCGCTCCAGGGCGGCGGTGCTCGTCCAGCTGAAGCGCTCGTGCAACCGGGCGAGATGCAGGTCCCACCGGTCGTTGAGGACCGTGTTGATCAGGGCGAGACCGACGGCGCCGCCGAGGTTGCGGGTGAGGTTGAACAGGCCGGAGGCGTTCTTCATCCGGGCCGGCGGCAGGGTGCCCAGCGCGATGTTGTTGATCGGGATCATGCACAGCATGAGCGAGCAGCCGCGCAGGATCTGCGGCAGCAGCAGTTCCCTGAAGTCCCAATCCTTGGTGAGGCCGGTGACGATCCAGGTGCCGCAGGCGAAGCCCGCGAAGCCGAGCCCCATCATGATCCGCGGGTCGAGCTTGCCCGAGAGCCGGCCGGCGATCGGCGCGGTGATGAACATGAACAGCCCGGAGACGAACATCGTCTCGCCGATCATCAGCGCCGAGTAGCCGCGCACCCGGGCGAGATAGACCGGGTAGATGTAGGTGAGCCCGTAGAGCCCGATGCCCAGGACGAAGCTCGCGACGCAGCCGCTGGCGAAGTTGCGGTCGGAGAAGGCGCGCAGGTCCACGATCGGCTGCTTCGCCGTGAACACCCGCCAGAAGAACAGCAGCCCCGAGACGCCGCAGATCACCGCGCAGGCGAACACCGCCTCGTCCTGCAGCCAATCGTGGTTCGGGCCCTCCTCCAGCACGTATTCGAGGCAGCCCAGGAAGCCCGCCATGAAGACCAGGCCCAGCCAGTCGAAGGCCTGCAGGAGCGCGTGGTTGGGCTTGTCGAAATCGACCAGGATCCAGGTCGAGACCGTGACGAAGATGCCGGGCACGACGTTGATCAGGAACAGCCAGTGCCAGGACATCAGGTCGGTCAGGTAGCCGCCGACCGTGGGGCCGATGGTCGGCGCCAGGGTCGCCACGAGGCCGATCATCGGCGAGACGATGGTGCGCTTCGAGGGCGGGAAGATCGTGAAGGCGGCCGCGAACACGGTCGGGATCATGCCGCCGCCGATGAAGCCCTGCGCGGCCCGCCAGACGATCATCTCGCCGATCGACGTGGAGGTGGCGCACATCAGGCTCATCAGCGTGAAGCCGCCCGCCGAGATCGCGAACATCCAGCGGGTCGAGAGCACCCGGGACAGGGTGCCGGAGAGCGGGATCGAGATCACCTCGGCG
Source organism: Methylobacterium sp. J-026 (assembly GCF_022829585.1). GTDB lineage: Bacteria > Pseudomonadota > Alphaproteobacteria > Rhizobiales > Beijerinckiaceae > Methylobacterium. The sequence continues at coordinate 61,562 of NZ_JAKSYC010000163.1, forward strand.
ATAAGGTAGCTGGTCTGCACCCAGGGGATCTCGTCGCCCGAGGCCGACAGGCCGGCCTGGATCTCGTTCAGGGAAGCCGAGACGATCTGGATGTCCAGGATCGCCATGAACATCCCGAAGACCATGCAGACGAACGCCACCATGCGGCGGCGGTCCAGCGGGGGCTCGGCGGCGCGGGCCGGCGCGCCGGGCGTCAGGGCGGCGGTGGCGGCCATGGACCGGCTCAGCGGAGCGCGGTGCTGACCGGCGGCCCGGCGGCGGCCCGGTCGAGGACCGAGCGGTCCGCGCCGGCGCGGGTATCGACCCGCACCACCGCCGATAGGCCCGGCCGCAGCAGGCCCTCGCGGGCCACCGCCTCGGGCACGCGCACCCGCACCGGCAGGCGCTGAACGATCTTGGTGAAGTTGCCGGTGGCGTTGTCGGGCGGCAGGAGGCTGAACACCGACCCGGAGGCCGGCGAGAACGATTCCACCACCCCCTGGATCTCCCGGTCCGGATAGGCGTCGACCGTGACCGTCACCGGCTGGCCCGGGCGCATGCGCTGGACCTGGGTCTCCTTGAAGTTCGCGTCGATGTGCACGCTCTGGAGCGGCACGAGGGCGGCGATCCGGGTCCCGGGCGCGACGTAGGCGCCGGCCTCCACGGCCTTGTTGCCGACGACCCCGTCGAAGGGCGCGCGGATCACCGAGAAGTCGAGGTCGCGGCGGGCCCGGTCAACGGCGGTGCGAAGTTCCGCCGCCACGCTCTCGGCTTCGCGCTTCTGCGCCTGGAGGACGTCGACATTGGCCCGCGCTGCGGCGAGGCCGGCCTCCATGGCCTTCACCGAGGCCTCGGTCCGGTCGCGGTCGGCGCGGGTCTGGTCGATGCGCGACTTGGCGACGTAATCCGCCTGCATCTGCATCGACCGGGCGAAATCCGCCTGGGCCCGGACGGCGTCGGCCCGGGTTGCGTCGAGCTGCGCGGCGGCCTGGGCGACCTGCGCCTGGGCCGCCTCGGCCTGCCGGGCGATCCGGGCGATGGTGCTCTCCTGGGTGGCGAGCTTGTCCTGCGCGGCCTGGAGGGCGAGGCGGTAATCGCCGTCGTCGAGCTTGGCGATCACGTCGCCCTTCCTGACCGACACGCCGTTCACCACCGGGACGGATTCGAGGTAGCCCGAGACCTTCGCGGCGAGAACCGAGATGTCGGCCTGCACGTAGGCATCGTCGGTCGCGACGAAGAAGCGTCCGACCGTCCACCACTGCCAGGCGACAGACGAGCCGATGCCGAGCGCGGCCACCAGCGCGGCGAGCAGGACGACTCGCCGGAGCGGGCGCTTGCGGGCGGGGGCCGCATCCACGACGGGCATGGTCGGCTCTGGCGCGGCGGGGGCGGGTGCACGCGGTGTCGTGGTCTCGGCGCGCGTCTCGTCACCGCATTCGCCGGTGGGGGACGGCCGATCGGCCTCCTCGCGGAGAGACATCGCACCACCTCACGGATAGTGACCGAACCGTTCGGTCAAAAATTCGGCACCGCCTTGACGCGACTCCGAAAGCGCCTCAGGTTACGTTGACCGAACGGTTCGGTCAAGCGTGACAGCGTCTCGGACGCGGAGCGAAACCATGGCTCAAGGTGCGGTGCTGGAGCGGGGACAGGCCCAGCACGAAGGCGACAAGCGTCGGCAGATCCTCGACGGCGCCCGCCGGGTGTTCCTGGGGTCCGGGTTCGACGGGGCCAGCATGGGCGAGATCGCCCGGGCCGCCGGGGTCTCCAAGGGCACGCTCTACGTCTATTTCGACAGTAAGGAGGCGTTGTTCGAGGCGCTGACCATTCAGGAGAAGAGCCGCCTGGCCGAGGCGCTGTTCACCCTCGACGCGGACGATCCCGACGTCCCAGGGGTGCTGAACCGGCTCGGCGTGAGCTTCCTCAGCGAGATGTGCCGGCCCGAACACGTCTCCCTGGTCCGCATGGTGATCGGGGCCAGCGAGAAGTTCCCACGCTTCGGGCAAGTCTATTACGAGGCCGGGCCGGCCTGCGGCGTCGAGCGTCTGTCGGGTTATCTCGACGCGCAGGTCCAGGCCGGTCGGCTGCGGATCGCCGACACGGAACTCGCCGCCCGCCATTTCCTGCATCTCTGCCAGGCCGGCCTGCTGACGCGCCTCCTGTTCGGCGCGGGCGGCATCGCCGACGCGGCCGGCCGGCAGCACCAGGTGGACGAGGCGGTGCGGATGTTCCTGGCCGGATACGGGCCGACGCCCTGACCCGCGCCGCTCTCAGCCCGCGGCGCGCAGCTCCGGCAGGGCCTCGGTGCTCCAGACCCGGACATGAGCGTCGATGGAGAGCGCCTCGTCCACGTCGGCCGGCGCGGTCCGGTACAGCCCGGCGAAGTGGCCGCAGGCCCGCTCGACGAGGTCGCTGATCCCGTAGAAGCCGATCCGGCCGGCGATGAACGCCGCCACCGCGATCTCGTTGGCGGCGTTCATCACGGTCGGCGCCGCGCCGCCGGCCGCCAGGGCGGCCCGGGCGATCCGCAGGCAGGGGAAGCGGTCCTCGTCCGCGGCCTCGAAGGTCAGCGATCCGAGCTTGACGAGGTCGAGGGGCCGGCCGCGGGCGATGGTCAGCCGGTCGCCGAGGCCGAGGCAGTGCGAGATCGGCACGCGCATGTCGGGCAGCGCCAGCTCGGCGGTCACGGCCCCGTCCAGCCAGTAGACCATCCCGTGGATGACCGATTGCGGGTGCACGACGACGTCGAGGCGTTCGGGCTCGATCCCGAACAGGTGGTGCGCCTCGATCAGCTCGAGGCCCTTGTTCATCAGGCTTGCGGAATCGATGTTGATCTTCATGCCCATCGACCAGGTCGGATGGGCGGCGGCCTCGGTGGCGGAGGCGGCGGCGATCCGCTCGCGGGTCCAGGTCCGGAACGGCCCGCCCGAGGCCGTGATCATCATGGTACGGACGTCGGCCAGCGGCCGTCCGGCGAGCGCCTGGTTCAGGGCGTCGTGCTCGGAATCCATCGGCAGGATCGTGGCGCCGTAGCGCGCCGCGTCGCGCATGAAGGCGTCGCCGGCGCAGACGAGGCTCTCCTTGTTGGCGAGCGCGACCGTGCGCCCGAGACGGAGCGCCGCGTGGGTGGATTTCAGGCCCGCAGCCCCGCTCACCGCCGCCACCACGATGTCGGCGTCCCGGGCGACCGCCTCCATGACGGCCCCCTCCCCCGCGCCGCTGGGGATGCCGGAGCCCGACAGGGCCTCGGCGAGCGCGGGCCCGGCGGATTCGTCGGCGAGGGCCGCGAAGGACGCGTTCAGGTCGCGCGCCATCTTGGCCAGGGCGACGGGATCCTTGCCGCCGACCAGCGCGGCGACCCGGAACCGGTCCGCGTGCTGGGCGACCAGGTCGGCGGTGGAACGCCCGATCGAGCCGGTGGCGCCGAAGACGGTGACGATCTGGCTCACGGGTTCAACTCCCTCGTCGTCACGCGATCAGCCCGCCGCCGCGCAGGGCCAGGTACAGCGCCGCCAACAGGGCGACGGCGAAAAATCCGTCGAGCCGGTCCATGACGCCGCCATGGCCCGGGATGAGCTTTCCGGAATCCTTCACGCCGTAGCGGCGCTTGAGACCGGATTCGATGAGATCGCCCGCCTGGCTCAGAACGGAGGCGAGCGCGCTCACGCCGGCCACCACCGGCAGGGAGGCGGTGCTCGGCAGGGTCATCCCGGCGAGGTCGGCGACGACCGGCACCAGCGTCCCGGCCGCGACCGCGCCGATCAGACCGCCCAGCGCCCCCGACCACGTCTTGTTGGGCGAGACCCGGGGCATCAGCTTGGGGCCGCCGATCTTCCGGCCGGCGAAATAGGCGGCGATGTCCGTGGACCAGACCACGGCAAACATCCAGGCCGGGCCGACAAGGCCGATGGCGGGGTCGTCGCGCAGGGCGACCGGCACCGCCGCGATCGCCCCCGCGCCGAGGATCCCGACAAGCGCCCGCAGCCGCCCGCGGCCGGTCCGTGCCACCGTGGCGCAGGCCGCGGCGCCGAGGATCAGGACGGCGAGGCAGGCGGGCGCCGGGGCGCCGCCGCGCGCGCAGAGCAGCAGGGCGGCGAGGGTCGCAGCCCCCAGCGCGATCAGCACCTCCCGCGGCTCGGTGCGGCTCATCACCATCCACTCGGCGAAGCCGACGATGCCGGCGGCGAGCCAGATCCCCGCGAAGGGCCAACCGCCATAGACCAGGGCGGCCAGAACGCCGGTCCCGAGCACGAGGCCCGAGGCGACGCGAAGCCACAGCTCGCGCCGTCCCTTCGGACGCGCGGCCGGTGCCGCCGCGGAGGTCACGCGCGCCTCGCCGGCCAACTCAGACCTGCATGATCTCCTTCTCCTTGGAGGCCAGCACGCCGTCGATCTCGGCGATGAACTGGTCGGTCGCCTTCTGCACGTCGGCGGCCTGGCGCTTCTCGTCGTCCTCCGAGATGGCGCTGTCCTTCAGGAGCTTCTTGAGGTGGTCGAGCCCGTCCCGGCGGACGTGGCGCACGGCGACGCGGGCCTCCTCGGTGTATTTGTGGGCGACCTTGACCATCTCCTTGCGGCGCTGCTCGTTCATCTCGGGGATGCGCAGCCGAATGGTCTGGCCCTCGGTCTGCGGGTTGAGGCCGAGATCGGATTCGCGGATCGCCTTCTCGACGGCCGTGACCATGCTGCGGTCCCAGACCGAGATCGACAGGAGCCGGGGCTCCGGCACGCTGACGGTGGCGACCTGGGCCATCGGCATCAGCGAGCCGTAGGCATCGACCTGGATCGGGTCGACCAGGGACGGCGTGGCGCGCCCGGTGCGCAGGGAGCCGAGGTCCTTCGAGAGCGAGGCGACCGCGCCCTGCATCCGGCGCTTGATGTCGTTGAGGTCGAATTCCGGTGTGGCCATGATGGTCGTCCCGACACGTCTGACGTTGTCTTGAGCCCGGCGCGGGCGGTGGCGGCCTCAATGGACGAATTTGTTCAGGGCCGCAAACCTCGCGGGGTCCGGATCCCGCCTGCGGAGCGCGTCAGGGCGAGACCAGGGTCGAGGGCGCCGCCCCGGACAGGATCGCCGCGATGGAACTCGGCGGGTGGAGCGAGCCGACCACGATCGAGAGCCGGCTCTCCCGGGCCAGGGCGAAGGCGGCGGTGTCCATCACCTTGAGGTCGCGGGCGATCGCCTCGTCATGGGTCAGGCGGTCGTAGCGGGTGGCGTTCGGGTCCGTCTTGGGATCGGCCGAGTAGACGCCGTCGACCTGCGTCGCCTTGAGCACGGCATCGCAGCGCAGTTCGGCCGCGCGCAGCACCGCGGCGGTGTCGGTGGTGAAGAACGGGTTGCCGGTGCCCCCGGCGAGGACCACGACCTGGCCCTTGTCGAGGTGATGCAGGGCCGGCTGGCGGGCATAGGTCTCGCAGATGGTCGGCATCGACACCGCCGACATGGTCCGCGCCGGGACGCCGGCGGCGTTGAGCGCGGTCTCGATGGCGAGTGAGTTCATCACGGTCGCCATCATCCCGAGGGAATCCCCGGTGGCCCGGTCGATCCAGCCGGCCGCGGAGATCGTCGCTCCGCGGATCATGTTGCCGCCGCCGACCACGATGGCGATCTCGGCGCCGGTCTCGATGGTGCGGGCGATGTCCTCGGCGAGCGCCGCCAGCGTCGGCGGATGCAGCCAGTAGCCGTCGGGGGCGGCGAGCGCCTCGCCCGACAGCTTCAGGAGGATTCGGCGAAACGGCGTCGTCTCCGGCATCTCGATCTCCGACCCCGTCCCGCATCGCGCAAACCGGGAGGCTTCTACGTCAGGCGCGGGAGCGGCGTCGAGGGGCGCTGCGCCATTCGGCGGGGATCGTCGGTCGAATCGCGACCGACACGGGAACGACGTGCAGCCCTGGCAAAGCGGGCCGGATCGACCATCCCGGGACAGCCATGCGCATCGCACTGGTGATCAATACCGCATCGGGCAGCGTCGGCGCCGGCGCGGCGCCGGAGGCGATCCGGGCGCGGCTTGCCGCCGCGGGGATCGAGGCCTTGGGCGAGGCCGACCGGGGGGCGTCCCTACCGGCGCGCATTGCTGCCGCCGTGGCCGAGCCGGGGATCGACGCGGTGGTGGTGGCCGGGGGCGACGGCACGGTCGCCTGTGCGGCCGCCGCCCTGGTCGGGCACGCGACACCGCTCGGCATCCTGCCGCTCGGCACCATGAACCTGCTGGCCAAGGATCTCGGCCTGCCCCTCGACCTCGACGGCGCCATCGCCAATCTCGTTGCGGGCGTGCGGCGCCCGATCGATGTCGGCGACGTGAACGGCCGGAGCTTCGTGATCAATTCGGTGCTCGGCATGCCGGCCCGGGTCGCCCGCCACCGGGAGGCGCATCGCGAGCGCCGGGCTTTCCGCACGCTCCTGCGCTGGGCGATCGGGATGCTGCGCCATCTCGGCCGCTATCCGCGGCTCACCGTGACCGGGCTGATCGACGGGACGGCGCGCCGGCTGCGGGTGCGGCTGATGGCGGTGGTGGTCGGCGACTATGTCGAGCGGCCGGGCCAGGTGCTGCTGCGGGCGCCGATCGACGCCGGCCGGCTGACGCTCTACGTCCTCGCCGACCTGTCGGTCTGGCGCAGCCTTCGGCTCGCCCTCGGCTTCGCGCTGGGCGACTGGCGCCGGCTTCCCGAGGTCGAGCGGCTGCCGGTGAGCGACCTGACCATCGGCTCGCGCAGGCAGGCGCTGCAGGTCATGAACGACGGCGAGGTGCTGCTGATCCCGACGCCCCTGCGCTACCGGATCCGCCGCCACGCCCTGACGGTGATCGTGCCCCGCACGGACGAGGCCGGACCGCGCTTCGAGGGCGGGATCGGGGGCACATGAGGCGGATCAGTCACATCTCCGACCTCCATTTCGGCCGGACCGACCCGGCCGTGGTCGAGGCCCTGGTCGACGAGCTGAACGGGGACGCACCGGACCTGATCGTCGCCTCGGGGGACTTCACCATGGCGGCGCGGCCTCTAGAATTCGCGCAGGCCCGCGCCTTCCTGGACCGCCTCGCGCCGCCCTGGATCGGCGTGCCGGGCAACCACGATATCTCGCCCTATCACCTGCCGCAGCGCTTCCTCCGGCCGTTCACCCGCTACCGGCGGGCCATCGCGCCGGACACGGAACCGTGTTTTGCGGATGCAGAAATCGGTGTCGTCTGCCTCAATACGGTGCGGCGCTGGGCCGCCGAGCGGGACTGGTCGCAGGGGATGATCCGCCCCAGCCAGATCGCCCGCACCGAGGCGCGCCTCGCTTCCATGCCCGGGCATCTGTTCAAGATCGTGGTCGGCCACCACCCGTTCATGCCGCCGCCCTGGGACGCGGAAGCCCGGCTCGTGGGGCGTGCCGACCTGGCACTGGCGTCCTTCCGCCGCTGCGGGGTCGGGCTGACCCTGTCCGGGCACCTGCATCGCCACTACGCGCGCTTCGTGGGCGGGGACGACCCGGACACGGCGGTGGTGGATCGGGGTGCGCTGCGGGTCCGCCGGGGACAGTTGCTCGCGGTCCAAGCGGGCTCAGCGACCTCCACCCGCCTGCGCGGGAATGAGCCGAACGCCTATAACCGCATCACCGTGGACGGGGGCTGCGCCGCCATCTCGGTCCGGATCTGGGACGGACGCGCCTGGACCGATGCGGCGCCGGCATGCGTGCAGACCCTCACGCCGGCGCCAGATTTCAACTTCCCGCCAGGACGCCGACGGCGCCGAGGACGGTCATGACGAGACCGGACGCGAACACGCCGATCATGAGATAGGAGAAGGGTTTCAGAGCCATGCCGCCAAGGTAGTGCGCATCCGCGAGATCGAGTGTGCGCTGCAGCACGCTTCATCGTATCCTCGGTGCCGTCCAACAAAAAACCCCGCCCGGCGCGCGCCGGACGGGGTTTTTCCGGATCCTCGGACCGGGCGAGCGGTCCGGAAAAATCAGGCGCGGCCGGCCTGCTGGGCGACCTCGGTGGCGAAGTCCGGACCGTCTTCCTTCTCGATGCCCTCGCCCAACGCGTAGCGGACGAAACCCGTCAGCGCGACCGGGCCGCCGACCTTGCCGGCGGCGTCCTTGAGCACCTGGCTCACCGTCTTCGAGCCGTCATGCACGAAGGGCTGCTCCAGGAGGGTGACCTCCTTGTAGTAGCTCTTCAGGCCGCTCTCGATGATCTTGGCGAGCACGTGGTCCGGCTTGCCGGCGTTCTTCTCGCGCAGGATGTTCGATTCGCGCTCCACCGTGGCGGTATCGACGCCCGAGGCGTCGAGGGCCACCGGGTTGGTCGCGGCGACGTGCATTGCGATCTGGCGGCCGAGCGCCGAGAGGGCGTCGACGTCACCCTCGGATTCAAGGGCCACGAGCACGCCGATCTTGCCGAGCCCCTCGGAGATCTGGTTGTGCACGTAGGAGGCGATCACGCCCTTCTTCACCTCGAGCTTGGCGACCCGGCGCAGGTTCATGTTCTCGCCGATGGTGGCGATCAGGGCCTGCAGCTTCTCCGAGACCGTCTCGCTGGCGCCCGGGAAATGGGCGGCCTGGAGACCGTCCAGCGTGCCGTCGGTGTTCAGGGCGATCTTGGCGGCCTCGCGGACGAAGGCCTGGAAGGCGTCGTTGCGGGCGACGAAGTCGGTCTCGGAATTCACCTCGACCACCGCGGCGTGATGGCCGGCGGACTCGACGGCCACAAGGCCCTCGGCGGCGACGCGGCCGGCCTTCTTGGCGGCCTTGGCGAGGCCCTTCTTGCGCAGCCAGTCGATGGCGGCCTCGATGTCGCCCTGCGTCTCGTTGAGCGCACCCTTGCAGTCCATCATGCCGGCGCCGGTCTTCTCCCGGAGCTCCTTCACCATCGCGGCGGTGATGTTGGCCATGGCGGTCCCTTTCGTAGATCTGGATGAGAGAGGCCCGGCGCGCGGGTGAGCGGCCGGGCCCGGTATGCCGAATCCGCGACGGCCCGATGACGGTGCCGCCACGACGTACCCGCTGGATCAGACCGCCGCGGCGGCCTCGACGAAGCCCCGGGCCTGCGAAACCCACGAGTCGCGATCGATGCGGCCGTTGAGCTTCAGGTCGTGATCGACCTTGGTGACATCCTCGGGCGTCATCGCGGCGATCTGCCAGTAATGGTAGATGCCGGCATCGTTGAGCTTCTGCACGATCTGCGGGCCGGCGCCGTTGAGCTTGGTCAGGTCGTCCGGGGCGCCGCGCGGGGCGGCGAGCAGTTCGAAATGCTCGGTCGTCTCGGCGAGCATCGCCACGTCGGCCGGGTCGAGGGCGTCGGACTCGACCGTGACGGCCCCGTCGTCATTGGCCGGCAGCGCCTCGGCCATCGGCTCCTCGGAGGCGCCGAGATCCATGCCGGACGAGCCCTGGGCGCGGGAGATGCCGTCGATGGCCGCCTTGGCGATCAGGTCGCAATAGAGCGCGATGGCGCGGCCGGCATCGTCGTTGGCCGGCACGATGTGGGTGATGCCGTCCGGGTTGCAGTTGGTGTCGACGATGGCGGCCACCGGGATCCCAAGGCGGTTCGCCTCCTTGATCGCCAGCTGCTCCTTGTTGGTGTCGATCACGAACAGCAGATCGGGGACGCCGCCCATGTCCTTGATGCCGCCGAGCGCCTTCTCGAGCTTCTCCTTCTCGCGGGAGAGCATCAGGCGCTCCTTCTTGGTCAGGCCCGGTCCGCCGGTCTCCAGCGTCTCGGAAACCTTGCGCAGGCGCGAAATCGAGCCCGAGATCGTCTTCCAGTTGGTGAGCATGCCGCCCAGCCAGCGGGAATTGACGTAGTACTGGGCCGAGCGCTTGGCCGCCTCGGCGATCGTGTCGGCCGCCTGGCGCTTGGTGCCGACGAACAGCACGCGGCCGCCCTTGGCAACGGTGTCGCTCACCGCCTGCAGCGCCGTGTGCAGCGCCGGCACGGTCTGGGCCAGATCGATGATGTGGATATTGTTGCGCGTACCGAAGATGTACGGCTGCATCTTCGGGTTCCAGCGGTGCGACTGGTGACCGAAATGGGCGCCCGCTTCGAGGAGCTGACGCATAGAGAAATCGACGGCCATGCTGTGTGTACTCTCCGGTTGGATCCGCCGCGGAGGGATGCAGCCGCCCGACGCTGTCGGGCGACCACCGGAAACGCCTCATTCAGGCATGAGGCCGGCTCCGCGTGTGGGATGGGCGGGCGCATAGCAGAGCCGGGGGCCGGACGCAAGGATTCGGGTGACGCGGAACGGGATGGCACCGCCGGGAGCTTGCAACCCGGCGCCTCCAAGCTCGATCAGACACGATAGGGTTGCCGTGGCCTTCGACACGCTGAAATGCGCCCGGACGCTCCGGGACAAGGCCAAGCTCTCCCCCGGGCAGGCCGAGGGATGGCCGATGCCATGGCCGAAGCGCTCAAGGGCGATCTGGTCACGAAGGCCGATCTGCGTGCCGAACTGGCCGAGACCCGGGCCGGGATCGTCCGCCCGGTCGCCGGATTGATCGGCTTTCAGACGCTCGCGGTCATCGGCGCCGTGGTCGCCCTCGCCCGATCGCTCCCTTGAAGCCGCAGATCGTCGGCGGCGCTCCTCATTCGCCCGCGAACAGCGCCGCAACATCGCTGGCTGTCATCACCCGATAAGCCCCCGCCGCCAGATCATCCGGCAGGTCGAGGCCGCCGACCCGGTCCCGGTGGAGCGCCGTGACGTGGTTGCCGACGGCGGCGAACATCCGGCGGACCTGATGGTAGCGGCCCTCCGTCAGCGTCACCGCGCAATGCGTGGCGTCCTCGACGTCGAGCCGCACCGGCAGCAGCGACCGCTCCTCGCCCTCCAGCATCAGGCTCCCCGAGGCGAAGAGCGCCGCCTCGGTCCCCGCCAGCGGCCGGTCGAGGGTGACCCGGTAGCGCTTCGCCACATGGGCCTTCGGGCTGATGATCCGGTGCAGCAGGGCGCCGTCGTCGGTGAGCAGCAGCAGGCCCGAGGTGTCCTTGTCGAGACGGCCGACCGTGGAGAGCGGCGGGTCGCGGCGGCGCCAGCGCTCGGGCAGCAGCCCGTAGACCAGCGGGCCGGCTTCCTTGTGCGAGCAGGTGACGCCGAGGGGCTTGTGCAGCATCAGGCACAGGCCGGGCAGCGGGTCGAGGCCCGCGCCGTCGACCGTGAGGCGGTCCGGGAGATCCGGGTCGAGGGCAATCCGGTCGCCGGCATCCGCCAGCGCGGCGCCGTCGAGTCGGATCGCGCCGGCGCGGGCCAGCCCCTGGATCTCCCGCCGGGAGCCGTAGCCGAGATTGGCGAGCAGCTTGTCCAGGCGGACGGCCTTCGCGCTCACCGGCGCGCCTCGTAGACCCGGTACCCGTTCGCCTGCGTGGCCACGGCGACGGTGCGGAAGGCCGCGCGCAGGGGCGCCTCGTAAGGCAGGTGCGCGTTGGCCACGAGCCACAGCGTACCGCCGGGCCTCAGGGCCTCGACGGCCCGGGCGATGAAGGCCCGACCGAGGGCCTGATCCTCGGCGCCGCCCTCGTGGAAGGGCGGGTTGGTGACGACGAAGTTCAGGTCGCCGAGTTCCAGACCGGGTGTCCGGATATCGGCCCAGAGGATCGTCGCCCGCGGATCGGCGACGTTGCGGCGGGCCATCTCGACGGCGCGGCGGTCGATCTCCACGAGGGTCATCGCGGTCACCGCCTCCGAGGACAGGACCGCCCGGGCCAGGATCCCGAGGCCGCAGCCGAAATCGGCCCCGCGCCCCTTCAACGCCGGCAGGGTGCTCAGGAGCAGCGCCGTGCCGGGATCGAGCCGGTCCCAGGAGAAGATGCCGGGCTGCGTGCACAGGGCGAGGTTGTCGACGTGGCGGGGGGCGCCCGCGTCGATCGCCTCGGCGATCCCGGCCGGCTCCGGCGGCCGATCGGCCACGCAGATCCGATGATGGCGCCGCGGCTGATCGGCGGCCGCGCAGCCGAAGGTGCCGAGTTCCTTGGCCAAGCGGGTGCCGCCCTTGTCCTTCGGCGCCAGGGCGATCATCCGGCCGCCGGGTCCCAGCGCCCGCAGCACCTGCGCCAGCACGTAGCGCCGCTCCACCGTTCCGGGCGGAGCGAGGATCGTGGCGGTGTCGAGGCTGTTCTCGGTCAGATCCTCCAACCGGGAGGCGCCGGGAATCAGAGGGGAAACCTGAACGGCATCGCCGGGGACCTCGGCGAGATCCACCGGCGGCAGGCCGTATACGGCATGTCGCATGAATGATTCGAAAGTTAGAGAGCCGGCTCCGGAACGCGGATCCGCGGCGGTGCGGGAGGGACCCGCGCCCGACTCGGATCATCCGGGGGGAACGGCGCCCCTTATACCGGATTGGCCCCGGAAGCCCAGCCTGCCGGATCTCTCCCTGCCGGATCGGCCGGTCAGCCCCGGGGGAATTCCAGGCCCATCTCGCGGTAGCGCGCCGGATCGTCGGCCCAGTTCTCCCGCACCTTCACGTGCAGGAACAGGTGGACCTTGGCGTCGGCCGCCTCGGCGATCCCGATCCGGGCCGCCTGCCCGATCGCCTTGATGGTCTGGCCGCCCTTGCCCAGCACGATCGAGCGCTGGCTCTCCCGCTCGACGAAGATCGTCTGCTCGATCCGCACGGACCCGTCCGGCCGGATCTGCCACTGGTCGGTCTCCACCGTGGAGCGATAGGGCAGTTCTTCGTGCAGCCGGTCGTAGATCTTTTCCCGGGTGATCTCGGCCGCCAGCATGCGCAGCGGCGCGTCCGAGACCTGATCCTCCGGATAAAGCCAGGGTCCGGGGGGCATCCGGGCGGCGAGCGCCCGGCGCAGGTCCGCCACGCCGTCGCCCTTGAGCGCGGAGATCATGAAGGTCTCGGCGAAGGGCGCCGCGGCGTTGAGCCGGGCCGCCAGATCGAGCAGCCGCTCGCGCGGGATCAGGTCGATCTTGTTGAGGATCAGCAGCTTGTCGCGCTTCACCTCGGACAGGCGGCCGAGCACGGCCTCGACCTCCGCCTCGACGCCCTTGCGGGCATCGACCAGCAGGCAGACCGCGTCCGCATCCGCGGCGCCGCTCCAGGCCGAGTGGACCATCGCCCGGTCGAGGCGGCGCTTCGGCGCGAAGATGCCGGGCGTGTCGACCAGCACGACCTGGGAGGCGCCCTCGATGAGGATGCCGCGCACCAGGGCCCGGGTGGTCTGAACCTTGCGCGAGACGATGGACACCTTCGTGCCCACGAGACTGTTCAGGAGGGTCGACTTGCCGGCATTCGGCACGCCGATCAGCGCGACAAAGCCCGCCCGGGCGTCAGCCGGCGTTCCCGGGAGGGTGGACGGGCCGGGGCCATGCCCGGGCTCCGGGGTGTCCGCGGGGTCGTCCTGATCGTGCTCGGTCATGCTGTCTCCGTCGGCTCCGCCGCCGGCAGGGCGCCGATCCCCTCCCGCTCCATCAGCGCCTGGGCGGCCGCCTGCTCGGCGATCCGCTTCGACGTGCCCTCGCCCAGGCCCGGTGCCAGACCGTCGACCTCGACGGCGATGCGGAAGCGCGGCGCGTGATCGGGACCGGTCCGCTCGACCACCGCGTAGGTGGGGATCGGCAGGCCGCGGCCCATCGCCCATTCCTGCAACGCCGATTTGGCGTCGCGGCCCCGCGCCGCCGCCGTCGGCTCGCCGGGTCGGAAATGCGCCTCGACCACAGCCCGGGCGATGTCGAACCCGGCATCGAGATAGATGGCGCCGAGGATCGCTTCGCAGACATCGGCGAGGATCGTCTGGTTGCGCCGGCCGCCGCCCATCACCTCGCCCTGGCCGAGGATCAGGTGCGGCCCGACATCCCAGGCCGCGGCCACGACCGCGCAGGTCTCGCGGCGGACCAGCGCGGCGAGGCGGCGGGAGAGATCGCCCTCGTCGGCCTCCGGGAAGGCGCCGTAGAGCCGGTCCGCCACCGCGAGGCCGAGCACACGGTCCCCGAGGAATTCCAGGCGCTGGTAGCTGCCGCCCCGGCCGGAGGCCTTGCTGGTATGGGTCAGGGCGCGGGTGAGCAGGGTCTGGTCGGCGAAGCGATGGCCGATCCGCTCCTCGAGCACGGCCAGCGGCGGGCGCGGCTTATGGGCCCGCCGGGCCCGGGCGGTGACGATTCGGGGCTGGGCCGCCTCGTCCAAGTCGGGACCGATCAATGGATCGTCGAGAACAGGCGCGCCCAGCGGACATGGGCCGGCCAGTTCCAGACCTGCCACGCCGGCGTACCCTCGTCGATCGAGAAGAAGATCATCTCGGCGCGCCCGACGAAATTGGCGAAGGGCACGTAGCCGACATTGGCGAGATCGCGCGAATCGGTGGAATTGTCGCGGTTGTCGCCCATCATGAAGAAGTGTCCGGCCGGGACCGTGTAGGGCTCGGTCTTGTCCCAGAAGCCGTTGTCCCCGTCGCGCTCGATCACCGGGTGGACCACGCCGTTGGGCAGCGTCTCCATGTACTGCGGCACCTTGGTGGCCTGGCCGTAGGGATCGGTCGTCTCGTAGTCGGCGATCCGCTCGCGCTTGACCGCCTTGCCGTTGATGTTGAGCACGCCGTCGATCATCTGGATCTTGTCGCCGGGCAGGCCGATCACGCGCTTGATGTAGTCGGTGGCGTTGTCCTTGGGCAGCTTGAACACCGCGATGTCGCCGCGCTTCGGCTCGGCGGCCCAGACCCGGCCGTCGGCCTGGATCGGGATGTATTCCGACAGCGGCAGCGAGTATTTCGAATACCCATAGGAATATTTCGACACGAACAGGTAGTCGCCGATCAGCAGTGTCGGCACCAGGGAGCCCGAGGGGATGTTGAACGGCTGGAACAGGAGCGTCCGCACCACCAGGGCGATGAGCAGCGCCTGGATGCCGACCTTCAGGGTCTCGCGGATGCTGGCCCAGGTGCCGGCCTCGGCGGGTTTCCTGAGCGGTTTGCCGTCGTAATCCACGCGCGCGTTCCGTCTTCGGTTGAGATTGCTGGGCCTGCCGCCGGCGGAGCGGCCCGGACCGCGGTTGTCCTGAGGAATGCGCCGCAATCGTGTCCGCCGTGAGCGGCGGGTCTAGACCAAGCGCGGTCCCCCCGCAACGCGCGACGGGGGCCGGCTAATCCCTGACTGGTGTCCTCACCCGGCGGCTGCAGCCGGGAGCGCCTCGATGATCACGAAGGCTTGTGCCATGGGCGGGTCGTCCGTCAGGCTGACGTGCAGGCGTGCCGCGTGGCCCGGGGGCAGCAGTTCCGCGAGCCGCGCCGCCGCGCCCCCGGTCAGCCGCAGGGTCGGCTGGCCGGAGGGGAGGTTCACGACCTCCATGTCGTGCCAGAACACGCCGCCGCTCAGGCCGGTCCCCAGGGCCTTGGCGCAGGCCTCCTTGGCGGCGAAGCGCCGGGCATAGCCCTCCGCGCGGGCGGCCCGGCGGTCGCAGCGGGCCCGCTCGCCATCGGTGAACACCCGGTGGGTGAACCGTTCGCCGTGGCGCTCCAGCGTCCGGGCGATTCGGCGGATGTCGCAGAGGTCCGACCCGATCCCGATGATCATGGGCGCCGGGCGCGGTCCATGGCCGCCCGCATGTCCTGAACGGCCCGGGCGAGGCCTACGAAGATCGCATCGGCGATCAGCGCATGGCCGATGTTCAGTTCGCGGATCTGCGGCAGGGCCGCCACCGGCCCGACGCTGTCGCGGGTGAGCCCGTGGCCGGCATGGATCTCCAGGCCGAGACCGGCCCCGTGCTCGGCCGCGTGCCGGAGGCGGGCCAGTTCATGGGCGGTCCGCGCCGCATCGTCCTCCAGGGCGGCCTCGCAATAGCGGCCGGTATGCAACTCGACGACCGGTGCGCCGAGGGCGCGGGCAGCCTCCATCACCGCCGGCTCCGGCTCGACGAACAGCGAGACCCGGATGCCCGCCCCCGCGAGCGACCGGATGCGCGGCGCGAGGGACTCGCGGCCGCTGACGATGTCGAGGCCCCCCTCGGTGGTGCGCTCCTCGCGCTTCTCCGGGACCAGGCAGGCGGCGTGGGGCCGGGTGGCGAGGGCGATCGCCACCATCTCGTCGGTGGCCGCCATCTCGAAGTTCAGCGGGACGGAGAGGCTGCGCTTGAGCGCCGCGATGTCGGCGTCGCGGATGTGGCGCCGGTCCTCGCGCAGGTGAGCGGTGATGCCGTCGGCCCCCGCCTCCACGGCGAGCAGCGCGGCCTGCACCGGGTCGGGATAGGCCCCGCCGCGGGCGTTGCGGACGGTGGCGACGTGGTCGATGTTGACGCCGAGGCGCTGCGTGTCGGAGGTCATCGGCTCGTTCGTCCCCGTGTCGGCGCGATGCGACGGGCCTGCGGACAGGATACGGCGCGCTTCGCGCCGGGCTCGGCTGCGATATGCTGGCGTTCGCGCGCTCCGGCAAGGCGGCCGCGGTCTCAGGGCGCGGCCGTGTCGACGGGAGGAAGCGCGAGCCGTTTCGCACCCTGAACCTCCGGTTCGAGCTTGTCAGGCGGAAAGAAACCGACTATGCGCCCCCCTTCGCGTTCGCTCCGGCCGGGGGCTGAACGGACGGTGCTGCTTGCGGCATAGGGTCTTCAACAACCCGTCGTCCGGTGTCTCCGCCTTCGATCAACCGCTCGGGCCTGAAAATCGGCTCGAAGGGCTTGGCGCCGAGCGTTTCGCGAGATGAACCGGCCCGAACCAACCGCCCCCGGGCGGCCGGGCTCCTTTTGACGCTGAAAGGCCCGATATGCCTCTCTATGAGCATGTGCTCTTGGCCCGCCAGGACGTGACGTCCCAGCAGGTCGAGACGATGATCGACACCTACAAGGGTGTGATCGAGCAGAACGGTGGCCGTCTCGAGAAGATCGAGATGTGGGGCGTGAAGTCCCTCGCCTACCGGATCAAGAAGAACCGCAAGGCGCATTTCGCGCTCCTCAACATCGACGCCCCGCCGGCCGCCATCGCCGAGATGGAACGCCAGATGCAGATCTCCGAGGACGTGCTGCGCTTCATGACCGTCCGGGTCGAGGACCTCGATTCCGAGCCCTCCGCCATGATGCAGAAGCGCGACCGTGACGACCGCAAGGATCGCGAGCGCGGCCGTCGTCGGGACGACGAGGGCTTCGGCGGCGGCGGCGGATTCGGTGACCGCGGCGATCGGGGCGACCGCGGTGACCGCGGCGAGCGCAGCTTCGGCGGGGAGGGCTAAACCATGGCTTTCGGTGCTGGTGCTGGTGCGGGTGGCGGACGCCGTCCCTTCTTCCGTCGTCGCAAGACCTGCCCGTTCTCCGGCGCGAACGCGCCGAAGATCGACTACAAGGACGTCAAGCTCCTGTCCCGCTACGTGTCCGAGCGCGGCAAGATCGTGCCGTCGCGGATCACCGCGGTCTCGGCCAAGAAGCAGCGTGAGCTCGCCCAGGCGATCAAGCGCGCCCGCTTCCTCGGCCTGCTGCCCTACGTGATCAAGTAGGCTTTCGAGATCGGCCGGCCCGGAATTATCCGGGCCGGTCTTCACAGAGCGATCCGACATCGCTCGATCGTTGGGGCGTTGCGTCGCCTCTAACCCTGCCGGATGGGCAGCGGGACAGCGGAACCCATGGCACATCATATCGGCATCGGTATCGGCGCGGGCCTCGTCTCGGCACTCCTGTTCGGGGTGCTGCTGAAGGCGACCCCGCTGGCGATCCTGCTCTACCTCGTCGCTCCGCTGCCGATCCTGATCGTCGGCCTCGGCTGGAGCCACAGGGCCGCCCTCGCGGCGGTGGCGGCCGGGAGCCTCGCGCTGGCCCTGGTGATCGCGCCCTTCATGGGCCTCGCCTTCGCCGCCTACATCGCCCTGCCCGCCTGGTGGCTCGCCTACCTGACGCTGCTCGGGCGCGAGACGCCTGCCGGCCTCGAATGGTACCCGACCGGCCGCCTCCTCGGCTGGATCGCCGCCACGGCCGCCCTCGCGTTCATTGCCATCGCGGTCCTGTCCTCGCCGAACCACGCCGCCTTCGACACGCAGCTGCGCGGCCTCGCGCACACGCTGGTGCAGGCCCGCATGCCCGGCGAGCGGACGGTGGTCGAGGGCCGCGCCGGCGCGGCACCGACCGGCTCCGACGAGGCCGGTCCAGAGAAGGCCACCGGTCCGGATACGGCACCGCCAGCCGCCGCCGATCAGGCCGAGGTGACCCGGACCGAGATGGCCGACGCCCTGGCGCGGGTGATACCGGCCTTCGCGGCCAACGGGCTGGCGCTGCTCCTGGCCTTCTATCTCTGGGCCTCGGCCCGGATCGTGAAGATTTCCGGCCGCCTGCCCCGCCCGTGGCCCGACATCCCGGCCACCGCCATGCCGCGGGTGACGCTCGCCACCCTCGGGGCCGCGCTCCTGATGTGCTTCGTCCCGGGCTATGTCGGCGTGTTCGGCGTCGCCCTGGTCGGCGGGCTCAGCGCGGCCTTCGCGCTCCAGGGGCTGGCCGCCTTCCACGACCGCTCACGCGGCCGGCCCGGGCGCGCGCTGATGCTGTTCGGCATGTACCTGATCCTGTTCGTGACCCAGGGCATCGCCCTGGTCGCCCTCACCCTGTTCGGCCTCGCCGACACAGCCCTCGACCGCCGTCGTCCCGAAGCCCGTCCGAAGGACAATCCGGCGCCGTGAAACCCCGGCCCCAGGGGCCGACCACCTGAAGGAGAAAGACCATGGAAGTGATCCTGCTCGAGCGCGTAGCTAAGCTCGGCCAGATGGGCGAGACCGTGAATGTCCGCCCGGGCTTCGCCCGCAACTTCCTGCTCGCCCGCGGCAAGGCCCTGCGCGCGACGGAAGCCAACAAGAAGCACTTCGAGACCCAGCGCGCCCAGCTCGAGGCCCGCAACCTGGACCGCAAGAAGGACGCCGAGGCCGTCGCCGAGAAGCTGAACGGCCAGAGCTTCGTGCTCATCCGCCAGTCGGGCGAGACCGGCGTGCTCTACGGTTCGGTCTCGACCCGCGACCTCGCCGAGGTCGTCGCCAAGGACGGCTTCACGGTCGACCGCGGCCAGTTCATCCTCAACCAGCCGATCAAGACGCTGGGCCTCCACACGGTCCCGGTGGTGCTGCACCCCGAGGTCGAAGTCCAGGTCACCGTCAACGTCGCCCGTAGCCCCGAGGAGGCCGAGCGTCAGGCCCGCGGCGAGTCCGTGACCGAGCGCGAGGCGTTCAACCTCGACGACCTCGGCCTCGAAGTCGGCATGGCTCTGGCCGATGCCGGCGAGGGTGCCGACGACCGCGGCTGATCCCTTCGTCCCGTGGGTCCGACCGGCCGTAAGGCTGGTCGGACTTGAGGGAGCGGGATCCGAGGCATGCGCCTGCGCCGCCTCGCGTTCAGGTTCCGCTGAGCCTGCACCTGTCCGGGAAAAGGGACGGTCCAGGACGCCCCCCTCTCCCGGACGCCGGCAGCGCCGGCGGCGTGCATCCCGGGATCCACGCACACGCGGCACGGCGCGATTCCGACCGGAACCGGCACCGCCCTGTATACCGGTGAACATCGGGGACGACCGGCCCCGAGACTTGACACGTTCCAGTTTTGTTCCAGCATGGATGCCCGCCCCTCGCGAGAGTCGGCGGGCATCCGTTCGTTCGGGGAACACCCGGAGAAACGGAGCGTCGGCTAAGCTTCGGTAACCATACCGAGGCCAAGGTCGCGCGGTGTGATCCTGGCGCGCCCACCGCGGCGCCTGATACGGAGTCGTCCGCCGATGGCCCTGCCCAATGCGCTCACGGCCAAGCTCGAAGCGGTCCAGGCCGAGTACCGCGTCGCCCCCCACAACATCGACGCGGAGCAGGCCCTGCTCGGCGCGATCCTGGTGAACAACGACGCCTATTACCGGGTCTCGGACTTCCTGCTGGCCGAGCACTTCATGGAGGATGCCCACCAGCAGATCTTCACGGTGGCGGCCTCCCTGATCCGGGCCGGCAAGCTCGCCACGCCCATCACCCTGAAGACCTATCTGGGCGACGCCGATTTCGGCGGCCAGACAGTGATGCAGTACCTCGCCCGCCTCGCCGCCGACGCCACCACGGTGATCAACGCCGGCGAGTACGGCCGGACGGTCTACGACCTCGCCATCCGCCGCCGGCTGATCACCATCGGCGAGGATCTGGTGAACGGCGCCTACGAGGCGCCGGTGGAGGAATCGCCCCGCGACCAGATCGAGCACACCGAGCGGCGGCTCTACGAACTCGCCGAGGCCGGGCGCTACGATGGCGGCTTCCAGAAATTCTCGGACGCGCTCACCGCCGCGGTCGACATGGCCGCCAAGGCCTACCAGCGCGACGGCAAGCTCTCGGGCATCGCCACGGGGCTCACCGACCTCGATGCCAAGATGGGCGGGCTGCAATCCTCCGATCTGATCATCCTCGCGGGCCGCCCGGCCATGGGTAAGACATCGCTGGTGACCAACATCGCCTTCAACGTCGCCAAAGCCTATCGCGGCGAGAAGCAGCCGGACGGCGTGACCAAGACGGTGAACGGCGGGATCGTGGGATTCTTCTCGCTGGAAATGTCGGCCGAGCAGCTCGCCACCCGCATCATCGCCGAGCAGTCGGGCGTGCCCTCCTACAAGATCCGCCGCGGCGACATCCGCCCGGAGGATTTCTACAAGATCACCGACGCCGCCCGGGACATGCAGACGATCCCGTTCTACATCGACCAGACCGGCGGCATCTCGATCGCGCAGCTGGCCGCCCGGGCCCGGCGCCTGAAGCGCCAGAAGGGCCTCGATCTGCTGATCGTGGACTATCTCCAGCTCCTCTCGGGCTCCGGCAAGCGCAGCGACAACCGCGTGCAGGAGATGACCGAGATCACCACCGGCATGAAGGCGCTTGCCAAGGAGTTGGCCGTGCCGATCATCGCCCTCTCGCAGCTCTCCCGTCAGGTCGAGAACCGCGACGACAAGCGCCCGCAGCTGGCCGATCTGCGCGAATCGGGCTCGATCGAGCAGGACGCCGACGTGGTGATGTTCGTGTTCCGCGAGGAATACTACGTCGGCAACAAGAAGCCCCGCGAGGGGACCGAGGAGTTCTTCGCCTGGGAAGCCGAGATGCAGCGGGTCCACGGCAAGGCGGAGGTCATCCTCGGCAAGCAGCGCCACGGCCCGACCGGCATGGTGGAGCTGCAGTTCGACGCCAACATCACCCGGTTCTCGAACCTCGCGCAGACGGACCGGATCCCCGAGCAATTGTGAGGGCGCGACCGGGCGGGGACGCCCGGTCGTCGCGAGCGCAGCGAAGCGACCCAGGGCAGCGTGGCATCGCTGGATAGCTGCGATCGCAATGACGGCACCGCCTGCCCATCCGCCGGCGTGGCGGAGGGGACGCCGTCCCGGCCTCACCGGCATCCGCACTCTGCGCGAACCATCGCCGGACCCGGCCGTTGTGCGAGGACGATTGTCCCGCCGCGGCAGGAGCGACGATGAGCGAGCCGACCCCTCCGAAGATGCCCTACTGGCACGTCTACACCGACGCGGAGGGGGTGAGCCGCCAGGCGCTGTTCCACATTGAGCGGTTCACGTTCGAGGGGATCAACCCCGAGACCGCCCCGCAGTGGAACGACAAGATGGATCCGGCCTCCGCGGTCGTGACCTTCACGGTCCTGCCGGTCGGCTGGGTCGGGGAGTGGCACGAGAACCCGCGGCCGCAATGGATCGCGATCCTGTCCGGCCGCTGGTTTGTGGAGACCATGGATGGCCACCGGGTCGAGATGGGTCCGGGCGAGCTGATGATGGGCGAGGACCAGAACACGAAGGAGCGGGACGGCCGGAAGGGCCATCTCTCCGGCACGGTCGGCGACGAGCCCTGCACGATGATCGTCACCGGCCTCCAGGTCGAGCCGACCGTGAACCAGCCCGGCCGCTTCAAGTAGGGGCGGCGCGATGGACAGCTTCGTGCTGATTCAGCCGCGCTTCAAGGCCTATGTGCTGCCGAATGCGCCGCTGGAAAAACTCGCCGAGGGCTTCCGCTGGACCGAGGGGCCGGTCTGGTTCGGTGACCGGGACGAGCTGTTGTTCTCGGACCTGCCGAACAACCGGGTGATGCGCTGGGCGGAGCATGCCGGACTCAGCGTCTACCGGGAGGCGAGCGACTTCGAGAACGGCCATGCCCGCGACCGGGAGGGGCGGATGCTGTCCTGCGCGCACAGGGGCCGGCGGATTCACCGGACGGAGCTCGACGGGCGCATCACCGGCCTGGTGGAACGCTACCGGGGCCGGCGGCTGAATTCCCCCAACGACCTCGTCTGCAAGTCCGACGGGACGATCTGGTTCTCGGACCCGCCCTACGGCATCCAGACCGATTACGAGGGCGGCAGGCAGGAATCGGAATTGCCGGCCGCGGTCTACCGGTTCGATCCGCGCGACGGCTCGCTACGGGTGGTGGCGGACGATTTTCAGGGGCCGAACGGCCTGTGCTTCTCCCCCGACGAGCGCCGGCTCTACATCGTCGAGACGGGGCTGCAATTCGCCACCGATCCGCGCCAGCATGTCCGGGTCTTCGACGTGGCCGAGGATGGCGCCCTGTCGGGGGGCGACGTGTTCTGCACGATCGCGCCGGGCAATGCCGACGGGATCCGTTGCGATGAGCACGGCAATCTCTGGTCGAGCGCCGGCGACGGGGTGCATTGCATCGACCCGGGGGGCGAATTGGTCGGCAAGATCCTGGTGCCCTCGACCGTGGCCAACCTCGCCTTCGGCGGCCGCAACAACAGCCGCCTGTTCCTCTGCGCGTCGCACACGCTCTACGCGATCTACGTCAATGTCCGCGGAGCCCCGCTGCTGTGAGCGGCGTGCGGGCGATCGCCGGCTTCGGCCGCACCGTCGCGGACCTCGCGGCAACCGAGGCCTTCTATCGCGACGGGCTGGGCTTCGCCCGGGTCGCGCCACCGGAGCCCGTTCCGACCGCCGAGGCGGAGGCGATGGGGCTCGCGGACCGTCGGGCCACGCAACTGCGCATGCGGCTCGGCGCCCAGGCCGTGACCTTCCTTGCGGTGGATCCGCCGGGCGCCCCCTATCCGGCCGATCCGGCGGCCACGGATCCAGTCTTCCAGCACCTCGCGATCCCGGTGCGGAGCATGGATGCCGCGATGGCGCAGCTCTCCCAGGCGGGACCCACGCCGATCAGCCGCGGCGGCCCGCAGGCCCTGCCGGCCTCGTCGGGGGGCGTCACCGCCTACAAGTTCCGCGACCCGGACGGGCACCCGCTGGAGCTGATCGTCTTTCCGGACGGCCCGCCGGCGGAGCGCTGGCGGGATGCGCCGGGCCTGTTCCTCGGCATCGACCACTCGGCGATCACCGTCACCGACCTCGACGCGGCCCTCGCGTTCCTCACCGGACCGCTCGGTCTCACGGTGGCGCAGCGGGGCCTGAACCAGGGCGCTGAACAGGCGCGCCTCGACGGGCTGGACGATCCGCAGGTCGACGTGATCGCGCTCGAGCCGCCGGACCCGGCCCCGCACGTGGAGCTGCTGCATTACCGGGTGCCGGCTACCCGACGCAGGCCCGAAGCGTCATGCGGCCCGGCCGATCGCGCTTCGACGCGCTTCATCTTCGCGGTCGACCCTATGAAAGGTCTGCTCAAGTCCCTGGGTGATTACGGCCTAGTCCCGAACGTGGCCCGAGATGGTGCGGCCGCTTTCTGCAAGGGGCCGGATGGCCACGGATTTCTGTTTCTCGGTTCCTCATCCTGAGCTGATTTCGAGGCCCGCCGACCGGGTCGGCCGGTCTGCTTTCGGCTGTCGAGCCGATAGGCTTTGCTTGCACGGATCCCGGGAGCGATTGCCGCCATGCGGATCAGCATCAAAGCCGCGGAAGGCCAGCTGCCACGCCTCATCCAGCCGGCCGTGTGCGGTGAAGAGGTCGTGCTCGCGCGGGGGGACGTTCCGGTCGCACGGATCGTCCCCCTCGCCACGCCGCCGTTTCGACTTGGGATCCTCCCGCAGAAGGCCCTCGGAGACGGGCCGGACTGGCTCGAACCGATGCCCGACAACGAGATTGCCCTCTGGGAAGGCCGTCCTCCACGATACACATAGCTGGGCCTGGAGCCTGACGGCCGATCCACGCCTGTCGACCGGGGCCCGGGCTGCCATCCAGGTGGGACGGCTGGTCGCGCTGCTCGACGAGCAGGGTGGCCGAGTCGCATCGCTGGAACCCGCGATCTGTCTCGCCGCCGGCGGGACGCCATGGCGTCATCGCGATCCCTCCGACCGCCTCCTGGCGGCAACGGCCATTCATTACGATGGTCCCGCTGATCTCCGCAGACGTGGCCTTCGACGGCATCGTCCGACGGATCTGGTCGATCGGGCGCACTTGACGCGCCGCCCCTCCGGCGTCCAATCCGGCCGCCCCGGAGGTGAGACCGATGCCGTTCCTCGCCCTGCCCTTTCCGGCCATCGACCCGGTGGCCCTCGCGATCGGGCCGATCACGATCAAATGGTACGCGCTCGCCTACATCGCCGGCCTGATCGGCGGCTGGTACTACGCGCGCCGCCTCGTCATGGCCGATAGCCTTTGGGGCGTGGTCAAGCGCCCGCAGGTCGTCGATATCGACGACCTCGTCGTCTGGGTGGCGTTGGGCGTCGTGCTGGGCGGCCGGATCGGCTACGTGCTGTTCTACAACCTGCCGATGTACCTCGCCGACCCGATGGAGATCCTGGCGATCCGCAACGGCGGCATGTCGTTCCACGGCGGCTTCCTCGGGGCGATCCTGGCCTTCCTGCTCTTCGCCCGGGCCAAGGCGCTCAACGGCTACACGCTCCTCGACATCGGCGCGGTGGTGGTGCCGATCGGCCTGTTCTTCGGGCGCATCGCCAATTTCGTGAACGGCGAACTCTGGGGCCGCGTCGCGCCGGACTTCCCCTACGCCATCGTGTTCCCGAGCGGCGGGCCCCTGCCGCGCCATCCGAGCCAGCTCTACGAGGCCGCCACCGAGGGCCTGCTGCTGTTCATCGTCATGGCGATCAGCGTCCGCCGGTTCGGCTTCCGCAAGCCAGGGCTCCTCGGCGGCATCTTCGTGCTCGGCTATGCGCTGGCCCGAACCGTCTGTGAGTTCTTCCGGGAGCCGGACCGCCAGCTCGGCTTCCTGTTCGGCGACCATCTCGGCCCCATGGGCGGCGGCGTCACCATGGGCATGCTGCTGTGCGTGCCAATGATGATCATCGGGCTCACCTACATCGTGCTCGCCGCGACCGGCCGGACGCGCCCACGCCATCCGGTCGAGGGTCCCGTCACCGAGGAGGCGCGCAAGGCGGCGCTGGAGGCGTGACACCGCTGGGCGACGAGATCGCCGCCCTGATCCGCCAGAACGGGCCGATCGGCGTCGACCGCTACATGGCCCTGTGCCTCGGCCATCCGGTCCACGGCTATTACCGCACCCGCGATCCGCTGGGCGCACGGGGCGATTTCACCACGGCGCCCGAGATCAGCCAGATGTTCGGCGAGCTGATCGGCGCCTGGACTGCCTATGCCCACGGTCTGATCGGGCGGCCGGATCCCCTGGTCCTGGTCGAGCTCGGGCCGGGCCGGGGCACGCTGATGGCGGATGCCCTGCGGGCGCTGCGCGCCGCGGCCCCGGGGGTGCGCGTGGCGCCGCACCTCGTGGAGACCAGCCCGGTGCTGCGGGCCGCGCAGGCGCGCACCCTCTTCGGAACCGGGGCCGCGTGGCATGCCGGGATCGAGACCCTGCCCCCGGGCCCGGCGATCATCCTGGCCAACGAGTTCTTCGATTGCCTCCCGGTCCGCCAGTTCGAGCGCCGGCCGACCGGGTGGCACGAGCGTCAGGTGGGTCTCGGGCCGGGGGGCGGTTTCGCCTTCGGCCTCGCCCCGGAACCGACCCCGGGGCTCGACGCGGAGGGGCCAGTGGGGGCGCTGCTGAGCGTCCCGGCCGCCGGCCTCGCCCTCGTCCGCACGCTGGCGCGGCGCGTCTGCACGGTGGGCGGCGTGCTGCTGGCCATCGATTACGGCCACACGCGCCCCGGATTCGGCGACACCCTTCAGGCGGTCGCCGGACACGGCTTCGCGGACCCGCTGGCCGCTCCGGGCGAGGCCGACCTGACGCACCATGTCGACTTCGCCGCGCTGACGCGCGCGGCGACCGACGCCGGCGCCCGGGTCCACGGGCCGGTGGACCAGGGCGACTTCCTGTTCGCCCTCGGCCTGCGCCCCCGGGCCGACCGGCTGAAGTCCCGGGCCACCGGAACCCAGGCCGCGGAGATCGACGGGGCGGTCGCGCGGCTGACGGATCCGGGCCGCGGCGGGATGGGCAGCCTGTTCAAGGTCGTGGCGGTGAGCGGCCCGTCCTTCGGGCCGCTCCCGGGATTTCCGGACGTGTAACGCGTCGGGACGTGGTTCCAGGGACCGACGCCGTTCAGCCGAACGAGCCGAATCCGGAATCCGTCTGGTTGGAGGGCCGCGGCGTGGGCGGCGCAGGCGGGTTCGGGTCGTCCGGATCGAGGGCGGCGGGCTCGCGCGTCACAGGATGCGCGGGTGCGCTGGGCGGATGCGGCGCCTGGGCCGGCGGCTTCGGCGCATCTCTCAAGGCTTCGGTCTCGATTCCTTGTGACATTGCGGTCCTTCTCGGATGAGGCCGAACCCGGCCCCATATTGCAATGCAGCAAGAATCTGACGCCTGAACGACATCGTCAAGGGGCTGCCCTTGCGGTATCGGGGCGCCACCGACGCGGCGCAGGGGATCGACCATGAGTGCGGGCACATCGATCGAGGCGCCGGACCTGTCCGCGCATGCGGGGATCCGCCACGCGTTCTTCACCCGCCTCGGCGGCGTCTCGGAGGGACTCTACGCCGCGCTGAACGGGGGTCTCGGCTCCGGCGACGCGCCGGAACGCGTGGCCGAGAACCGGGCCCAGATGTGTGCCCATCTCGGACTGCCGGCGGACCGGCTCGTGAGCCTCTATCAGATCCACTCGGCCGAGGTCGTCACCGTCTCGGCACCCGTCGCGGCGGCGGAGCGTCCGCGGGCCGACGCCATGGTGACGCGGGTTCCCGGCCTGGCGCTCGGCATCGCGACGGCCGATTGCGGGCCGATCCTGTTCGCGGATGCCGAGAGCCGCGTCGTCGGCGCCGCCCATGCCGGATGGAAAGGGGCGCTCACCGGGGTCATCGGGGCCACGGTGGCCGCCATGGAGGCCCTGGGCGCCCGCCGGCATCGCATCGTCGCGGTGCTCGGGCCGACGATCGCGCAGGAATCCTACGAGGTCGGACCGGATTTCATCGCGCGTTTCCGCGCGGAGGCCCCGGGGATGGACCGGTTCCTCGGGGCCGGTACGCGGCCGGACCATGCCCAGTTCGATCTGCCCGGCTTCATTCTGGCCCGCCTCGCCGAGGCCGAGATCGGCGGGGCGACGGCGCTGAACCTCTGCACCTATGCCGATGCCGCGCGCTTCTACAGCTACCGCCGGGCCACCCATCGTGGCGAGGCCGATTACGGCCGTCTGATCTCCGCCATCGCGCTCACGGCTTGAGGGGCCCGATGCCTCCCGGAAAGGGGATGCGACATTTTGTCGAAGGCCCGGGGGCCAAAAAAGCGTGGCCGTAACCGAACCTTGGCAATTGGAGTGCGTTGTGGGGTCAAGGTGCCGGGGAATAACGGCGGATTGCCAATAGGGGCCACGAAAGTGGTCGGCGATACCGCGTAGCGCAAAGCATCCCTGGAACCGCTGGAACGCAACCAGACCCCCGTCCCGTCACCGCCCGCTCCGCGGGCGATCCGGGACTATCCAGAGGACCAGACCATGAAATCCCTGCTTCGCGCCACCACCGCCCTCGCGGGTGTCGCCCTCGCCGGCTCCGCCTTCGCCGCCGACCTTCCGCGCCGCGCCGCCCCGCCGCCGGGGTTCACCCCCGTGCCGGTGGTCACCTGGACGGGCCCCTACTCCGGTATCAACGCCGGCTACGCGTTCTACGCCTCGAGCCGCAGCAACAACAACTCCTCCTTCGGCGTCTCAGCCCCCTACCAGACCGCCGCCACCACCGCCACCTTCGGCAACCGACGCCAGGAGGGCTTCTCCGGCGGCGCCCCTCTCGGCTCCAACTACCAGCTAACACCTGCCTGGGGCTCGCCCTCCCTCATCGATGCTGAGTCCCGGTACCTCGATGTC
>NZ_JAKSYC010000170.1 GCF_022829585.1 Methylobacterium sp. J-026
CTGTTCCGGCGGAAGGCGCTCGGAGACCTGTTCGGGGGCCCCTACGCCTGAAGAGCTGTCTTCAAGATGCAGAGCAAGCTATGTCCCGGGGACTTATAAGAAAGAAATCACTCTATCGCGTGAACCATGCGCAAAATCCTGCTTGTTCGCCCTCAATGCGTCAGGTAGATACGCCCACCCGGACAAAAAAAGGCCACTCCCGGAGGAGCGGCCCGAAGTCTAGGGAGGAAACGCCCAAGAAGGGCAGCGAGATGGCGACGCCATCGCTATCTCGCAATGCAAACTTAGGCTACCGCACCGCAGCAGGCAATCGCCAAGAAGCGAATGCCCGTACATAAGTCGTGCTGGCATGCCAGTTAGGTGCGCTTTCACACCATACCTTGGGCAGGCTGGGTAGTTTGTGTGCGCCACCGGCAGCACGCCGACCTGCGTGGTGTAGCGCAGCGTACGCATCTCGAACTTCGTGCTCCAGTCCCGCGGGCTCACCAGCCCGGCGCGTGCCGGCACCACCGCGCCCCGGCCCCAGCGCGCATTGCACGCATCCATCGCCGCCATCAGCTGGCCGGATCGCGTGCGGTCCAGCGCGCCGATCGGCGCCCGCGGGCTGTGCGAGAGCAAAACCAAATCGTTCATGACGGTGCCGACTTTGTTGTACCGCCACTGCCGCTCGCCCGCTCGCACCAGACTTGCGCTTTTGGTCTCGTGCAGGAGTTGATATGTCCGTGAGCGCCGAGATCTGGACCGCGCCTCGGCGACTGAACCGCAAAGCTCTCCGCTCGTTCATGTGGTCGCGTGCCCTCTGTAGGCTCGCGTGACGGGAGACCACATGCGCGCACTTCTCGCCAGCGCCGCCCTGCTCGTCCTCGCGACGGCCGGGGCTAGTGCACAGCCCTACGATGACCGACGGCCGCCCCCGCCAGGCGAGGAGGATTTCGACCGGCCCCCGCCGCCTCCGCATCGCTTCAGGCCCCCGCCGCCGGGCGAGGACTTCGATGACGGCCGGCCGCCGCCCCCGCATCATCACCGCGGGCCGCCCCCGCCGGATGACGACGACGATGGCCCGCCCCCACCGCCGCCTCGGCGCTACTGACAACCGTCCGAAGGGTTTCTTTAACTACCCCATCGCACCCTGATCATGGCCACCTGTGAGTGGCCGCACTGGCACGTGCCGGAGATGCGCCCTCGCGCAGCTGATGCGCGGGGGCGCCTGCGCGCCTTGGAGGTGGTCGATGCGTGGATCCATGAAGACCGTCGGCATGGCTGCCTTGGCCGCCTTGGCCCTATGCGGTACCCAGCCGGCCGCCCAGGCCCGTGACGGCATCGGGGTTGGCGGGGCCGCTGCACTCGGTGTGCTCGGTGGTGTCGTGGCAGGCAGCGCCATCGCTTCAGCCAACAACGGGTACTACCCGGGCCAGCCAGTCTACCGCGCCCCGCCGCCTGCCTACGTCGAGGAGGTCTGCCACTTCGAGCGGCGTGGCTTCATCGACCCCTACGGCGTCGAGCACATCCGCCGCGTGCGCGTCTGCGAGTAAAACGGGTTCGAGCAGCACGCGTTCGCTTTTCGTACCACTGTGATCCCGGCGCGGCAGCCACCTGCGTTCGGCTCAGCTACAATGCGGGCGTCTCCTTGAAGCGCTTTCCATGCTGCTCCCTACACCCACCGTTCGTCGCTTCCTGCTGCTCGGGCTCATGCTTGCCAGCCTGATTGCGCTGGCGGATGGTATTGCCCGCCATGAGCTGCAGAGAGCCACGAGCGTGATGGCCTTTGCCGGGGGCGGCGGGTCCGATGAATAGCCGCCCGGCGCAGCTATCGGGCTTGGCCCTGCTCCTAGCGCTTGCGGGTGTCGGGCCGGCCTCGGCCCTGGCGGCCGAGCCGACCGACCTGCCAGCGCTCGAGCGGGCGTGGCACGGATGCGTACGCCAGGCGTACGACGGCCAGCAGGATCAGGGCAGCCGAGCTGGCCGGGAACGCAACGCCCTGGACGAGTGCAAGCCCCACGAGGACGCCTACGTGGCCGCGCTGATGGCAGATCGCCCCGGTGACGCCGACGCCCCCATGAACGGCTGGGCACGGACCTGGGCGGCGTACGTAGCCTTCGTGGTGGATCCGGTGAAAGCTTGGTTCGAGACGTTGCGGCGCTAGCCTTTAGCAGTCCGTTGTCACCTTAGGTGGCAGGGTCAGTCAATACGCCCCCTTGTCGACAGGCGTTCGATCCTATCTATTGTACATGTTCTGTTCTGTTTTGTCGGCGCGGGAGTGGGGTGAGAACACTGTCGATTGGTCATGAGTGACGGCTGGAGATACAGGTTCAGCATCGACGCTTTCAGCGTCGAGACGATCCCTATGGCTCGCCTCGCCGAGTACATGGCCGGTTTCGCGCGCCTGCTTGGCGAGCAGGAAGCGGTCCATTTTGAGAAGCTCGAGCCGGGCAGCGCTGTTCTGGTAAGCCGAATTGACGAGCCTGCGATAGTTAAGGTTGGCGAACGGCTGCACCGTATTCGGGATGGACGTGCACCTAAGGACGCCTTGGAAGCATACAAAACCCTCGACAACCTTCTAGCTAAGGACAATGCAGTAGGCTTGCTGACCCCGCCGGAAGGCGCCGAAATTATAGCCTTCCCTGGTCGAACGCGCCCAAAACCAATCCAGTACGGCCCGTTTCGTGAGCGGGGTTCGTTAGATGGTATTGTCGTAAGACTGGGCGGGCGGGACAAAACAATTCCTGTTCTGCTTTGCAATGGCGACGTCTCTTATACATGCCAGGCATCTGTTGAATTATCGAAGAAGCTCGCTCAGTATTATTTGGGCCCGCAGATTCGCGTACATGGAAGTGGCAAGTGGATTAGAGACGAAGATAAGACATGGACGTTGCAGCAATTCGATATTGAAGACTTCGAAGTTCTTGATGATACTCCGCTGAGTGAGGTGGTTCGTCGCCTTCATGCCATTGAAGGTGGCATGTGGAACGATCAATCCTTGACGGATTTACTTGGGCTGCGGCGCGATCCAGAGGACCAACACTAGATGCCTGTCGTGTTCGACAGCTCGTATCTAATTCCGCTGTTTGATAGCCGGTATGGTAGCGCCGGCGCGCTTGACGACCGCATAGCATTCCTACTTCGAAATCTAGATCGCGACAAGACTACCATTATTATACCAGCGCCAGCTTTATCAGAAGTTCTCATCGGCGCGGGGGATGCGGCGCCTAGATATTTGAGCGTTATTAACGCCTCCGCACGCTTTAGGGTCGCACCCTTTGCCGAACGTGCAGCTGTCGAAGCTGCGGCGGCCCACCGAGAAGCAATAAGGGCAGGAGACAAGAAGGAAGGCACTCCATCGTGGGCCAAGATTAAGTACGATCGCCAGATAGTGTCGATTGCCATAGTCGAAAGTGCCTCTATAATCTATAGCAACGACGACGATATTAGACGAATATCTCTTGGGTCGAATATGGAAGTTGTGTCGCTTTCTGACCTCCCCTTTCCCCCGCCAGAACCGCAGCCTATACCGCCCCCTGCTCGTTCTCGAGCTGCAGACTTGTTCGATGAGCTTATTGCTGAGGAAGATCCCAAGTCCGTCGAGACAGAACCAGACGTCGAGTAAGCCCCCACAGGGCCCAGGCTGACGCCTTGGAAATCGAGGCCGCCGCAAAGCGCCGGCTGGCGGATGAGTACGACGCCGCGCAGGAGCGGGGCGAGGTGGCCACACAGTCGCGGGGCGGTGCCAACATCGCGGACGGCGTTCCAGGCGGGAACACCGTTGCCACCGTCACGGACCTCGGCCTGACCCGCAAGGCGATCCACGAGGCCCGGCAGTTGCGCTACGCTGAGGCGGCTGACCCTGGCGTGATCCGCCGCACACTCGATGCTCGGCTCGAGCAGGGCCAGGAGCCGACCAAGGCTGCCGTCCGTGAGGCCGTCGCCGAGGTCATCAACCTTGACGACCGGCGCGCGCCCGAGCCGCCGCCTGAGCTCGCCGAGCGGGAAGCTGAGGCAGCCGACCCGGGCGTGATCCGCCGTGCAGCTGCCCTGGGCTGACGGCAGCGCAGCCCTACGTCGCCCACATCGGAGGGACAGACGATGAAGGCACTCTACACAGCCACAGCAACCGCGGTCGGCGGCCGCCAGGGGCGCATCTCATCACCGGATGGGGTGCTGGACCACGTGCTGGCTCACCCCAAGGAACTGGGCGGCCCAGGCGGCCATGCGACCAACCCGGAGCAGCTGTTTGCCGCTGGCTACGCCGCGTGCTTTGAAAACGCTCTGCTGCGTGTCGCGCGCGAGCGGAAGGCGCCGCTCGCCGCGTCGTCTGTCACGGCGCATGTGGGCATCGGGCGCGAAGAGGACGGGTTCTTCCGGCTCGAAGCCACCTTGGAGGTGTCAGTGCCGGATCGGGACCGGGCCGAGATCGAGGAGTTTGCCCGCATCGCCCACGAGGAGGTCTGTCCCTACTCGCGCGCCACTCGGGGCAACATGGACGTGACCGTGCGGGTAGTCTGACTGCGCGACCGGCCGGCACCCGTCAGCCAGCGCCGTGGCCGCCCTTGGCGTTGTCGGGTTGGGGCGTATCCGGCCGGTTGTCGTAGCCGCCGCTCTCGGGACCCTCACCGGCATCCGGCTCGGGGTTGCCTGGCGGATTCAGGCCACTGCTGCCTGCCGCGGGATCGAGCTTCTTCAGTTCACCGACCGGCCGGCCTGGTGGCACTGTCCCGAAGGGTTCGCGTGCCCCGTCTACATCCGGGCCCATGTTGGCCTCCGTTGAAGTCGTGGGAGGCGAAGGCGCGGGGTCTGACCGAAGTTCCCGGGAGGACTTTTCGGCGGGAGCCTTAGTCCGACAGAACGGCGACGAGCGAGAACGATGTAGCGAGTACGAACGTGCCTACGACGAGGGATGAGATGAGCAACATGGGAG
>NZ_JAKSYC010000174.1 GCF_022829585.1 Methylobacterium sp. J-026
CCCGAAGAGCCACTATCCCTGCTGGTCGTGGTTGGGCGGACTGTCCTGGTCCGCATCGGCGATGCGCGATGCTCGGGGCGTGGTGCCGTGATGTCTCATGGCTGACCGCCTCTCCGGTGTCGGCGCCGCATGCGATGCGCGCCGAGACCTTTAGGCTAGGAGCGTCCGCCGGGGATAGCAAGGGCCGGTGGGACAGGCCCTACTCGCAGACGCGCACGCGGCGTGGCTTCATCGACCCCTACGGCGTCGAGCACATCCGCCGCGTGCGCGTCTGCGAATAGGGCCTGTCCCACCGGCCCTTGCTATCCCCGGCGGACGCTCCTAGCCTGAAGGTCTCGGCGCGCATCGCATGCGGCGCCGACACCGGAGAGGAGGTCAGCCATGAGACATCACGGCACCAGCCCCCGAGCATCGCGCATCGCCGATGCGGACCAGGACAGTCCGCCCAACCACGACCAGCAGGGATAGTGGCTCTTCGGGCGGTAATCCCAGCCGGATCGAAGAGTGTGGACCCTGCAAAAACCCGCCGCCTCAGGACGGCGGGTTTTTTCGTGGGCGACCGGGCCGACCTCACAACCCGGCAGCGGAACGAGCAGATCGCGGAATGGATCAGGCTCACCGAGGCAGGCGCCGGTGCCGAGAAACTGGCTTAAGTTGAGCCAGTTTCGAAAGGCGGCCGAGGGAAGGCCGGCGGGGTTCGTGCAGCGACGCGCGAGCTCGGCATAGATCGGAACGAAGCCCAGCGCGCCATCAAGATCGACGGCATAGCGCCGGCGGCGAAGGAAGCGGCGCGCGCTGCAGGCCTCGAGAACAACCAGAGTGCCTTGCTCAAAGTGGCCCAGGCCGAGCCCGAGCGCCAGGCCGTTCGCTTCTCGTACCACTGTGATCCCGGCGCGGCAGCCACCCGCATTCGGCTCAGCTACAGTGCGGGCGTCTCCTTGAAGCGCCTTCAATGCTGCTCCCCACACCCACCGTTCGTCGCTTCCTGCTGCTCGGGCTCATGCTCGCCAGCCTGATTGCGCTGGCGGATGGTATTGCCCGCCATGAGCTGCAGAGAGCCACGAGCGTGATGGCCTTTGCCGGGGGCGGCGGGTCCGATGAATAGCCGCCCGGCGCAGCTATCGGGTTTGGCCCTGCTCCTAGCGCTGGCGGGTGTCGGGCCGGCCTCGGCCCTGGCGGCCGAGCCGGCCGACCTGCCGGCCCTGGAAAAGGCGTGGCACAGCTGCGTGCGCCAGGCATATGACAGCCAGCCCGAGCGCGACAGCAGGCCGGGCCGGGAGCGCAACGCGCTAGATGAGTGCAAGGCTCATGAAGACCGGTACGTGGCCGCCCTGATGGCCGCCCGCCCAGACGATGCCGACATGCCCATGAACGGCTGGGCACGGACGTGGGCGGCGTACGTGGCGTTCGTGGTGGATCCAGTGAAGGCCTGGATCGAGGCGCTGCGGCGCTGATCTACATCGGAGCCGCCGCGCACCGCCTGCAATAATAGGCCGTGGGCTGGCGCCCCGCGGTGTCCAGTCCCCCCGCATGCGCCAACCCTCACGCGATCGCCCGGCCAAGGCTTCAAGGGCGAGGTGCAAGGAACTGGCCCGCACATCGCCTGTCATCGCGTGTCCACCCGCAACAGCACCGTGTGGTGTCGCGAACGCCTCGGGCGCGCGTCCGGGGGAGGCAGGCGCTGTAGCAGCCGGCCGAAGCGGTGTCGCCTGTGTCAGCCCGTCCTTAGGACCTTCCTGGCCAAGCGCTCGGCCTCCTCCCGCCACGCATCGCGCTCGGTCCGCATGGCCTCGACGAGGGCGTGCATGTTGCCGGCGTCGATCGCAGTCTCAACCAGCATGTCCTGGGCCGAGGCCAGCTGCTCGCACAACTCGGCATTCTTAGCCGCCAGCGTCAGGAGCAGAGCGGCCACGACATCGCTCATTCCTGCTCCCGCGCACCCAAGGCAGCGCGTCTAGCTGGGCTCAAGCTTGGCCGCAATCGCGTCCGATCACCGCGACTGCGCCGGCGAGGCCGCACCGAGGCCCGCTGTCTCAAACGGCCCAGGTGCTGCTCTGCCGGCGCGCGGCCGAAGCCGATCGCTAAGAGCATGGTGGAGCGGTATAGTTAACGAATTCTCTATCAAACTCTAAGAACTAGGGTCGCGGGACCACAACCGTAGGTCAAGCGACGCTCTGTGAAACGAGTGCTGACGGGCATGATAGGGCCTATCGAGCCAGATATCTGAAGCGCTGTTTCTGGCGTTCGCTGTTTAATTGTGCAATCAATCACCGGCATTAAGCCTCAACGAGCAATTTGATCAGCTAATCATCATCATGATAAGTTTTTCATCAAGAAGTTTTCTTACAACCGGATCGCGATTTGTACTAAATTCGTAAATTTTCTTAATCGTTAACTATTACAATCTACATTCTCGGAATGCCAAACTAATGGCTCTATTTCCCTACCTGACTCGGACTGCAACTGTGGCATTCTCAAATATATCGATACGCTCAAAACTCATCCTTACATTTGGAGGAGTTATTGTTTTTGTTCTCGCGTTGGGTGTAGCGGGATGGAATGGCTTATCCGTTCTTGGTCAATCAATAAATGATATCGGAAAGAACAGCCTGCCAAGCGTAACGACGGCTGCCGCCCTCCGGGCTGGTGTAATCGATGTACGCGTAAGCGTCGTCAATCATATCCTTTACAAAGAAGCAGCTCGCATGGAATACGAAGAGGGCGAGCTTCAGAAAAAAACGGCGGCTGTTATCAACTTTTCAAAATCTTACGAGCGTTTGATTAGCCTTCCCGGCGAGCAAGAACTTTTTCAGACCTTTACAACGAATTGGTCAGCTTACCTTGCTGCTATCCCTGCCGTGATTGCCCAATCTCGCAGTGGCGACAAGGATGGCGCTCTAGTGGAGGTGACCGCCACCGTGCGTCCACGCATCAAGGCGGCCGCCCAAGCGCTTGATGCAATTGTCGCGCTAAATGATAAAGCTGCTGACGCAGTAGTGAAAGCAAGCGATCGTTCTGCCGAGACAGTGCGCATGATCATGCTATGCATGATCGTCGTAGCGGTTCTATTGACGCTCATGGTCACTGTTCTGATCATCCGAGGTATCTCCCGCGGGATCAGTTCAGTCGTTCGCCCGATGCAGGCCCTCGCAGCTGGCGACCTCGACGTGACCATCCCGCACCAGGGTGCGAAGACTGAGATCGGCACGATCGCGGATGCCGTTCAGGTGTTCAAGGACGGTTTGATCCGCATGAAGGCGCTGGAGGAGGATACTGCCCAGGCGCGGCTGGCCGCCGAGGAGCAGCGCAAGGCCGGGATGCGCCAGATGGCCGATGGCTTCGAGGCCGCGGTCGGCGGCATCATTGGCATGGTGTCGTCCTCTGCGACCGAGCTGCAGGCCACCGCTCAGACGATGACGGCCACGGCGACCGAGACCGCCAGCCAGTCGACGACGGTCGCGGCGGCGGCCGAGGAGGCCGCCTCCAACGTCAACACCGTGGCCGCGGCCGCCGAGGAGCTGGGTTCGTCCGTGCAGGAGATCAGCCGGCAGGTCGCCGGCTCGGCCGAACTGGCGCAGCGTGCCGTGCGCGAGGCGGATCACACCGGCGCCCTGGTGCAGGAGCTGAGCGCCGCGGTCGCGCGCATCGGCGACGTGGTCGGGCTGATCTCGACCATCGCCGGCCAGACCAATCTCCTGGCGCTCAACGCCACCATCGAGGCTGCCCGGGCTGGAGCAGCAGGTAAGGGCTTCGCGGTCGTCGCGTCCGAGGTAAAGGCGCTGGCCGAGCAGACAGCGAAGGCCACGAACGAGATTTCTGGGCAGATCGCTCAGATCCAGGCCTCGACCGGGCAGGCGGTGACGTCGATCGGCGGGATCACCGCGCGCATCCGCGAGATCAACGGGGTCGCAGCCTCGATTGCGGCGGCAGTCGAGCAGCAGGGTGCGGCGACTCAGGAGATTGTCCGGAACGTCTCCCAGGCGGCGCAGGGCACCGGTGAGGTGACGCACAACATCGCGGGTGTGGCGGGTGCGGCCGAGGAGACCGGGGCCGCGGCGAGCCAAGTGCTCGGGGCGGCCTCGGAGTTGTCGCGTCAATCCGAGCACCTCGCGGCCGAGGTTGGTCGCTTTCTCGCAACCGTGCGCGCAGCCTGAGGTGACGATGAACACCGTGGGACCCCATTCCATCGTTCCGTTCGGCGAGGTTCAGGGTCTCACGACGGCTCTGGCCGGCGCCTTCGCCGAAGGGGTGGATCTCGGCCCCCGCGGGACACAGATCCGCGCCCTGGGGGAATCGCTGGAAACGATGATCGAGGCCTTGCGCCTAGAGCTTGTCGGCCTCGGCGAGCCACTGCAGGTCGATGACGTGACAGATGCCGTGGAGTTGGATCTCGAGCAGCTCATCCGTATGGCGACGGCCGCTCGCACCTACGGCATAGGCGAGGCTGGTTGAGGTTATTGGTTGTATAGACAGGCCGTGAGCCGGTGCCTGCGATGTTCAGTTCCCCCGCACTGCACCGACCCTCACGCGGCTGCCCGGCCGAGGCATTACGGGTGCCTATGTGGAACTGGCCCACGGAGTACCTGTCGTCGCGTGCTTGCCCGCGCGGGCAGGGCGATCATATCACCCTCCGAGTGGCCCTGCCGCCAAAGCGGACGCTCACACGTGTCCCGCGGAGGCCAGCCTTTGCTCGCAAGAGACCGCATCGGAAATCA
>NZ_JAKSYC010000176.1 GCF_022829585.1 Methylobacterium sp. J-026
GCCGCTTGGTGTTGAAGGCGACGTGCTCGCGGTAGCGGGCGATGACCGTCTCGGGCGAGCCTCCCAACATTAGCGTCGTCATTGCCTCGCCG
This sequence comes from Methylobacterium sp. J-026, assembly GCF_022829585.1. Classification (GTDB taxonomy): domain Bacteria; phylum Pseudomonadota; class Alphaproteobacteria; order Rhizobiales; family Beijerinckiaceae; genus Methylobacterium. Next base: position 93 of record NZ_JAKSYC010000176.1, read on the forward strand.
GCCGCATGCACCTTCTCGCTGACCATAGACTGCATCTCAGCGCGGCACTCCCGGCCGGCCCAGGCAAGACGAACCATGCGCAACTCCATTACGCGTCGCGTCTCGATGCCGCACAATATCGACTACAGGAAGCGATTGTAGCCGGCACAACCCGTCCCTCGGTCGGTGCTGGCACCGGTACGTCGACTGCCCGACCCCTCGCGGAACAC
>NZ_JAKSYC010000177.1 GCF_022829585.1 Methylobacterium sp. J-026
GCCTGCCGGTACAAGGTCCTTCCGGACGGCCAGCGCCAGATCATGGCCCTGTTGTTGCCCGGCGATTTCTGCGACCTGAACGTGTTCATCCTCGACGAGATGGATCACACCATCGGCACCATCTCGCAGTGCCAGGTCGTGGACATCCCCCGTCGGGCCATCGATGAGATCACGGCGCATCACACGAGCATCGCGCGCGCCTTCTGGTGGTGCTCCCTGGTCGACGGTGCGGTCCTACGAGAGTGGCTGGTCAACATGGGCGCACGCGCTCCGGACCAGCGCATCGCTCACCTCCTCTGC
>NZ_JAKSYC010000314.1 GCF_022829585.1 Methylobacterium sp. J-026
GGCCCGGTTCCGGGCCGGTCCGCCGCGCCGCCTCTCTAACCCCGGCGCGTCCCGTCCGCGAGGGCCTTGAATGGGGGCCTCGAATGGGGGCCTCGAATGGGGGCCTCGAATGGGGGCCTCGAATGGCGGCCTCGAATGCAGGCCTTGAGCGCGGGGCCCAAACGCGCTCCCTCTCCATCGCCCTCGCCACAAGGTCACCGCCACACCCCGCCCGTGAGCCGCCAGGGCCCTGCCAAAACCGCTTCGCCACCCTGCTCCACGGTCCCCTCGCCGCACCCCACCCCGCCCTTCCGATTTCGGGCGCGCTGTGGCGCTGACCTTGTGACGAGGGCGATGAAGAGATAACGCGTTTCGCCCCCGCACTCAAGGCCCCCATTCGAGGCCCCCATTCGAGGCCCCCATTCGAGGCCCCCATTCGAGGCCCCCATTCGAGGCCCCCATTCAAGGCCCTCGCGGACGGGACGCGCCGGGGTTAGAGAGGCGGCGCGGCGGACCGGCCCGGAACCGGGCCCGCACGGGAGGGTTCACCGTCCCGGCGCTGCGGTGCAGCAGATCCCCAACCCGAGAGCCCCTCTGACCGCCATGCGCGACGACGCCACCGGACGCACCCTCACCGCGCACGAGCCGCGCCGGATCCCGTGGCTCGACCTCGTCTTCGGCTTCGGCCCGATGGTGCCGATCGCCGTCGGCGCCGCCGCGGCGTGGTGGCTGAACGGCCAGCCCCTCGACTACCTCGTGGCCCTGTTCACCCTGCTCTACGCCGCCTCGATCCTGCTGTTCCTGGCCGGCGTGCACCGGGGCGTCAGCTTCCGGACCGAGGGCGGCCCGCGCCTGTCGCAATTGGTCACGATGCTGGTCCTGTACGGGCTGGGGCTGTTCAGCCTGTTCGCCGCCGTGATGGGCAAGGCGGTGCCGGCGCTGGCGATGCTGATCCTCGGCTACGCCCTCGTGGGGATCCTCGACCCGATCGCGGCGCGCACCGGCGCAGTGCCCCTGGCGCATGCCCGCCTGCGCCCGATCCAGATGCCGATCGCCGTGGTGAGCCTCGCGGTCCTGCTCTGGCTCAAGCTGACGGCGCCGTACTGAGCCGTATTTTTGCCTGTGCTCGCGCCTGTCGCCGCGCAGGACCGCACGGCGACCCGATCCCGCAGATTCCCAAGGGATCGTCCCTTGGGCGGGGTCTCGGGGCGGAGCCCCGAGGATCTCGCAAGCGGCGCCCTGCACCCGTAAAAGGTCCCGGACCCTTCGAAACCATCACCGGTCAGCGACGGGATCCGTCCGTCAGGATCGAAGGATCAGGATCACGCCAGAACAGGCCTTGGCGCATCGTCGTCTCCGAAAGCCGGCAGCCCCCTCGCGGGCGGATGCGCTAGTCGGCGGTCTGGATCGACCAGGTGGCGTGGCGGATGCCCGGGAGGCGGGCGAGGTCGTTGGTCACGGCGTCGAGTTCCTCCGCCTTCACGGCGCTCGCCGTCAGCGTCGCCACCACGTCGACCGCGCTCTCGCCGCGTTCCTCCACCTCGACGTTGCTGACCGGATAATTGGCCGCCTCCAGGCGTTCCACCAGCAGGTCCTGCGCCGGGCCGGCCTCGCCGGGCGCGGTGGTCACCTGGACCTCGTAGGTCGCCTCGGTGGCCGATTCGCGGATCGGCGCGCGGTTGATGGCGTTCACCAGCGGCCGCAGCGCCGTGTTGCAGGCCAGCACCGTCACCATCACGAAGACCGCCTCCAGGGGCAGGTCGGCGCCGCAGAACGCCCCCACGGCGGCCGAGCACCACAGGGTGGCGGCGGTGTTGAGGCCGCGGACGTTCATCCCCTCCTTCATGATCACGCCGGCCCCGAGGAAGCCGATGCCGGAGATCACGTAGGCCACCGTGCGGACCCCCCCGTCCGGGCCGGTCAGCCGCATGCCGAGATCCACGAACGCGCAGGCGCCCACCGCCACCAGCACCGCCGTGCGCAGGCCCGCGGTGCGCTGCCGGTACTGGCGCTCGGCCCCGATCACCGTGCCCAGCACGAAGGCCACGAGCAGGCCCAGGGCGGATTTCAACTCCTCGGGGAGGGACGCGTAGGTGGTCATCGGCGGTCCTCGGTCATCGGCAGTCCTTGGGCGGGGCGGTTCTCTTGCGGGGCCGTTCTCGGGCGGGGCGGTCCTTGGGCGCGCGTGGTGACGAAACCGTGACACCGTGGACCGGCCTCGACCCCGGCGCGGGCCGGGACCGGGATTGACGGCCGCACCGGGCAACGGGCACACCGGCAAGAGACTGAGGATCCCTTAAGAATTCGGGACCCGGCCGAGGAGACGGACAGGATGCAGGACAGGGCCCACGCGGCGGAATCGGTCCGCGCCGGAATTTTCCCCGCATGAGCGGCGCCCTCGCCGAACGCCGGCCCGACATCGTCCCGGACGAGGGCCTGCACGGCCGCGTCATGGCGCTCCGCGCGGGGCTGGAACGCGGCCTGATCGGCAGCGCCGGCCTGGTCGAGCGCCTGCTGATCGGGCTCCTGACCGGCGGCCACCTGCTGATCGAGGGCGCCCCGGGCCTCGCCAAGACCCGCGCGGTCAAGCGCCTCGCCGACGGCCTCGACGGCTCCTTCGCGCGCATCCAATGCACCCCGGACCTGATGCCGGCCGATCTCACCGGCACCACCGTGTGGCGCCAGGACAGCGGCACCTTCGAATTCCTGCACGGTCCCCTGTTCCACGCCCTGGTGCTGGTGGACGAGGTCAACCGCGCGCCCCCGAAGGTGCAGTCGGCGCTCCTCGAATCCATGGCCGAGGGACAGGTCACGGTCTCGGGGACCACGCACGCCCTGTCCGACCCGTTCATGGTCGTGGCGACCCAGAACCCGATCGAGCATGCCGGGACCTTCCCGCTGCCGGAGGCGCAGCTCGACCGCTTCCTCCTGCACGTCGTGGTCGACATGCCCGACGAGGCCACCGAGCGGGCGATCCTCGATCTCGTGGAGGGCGAGATCACCCACCACGTCGAGGCGATGCCCGTGCGCCTGTCGCTGGCGGATGTCCGGGCCGCCCGGGAGGCGGCGCTGGCCACCTACGTGTCGCCGGCGCTCAAGGACTACCTCGTCCGGCTGGTGGCGGCGACCCGCACCGACGCGGCCGCCCCGGACCTGCGCGCGCTGATCGAGCACCCGGCCTCGCCGCGGGGTACGCTCGCGCTGATGATGGCCGGCAAGGCCCGGGCCTGGCTGCACGGCCGGGACCACGTCACCCCCGAGGACATCACCGCGCTGGCCCGGGACGCCCTGTCCCACCGCATCGGCCTGACCTGGCGGGCCGCCGCCGAGGGCAGGACCGCCCGCGGGCTCGTGGGCGAGCTCGTGCAGCGGGTGCGGGCCCTCTGACGATGTTCGGGTTCGCGCGGCGCATATTCCCTCCCTCCTCTGCGGGGGCGGGTGGCCCCCGGAGGGGGTCGGGAGAGGGGCGCGACGGTGCAGGATCGAACGCCGGCCTTCAGGACGGTCGCGCCGCTTCCGGAAGCCGGGTTCCCCTCTTGCGGGACTACATCCCGACCCGATCCCTGCTGCCGCAGGGGCCACCCGCCCCCGCAGAGGGGGGCGGGAGAGGCGGTGCCGACAGCGGCATCCACCTCTCGGGCGAGGCCCTGATGGGCCTGCGCCACCTCGCCCGGCGGGGCTCGGCGCCAGGGACCCGGACGCTGGCGGGCCTGCCCGGCGGCATCGTCACGCGGCGGCGCGGGCGCGGCTCCGAGCCGGAGGACGTCCGGCTCTGGTCGGAGGGCGACGACCGCCGCTTCATCGACCGCAACGCCACCGCGCGCACCGGGCAGCTGCATGTCCGCACCCACCACGACGAGCGCGACCGGGCCGTGGTGCTGCTCGCCGATTTCCGGCCCGCGATGCTGTTCGGAACCCGCCGGACCCTGCGCTCGGTGGCGGCCGCCGAGGCCCTGGTGCTGCTCGGCTGGCGGGTCGCGGCCGATGGCGGCCGGGTCGGCCTCGCGGTGGCGTCCGCCGGGGCCCCCACGGTGCTGCGGCCCGCGGGCGGGGAGCGCGCCATGATCGCCGTGACCGGCGCCCTCGCCCAGGCCCACGCGCAGGCCCTGGAGGCCCTGCCCGGAATCCGGTCCGAGGCGGAGCCGCCGCTGGAGGCGACGCTGGGCCTCGCCCGCAGCCTGCTGCCCGCCGGCGGCCACCTCGTCGTCGCCAGCGCCCTCGACGCCCCGGGCCCGGGCTTCGACGAGCTCCTGACCCTGCTGGCCGAGCGGATCGCCATCCGGCTGATCCTGGTGAGCGACGCCTTCGAGCGCGCCCGGCCGCCGGGCTACTATCCCTTCGCCCTGGCGGATGGGAGCCGCGGCACCGCGCTGCCGACGGCGAGGCCGGCCGGCGGGTCGGACGGGTCCGCCGAGGCGCGGCTCGCCGATTACGCCCGCCGCGGCATCACGGGTGTGCGCCTCGACGTCGAGGCGGGACCCGAGGCCTACGCGCCGCTGATGGAGCGCCTCGATGCGGTGCTGTGAGGCCGGGCCCGGCGGGGTGCCGCGATGATGCCCGCCGAGACCGCGCTCGGCCTGGACCAGCTCCGCGGCCTGCACCTGCCCGGGGGCGCCGCCGGCGCCGTGCAGGGCGAGATCCTCGCGGCCGCCCTCCTGGGCTTCCTGGCCGCCCTGCTGGTCGGGCTCGCGCGCGCCCTGCGCGGCCGGTCCCGGGCCGGCCTCCGCCGGGCGGCGCTGGCCGAACTCGCCCGCAGCCGCGGCCTCGATCCGGAGGCGCGGCTCGTGGCTCAGGCCCGGCTGCTGCGCCGCCTCGACCGGACGCTGGGCGGCGAGGCCGGGCTCCGGACCGCGGGCGCGGAGTGGGGCCGGCGCCTCGACGCCCTCTTCCGGACCGACTTCTTCACCCGGGGGGCGGGCCGCGTCCTCGCCGACGGGCTGTACCGCCGCCAGGCTCCGGATCTCGACGCCCTGGACGCCGAACTCGGCCGCCTGATCGGACGGGTGCGGAGCGGGGCGCGCTCGTGAGCGGTCTGGTGAGCGACCTCCTGCCCGCCTGGCTCAGCGCGCTCCTGTCGGCCTTCGACCTCGCCGCGCCCTGGGCGCTGCTGGCCCTGCCCCTGCCGCTGCTCGCCGGCCGCCTGATCCCGGCCGAGCCGGAGGGCGGCAGCGGTGCCCTCCGGGTGCCCGGCACCCTGGTGGGCGCGGGCCGGGCCGGCGCGGACCGCGCGGCCCGCGGGCGCCGCCGGACCGCCCTCGCCTGGACGCTCTGGCTCGCCCTGTTGGTCGCCCTCGCCGGGCCCCGCCTGGTCATGCCGGCCGCCGCGCTCCCCGCCTCCGGCCGCGAGATCATGATCGCCATGGACCTGTCGGGCTCCATGGAGCGGCGCGACTTCGCCCTCGACGGCGAGACCGTGACCCGGCTCGCCGCGGTCAAGCGCGTCGGCGCCGACTTCATCCGGCGCCGGGCCGGGGACCGGATCGGCCTCGTGATCTTCGCCGACCAGGCCTATGTGGCGGCGGCGCCGAGCTTCGACACCGCCGCGGTCGCCCGGGCGCTGGACGAGGCGACGATCGGCATCAGCGGCCGCTCCACCGGCATCGGCGACGGCCTCGGGCTGGCCCTGCGCCGCCTGGACCCCCGGGATGCCGGGGCCGAGGCCGAACCCGGCGCCGCGAAACCCGCGAAGGCCGTGATCCTGCTCTCGGACGGCGCCAACAATGCCGGCCAGACCGCCCCCAAGGACGTGGCGGAGCTCGCCAAGGACCTGGGCATCCGGATCTACACGATCGCGCTCGGCCCCCGGGACATGGCCGACGCCGACGGCGAGCAGGACGTGGTCGACACCGAGACCCTGCGCGACATGGCGCAGACGAGCGGCGGCGAGGCGTTCCGGGTGCGCACCACCGCGGATCTGGTCCGGGTCGCCGAGGCCATCGACCGGCTGGAGGGCGGCCGCGCCCTGGCACCGCCCCTGCCGCTGCGCCGGGACCTCTGGCCCTGGCCGGGCGCCCTGGCGCTGCTGGCCGCCGCCGCGTTGCTCGCCAGCCGGAGGGGGGCGTGATGGGTGCGGTGTTTGAGGTCTCGGCCACAACGCGTCGCTGGATGGATAAGGGCGGCGATCCAAGCCGCGATCGAAGCCGCGCGCCCCTCCCTCCCCCCTCTGCGGGGGAGGGGGGCCCAAGGGGAGCCCCCTGCGTCAGCGGGGGTCGGGAGAGGGGGGCGCGGCGTCCGAAAAGGGCTGAGTCGACGGGCCGGCCAACGCCTTATCCTGCACCGTCGCGCCCCTCTCCCCCCCTGCTTCGCAGGGTATTCTCCCCCGCAGGGGGGGGAGGGAGAGCGTGCGCCCTCTCCGGTTCAGCCCGATGAGCGCCCTCGACGCCGTCGCCCTCCTGCGCCCCTGGTGGTTCCTGGCGATCCCGGTCATCGCCCTCCTGGCCCTGCGCGCCGCGTGGCGCTCGGCGCCCCTCGGCGACTGGGCCCGGGCGGTGGATCCGGCGCTGATGGCCCATCTCGCCCGGGCCGGCGCGGTGCTCGGCGGACGGCGGCAGGCGAATCTCGCCGCCGCCCTGGCGGCCGGGCTGATCGCCCTGGCGCTGACCGGCCCCGCCGTGGAGCGGGCGGACGGGCGGACGTTCCGCAATCTCGACGAGACGGTGATCGTCCTCGACCTCTCCCGCTCGGTCACCGAGGGGGGCAACCTCCAGGGGGTCCGCCAGGCCGCCGCCGCCGTGGCCGAGGCCGCCGGCACCCGGGCCGTGGCGCTGGTGGTCTACGCGGGCGACGCCTATCTGGCCGCCTCCCCCACCACCGACCGCGACAGCCTCGGCACCACCCTGTTCGCCCTCGACGCCGACACGGTGCCCGACCGCGGCTCCCATCCCGAGCGGGGCCTGGCGCTCGCCCGCCGCACCCTGGCGGAGGCGGACGTGGTCGCCGCCGACGTGGTGCTGATCAGCGACGGCGACGGCGTCGGCGAGGCCGCGACCCGGGAGGCCGGGGCGATCGCCCGGCAGGGCTGGCGCCTGCAGGCCCTGTTCGTCCCCGCCGAAAGGCCGCTCCCGCCCGGCGCGCCCAGGCCCGACCGGGCCGCCCTCGACGCCCTGGCCCGGGCCGGGGGCGGCACCGCCGCCGACATCGCGGCCCCCGGGCCGGTGCTCGACGCGGTCGGCGCCGGGCTCAGTCAGCACCTCGCGGCGGGGGGCTACGGGGTGCTGGCCTACGCGGATCTCGGGCGCTGGCTGCTGCTGCTGGCGGCCCTGCCGGCCCTGGTCCTGTTCCGCAGGAGCGCGTGATGCGGCTGAGCCTGCCGGATACGGGTCTCGCCGCGCCGCTCCGGGCCGGCCTGCCGCCACGCTGGCGGCGCCGCGCCCGGCTCGCCGGCCTCGCGCTGGCGGGCGCGGGCCTGCTGGCGCTGCTCGCGGTCTCGCAGCCCCGCACCGGGTTCGGGCGGCTGCTGATGGGCCTCGGCCTGCCGGGTCTGGCCGCCGACGTCTTCGCCGATCCGGCCTGGCGCGCCGCCGCCCTCTACGAGGCCGGCCGCTACGACGCGGCGATCGCCCTGTTCCGCGCCGGCGGCCGCCGGGCGAGCTACAATCTCGGCAACGCCCTGGCGCGCGCCGGCGACCTCCCCGGCGCGCTCGCGGCCTACGACGAGGCCCTGCGCTTCGACCCCCGGGACGCCGACGCCCAGGCCAACCGCTCGCTGATCGCCCGGATGCAGGCCGAGGTGATCGACCGCGGCCCCGGCGGCGGCATCGCCAACGGCACCGCCCAGTATGGCGCCCGCTACAACAACACCGCCAACCAGGACCAGACCGACGAGATCAACGCCGCCTCCAGTGGCGAGGGTCTGGCCGGCAACAAGGAATCCAACGCCAGCGCGTCGCTGCCCGGCAACAGCAAGGTCGCCCGCCGGGGCAGGGCCGAGCAGCAGTCGATCGACGCCGGCAAGGGCCAGGCCCGGGGCTCGGCCGGCGACGCCGCGGGCCGCGGGCGCACGGGCGGCGGCGCCGCCATGGTGGCCGAGGCCCCCGAGCGCGAGGTCCGCCGGGTGACCAAGAGCTTCGAGGCCCACGAGATCCGCCCGGACCGGCTCTGGCTCCAGACCCTGCCGGACGATCCGGGCCGCTATCTCAAGCTGCGCCTGCGCGCCGAGCAGACCCGCCGGATCGAGGCCGGCACCGCGATACCCGCCGGGAGCAACCCGTGGTGATGCTCTTGAGTCTTCCGCGATGCGCGATTGCCCGCCCCCCTCTGCGCGGGCGGGCGGCCCCCGGAGGGGGTCGGGGGAGGGGAGCCCGGCCTCCGGAGCGGGCTGAGCCCGTCATGGCGGGCGCGACCCTGCTTGAAGCGGCGCTCCGCTCTCCCCCCCTGCTCCGCGGGGTACCCGCCCCCGCAGCGGGGGGAGGGCGGGGGCGCATCCGGGCCGCCCTTGTTGTCACCCTCCTCGCCCCTCCGCTCACCCCTCTCCCCGCCCGGGCCGAGATCGAGCCCGGCGACCTCACCCTGACGGTGACGGCGGACTTCAACGGCCACAGCGCCCCCTTCGCCCGCGAGATGGTGCTGCTGAAGATCCACGGGGTCTACAAGCAGCCGATCCTGCTGGAGGAGGTGGTCCAGCCCTCGCTGGCAAACTTTTCCTGGACGCAGCTCGGCCGCGACCATTGGAGCAAGGCCAAGCTCCCGGACGGCCAGAGCGCCATCGCGTTCGACCGCACCGTGGCGGTCTTCCCGCACCATGCCGGGCCGTTCACCATCGAGCCGTTCACCCACAAGCTGACGGTCAACGATGTCGGCGAGCGCCGGACCGTCGAGGTGCGCTCAGCCCCGATCCCCTTCCCCGTCGAACCATGGACCGCCGCCACCGGCGGCCCCGACGCCAAGGAGCCCTGGTGGCTGCCCGCCCGGGACGTCACCATCACGGATTCCTGGAGCCCGGACCCCGAGACCATCAAGGTCGGCGAGACCGCCCGGCGGATCGTCACCCTGGAGGCGCAGGGCATGGTCGCCGAGGGCCTGCCGCCCCGGCCGGTGATGCGCACCCGCGGCATCATCACCTTCGCGGGCCCGGTCACCCGCGAGACCCTGCTGACGCCCTCCGGTCCCGTGGCCCGGGCCACCTACCAGTGGGACGTGAAGCCCGGCGTGCCGGAGATCATCCCCCTCGACGCCATCGCGATCCCGTGGTTCGACACCGGCACCCGCACGATGCGCGAGGCCGAGATCCCGGCCCGGCAGATCGGCGGCGGCCTGCCCGACCGGGAGACCGACCGGGCGCCCCCGCCGGTCCCCGCGCCGCTCGCGGCCGCCGCCGCGGCGCTCGCCGCCTTCGGGCTCGGGCTGGCCCTGATCGGCTTCGGCCTCGGGCGGCCGCGCCTGCGCCTCTCCGGCCCGGCCCGGCGCGCCCTGCGCGCGGCGGCCCGGACGGGCGATCCGGCCCGGTTCCACACGGCCCTGGAGGCGGCGCTGCGGGAGGCGCCGGATCTGGCTCGGATCTGGCGGTCCCGGCCCGCGCTCGTCGACGCCTTCGCGACCCTCGACCGGTCGGTGTTCGGGCCCCCGGGCGCGGCCGGGCCGGACCTGCCGGGGCTCGCCCGCGCCCTGTCGCGCCCCGAACCGGTCGCCGCCGCGCCCGGGCCGGACCGTCTGGCACCCCTCGACGGCCCGGCCCGCTGACCCGCGGCGGGGGATGATCGTCGCCTTGTGAAGGAACGGCCCGCGCGGCCGCGGCTTGGGCTGCCGGCACCGATCGCCACCGGAGACGTCATCCATGCCCGCAACCCTGACCCGAACCGCCCTCGCCGCGCCGCTCGTCGCCGCCCTTCTCCTGCCGGCGACGCTCCCGGCCGCCGCGCGCTCCGCCGGCACCGAGCGCACGCTGAAGATGGTCGACACCGACAAGGACGGCACCATCGATCTGGCCGAGGCCCAGGCCGCCGCCGGCAAGACCTTCGACGCCGCCGAGACGGACAAGGACGGCACCGTCGACGCCAAGGAGCTGAAGGGCCGGATCAGCAAGAAGGACCTGAAGGCCGCCGACGCCGATTCCGACGGCACCCTCGACCGCAAGGAATACCTCGCCCTGGTGGAGAGCCGCTTCAAGGCGGCCGATCCCGACGGCGACGGCAAGCTCGACGCCAAGGAGCTCAAGACCCCGGCCGGCCGGAGCCTGCTGCAGCTCCTGAAGTAACGGCGGATCCCGGTCCGTCGCCGTTGCACAGTCGATAAGCAAGTATTATTCCTGTGCAACGGCTCAAGATCTGAGCAGGCATCAATATGTTGCACGATCTTGCAGCATTCGAATCGGTCTCGTAGGCTCCTCCCACCGAGCGACACAGCATCGGATCAACATCCAGGGAGGAGCGCGATGGCCCGCGCGAACGACGTCAAGGACAGGTTCCGCACCCGGCTTCAGGAAGCCGATGCCCGGAGCAACGACTTCCGCAGGAAGCTCCTGGCGGAGGGCGCCCGGGCGCTGGAGCCGGTCGTCGGCGTCCTGAACCTCATGGCCGAGGTGCTCAACGAGGCGGACAACGTCCACGGCAGCATCACCGGCCTCGAAGCCAGGATCGATCAGGACAACTTCATCAGCCTCTGCGCGCAGCTGCGCGGGACCGACGCGGAGCAGAAGATCAAGATCACCTACGGGCCGGAACTCGGCGGCAGCAACTTCATCGCGGTCTCGGGCCTCAACCAGCGCTACAACGAGCGCCTGGTCCCCGGGGCGGCGCGCGGCGCCAGCGGCCGGACGGTGGGCAGCGACATCCAGCTCGACGAGAACCGGGGCGGCGAGCTGGCCGAGGTGGTCCGCGAGGTCGTCGAGGATTTCTACGCCGCCCAGATCGAGCAGCGCAGCCACTTCGCCTCCGCCCGCTGACCCGCAGGGGCGTTCGAAAACCCGATTCCCCCACGCGCCGTCCTGCGCTAAACCCGTCCCCGATGGGGATGGAGCTCCCCGGCAACCGCCCGGCATCGTGACCGCCATGCCGGGCTGATGGCTCCTACCGAACGGGCGCGCCTTTCGCCGTCCGCGGTGGGGCCCTGCGCCGAAGCCGCGACGCGGGGAGGCCGCCCGACCGAACAGGAAGGGCAGGCATGATCAACACCCTCATCGTCATCCTCGGGGCCGGGCTCGGGGGGGGCGCCCGGCACGGCGTCAACGTCGCGGTGTCGCGGCTGCTGCCGGGCCTCGGCTTTCCCCTGGCCACCCTGATCATCAACGTGCTGGGCTCATTCCTGATGGGCGTGCTCGCCGAGGGTTTCGCCCTGCGCGGCGCGGCGGGCCACCCGGCCCGGCTGTTCCTGACCACCGGTGTGCTCGGGGGCTTCACCACCTTCTCGACCTTCTCGCTCGACGCGATCAGCCTGTACGAGCGGGGCGAGACGGGCCTGGCCGCCCTCTACGTGCTGGGCTCGGTCGCGGCCGGGCTCGTGGGCCTGCTGGCGGGCCTCGCCCTGGTGCGGGCGGTCCTGAGCGGAAGCTGAACGTCACGGTTTTGAAAGGTCTTCGACCGTTCGCGGGTCCAGGGCAGAGCCCTGGTGTCGGGCGAGGCCCGCGTCTCAGGGGCTCCGCCCCTGAACCCCGCCAAAGGGCTCGCCCTTTGGGAACCCCGTTTCAATCCGCGATGAACTTCAGGCGGTGGTCGCGGTAGAGGTCGACGATCGCGGCCGCGGTCTCCTCAATGGAGCGGCGGGTCACGTCGATGGTCGGCCAGCGGTTCTTGGTGAACAGCCGCCGCGAGGCCGTGATCTCGTCGGCCACCGCCGAGCGGTCGACATACATCGAGGATTCGTCGGCGTTCAGGCTCGACAGCCGGTTCTGGCGGATCTGCACGATCCGCTCGGGCGAGGCGAACAGGCCGACCACCAGGGGCTTGCGGGCGCGCTCGATCGCCGGCGGCAGCGGCATGCCCGGCACCAGGGGCAGGTTGGTGGTCTTGAGGCCGCGATTGGCGAGGTAGATCGAGGTCGGCGTCTTCGAGGTCCGGCTGACCCCGAGCAGGATCACGTCGGCATCCTCCAGGTCCTCCGGCAGGTTGCCGTCGTCGTGGGCCAGCGTGAAGTTCATCGCGTCGATGCGCTTGAAGTACTCGGCGTTGAGCATGTGCTGGGCGCCCGGCCGGGCGGTCGTCTCGGCGCCGAGATAGGCGCGCAGCAGGTCGTGGACCGGCCGCAGCACCGACAGGCAGGGGGAGCCGGTCTCCCGGGCGACCTCCTCCAGCCGCTCGCCGAGGTCACCGCCCACCAGGGTGTAGAGCACGAGGCCCGGCGCCGCCCGGATCTCGGAGATCACCCGGTCGAGCTGCGCCGCCGAGCGCACCAGCGGGTAGACGTGCTCGATCGCCGAGACGCCCTCGTACTGGGCGGCCGCCGCCCGGCCGACATTGATCAGCGTCTCGCCGGTGGAGTCGGAGACGAGGTGGAGGTGGAAGTAGCTGCGGCCCATCCTGTCGCCTTCGTCTCGCCGGGCGTTATCCACCGCCGGCCGCCAGGGGAGTCGATCAGTGTGGATAGGATGCGGCTTCGGGCAGGTCCAGGGCGCGGAGGCCCCGTCTTATCGACTCCGCCGTTCACAGCTACGCCATCGGGACGCGCGGAATCCGGGCGCCTGGGAGAATCCGGGACGCACGAGGGGTGCGTACCGGACTCGGCGTTCGCAAGCCGCTGTCGGACTTGGCCGTTCTCGCAACATGGAGCGAATCCTTTAAAGCCTCGTTAACGGCGCGGCGTCGGGGACGGCCTGTGGACCCGCTTGCGACCCCGAACTTCGCCCCCCCAAGAGAAAAAACAGAGTCCTAGACTCTCTCTTTTCTTTTCGAAGGGGCCTGTGTGGGGATCGGCGCGTCGCGACTCGACAGGAGCCGCGCCGACGGGCATGCGGAAGGGGCTAAGCGGGGTGGGAGCGCAGATGACGACGGGGACACCGCCGGTGAAACGCACGATGCTGCGTGTCCTCGAAGGGGAGGCGATCGGGCCGCCCCCCGCCTGGATGATGCGCCAGGCCGGCCGCTACCTGCCGGAATACCGGGCGACCCGGGCCGAGGCCGGCTCGTTCCTCGACCTCTGCTACAGCCCGGACTTCGCCGTCGAGGTGACGCTCCAGCCGATCCGCCGGTTCGGCTTCGACGCCGCGATCCTGTTCTCCGACATCCTCGTCGTGCCCCACGCGCTCGGCCAGGACGTGCGCTTCGTGGAGGGCGAGGGACCCCGCCTCGACCCGCTCGACGGCCGGGATGCGTTTTCGCGCCTGCGCGAGGCCGGCGACCCGGCGGTCATGACGCACCTCGCCCCGGTCTTCGAGGCGGTGACGCGGCTGCGCGCCGAACTGCCGGACGCGACGACGCTGCTCGGCTTCTGCGGCGCCCCCTGGACGGTGGCGAGCTACATGATCGGCGGCCGCGGCACCCCCGACCTCGCCCCGGCCCGGGCGCTCGCCGAGGGCGACACGGCCCTGGTCGACACCCTGATCGACCGCCTCGTCACCGTGCAGACCGACTACCTCGTGCGCCAGCTCCAGGCCGGCGCCGACGCCGTGCAGATCTTCGAATCCCATGCCGGCACCCTGCCGGCGGCGGTACCGCCCTCGGCCGGCCTCGTGGAGCCGGTGGGCGACGTGGCCGAGAGCGCTTTGCCCGACGGGGCGGCCATGGACGCGCTGACCCGCTGGTCCCTGCGCCCGATCGCCCGGATGATCGCGGGGGTCCGCGAACGGGTGCCCCACGCGAAGATCATCGTGTTCGCCCGCGGCTCGGGGCTCGACGGCCATGCCCGGGTCGTGCCCGAGACCGGCGCCGACGCGGTCGGGGTCGATTGGGGCGTGGACCTCAAGGCCCTGCGCGCCCGGGTGCCGGCCGCGACGGTCACGCAGGGCAACCTGCATCCGGAAACGCTGATCGCGGGCGGCGCGGCCCTCGACGCGGCGGTGGACGGGGTGCTGGCGGCGACCACGGGCCTGCCGCACATCTTCAACCTCGGCCACGGCATCACGCCGCAGACGCCGGTCGCCCATGTCGAGCGCATGCTCGCGCGGCTGCGCGGGTAGGCCCGTGCTCTACGATTGGATCAAGGCCGGGCACGTCGTCAGCCTGATCGCCTGGATGGCCGGCATGCTCTACCTGCCCCGGCTGTTCGTCTACCACGCGGGCCTGGAGCCGGGCTCGGGGGCGCAGGCCGCCACCTTCAAGGTGATGGAGCGCCGCCTGCTCAAGGCGATCATGACCCCCGCCATGATCGCCACCTGGGCGTTCGGTCTGACGCTCGCCTGGATGAGCGGGTTCTACGCGAGCCCCTGGCTGCAGGCGAAATTCGTGCTGGTGCTGGCGATGTCGGGCATCCACGGCTGGCTCGCCCGGATGGTCAAGGATTTCGCCGCCGACCGGAACACCCGCGCGCCCCGGTTCTACCGGGTGCTCAACGAGGTGCCGACGCTGCTGATGATCGGCATCGTCATCCTGGCGATCGTCAAGCCGGGCCTCTGATCCCGGGATCCTGTGATCCCGGGCGAGGTTTACCGTGCCGCCATGCCGGGCGGAGCCTTTCGCCCGCCGGCTCGTTTCCGGCCATGTCCAAGTCGTTCCCCGCCGCTTTGGTCCTGGCCGCCCTGGCGTTCGGCCCCTCCGCCCACGCGGCGAGCTTCCCCTGCGAGAAGGCCGAGGCCCCCGACGAGACGGCGATCTGCGCGCATCTCGCCCTCAACGACAGGGATGTCGAGATGGCGACCCGGTTCGAGATCCTGAAGGCGGTGCTGCCGATGGGCGGCCAGACCAAGCTGCGCGACGACCAGGAGGCCTGGTTGCAGGAACGCCGGACCTGCGGCGCCGACGTCGCCTGCCTGCGCGCCGCTTACGACACGCGCCTCACCGTGCTGCGCGGGGTTCTGGGGGAGTTCGCCAAGCAGGGGCCGCAGTAGGTACCCGAACGGGATCTCTGGCGGGCGCTGCGAAGGCCGGACGCTACCCTGCGATTCGGGATCCTAAACCGCGAAAGGAGGCCGAAGCCTCCTGAGGCTGTGGGGCGGGGCCTGCCGGAACCCCGCATCGCGCTCCCGTCATCCGCGAGGGACGACCGTGCTACGGCAGGCAGTCTTTCACCGTGTCACCCACCCGAGACATAGACACCGCGGCCCGGAAGTTTTCCAGCTTTCCGGCATCGGGGCGACCCCTCACAGCCGCGCCAGCAGCCGCTCCGCCAGCGGGTTCTCCGCCGCGAAGGCGTAGTCGACCCGCCGCACCGTCACGGCCCGCGCCCCGGCCTGGACCAGGGCGTCGGCCAGCTCGAACACCGCGCCCTCCGGGCAGCGCAGGACGATCTCGCCCTCCGGTCCAAGCGGGGCGCCGTAGGGCAGTTCGGCCTCGTGCAGGCCCGCGAGGGTGGCGAGGTCGATCGCGCCACTCTCCGGCAGGGCGGCGCGCACCTCGCGGGTGGTGCGGGCGCGCTCCTCGGCGGCGATCCGGCCGAGCACCGTGCGCAACGCCGCCCGCTGGCCCGCGCCCCACGGGGCCTTCAGCGAGGCCACCAAGTTGGCCTCGGAGCGCAGGATGATCCCGTCCTCCAGCACCTTCAGGGCGTTGGCGGAGAGCGTCGCCCCCGTGGTGGTGATGTCGACCACGATCTCGGCCGAGCCCGCGGCGGGCGCGCCCTCGGTGGCGCCGAGGCTCTCGACGATCCGGTAATCGGCGACGCCCTTCTCGGCGAAGAACCGGCGGGTCAGGTTCACGTATTTGGTGGCCACCCGCAGGCGCCGGCCATGGCGGGCGCGCATCCCGGCCGCGACCTCGTCGAGGTCGGACATGTCCCGGACGTCGATCCAGGCCTGGGGCACCGCCACCACCACGGTGGCGTTGCCGAAGCCCAGCGGCGTCAGCAGCTCCACCTGGCCGCGCACGTCCGGCAGGGTCTCGCGGATCAGGTCCTCGCCGGTGATGCCGAGATGGGCCGCGCCGGAGGCGAGCTGCGCGGCGATCTCAGAGGCTGAGAGGTAGCGCACCTCGACGTCGGGGACGCCGACGAGCCGGCCCCGGTAATCGCGGGCGCCCGCTCCCTGAGCGAGCTTCAGCCCGGCCCGGCCGAAGAACGCGCTGGCGTTCTCCTGCAGGCGGCCCTTGGACGGGACGGCGAGGATCAGCATGGTCTCGGAAGCGCTCATCGTCCGGCTCCCGCCACGCGCTCGATCCAGAAGGTGCAGCCCACCGCGGGCAGCGGGACCGGGCTGCCGAGATGGCCGAGCAGGCCGTCGTAGCGGCCGCCGCCGACCAGGATCGGACCGTCGCCCTCGGTCACCTCGAAGATGAAGCCGGTGTAGTAGTCGAGGTTGCGGGCGAAGCCGCCCTGGAAGCGGAACCGCTCGATCGGCAGGCTGCGGGCCGCGATGAAGCCGATGCGCTCCTCGAACAGGTCGAGGGCGGCCGCGAGGGCGTCGTGGCGGACCTGCGCGTCGGCGACGAGCGCCCGCAGGTCGCGGGCCGCCGCGTCCGGATGGCCGGCGATCGCCCGGTAGCGGTCGAGCACGGCGCGGTTCTCGGCGTTGAGCCCGGCCCCGCCATGGGCCTGGGCTGCCGCCTTGGCGAGGAAGCGCTCGGCGATCTCCCCGGCGCTGCGGCCGCCCACCGCCGAGATCCCGGCGATGGCCAGCACGTCCTCCACGAAGGCGCGCACGCCCCGCGGGTCCTGGCCCTGGATCGCCGCCAGCAGGCCGGCATGGGGATCCTCGGGGCGCGCCCCCGCGCCGTTGGTCACGGCATCGAGGGACCGCCCGGCGGCGAGCGCCCGGAGCGTCCGCCTTTTGGCCGCCGGCGGGACCGCGAGGCCGTCGAGGAGCGCCACGGTCAGGCCCATGTCGCCGAGCCGCACGGCCGGATCGGAGCGGCCGAACAGGGCCAGCCCCTCGAGCGCGAGGCCCAGCACCTCGGCATCGGCCGCGGGCGTGTCGGTGCGCCCGATCGACTCGATCCCGGCCTGGAAGAACTCGTCGGGCTCGTCGGCGGCCAGCCGGAAGACCGGGCCGCAATAGCTGTAATCGGCCGCCTGCCCGTCGGCCTGCGCCCGGTGCAGGCGGCAGACGGGAATGGTGAATTCCGGCCGCAGGCACAGTTCGGCCCCGCCCGCGTCCTGGGTCACGAAGATCCGGCGGCGGATATCCTCGCCCGACAGTTCCAGGAACGGCTCCAGCGGCTGCAGCACCGGCGGCGTCACCGGCCGGTAGCCCGCCGCCGCCAGATGGGCGGAGAGCCGCGTGCGCGCCGCGTCCCCCGCCCCCGTCTCACCCGCCTCCGGTCGTGTCATCGTATCCACCTCGCGGGCGCTCTGTAGCAACCGCGCCCGGGCTTGGCGACAGCGGGCGCGGGCGTGCCGGCCCGATGCGCCCCGCAGGATCGCGCGCGGCGCGGTCCGAGGCGCGATAACCTTTACGGACCTGCAACAGCCATCGGATACACCTGCCGCTCCCGGCCCGTCATCGGTGAACGACCCGTGCATCTCCCCTTCCGCCTCAGAACCCAGTTCCTGGTGCTCGCCGGCCTCAGCGGGATGATCGTCATCGCGGTCGGCACCCAGGCCGCCCTGCGCGTCTGGCAGAGCACCGCGACCACCGAGGAGATCGGCGACCGGCTGTTGCCGGCCGTCGACCTCCTGGGCGATCTGCGCGCGACCATGACCCGCGTGCGCCTGGGGGCCACCCGGGTGCTCGACGAGACCGAACCCGGCGCCCTCGCCCAGGCCCGGGACCGCAACGACGCCCGGATCGCCGAGATGCAGGGCCTGATCCGGGACGTCGCCGCCCTGCTGTCGGCGAGCCCCGACACGGCCGCATCCATGACCGCCTTCACCGGGCAATGGCAGGCCTATCTGGAGGCGCAGCGCGGCACCTTCGCCCTGGCGGCCGGGGGCGAGGCCGCCCGGGCCCGGGCGGCCTTCAACGGTCCGGCCAACCGGCTGTACGACACCGCCTGGAAGAGCCTCGATGGCCTGAAGGGATCCGCGAGCCGGGCCGCCCGGGCTGCCACCGGGGCGGCCCGGGCGGCCAGCGCGACGGCGGTGACGACGATCCTGGCGGGCACCGGCCTCGGCACGGTCCTGGCGCTGGCCCTGATGGCGTGGCTCGCCCGGGACATCGCCGGGCGCGCCCTGCGGGTCGCCGCCGCCATGACGGAACTGGCCGCCGGCAACGCCGCGGTCGCCGTGCCCTGCACCGAGCGGCGCGACGAGATCGCCGAGATCGCCCGGGCCGCCCTCGGTTTCCGGGCGAGCCTGGAGCGCAACCAAGCCCTCGAGGCCGAGACCGTGCTGGCCCGGGCGGGCGCGGAGGCCCAGCGCCGGGCGGCGATGCAGAGCATGGCCGTGGCCTTCGAGGGCAGCGTCGGCGGGGTGATCGTCGCGGTGACGGACGCCGTCGCCCAGCTCCAGACCACGGCCGGAGGCATGAGCGCGATCGCCGCCCGGGCCTCGGCCCGGTCGGGGGGCGTCGCCCGGGCGGCCGAGGACGCCGCCGGCAATGTCGGCACGGTGGCGGCCGCCGCCGAGCAGCTCGGCGCCTCGGTCCAGGAGATCGGCCGGCAGGTCCAGGCTTCGGCCAGCATGGCGCAGGGGGCGGTCGCGGAATCCGGCCAGACCGCGGCCCTCGTGGAGGACCTCAGCGCCGCCGCGTCCCGGATCGGCGACGTGGTCGCGCTCATCTCCGGCATCGCGGCCCAGACCAACCTCCTGGCCCTCAACGCGACCATCGAGGCGGCCCGGGCCGGGTCCGCCGGCCGGGGCTTCGCCGTGGTCGCCTCCGAGGTGAAGGCGCTCGCCGAGCAGACCACCCGGGCCACCGCGGAGATCACCGGGCAGATCGGCCGGATCCAGGCCTCCACCGGCCAGGCCGTCGGGGCGATCGGCTCGATCACCGCCCGCATCCAGGAGATCAGCGGCGTGGCGACCTCGATCGCCGCCGCCGTGGAGCAGCAGGGTGCGGCCACCCAGGAAATCGTCCGCAACGTGTCGGAGGCCGCGGCCGGGACCAGCGCGGTGACCGGCAACGTCGCGGGCCTGGCGGGCGCCGCCGACGAGACCGGTGCCGCCGCCGCCCAGGTCCTGGCCTCGGCGCAGGCCCTGTCGCGGGAATCGGGGCAGCTCGGCGCCGCCGTGGGGCAGTTCCTGTCCGGCCTGCGGGCGGCCTGAGCCCGGGCCGCCGCGGATCATGCCAGGCGGGGACGGGCGCGAACCGTGATGGCGCGGAGGATCCCGCAGGCGCCCGGCCGGGGGCGGGGCCCGAGCGGCGCATTCCTGTGCACCGTGTCCGTTTGCGTCGCCCTCGCGATCCTCCTGTCGGCGCAGGCTCCCCTCCGGGCCGAGCCCCGGCTGGAGCGGGTGGTGACGGTCTCCCGCCACGGGGTGCGCGCACCGACCGCCGCGCCGGCCGCGCTGGAGGCCCGGACCGGCCGGCCCTGGCCGGCCTTTCCCGTCGAGCCGGGCGAAATGACGCCGCACGGCGCCGAGGCGCTGTCCCGGATGGGGGCCTACCTGCGGAGCGTCTATGCCCGGGCCGAGCTTCTGCCCGAGACCGGTTGCCCGCCGCCCAACGCCGTGCAGGTCTGGGCGGACGGCGCCACGAACCGCACCCTCCGGAGCGGGCAGGTCCTGGCCGAGGCCGTCGCGCCGGGTTGCGGCCTCGTCGCCCGTCACGGGCCGGTGGGCGCCTCCGATCCGGTCTTCGACGGCGGTCGCGTCTGTCCCCTGGATCCGGCCGCGGCCCTGGCGGCGGTGCAGGCGCGGACGGCCGGGGGGACCGCGGTGACCGACAGGGCGTCCGAGAAGGCCATCGCGGCGCTGAAGCGGATCCTGGGTCCTGCCGCCTGCAAGGCGGTCCCGGCGGCCTGCCTCGACGGCCCGAGCACGCTGGGGGCCACGCCCACCGGGCCGAAGATCGAGGGTCCGCTGGCGCTGGCCGCCGCCGTGTCGGAGAACCTGCTCCTGGAATACGCCCAGGGCCTGCCGGCCGATCAGGTGGCCTGGGGGCAGGGCACCCCCGAGACCCTGGCGGCACTGCTGCCCGCGCATCGGCGGGCGGCCGATCTCCTGCACCGGACGCCCGAGATCGCCGCGTTCCACGGGGCGACGCTGCTGCGGATGCTCGCGGACCTGCTGCAGGGCGTGGTGCCCCGGGGACTCGGCGTGCCGCCGCTCGGGGCGAGCGCGCGCCTCGTCGTGCTGGCCGGCCACGACACCACCCTGTCGACCCTGTCGGGCGCCCTCGGCCTCGGCTGGTCGCTCCCGGGGCAGCCGGACCCGACGGCCCCCGGCGCCACCCTCGCCTTCGAGGTCTGGCGCAGTCCGGAGACCAGCGCGCGGACGATCCGGGTCCGGATCTACGCCCAGACCCTCGACCAGCTGCGCTCGGCCCGGCCGCTCGGTCCCCTCGACCCGCCGGTCTCGCTGCCGCTGACGATCGGGATCTGCCCGGCGCGGGACGGCGGCTGCGATCTGGAGACGTTCGTCGCCAAGGTCCGCGCCGCGCTGCCGCCCGTGTGCGTCCGGTAACGCATCGTCCGGGTTTCGAAAGGGCCAGCCCTTTCGCGGGTCCAGGGCAGGGCCCTGGTCTCGGGCGAAGCCCGAATTTCAGGGGCTCCGCCCCCGAACCCCTGCCCAAGGGCTCGCTCTTGGGAAACCCCGGATCTTCGCCGGCCCGACTTTCAGAGCGGGCGGATGCTTCCGAGCCGCGCTCCGCGGGGCCGACGGCCGGGCTTGCGCCGGGTCAGCGCGCTGAGCGCGGGGCCCGCGGCGACGCCGGTGCTGAGGATGGGGGCGCTCCCGGTGCCGGGCGTCGCAACCGCCACGGCGCTGGGCAGCCGGTCGGGGATCGGGCGGGCCGCCGAGGCCGGCGCCGCGCAGGCGATGAGCAGGGCGGCCGACAGGATCAGGGGCTTGACCGTCGTCTTGGCACGCATCCCCGGGGTCTCCCTGCCGACAGGGTCGCGGCATCGACGGGGAACAACGCTGTCGAAGCTCGGGCGTTTCAACCCGCGGTCGAGGGAAAGTGCCGAGCCAGCACGGCGCGGACCTGCGCCACCAGATCGGCCTCCGGGCACGAGATCTGTGCGGGCCGGGCCGCCTTCCACTCGGCGTTGCTGGCGATGGAATCCGCCGCCCGGGCGCCCTCGATCAGGTCCTTGATCTGGACCTCGCCGGCCAGCCGCTCGTTCGAGCCCTGGATGACCGCCGCAGGCGCGCGGCGGCGGTCGGCGTATTTCATCTGCGCCTTCATGCCGGCGGCGCCGAGATAGAGCTCGGCCCGGATCCCGTCCGCCCGCAGGAGCGCCACCAGCCGCTGGTAATCGGCCATGTTCTCCCGGTCGAGGACCAGCACCACCACCGGCCCGGGGGTCTCGGCGCCGGCGAGCAGGGGGCTGCCCACCAGCTGCAGGGCCGAGAACAGGCGCGAGACCCCGATCGAGAAGCCGGCGGCCGGCACCGGCTCGGCCCGGAAGCGGCCGACCAGCCCGTCGTAGCGTCCGCCGCCCGCCACCGAGCCGAAGCGCACGGTCTGGCCGTCCTCGTTGGTGACCGGGAAGGTCAGCTCGGCCTCGTAGACCGGGCCCGTGTAGTATTCGAGCCCGCGCACCACGCTCGGATCGGCCCGGATGACCTCGTGCCCGTAGCCGGCGGCGGCGCAGAGGCGCATGATCGCGTGCAGCTCGGCGATGCCCTCCCGGCCGGTCTCCGAATCGCCGACCGCGTCGTGCCAGCCCGCGAAGAACTTTTCCCAGAACGCCACCTTGTCGGCGCCGTCGCCCGCGTCGGCCTGGAAAGACACGTAGGCCAGGATCCGCCCGATCGCCGCCGTGTCGAGGCCCGCGCCCCTGGTGAAGTCGCCGCTCTCGTCCTTGCGGCCGGCGCCGAGCAGGTCGCGCACCCCGTCGACGCCCAGCCGGTCGAGCTTGTCGATCGCCCGCAGCACGGTGAGGCGCTGGCCGGCGCGGTCGTCGCCCGCGAGCCCCGCGGCCTCCATCACGCCGTCGAGCACCTTGCGGTTGTTGACCTTGACCACGTACCGGCCGCCGAGCCCGAGCCGGTCGAGGGTGTCGGCCATCAGCATGCAGATCTCGGCATCGGCCGCGACGCTGCCCGCGCCGACGATGTCGGCGTCGAACTGCATGAACTGGCGGAAGCGGCCCGGCCCCGGCTTCTCGTTGCGGAACACGTAGCCGGCCCGGAAGCTGCGGTAGGGTTTCGGCAGGGCGTCGAAATGCTCGGCCACGAACCGGGCGAGCGGCGCCGTGAGGTCGTAGCGGAGCGACAGCCACGCTTCGTCGTCGTCCTGGAACGAGAACACCCCCGCGTTCGGGCGGTCGAGATCGGGCAGGAACTTGCCGAGCGCCTCGGTGTACTCGACGAAGGGGGTCTCCAGGGCCTCGAACCCGTAGAGCTCGAAGCTCTTGCGGATCGTCTCCAGCATCCGGTGCTGCGCGGCGATCTCGTCGGCGCGCCGGTCGACGAAGCCGCGCGGCAGGCGGGGTTTCAGGGTCTCAGGCTTGGACATGGGATCGTGTTCGCTTCCCGTGGACCCGGAGCCCGGATCCGGTGTGAGTCGTCCCCGGCACGGCGGAGATCCTGGGGCCGGGCTCTACAGCATCGGGCCGGATACCGGAACCGGCACCGGGCGCTAGCTTTTTGACGGACATCGTCTTTTTCCGAAGGCCGGCAGCCACCGTGCGGGACGAGGCGCCGGAGCGTGTTTCCGCGTGTTCCCGGTCCTTCGATCAGGACGGATCCTGTCCTTAGCCAGTGATCCTCGGCCCGTGATGGTTTCGAACGGTCCCGGACATTTCGCGGGTGCGGGGCGCAAACCCTGCGAAAGCCTCGGGGCTCTGCCCCGGGACCCCGCCAAAGGGATGATCCCTCTGGAATCCACGGGGTTGGGTCGACGTGCAAGCCTGGCCGGCCGGCTATCGCGCTCCCCGCCCTCGTCCTTGGGGATTCGGCGAACCTTCGCGGGCGCGGCCGGTTGATCCGGCCGGATCG
This sequence comes from Methylobacterium sp. J-026, assembly GCF_022829585.1. Taxonomy (GTDB): domain Bacteria; phylum Pseudomonadota; class Alphaproteobacteria; order Rhizobiales; family Beijerinckiaceae; genus Methylobacterium. The sequence continues at coordinate 22,978 of NZ_JAKSYC010000314.1, forward strand.
TCGAGGACACCATGAACCCATCGCAGAAGAGCGCGCTGATCGTCGGGGCCTCCCGGGGCCTGGGGCTCGGCCTCGTCGAGACCTTCCTGGGGCGCGGCTGGCGGGTCACCGCCACCCAGCGCACGCCGTCCCCCGACTTGGGGCGGCTGGATTCCGAGGCGCTGCGCGTCGAGACCGCCGATATCGACGACGATGCCGGCGTCGCCGCCCTGCACGACCGCCTGGCCTCGGAGCGCTTCGACCTGATCTTCGTGGTGGCCGGCGTCGCCACGCAGGCCCACGACCCGCTGCACGCGGTGCCCCGGGATGTCGCCGCGCAGGTCTATCTCACGAATGCTGTCAGCCCGATCCGCTTCGCGGAGGCGTTCCGCGACCGCCTCGCCCCCGGCGGCAGCCTCGCCCTGATGAGCTCGATCCTCGGCAGCGTCAGCCTGAACGAGACGGGCGGCTGGGAGACGTACCGGGCCAGCAAGGCGGCGCTGAACACCCTGGCGCGCAGCTTCGAGATCCGCCACCGGGCCGAGAACCTGTCGGTGCTGATCCTGCACCCCGGCTGGGTCCGCACCGAGATGGGCGGGACGGAGGCCGATCTCGACGTGGCCACGAGCGTCACCGGCCTCGCCGACGTGATTGCGGCGGCGCTCGGCCGGCCGGGCGCCCACTATCTCGACTACCGGGGCGAGACACTGCCCTGGTGAGGACCGGATCGGCTCAGCGGCGCGGGTCCATCGGGCGGATGCGCCGCTCGATCACCACGGTCGGCCGGGTGCGCCGCTCGACCACGACGGTGCGCGGCGCCCGGCTCGGGCTCGCATGGGTCAGGATCCGCTCCGGCACGCGCTCCGGCTTCGCCGTCTTGGCGGCCAGGACGTGGGGGCGGACCTCGTCGGCCGGGAGGCCGATCAGGCCCGCGGCGATCTCGACCTGCTGCTCGACATCGTCGGCGAGGTCCTGGGCGGCCGCGACCGCCTCGTTGATCGTGGGCGGCTCGCGGCGCACCCGGATCGGCGGCAGGTCGGCGAAGCTCTTCTGCGTCTTCTTCACGGGGCGACTCGCAGTCTTCATGGGACAGACATAGCGCCTTCCGGGCCGGTTGTGCAGTGCATCAAAAGCCCGTGACCGGCATTCCGGGCACATGGCTGACGGACCGTTGCCGCCGCGATGGGCACCAGGACGCCGACGCTGTCGAGCCCGTGGGCACGATCGCGCCGAATCGCCCCGGCGGAGGGCGGATGCGACATAGGAGCGCAGGGCGGGCGGCGCAACGGTTCCGCCCCGCCACGGCGATCTCCCCAGAGATCCCGAAGGCCCCCCGGGGTCCGGCCTCCCGCCCGGACGAGGGCTATCGGCCTCCGGGACGAGACGATGCCCCCCGGAGATTGAGCGTATCGTCCGGTTCCCGGGTCGGGAACGACGCCCGCGGCCTCCGGCGCGCATCGACTTTTTTCCGGACGGCGGACACCAGCATTCAGGATGATGCCCTAGGATGGCCGCATGCCTGAGACCCTCGATCCCCGCCTGACGCCGGCCCGGGCCGACATCGCCGCCCTGCACCTGCGCGGCCAGGTCACCGCGGAGCGCTTCGTCGCCGGCACGCCGCGCCGGGTCATCGCCCCCGCGGCGCCCCTGCGGCGCGCCCCCGCCCCGGACGCCGGGCTGGACACCGAGGCGCTGCTCGGCGACGCCGTCGAGCTCTACGCCGCGGCGGACGGCTTCGCCTTCGTGCAGCTCGCCCGCGACGGCTATGTCGGCTACCTGCCCGCCGACAGCCTCGGGCCGGCGGGGCCGGAGCCGACCCACCGGGTCACGGCGCTGCGCACCTTCCTGTACCCGGAACCGGACCTGAAGCGGCCCATCCGCGCCCATCTGAGCCTCGGAGCGCGGCTGGTGGTGACCGGCGAGGCGGGGGCGTATCTTGAGACCCCCGGCGGCTACGTGTTCGCCCGCCACTGCGCCCCGGTGGGGGAGCGCGCGTCCGACTACGCGGCCACGGCCCTGCGCTTGGTGGGGATCCCGTATCTCTGGGGCGGCCGGACGACGCTGGGGCTCGACTGTTCCGGCCTCGTGCAGCTCTGCCTCGACGCCGCGGGGCTCGCCTGCCCGCGCGACGCCGACCTGCAGGCGCGGGATCTCGGGCAGGCCCTGCCCCTCGACGGCGCGGCCCTGCGCCGGGGCGATCTCGTGTTCTGGCGTGGCCATGTCGGCCTGATGCTCGACCCCGAGACCCTGATCCACGCCAACGGCCACCACATGGCGGTGGCGGTGGAGCCCCTGGCCGAGGCGGTCGCCCGGATCCAGGCCCACAGCTTCGGCCCGGTGACCGGCCTCCGGCGCCTCTGAGGGGCCGGGTCCAAACCCGCGGCAATCGTGCTACAGGAGGGCCCCGCCGCGACCGTCCGGCCCGGTTCCTGGACCTGTTCCGGGACTTGGCCTGTTGACAGGACGGCCCCGCCCTCGCCACATCCCCCACATGACCGTCGAACCCGCGCCCCTCGAGCCCGCCCAGGGCAATGCCGGCAAGCCGCCGCTGGAGATCCTGCTCTGCGCCCCCCGGGGCTTCTGCGCCGGCGTGGTGCGGGCCATCGACGTGGTCGAGCGGGCGCTCGCCCTCTACGGACCGCCCGTCTACGTCCGTCACGAGATCGTGCACAACAAGTACGTGGTCGAGAGCCTGAAGCGGAAGGGCGCCGTGTTCGTGCGCGAGCTCGACGAGGTGCCCGACGGGGCCGCCCCGGTGATTTTCTCCGCCCACGGCGTCGCCAAGACGGTCCCGGCCAACGCCGATTCGCGCGGCCTCACCACCATCGACGCCACCTGCCCGCTGGTGACCAAGGTCCATCGCGAGGCCGAGATCCACCACAAGCGCGGCCGCCACGTGCTGCTGGTTGGCCATTCCGGCCATCCCGAGGTGGTCGGCACGATGGGCCAATTGCCCAAGGGCTCGATCACCCTGGTGGAGGATCTCGACCAGATCCAGGCCCTGACCCCCGAGAACCCCAACAACCTCGCCTGGGTCACCCAGACGACCCTGTCGGTGGATGACACCCGCCACATCGTCGAGGCACTCAAGAAGAAATTCCCGACCATCACCGGGCCGCACAAGGACGACATCTGCTACGCCACCACCAACCGCCAGGAGGCGGTGAAGCAGGTGGCGCCGCTGGTCGACGCCCTGATCGTGGTCGGCTCCTCCAACTCCTCGAACTCCCAGCGCCTGCGCGAGGTCGCCGAGCGGGTCGGCTGCCCGATCACCCGCCTCGTGCTGCGCGCCGAGGAGATCGACTGGCCGGCCTTCGAGGGGATCCGCAAGCTCGGACTCACCGCCGGCGCCTCGGCCCCCGAGGTGCTGGTCGAGGAGATCATCGAGGCCTTCGCGGCCCGCTACGACGTGATCGTCGACACGGTCTCGACGGTGGTGGAGGACATGGTCTTCCCGCTGCCGCGCGAATTGCGCAGCGAAGCCGCCGAGTAGGCTGCTTGGGATCCAGCCTCCGACGAGAGGGGCCCAATCCCGTCCAAACCCCTCACCCGGAGGGGCCGAAGCGCAGCGCAGGCCTCGAAGGCGCCCTCCGGGGACCGCTGCGATATCCGGAGGCCTCCCTCGCGGCCGCTGCGCAGCACCTCAGGATGAGGGGGTGGGTCGGAAGACCGGGACCGTCCGGCTCATCGGCGATCCCAAATCCCAGAAGAACCCCAACCCGAGCGCGAACACGTGGCCGTCTACACCGAGGTATCCGACGCGGCGCTCGCTGAGTTCCTGTCCGCCTACGCGATCGGCGGCCTGCTCTCCTACAAGGGCATCGCCGAGGGCGTCGAGAACTCGAACTTCTTCCTGCACACCACCCAGGGCTCCTACATCCTGACCCTCTACGAGAAGCGGGTCCGGGAGCAGGACCTGCCGTTCTTCATCGGGCTGATGGAGCACCTCTCGGCCCGCGGCCTCGCCTGCCCGCAGCCGGTGCGCGACCGGGCCGGCACGGCGCTGGGACGCCTGTGCGGCCGACCCGCCGCGATCGTCAGCTTCCTGGAGGGCGTCTCGGTCAAGGCGCCCGGCGTCGAGCATTGCCGGGCGCTCGGCCGGGCCCTGGCCGAGCTCCACGCCGCCGGCCGGGATTTCGCGATGGTGCGGGAGAACAGCCTCTCGGTGTCGTCCTGGCGCCCGCTCTTCGCCCAGGCCGAGGCCCAGGCCGATTCCGTCGCCCCGGGGCTGGCGGCGCGCACCCGTGCCGACCTCGCCTTCCTGGAGGCGCACTGGCCCCGGACGCTGCCGGGCGGGGTGATCCACGCCGACCTGTTCACCGACAACGTGTTCTTCATCGGCGACGCCCTGTCGGGCCTGATCGACTTCTACTTCGCCTGCACGGACGCCTTCGCGTACGACCTCGCGGTGTGCCTCAACGCGTGGTGCTTCGACCCGGACGGCACCGTCCACCGGGACATGGCGGCGGCCCTGATCGCCGGCTACGAGGCCGTGCGCCCCCTGGAGCCGGACGAGGTCGCGGCCCTGCCGATCCTGTGCCGGGGCGCCGCGCTCCGCTTCATGCTGACCCGGCTGGTCGACTGGCTGAACGTGCCCCCGGGGGCGCTGGTCAAGCCGAAGGACCCGCGGGAATTCGATCGCCGGCTCACCTTCCACCGGCAGGCGCGGGACGCCCGGGATTACGGGCGGCAGGGTTGAGGGCTGGATGAGCACCGACGTGACCGGCCCCGCCGGCGAGGCCGCGGCCGCGCCGATGCGGGTGAAGATCTATACGGACGGCGCCTGCTCGGGGAATCCCGGGCCGGGGGGCTGGGGGGCGATCCTGATCTTCGGCGACACCCGGAAAGAGCTCTCGGGGGGCGAGGCGCATACCACCAACAACCGGATGGAGATCCTGGCGGCGATCGAGGCCCTGGAGGCGCTCACGCGTCCCTGCCGGGTCGATCTGTTCACGGACTCGCAGTATCTGCGCCAGGGCATCACCGCCTGGATCCACAATTGGAAGGCGCGGGGCTGGCGCACCGCCGACAAGAAGCCGGTGAAGAACGAGGACCTCTGGCGCCGCATCGACGCCGCCCGCGACCGCCACGAGGTCGCTTGGCACTGGGTCAAGGGCCATGCCAGCGACCCGCTCAACAACCGGGTCGACGCGCTGGCCGTAGCGGCGATGCTGCCGTTCAAGCGGCGCTGAGCGTGAATCCGTGACTGTTTGACCTCGGTTCCACGCCGGTCGCACCGATCGGACATCCAACCCTGGCCCGCATCCTGAGGCGCCGAAACGCAGCGGAGGCCTCGAAGGAGCCCGCCTTCGCGGCGGCTTCGCCGCAGCTCAGGATGAGGGGGTGGATTGGGGCGCTCGGGACCTCTCGGTCCTGAGCGTCGCGCCGCCGTCGTGTAGCGGTACGCTTGGCTGTAAACCGAGCCGCGACCACCTCCCTGCCGAGCAGGCGGCCGGCTCGCGCCCCGTCGCGTCCCGTTCAGGGTCCGGGATGAAACCGTCCGGTCGTTCGATCGCCCGGGCTCTCAATCCGTCTCGCCGTCGAGGCCCAGCCAGTGGCGGCCGTCCCGGGCCAGGAGATCGTCCGCCGCCTTCGGCCCGGCGCTTCCGGCCGGGTAGGGGGCCACGTCCTGCTGCGGCCAGCCCTGGAGCAGCGGGTCGACCGCGGCCCAGCCCGCCTCGATATTGTCGGCCCGCTGGAACAGGGTCGCGTCGCCGGTCATGCAATCGTAGAGCAGCGTCTCGTAGCCGACATTCGGCGTGTCGGCGAAGAAATCCTTGTAGCGGAAGCCCGAGCGGACCCGGCCGATCTTCATCTGCGGCCCCGGCACCTTCACGTTGAACTCGCTGCTGACCCCGTGATCTGGATCGATCAGGATCCGCATCACGGTCGGCCCGAGATCGGCGTTGGGCGTGTCCTCGAACATCTTGAACGGGGCCGGCTTGAACAGGACCGCGATCTCGGTGCGCCGCCCGGTCATGCGCTTGCCGGTGCGGATGTAGAACGGCACCCCGGCCCAGCGCCAGTTCTCGATATGGAGCTTCAGGGCGATGTAGGTTTCGGTGACCGAATCCTTGGCGACGTGCGGCTCGTCCCGGTAGGCCGGGACATCGCGGCCCTCCGAGGTGCCGGCCGTGTACTGGCCGCGCACCGCATCCTCCGGCGGGATTGGCCGCACCGCCTCGGCGAGCTTGGCCTTCTCGGTGCGCACGGCCTCCGCCGCGAAGGAGTTCGGCGGCTCCATGCCGACCATGCACAGGAGCTGGAACATGTGGTTCGGCACCATGTCGCGCAGCGCCCCGGTCGGCTCGTAGAACCCGCCGCGCTCCTCGACGCCGACCGTCTCGGCCGCCGTGATCTGGATGCTGTCGATGTATTCCCGCCGCCAGACCGGCTCCAGCAGCCCGTTGGCGAAGCGGAACGCCATGATCGACTGGACCGTGTCCTTCCCGAGGAAGTGATCGATCCGGTAGAACTGGCTCTCGTCGGCCTGTTTCAGGATCCGGGCGTTGAGTTCCCGGGCCGAGGCCAGGTCCGAGCCGAACGGCTTCTCGATCACGACCCGGCGGAAATCGCCGTTCTCCTGCTTGAGCAGGCCGGCCTGGCCGAGGCCGTCCACGATCGTCCCGAAGAACCGGGCCGCCACCGCACAGTAGAACACCGCGCTGCCGGTGATCCGGCTGCCGATCGCGGAAAACGTCTCGGGTTTCTCGAAATCGCCCTTCAGGTAGTGCAGCCGGTCGCGGATGAAGCCCCAGCTCTTGGCGTCGATATGGTCGGCGTGGAACTCCGAGGTCGGGTCCTTGCTGAACGCCTCCAGGGTCTTGGTGAGGGTGTCGCGCAGGGACTCGTCCGTGCCGTCGGAATGGTCGACGCCCAGGATCGAGAACCCTTCGGGCAGGAGCCCCGCCCCGGCGAGGTTGTAGAGGGAGGGCATCAGCAGGCGCTTGGTCAGGTCGCCCCCGGCGCCGAAGATCACCAGCGTGCAGGGCGGCGCCGGCTCGGTGCCGCAGGCGGCGTCGTCCTTGAGGGCTGTCTTCTGCTCGACCATTCCCGATTCCCGTCCGATTGCGGCGCAGCAAGCCGCCTGACAACCCGCCGCACCGGGGGGCCGTTCCGGCGCCCGCGCACGCGGCCGGGCGGCGCGCCTCCTACTCGTCCGGGCGGACCGCCTGGCCGCCCCGGTCGATCGGCAGGCTCGGGCCCTTCAGCTCGGAATCACTCGGCAGGGAGCGCACGTCCCAGCCGCCGCCCAGCGCCCGGATCAGCGTCACCGCCGCGGTGAAGCGGCTGAGCCGCACCTGGAGGGCATTGATCTCGTTGGTCACGAGCAGCCCCTGCGCGGTCACCACGGTGGTGAAGTTCTGGGTGCCGGCCCGGTACTCGTTCAAGGTGATCTCCACCGCCTTGCGCGACAGGTCGACCGCCTTGTCCTGGGCCCCCTGCTGCTGGGCGAGGATGCGCAAGGCCGCCATCTGGTTCTCGACCTCGGCGAAGGCGGCGAGAACCACCTGCCGGTAATTGGCCACCTGGGCGTCGTAGCCGGCCTCGGCCGAGCGGACGGCCGCCGTGCGGGCGCCGCCGTCGAACAGGGTCTCGCTGCCGGAGGCCGCCACCGACCAGACCTGGTTGGCCGCCGAGAACAGGCCGTTGCGGGTCAGCCCCGAGACGCCGCCCTGGGCCGAGATCGTGACCGTGGGGAAGAAGGCCGCCACCGCCACGCCGATGCGCTCGCTCTGCGCCTGGACGAGGCGCTCGGCCTGGGCCACGTCCGGCCGCCGTTCCAGCAGGTCGCCGGGGATCCCCACCGGCACGCCCGGGGGATTCTTGGCGATGCCGGAGACCGGGATCGACACCTCCGAGGGGGGGCGCCCGATCAGGGTGGCGATGGCGTTGACGTATTGCACCCGGGTCAGCCGCACCGCGATGGCCTGGGCCTCGATGGTCTGGACCTGCGTCTGCGCGGTGATGACGTCCGACCGGGCCGCGACGCCCGCGGCGTACTGGTTCTCGGTGATCGCCGCGGTCTTCTTGAAGTTCTCGATATTCTCGTCGAGCACCTTCTGGAGCGAATCGGCGTAGCGCACGGTCAGGTAATCGGCCGCGACCTCGGCCTGGATGGTCAGGCGGGTCAGCGCGATCGTGGCGGCGTCGGATTGGGCGAGCGCCGCCTCGCTCTCGATGGTCCGGCGGGTACCGCCGAACAGGTCGAGTTGCCAGCTGGCTTCGCCGAGGAGGGCCGCGCTGGTGCGCACGGTCCCGGTGCTGCCGCCGCCGCTGCCGGTGCGGGTGATGCTCGGCGCGCCGATCACCGTCGGGTACAGGGCGGCCTGCGCGGAGGCGACCAGCGCCCGGGCCTGCCGGTAATTGGCCACCGCCTGCCGGAGCGACTGGTTGTCGACATCGACGAGGCGGATCAGCCGGTCGAGGGTCGGGTCCTTGAACACCCGCCACCAGTCGCCGCGCTCGACGGCATCGTTGGGCCGGGCCTCGCGAAACCCCGTCTTCCGCGCGGCGACATAGGCCGGGCTGTCCTCCCGGACCCCGCCCTGCCGGTAGCCGAGCGGCGTTTCCACGGAGGGCCGGGAGTAATCGGGGCCGACCACGCAGCCGGTCATGAGGGGGGCGGCGAAGAGGAGGGCCGCGAGCGTGCGGGACGCTCTCCCGCCCCCCGCTGCGGGGGAGGGTGGCCCCCGCGTCACCAGGGGTCGGGAGAGGGGAGCGACGGTGCCGGAGAGGTCGCGACGATCGCTCCATCCGGAATCGTCGCGCTGACCCTCTCCCCCCCTGCTGCGCAGGGTACCCTCCCCCGCAGAGGGGGGAGGGCGTGTCGCGCGCACGACCGCGGCCGCCGATGTTTCACGTGAAACCTTAACCATCACTCTCCGGCCGGCAGCGCCGCTTCTCCGCCCCGCCCGGCGCGCCTGCGGCGGTCGAGCACCCTGTGCCGGAGGCGATCCAGGGTGAGGTAGACGACGGGGGTGGTGTAGAGGGTCAGGATCTGGCTCACGATCAATCCGCCCACGATGGCGATGCCCAGGGGCCGGCGCAGCTCCGCGCCCTCGCCGTTGGCGAGGATCAGCGGCACGGCGCCGAGCATCGCCGCCAGGGTCGTCATCATGATCGGCCGGAAGCGCAGGAGACAGGCCTCCCGGATCGCGTCCACGGGATTCGCACCCCGGGTCCGCTCCGCGTCGATCGCCACGTCGATCATCATGATGGCGTTCTTCTTCACGATGCCGATCAGCAGGAAGACCGCGATCAGCGCGATGATCGTGAAGTCGGTGCCGGTGACCAGCAGGGCCAGCACCGCGCCGACGCCGGCCGAGGGCAGGGTCGAGAGGATCGTCAGCGGGTGGACGAAGCTCTCGTACAGGATTCCCAGCACCGCGTAGACCGCCAGGATGGCGGCCAGGATCAGCAGCGGCTGGCGCGAGGCCGAGGCGACGTAGTTCTTGGCCGCCCCCGCATATTCGCCGTGAATCGTCGCCGGCAGGTGCAGGGACGCCATGGCCCGGTCGATGGCGTCGGTGGCGTCCGACAGGCTCTTGCCCGGGGCGAGGTTGAACGAGATCGTGGTGGCCACGAACAGGCCCTGATGGCTCACCTGGACCGGGGCGCTGCCGGGCTCGATCCGGGCGAAGGCTGAGAGCGGCACCATCGTTTCCTTGGCGGCCGAGACCGGGGCGCTCGACGAGGCGCCGCCCTTCGAGGCCGCGATGGCGTTGGACGAGGCGTTGCGGGCGGAATCGGACGCGATGGCGGCGGCGTTCGAGGCGGTGTCGGCCGTGCTGGCCGAGGCGGCGGCCGCCGAGACCGCGCCGGTGCTGCCCGTGCTGCCGCCCACCGCCCCGGTGCCGGCGGCGGCGCCGGTCGCGGTCGACGCGGCGGACGCGCTGCCCGGGCTGCTGGTGCCGGTCGCCGCGTTGGTGTTGACGCCCCCCGCCGCCGCCACGGTGCCGGCCACCGCGTTGGTGGTGGCCGAGCCGGCCGCGTTGCCCCCGGAGGTGGAGACGTAGATCTGCTTGAGCGTCTCCGGCGTCTCCAGGTAGCGCGGGGCGATCTCCATCACGACGTGGTACTGGTTCAGCGGGTTGTAGATGGTCGAGACCTGGCGCTGGCCGAAGGCGTCGTAGAGGGTGTTGTCGATCTTGTTCGGGGTGATGCCGTAGCGGAAGGCCGTGTTGCGGTCGATCACCACCCGGCTCTCCAGCCCGCCCTCCTGCTGGTCGGAGGTGACGTCCGCGAAGACCGGGTCCTTCTGCAGGGCCGTCACCAGCTTCGGCGCGGCGGAAAACAGCTCCTCGGCGGTGTCCCCCTGGAGGGTGTACTGGTACTGGGCGAAGCTCTGGCGGCCGCCCATCTGGAGGTCCTGCCGGGGGAAGACGTAGAGGCGCGCCCCCGCCACCTGGGCGAGCTTCGGCCGCAGCCGCGCCATCACGGCGGAGATCGGCGCCCGCGTGTTGAGCGGCTTCAGGCCGACGAACACGTTGGCCGAGTTGGTGCCGCGCCCCCCGGTGAAGCCGACGACGCTCTCCACCGCCGGATCGGCGCCGACGATCGCCGTCGCCTGCTTGAGCTTCTGCTCCATGGACTGGAACGAGATGCGCTGGTCGGCCTGGATGCCGCCCATCATCTGGCCGGTATCCTGCTCGGGGAAGAAGCCCTTCGGGACGATCACGTAGAGGTAGACGTTGAGCCCGACCGTGGCGAGGAGGCTCAGCAGCACGATCCGCGGATGGGCGAGCGCCACCGCCAGCGTCCGCGCGTAGGCGTCGAGCAGCCGGGAGAAGCCCCCCTCCAGGATCCGGATCACCCAGTTCGGCCGGCGCCCGGGGGCCGGTCCCCCGTCGGGGCCATGGCCCTCGGCCCGGAGCAGCCGGGCGCACATCATCGGCGTGGTCGTGAGCGACAACACCAGGGATATCAGGATCGACAGGGACAGGGTGACGGAGAATTCCTGGAAGATCCGGCCGACGAGGCCGCCCATCAGCAGGATCGGCAGGAACACCGCGATGAGCGACAGGCTCATCGAGATCACCGTGAACCCGACCTCCCGGGCGCCGATCAGCGCCGCCTGGAGCCGGGACTTGCCGTCCTCGATGTGCCGCTGGACGTTCTCCAGCACCACGATGGCGTCGTCGACCACGAAGCCGGTGCCGATGATCAGCGCGGTCAGCGACAGGATGTTGAGCGAGTAGTTCAGCAGGTACATCGCCGAGAAGGTGCCGATGATCGAGATCGGCACGGCGACCGCCGGGATCAGGGTGGCCCGCCAGGAGCGCAGGAAGCCGAACACCACCAGGATCACGAGGCCGACCGCCACCAGCAGCGTCTCCTCGGTGGCCTCCAGGGAGGCGCGGATCGTGGCGCTGCGGTCGCCGGTGAGCTTGATGTCGATGCCCCCGGGGAGCGCCGCGATGATCTGCGGCAGGGCGTCCTTCACGGCCTGGATGGTCTCGACCACGTTGGCGCCGGGCTGCTTGTAGACGAACAGCAGCACGCCAGACTGGCCGTTGACGATGCCGAGGTTGCGCTTGTCCTCGACGCCGTCGAGCACCTGGCCGACATCGGTGAGCTTCACCGCGGCGCCGTTGCGGTAGGCCACGATGATGTCGCGGTAATCGGCGGCCTTGTTGCCCTGGTCGTTGGCGTAGAGCTGGTAGCGGCGTCCCCCGGCGTCGATCTCGCCCTTGGGCGAGTTGGCGTTGGCCGAGGCCAAAGCCGCCCGGATGCCCTCCAGGCCGATGCCGTAGTTGAACAGGGCGGTGGGATCGAGCTCCACCCGCACCGCCGGCAGGGACGAGCCGCCGATATCGACATTGCCGACGCCCGGCAGCTGCGACAGCTTCTGCTGCACCACCGTGGCGGCGGAATCGTAGACCTGGCCGCGGGTGAGGGTGTCCGAGATCATGCCGAGGATGATGATCGGCGTGTCGGCGGGGTTGAACTTCCGGTAGGTCGGGTTCTGCCGGAGCGCGGTCGGCAGGTCGGCCCGGGCCGCGTTGATCGCCGCCTGGACGTCGCGGGCCGCGCCGTCGATGTCCCGGTTCAGGCCGAACAGCAGCACGATCCGGGTGGAGCCGAGCGCGTTCGTGGAGGTCATCTCGTTGACGTCCGCGATGGCGCCGAGCCGCCGTTCGAGGGGCGCCGCCACGGTGGTGGCCATGGTCTCCGGCGAGGCGCCGGGCATCTGCGCCTGGACCAGGATGACCGGGAAGTCGATCTGCGGCAGCGGCGCCACCGGCAGCCTCAGGAACGCGAACAGGCCGGCGAGCAGCACGCCGATCGTGAGCAGCGTGGTCGCGACCGGCCGCCGGATGAACGGCTCGGAGATGTTCACGGGAGCGCCTCGCCGCTCTCCAGCTCAGGTCCCCGCCGCCCCGCGATCCGCCGCTCCAGACGGTCGAACGCCAGGTAGATCACCGGGGTCGTGAACAGGGTCAGCACTTGGCTGACGATCAACCCGCCGGCGATGCAGATGCCCAGCGGCTGGCGCAGCTCCGACCCCTCGCCGGTGCCGAGGATCAGCGGCACCGCGGCGAAGAGCGCCGCCAGCGTCGTCATCAGGATCGGCCGGAAGCGCAGCAGGCAGGCCTGGAAGATCGCCTCCCGGGGCTCCAGCCCGTCCTCGCGCTCGGCCTGGAGCGCGAAGTCGATCATCATGATCGCGTTCTTCTTCACGATGCCGATCAGGAGCACGATGCCGATCACCGCGATGATGTCGAGCGACAGCCCGAACAGCATCAGGCCGAGCAGCGCCCCGATCCCCGCGGACGGCAACGTCGAGAGGATGGTGATCGGGTGGATGAAACTCTCGTAGAGCACGCCGAGCACGATGTAGACGGTGACGATCGCCGCCAGCACCAGGAACAGCTCGTTGCTGAGCGCCGCCTGGAAGGCGAAGACCGAGCCCTGCGGCACCACCCGGAACGAGGCCGGCAGGCCGATCTCGGCCTTGGCCTGGTCGATCGCCTCCACCGCCTGGCCCAGCGCCGCGCCGGGGGCGAGGTTGAACGACACGGTGGTGGCCGGGAACTGGCCGAGATGCGAGATCAGCAGCGGCGCCCGCCGCTCGCTGATCCGCGCCACCGCGGAGAGCGGCACCTGCCCATTGGTGGCCGTGGAGGAGGGCAGGTAGATCGTCTCCAGGCTGCGCAGGGTCGTGTGCAGGCTCGGGTCCGCCTCCAGGATCACCCGGTACTGGTTGGACTGGGTGAAGATCGTCGAGATGATCCGCTGGCCGAAGGCGTCGTAGAGGGCGTTGTCGATGGTGGCCGGGGTGATGCCGTAGCGGCCGGCGGTGGGCCGGTCGATGGTCACGTAGGCGGCGAGCCCCTGGCCCTGGTGATCGCTGGCCACGTCCCTGAACACGGGCGATTGGGCCAGCGCCTCGGTGAAGCGCGGCACCCAGGTCTCGAAATCGTCGATGTTCGGGCTCTCGAGGATGACCTGGTACTGGGTCGCCGAGACCGCGGTGTCGATGGTCAGGTCCTGGACCGGCTGCATGTAGAGCCGCGTGCCGGGCTCCCCCGCGGCCGCCGCCGAGATCCGCCGGATGATCGCGCTGGCGGAATCGGTCCGCGCCTCCCGGGGTTTCAGGTTGATCAGCATCCGGCCGGAATTGAGGGTGACGTTCTGGCCGTCGACCCCGATGAACGACGACAGGCTGGCGACATCCGGGTCCTTCAGGACGATCTCGGCCATCCGCTGCTGGCGTTCGGCCATGGCCGCGAAGGAGACCGACTGCTCGGCCTGGGTGATGCCCTGGATCACGCCGGTGTCCTGGACCGGGAAGAAGCCCTTGGGGATGACCACGAACAGGTAGGCGGTGAGCGCCAGCGTCCCCAGGGCCACCAGCAGGGTCAGGCCCTGATGGTCGAGGACGACCCGCAGGGCGCGGCCGTAGGCCTCGATCGTGCCGTCGATGGCGCGCCGGCCGAGCCGGGACAAGGCGCCCTCCCGGCGGCGGACCTGCGATTCCGGCACGTGCTTCAGGAGCCGGGCGCACAGCATCGGCACCAGGGTCAGCGACACCACCGCCGAGATCACGATCGTGGCCGCCAGCGTGATGGCGAATTCGTGGAACAGGCGCCCGACCACGTCGCCCATGAACAGGAGCGGGATCAGCACCGCGATCAGCGAGACGGTGAGCGAGATGATGGTGAAGCCGATCTCGCGGGAGCCCTTGAGCGCCGCCTCGAGGGGCGAATCGCCGGCCTCGACGTGCCGGGCGATGTTCTCGATCACCACGATGGCGTCGTCGACTACGAAGCCGGTGGCGATGGTCAGCGCCATCAGCGACAGGTTGTCGAGGGAGAAGCCGTAGAGGTCCATCACCGACAGGGCGCCGACCAGCGACAGGGGCACCGACAGGCTCGGGATCAGGGTTGCCGACAGGCTGCGCAGGAACAGGAAGATCACCAGCACCACCAGGGCGATGGCGAGGCCGAGCTCGAACTGCACGTCGTCCACGGAGGCGCGGATCGTGGTGGTGCGGTCGGTGAGCGGCGCCACCGCGACGGCGGCCGGCAGGCTCGCCTGGAGCTGCGGCAGCAGGGACTTGATCTTGTCGACGGTGGCGATGACGTTGGCGCCCGGCTGGCGCTGGATGTTGAGGATCACCGCCGGCGTCGTGTCGGCCCAGGCGCCGAGCTTGGTGTTCTCCGGCCCCTCGACCACGTCGGCCACCTCCGAGAGCATCACCGGGGCGCCGTTGCGATAGGCGATGATCGCCGCGTTGTAGGCCTTGGGATCGCGGATCTGGTCGTTGGCGTCGATCGCGTAGGACTGCTTCGGCCCGTCGATCGTGCCCTTGGGCGTGTTGACGTTCAGGTTGGTGATGGTCGTGCGCAGGTCGTCGATGTTGAGCCCGTAGGCGGCGAGCGCCCGGGCGTTGAACCGCACCCGCACGGAGGGGCGCTGCCCCCCTGAGATGCTCACGAGGCCGACGCCCGCCACCTGGCTGATCTTCTGGGCCAGGCGCGACTCGGCGAGGTCGCGCACCTGGGTCAGCGGCAGGGTTTTCGATGTCAGCGCCAGGGTCAGGACTGGGGCGTCGGCCGGGTTGACCTTGGCGTAGATCGGCGGCGCCGGCAGGTCCGAAGGCAACAGGTTGCCGGCGGCGTTGATCGCCGCCTGGACCTGCTGCTCGGCGATGTCCAGCGACAGGTCCAGGCTGAACTGCAGGGTGATGACCGAGGCCCCCGCGGAGGATTGCGAGGTCATCTGGTTGAGGTTGGCGAGCTGCCCGAACTGCCGCTCCAGGGGCGCGGTCACCGAGGAGGTCATCACCTCGGGGCTGGCACCGGGGTAGAAGGTCTGGATCTGGATCGTCGGATAGTCGACGGCCGGCAGCGCCGAGACCGGCAGGTTCAGGTACGAGACGCCGCCGACGATCAGGATCGCCAGCATCAAGAGCGTCGTGGCGACCGGGCGCAGGATGAACAGGCGGGACGGGTTCATGACGCGCGCGCCTTCTCCCTCCCCCCTCTGCGGGGTAGGGTACCCTGCCAAGCAGGGGGGGAGAGGGGAGCGACGGTGCAGGAGAGAGCGCTGGCCCTCATGAAGGCTGCGACCAATTCGGAAGCGTCGCGCCCCTCACCCGACCCCTGCTGACGCAGGGGCCACCCTCCCCCGCAGAGGGGGGAGGGGGTGAAGCGGCTGTCGCCCGCCAACCCCGAACTCACTGCGCCTGACGGCGCCGGTGCCGACGACCGCCCTCCGCTGTCCCCTGGGCGTCCGCCGCCGCAGCCTCGGCCGGCTTCGCCTCCGCGGCCTTGCCGTCGCCCGCGGCCGCCTGCGCGCCCTCAGTGATCCGGACCGGGGCGCCGTCCTTCAGCCGGTCGGTGCCGTCGGTGACGACCCGGTCCCCCGGGTTCAGCCCGGAGGCCACGACGGTGTTGGTCCCGTCGGTCTCGCCGGTCTTGATCGGCCGGACCGTGACCTTGTTGTCCCCGTCCATCAGGTAGACGTAGGTGCCGGGCGTGCCCTGGAGCAGGCTCGCGTTCGGCACTAGGGTGGCGTTCCGCACCGTGTCGACGGTCAGCTTGGCGTTGACGAACTGGTTCGGGAACAGCTCCTCGTCGCCGTTGTCGAACAGGGCGCGCAGCTTCACCGTGCCGGTGGTCGTGTCGATCTGGTTGTCGACCGTGTCGAGGGTGCCGGTGGCGATCTGGTGGGCGTCGCCGCGGTCGTAGGCGCGCACGGCGAGCTTGGCGCCGGCGCGGACCTTGCGCATCACCCGGGCCACGTCGTCCTCCGGCAGGGTGAAGATCACCGAGATCGGGTGGAGCTGGGTCACCACCACGATCGCCGTCGAGGCGGCCGAGATGTAGTTGCCCTGGTCGACCTGCCGCAGGCCGACCCGTCCGTCCACGGGCGAGGTGATGTGGGTGTAGGCGATGTTGAGCTTCTGCTGGTCGACCAGCGCCTGGTCGGCCGCGACCGTGCCCTCGTTCTGCTTCACCAGGGCGGCCTGGGTGTCGACGTTCTGCTTCGAGATCGAATCCTGCCGGTTCAGGGTCTGGTAGCGCTGCAGGTCGAGCTTCGAGTTCTGCAGCAGCGCCTGGTCGCGGGCGAGCTGGCCCTGGTACTGGGCCAGCAGCGCCTCGTAGGGGCGGGAATCGATCTCGGCGAGTTCGTCGCCCGCCTTCACGGCCTGGCCCTCGCGGAACTTCACCAGGGTGAGATAGCCGCTGATCTGCGATTTCACCGTCACGGTGGCCAGCGGCGTCACCGTGCCGAGGCCCTGGAGCACCACCGGCATGTCGCCGGTGATCGCGGTGGCGATGCCCACCGCCTGGGGCATGTCGCCGCCGCCGCCGCCGTGCCGGCCGCCGCCCCGATGCGCCGTCGCGGGCTCGGCCGCCTTGTCGGTGCGCGCCTCGTACCAGCGATGGCCGATCGCCCCGGCGCCGGCGAGCAGCACCAGGATCACGAGCCAGCGGATCGGCCGGAACCGCCGCGTGCGGACCTCGCGTGCGGGCGCCTCGCCGGGCTGATAGGCGCGGGCAGTGTCGGTCCGGATCGGTGAACTCTCGTTCATGCCTGATTAGAGCCCATGCCGGCCGCCTGCGCGACCGCCGGTGCCCTATCCTTTCGCTGTCCAAACCCCCCGACCGGTCCCGGAGGTGCCGCATCCCGCCGCGCCCCGGAGACCGCCGCCGGAGATCGATGCCGTGCCGTGACACGGCGGCCTCGACTCCCGCATGCGCGAGCGTAAGCCCATAAAGCTCTCCGGGGCCAGAACGGCTCCTTGCCGCGGCGATAGGGTTCATCGCGGCGCCATGACGAGCGCGGCGACAGGGCCGCAGCGCCGGCAGGGCCTACAGGTGACCGGCCAATGCGCCGTCACTAGGGCGGCGACGTTTCATTCGTGTTGCTGGTCTTCCCCGGCGCCGGGGCCCGGGGTCGCGTAGGCCCGCAGGACGGTGTGGAACGCGCCATCCACGGGGGTGACCGGCAGGGCGCGGCGCAGGGTCAGGCCGAGGCCCGCGATCAGCAGGGCCAAGAGGAGGCAGCGCGTCATCGTCCGCATCGTCGCATCCGGGGTCGCCCGGTCCCGGACATGACGAAAGGGCCACCGACCCGCAAGTCGATGGCCCTTCGAGAGGACCGGAGCGGCACCCCGCTGACGGGGCGAGGGGGCAAAGCCCCGCCGGCGTGAGTGCCGCTCCAGCCGTGATGGCAACCTACGATACGAGTGATGAAAGTCAACATTCGTCAGTCGGTTGTTTCGGGCGCGGAACCGGGTCTGTGCGGCCGCGCACATTCCGCACCGGTCCGGAGCCGTGCTACAGGCGGACATGCCCCGACGCCCGCCCCAACTGCGGTCCGCCCCGCATGAACCCGGTCCTCGCCGCGCCGGGGCGACCGCATTCCTCGTCCCCGCGACCCGCGGCCTGGCGGCGACCCCGGTGAGCGCAGTCTGCCGCGACGCGTCCCGACGCCCCTGCTTCGCCGGGCCCGCCGGGACGGATCTCGCCGGGACCGCTGGCGTGAGACGCGCGGGCGCAAGGCCGGCCGGGATCCGGCCGGGGGGGCACGCCGTTGTGGAGGATGTCCTCCCCACGGATCCCGACCATGACTGTCACCCAGGCTTCCCCGGCCGGGCGCTTCGCCCGCGCCGAGACCTTTCCCGGCGGCGAGGCCCGTCCCGGCGGCCGGCCGCAATTCCTGTCGGCGGATCTCGGCCCCGAGGCGAGCCTCGCCCGGCTGGAGACGCTGGCCCACCTGATGGACACGGCCTTCGTGATCCCGGGAATCAACCGGCGGGTCGGGTTCGACGCGCTGATCGGCCTCGTCCCGGTGATCGGCGACGTGGCCGGCATGGTGATCTCCTCCTACATCGTCTACGAGGCCCGGCGCCTCGGGGCGCCGCGCTGGCTGGTGACCCGGATGGGGCTCAACGTCGCCTTCGACGGGCTGATCGGGGCGGTGCCGGTGGCGGGCGACCTGTTCGACGCCGCCTTCAAGGCCAACCGCCGGAACGTGCGCCTGCTGCGCCGCTGGATGGAGCGCAGCGGCGGCCTGCGCCCGGCCGAGATCGACGGCACCGCGACCCGGATCGACGGCTGAACGCCCCCGGGGCGGCCGGGCCCGGAAGCCGCCTGCGCGCCAGCCCCCTGGCGCGGCGGGCGGCGGGGCCGGGATCCCCACCGCCGGTCCGCCGCGGGAGGGTGCTGCGATGAACGAGGTCGCCCGTCCCGGCGAGAGCGAGGTCGTGCCCGCGCCGATGCCCGGCGCCCAGCCGATCGTCCTGCGGCCGGACGAGGGGGCGCCCCCGCCGCCCGTCCCGGCCCAGCGCCGGGGATTGTCGCCGCTCAACCGCCGCCGCCTCGACAATTTCCGCCGCAACCGGCTCGGCTACGGGTCGTTCCTGATCTTCACGATCCTGTTCGTCACCAGCCTCTTTGCCGAGTTCATCGCCAACGACCGGCCGATCCTCCTGTCCTACAAGGGGGATTGGCTGGTGCCGGTGCTGGTCGATTATCCAGAGGAGACGTTCGGGGGCTTCCTCGCCCAGACCGACTACCGTTCCCCCGAGATCCGCCGGGAGATCGCGCAGAACGGCTGGGCGCTCTGGCCGCCGATCCCGTTCTCCTACGACACGATCAACGAGGACCTGCCGACCCCCTCGCCGTCGCCCCCGACCTGGATGCTGTCGGATGCCCAGTGCCGGCCGGTGGCGGAAAAGCTCGGCGGCACGACCTGCGCCGACATCCCCTGGCACTGGCTCGGCACCGACAACACCACCCGGGACGTGCTGGCGCGGGTGATCTACGGGTTCCGCATCTCGGTGCTGTTCGGCCTGATCCTGGCGGCGATCTCCTCGGCCATCGGCGTCGTGGCCGGGGCCGTGCAGGGCTATTTCGGCGGCTGGGTCGACCTCGCCTTCCAGCGCTTCATCGAGGTCTGGGGCGGCATCCCGACCCTCTACCTGATCATCATCATCTCGGCCTTCATCGCCCCCGGCTTCTTCGTGCTGCTCGGGATCATGCTGCTGTTCTCCTGGGTGTCGCTGGTGAGCGTGGTCCGGGCCGAGTTCCTGCGCGCCCGGAACTTCGAATACGTCCGCGCCGCCCGGGCGCTGGGCCTGTCGAATATTCGGATCATGACCGTCCACCTGCTGCCGAACGCCATGGTGGCGACGCTGACCTTCCTGCCGTTCATCCTGAACGGGTCGATCACGACGCTGACCTCCCTGGACTTCCTCGGCTTCGGCCTGCCGCCTGGCTCGCCCTCGCTCGGCGAACTCCTCGCCCAGGGCAAGGACAACCTGACGGCGCCCTGGCTCGGGCTGACCGGCTTCCTGGTCATCGCCGTGATGCTGAGCCTGCTCGTCTTCGCCGGCGAGGCGGTGCGCGACGCGTTCGACCCGCGCAAGACCTTCGCCTGACGGGAACCTGAGGTTTTCAGGCGGCGCCTGAGCCTCCCGAGCCGCGCCGCGGGCCCCGGACATCCGGCCGAGTCGCGAAATCTTGCGCAAACCGTGCGCGAATTTTTCGCAACGCCGACGAACGGGGATGAACCGCCGTCGAGGACGGTCCAAGACGGCCACTCATCTAGGGTGTAAAGGTCTCTGTTCTCTACGAAAACCCGTCTTGCGGATCGGCGCAGCATTCACAGGTCCGGGTGCGGTAAAGAGCTCCGCAAGTGCCCTCCAAATGCCGCCAATGCAACCTGACCCTGTAGCCATCACGGGTTGATGCATACTTAGACTTTTGGCTGATCACAGAGAACGAAGTCGATCGCCTTGCTTTTTTTGGCCGGTGTCTTAACTCGCGAACAGAGGAGACCTCATCAAGCTTCGAAGCAAGGAAAGAGAGAATGTCTGACGCTGCGCCGACATCGCAACTGGATTACATCGAACGGACCGTGGACGTCGTCGCGGCCTACGTCTCCAACAACTCGCTCCCGTCGGCTGAATTGCCGGCGCTGATCGCGAGCATCCACGATGCGCTGAACACCATCGGTTCCGGCCCGTCGGCGCCGGCCACCGAGACTGTCGAGCGGCCGACGCCGGCCCAGATCCGCAAGTCGATCCGCCCCGACGGCCTGGTCAGCTTCATCGACGGCAAGTCGTACAAGACGCTGAAGCGCCACCTGACCAAGCACGGGATGGATCCGCAGAGCTACCGCGAGCGCTACGGTCTGCCGGCCGATTACCCGACCACCTCGGCGAATTACTCCGCGCAGCGCTCGGCCCTCGCCAAGAGCCTGGGCCTCGGTCAGCCCGGTCGCGCCCAGCAGGCCGAGGCCGAGGCCGCTGAGGAGCCGGCTCCGAGCCGCGCCCAGGGTCGCCGCAAGGGGGCTGCCACCGCCGGCAAGGGCCGCAAGGTCGAAGCCGCCTGAACGGACCGGCCTCGACCGACCGGGGACGGTGGCGCACCGTTCCCGGTCAGGGGCATGCGGCCCCGGTCAGGCCGCGAGCCGCCCGTCCAGGGGGAAGACCTTGGCGGGGTTCAGCATCCAGTCCGGATCGAACACCGCCTTGACCCGCATCTGCTGCTCGAGATCGACCTGATCGTACTGGAAGCGCATCAGCTCGCGCTTCTCGATGCCGACCCCGTGCTCGCCGGTCAGGCAGCCGCCGACCTCGACGCAGAGCTTCAGGATCTCGTCGCCCGCCGCCTCGGCCTTCTGCAATTCGCCGGGCTTGTTGATGTCGAACAGGATCAGCGGGTGCAGGTTGCCGTCGCCGGCGTGGAACACGTTGGCGACCCGCAGGCCCTGCTCGGCGCAGATCGTCCCGATCCGCTCCAGCACCGGGCCGAGCTGCCCGGTGGGGATCGTGCCGTCCATGCAGATGTAGTCGGAGATCCGACCCGTGGCGCCGAAGGCCGACTTGCGGCCCTTCCAGATCGCGGCGGATTCCGCCTCCGAGCGCGAGACCCGCAGGCTGGTCGGCCGGAAGTCCCGGGCGATCGCCTCGATCCGCGCCAGCATCCCGTCGCACTCGGCGTCCGAGCCCTCGACCTCGATGATCAGCATCGCCTCGGCGTCGCGGGGATAGCCGGCTTTCGCGAAGTCCTCGGTGATCAGGATCGCCTCGCGGTCCATGTACTCGATCGCCACCGGGATGATGCCGGCCGCGATGATCGCCGCCACGCAGTCGCCCGCATCCTCGACCTTCGAGAAGCCGACCAGCACCGGGCGCGCGCCTTCGGCCGCCCGCAGGATCCGCACCGTCGCCTCGGTGACGATGCCGAGCTGCCCCTCCGAGCCGCAGACGAGGCCGAGCAGGTCGTAGCCGGGGCTGTCGAGGTGCTGGCCGCCGATCTCCACCACGGTGCCGTCGTTGAGCACCAGGGTGACGCCCAGGAGGTTGTTGGTGGTCACGCCGTATTTCAGGCAATGCGCGCCGCCGGAATTCATCGCGATGTTGCCCGCGATGGTGCAGGCGAGCTGGCTCGACGGGTCGGGGGCGTAGAAGAAGCCCTCGTGGGTCACCGCCCCGGAGATCGCCAGGTTGGTGATGCCGCTCTGGACCCGGGCGGTGCGGTTGGCGAAATCGAGGTCGAGCACCTTGGTCATCTTGCCGACGCCCAGGATGATCGCGTCGGCCTGCGCGATGGCGCCCCCGGCCAGCGAGGTGCCGGCGCCGCGCGGGACCACCCGGACGCCGTTGGCGTGGCAATAGGCCATCACGGCGGCCACCTCCGCGGTGGTGGAGGGCAGGACCACGGCGAGCGGCATCTGCCGGTAGGCGGTGAGCCCGTCGGTCTCGAAGGCCCGGCGCTCGTCCTCGCTCACCACCAGCGCCTCCGGCGCCACGAGCGGCGCGAGGCCGGCCAGGATCGCCTCGCGCCGGGCGAGGATGGCGGGATCGGGATCGGGGAAGCGGATGGTCATGGGGCTTAAGCCCTCCTTCGGACCCGCAGCGCGGGCTGGCGTCGGGCCAGCATGGACCCGCGCGGGCGCGGCTTCAACCGGGGCTGCCCCGACCACGCTGCGTCGCTGCGTCGTCCCCGCGTCACATTTCAACCATGACGGCTGCCTAGCGTCGCCGGACCTGCGCCGCGCCGCCGTCCGGCCCGCGGATCCGGCCGGACGGTCCAGAACGGAAACGATGAACGCTCCCGCCTCCAGCGCCCTGCGCGACGATCGCTACGACGCGCCGTCGGCGCACCTCGCCACCACCCGGGACCTCGGGATGCGCAGCCTGCAACTGGGCATCGCCGCCCTTCAGGAGACGAGCGCGGCGTTCCAGGGCCGGCTCGGCGCGGCCTTCGAGGAGGCGGTGCAGACGATCCTGCAGAGCAAGGGCCGGGTCATCGTCAGCGGCATCGGCAAGAGCGGCCATGTCGGGCGCAAGATCGCCGCGACCCTGGCCTCCACCGGCACCCACGCCTTCTTCGTCCATCCCACCGAGGCGAGCCACGGCGACCTCGGGATGATCGCCCGGGACGACGTGATCGTCGCCCTGTCGTGGTCGGGGGAGACCGCCGAGCTGTCCGACCTCGTCGGCTTCAGCCGCCGGTTCTCGATCCCCCTGGTGGCCATCACCCGCAACGGCGAGAGCACGCTCGGCCGCGCCGCCGACGTGCTGCTGGAGCTGCCCCGGGTGCGGGAATCCTGCCCGCACGACCTCGCGCCGACCTCCTCCAGCCTGATCCAGCTGGCGCTCGGCGACGCCCTGGCGGTGGCGCTGCTGGAGCGGCGCGGCTTCACCTCGGCCCGGTTCCACACCCTGCATCCCGGCGGCACGCTCGCCGCCCGGCTCAAGACCGTGCAGCAGGTGATGCACGGCCCCCAGGACATGCCGCTGGTCCACGAGACCGCGCTGATGTCCGAGGTGCTGATCGAGATCGCGGCCCGGCGCTACGGCTGCGTCGGGGTGACCGACGGGGCCGGGCGCCTCGTCGGCATCGTCACGGACGGCGATCTGCGCCGTCACATGGGCCCGGCGCTGCTCGACACGCCGGTCTCGGCGGTGATGACCCGGGATCCGGTCACCGTGGAGCCGCACAAGCTCGCCCAGGCCGCCCTGGAGGTGATGAACCGCCGGCTCATCACCGCGGTCTTCGCCGTCACGGACGGACGGCCCGTGGGCATCGTGCACGTCCACGACCTGCTGCGGGCCGGGATCGCCTGAGCGGCCAGGAGCCGGTCGGCGGCGGGGAAAACCTCTCCCCCTCGCCCGCATCCCCTCAGGGAGGCCGGCAGCCCCGGAAAATCACAGCCGCGCCAGCAGCTCCGCCTTCTTGTCGGAGAATTCCCGCTCCGTGAGCACGCCCCGGGCGTGCAACTCCGCCAGCCGCTCGATCGTCGCCAGCACGTCGGTCGCGGGTGAGGGCGCCGGTGCGGCCGGCGTTTCGGCCGGATCGGCCTGCCGTGGAGCCGCCGTCTCCGCCTCGATCCGGCGCAGGCGGTCGAGGGAGACGGCGCCCCGCGGGCCGGTGAAGTCGAGGCTGCCATTCGCCTGCGACACCCCGGAGATGTGGTGCTCGCCGGTGTCGTAGAGGGCGACGCCGGAGCCCGATTCGACGGCCAGCCGCCGCGTCTCCGGGAAATAGGCGTAGCGCAGCCCGTTCTGCGAGCCGGTGCTGGCCGGGGATCCGAGGCCGGCGGGCCACCACGCGCCGCCGCTCCCATGGGATACGGGTTCCGATCCGGAAAAACCCCCCGCCGGCAGCGCCGACGCCAGCTCGGTGCAGAGGCCGCCGACCCGCGCCTTCAGCGCGTCGTCGAACATCCGGCCGACCATCACCATGCCGCCGGAGAACCATTGGCCCATCCCGCCGAGATCGGGATGGTCGAACTGCGCCATGGTGCCGTGGCCGCGCTCCAGCGCCCGCATGAGGTGGCGCACCGCCTCGAGGCTGACCCCGTGGCGGTCGGCGACGCTCTGCAGCCCCGAGGCGTGGTCGAACCGTCCGTCATCGAGGAACCCGGCGGCCGCTTCGGCCTTGTCGGACGGATCCATGAGCCAGCTCCCGATTCGTCGCAGGGCGGACCGGATCGATCCGGGACCGGCGTTGCGCTGCGGACACAATCCCCGGTCGAAGGCGCCGGTTCCGCGTCGCCTCAACCTGCGGCGGCCGGGAACGGCCCCGCGAGGGTGAAGTCGGTGATCGGCCGGCGGCCGTTCGGCGTCTCGCGGGGCCGCTGCTCCTCGGCGAGTTCCGCCTCGGGTGTCTTGCGCCCCACCGCGAAGGCGGCCTCGATCCGGTGGTTCTCGGGCAGGCGCAGCACCTCCGGGGCCCGGACATGGTCGAACCCGACCATGCCGTGGGCGTGCCAGCCCTGGTGGATCGCCTGGAGCTGGAATGCGAGCGAGGCGCTGCCGGCATCGAAGGAGTGGCTGTAGGACGGTTTCAGCGCGTCGCCGACCTTCATGAGCCCGTTCGAGACCAGGAACAGGATCGCGCCGGTGCCCGAGGCCCAGGTCTGGTTGGCGGACACCAGCAGGCCGAGGAAGGTGTCCCAGTGGGCGTCGCCCCGGAGCGCGTAGAGGAAGCGCCAGGGCTGCGAGTTGTAGGCCGAGGGCGACCAGCGCGCCGCCTCGATCATCCGCATCAGCTCGGATTCGGGCACGGCCTCGCCCGTGAAGGCGCGGGGCGAGTGCCGCGCGACGAAGACCGGATCGATGGCGTGATCGGCGTGGCGGGGCGGGGGCAGGCTCAAGGGATTCGTCTCCGGAATAGCGCGTGTGGCCGAGCTTGCCCGAAACGCCCGCCCGAAGGCAAACCTGACCGGACCTACGCCACGCTGCGCTCGATCTCCTCCTCGTCGCAGATCACGCCGGCATTGCCCTCGAACTCGGCGGCGAGGTCCACGGGGGCGTGGGTCGGGGCCGCGGCGGCGCGGTCGCGGGCGAAGGTCGCCAGGAACAGGCGCATCACGTGGCGCACGCCCGCGTCGTTGATGGTGCGCTGGTCCTCGTTGTAGTAGCGCCCGGCATTCACGTTGCTCGTGACGATGTCGTAGGCGGGGAAATACACCGCCCGCGGATCGCCCCGGCCGACCACCTCGCCGGCCGCCACCCGCAGCACCGACTTGGAGTAGCTGTTCGATTCCATCACGTGCCGGTCCATGTAGGTGGCGATCATCGGCACCGGCGAGACCGTGAAGATCACCCGGGCCTTGGGGTTCACGCTCCAGAGCCGGTCGAGGAACCCGTTGAGGTCGCCCAGCACCTCGCCGGCGCCGGCATTGACGCACTCATACAGATCCGGATCGAAGGTGCCGCCCGCGACCCCGGGGGCCAGCGGCAGGGCGGCACCGTCGGCCCGCCAGCGCCAGCCCTCGGTGAGGCCCAAGGTCAGCACGAACACGTCCAGGGTCTCGAACAGGCGGCGCACCTCGGCCAGATGCGCGTCGCGGGCCGCGATCACCTCGGCCTCGCTGGCGAATCCGGCCGGCTCGACGGTGGGGCGGAACGGATCGACGTAGCGGCCGTCGTCGCGCAGCCACGCCTTCAGCTCCGGCTCGAACCGGCCGTAGGCCCGGTCGAACAGCTGCACGAACTGGCGCGTGTAGTAGAGATTGCCGTACCGGGCCGAGAAGGTGCCGAACTGGCGGGCATTGGCCTCCTCGGCGCTCATCCCGGGGGTCGGCGGCTCGGTCAGGTAGTAGTTGAACCCGGCGCCGCGCACCGCCTCGGCCACCCGTTGCGCGAAGCAGGAGCCGCCGGTGGCGACCTTGTCGGTCGGCGCGATCACGAACGTGTCCTTCGGGTGCGGATTGACCGCGAAGGGCGGCACGTTGGTCACGACCTTGCGCCAGAATCGCTCGGCCGGTAGACCCGTATACGGATTCAACGCCATCCTCGAACCCTCTTCTTCACGACGGCGACCGCCCTCGGGGGCGTCGCGCCGTCCGCGGACACCGGCACGCGACGTGGCCCTGAACGACCTGCCCCGGCGCGCCCGCAGCGCGTTTTCCCTGTCGACGCCCAGTTGGGCGACACCATGGCGGAACCGGTCGCGCGCGGCCACCACCCGCGACGGGCCGTCCATCGCGGTGCTGGGCAATTGCCAGGCCCGGGGGGTCGCCCAGGCGATGCGCCTGCTCGCGCCGAAGAGTCCCGTGCGCTACCTGCCCATGGGCTCGCTGAAGCGCGACCACGGCCATGTCGACGGCCTGATCCGGACGCTGCGCACCCACGACCACGTCTTCTCGCAGACCTTCCCGGCCGGTCTGATCCCGGGGGGCGATGCCGCCACCCTGCGCGCCGCCGACCCCCGTCTCAGGCTGTTTCCGTCGATCGTGTTCTCGGCCTTCCATCCCGACATGATCTATGCCGGCCAGGCCTCGGACCTCGCCGCGCTGAAGCTCGCGCCCTCGCCCCTGGGGCAGTACCACTCGGCGATCGCGCTGACCGCCCACCGGCTCGGCCTCGCCATCGGGCACACCGCCGGCCTGTTCCGCGAGGACGTGTTCCGGCGGCTCGGCTATCTCGACCATTGGGATCCGGCCGTGCGCGAGCTGGTCTCGTCCGCCGAGGCCCTGGGCTTCGGCCTGGAGCGGGAGCTGACCCGCTGGGCGCGCCGCGGCGCCTTCATGCACCTGATGAACCACCCGAAGGTGCACGTCATCGGCGACATCGCCCGCCGCCTGCTCACGGAGAGCGGCCTCACCCCGGAGCCCGTGGCGATCGAGGATTACCTCGGCGACGCGCTGACCCAGGACGTGATCTGGCCGATCTACCCCCCGATCGCCGAGCTGTTCGGGCTGACCGGCTCGTACCTGTTCAAGAGCAAGGCGTTCAAGTCCAAGGTGCTGAGCGACGAGTTCCCGGTGCTCTACGACCTGCCGGGCTTCATCGCGGCGAGCTTTTCCATCTACGACGCGATGCCCGCCGGCGACCTCACCGCGTCGCGGGTCGAATCCTGGCTCGCCGCCCCGGAGATCGCGGCCCTGTTCCGGGCGGGCTGAACCCCCTCAGCCCGCCGCGCTGAGCGGCATCGCCGCGCCGGGGCCCTCGACCATCATCCGGACCAGCCGGTTGACCTCCTGCACCTGGAACGGCTTGCGCAGGAACAGGCTGCCGGGCACGCCGCCGCGCCGGTTCGCATCGGTCGAGGTGTAGACAACCGGCCGGTCGGCGTGGAGCGCCCGGTAGGCGTGCGCCACCGTCCAGCCGTCGATCAGCCCGGGCAGATGGATGTCGGTGAACAGCCAGTCGATCTCGCCGCCCCGGGCCCGCAGGAGCGTCAGCGCCGCCTCGCCGCTCGACGCCTCGATGACCCGGATGCCCTGCGCTTCGCACAGGCTCGCGATGATCTCGAGCAGCAGATAGCTGTCCTCGACGATGAGAACACACGGGGCGGGGCGCATGAACGATATCCGGTGGTCGGCACAACCATTCAAGGATCGATAGGGTTGACGATATCTTAAAGACCGGCCCGGGACGCACCCCTGTGGCATCGCCGCAACCGGCGCGGCGGAAATCGCCTGCTCGGACGGGCCGCCCCGCCGCCGCCGCATTCCGGGTGCGACAGCGCACGCCACCGCCCGGCACGGGCCGTCACCACGGCCCCGCCCCGCGCGGCGGAACCGTCGCTTAACCATCCGCGCCTACGAACGGCATCCAGGACGACGCGGACCCGCCTCGAAGACCCGCAGCCGGCCTTCGGCACCGCTCGAGGAGTTTGAACCCATGCCCCAGCGTTTCCGCGCCGCCGCCCTCGGCCTCGCATCCGTCGCCGCCCGCGGGCTCGGCGCATGCAGCAACGACAAGGACCTCGCCGACGCCTCCGCGTTCGGTGCGGGCGCCGCGACCCCGGGCAGCGCGCAGGACTTCGTCGTCAATATCGGCGACCGGGTCTTCTTCGAGTCGGATTCCACCGACCTGACCCCCACCGCCACCGCGACCCTCGACAAGCAGGCCGCGTGGCTGCAGCGCTACCCGCGCTACACCTTCATCATCGAGGGCCATGCCGACGAGCGCGGCACCCGCGAGTACAACTTCTCCCTGGGCGCCCGCCGGGCCCAGTCGGTCAACGACTACCTCGCCACCCGGGGCATCGCGGCCAACCGGATGCGCACGGTCTCCTACGGCAAGGAGCGGCCGGTGGCGGTGTGCAACGACATCTCCTGCTGGTCGCAGAACCGCCGGGCGGTGATCGTGCTCGACCGCGGCGCCGGGGCGTAGGCGACCGGCGCCGGCCGAAACCTCCGCCCGCGCGGGCGGTGCGGACGCAGGTCCCCGCTCACCGGGTTGAGCGGGCGACCCGCTGGAGCGCGGCGGACGCCGCGGCCAGCGACGCCCCGGCCGCCAGCCAGCGGCGCAACCCGGAGCGTCGCACGGGCGGGGCAGGGTCCGAGGGAGACGCTTCGGGCGGTCGTTGGGGCGGTTCTTGGGGTGGTTCTTGGGGCGGCGCGTATAGCGGGCTGCCCGCGATCTGCCGCGTCTGATCGGCGAGTTCGATCAGCATCCGGTCCATGAGCGCGCGGCGCCGCGCCTGGATCGTCTCCGGATCGACCGCCTCCCGCCCGGGCCGGACCCGGACAAGGAACTCGGTGGCCGGCATCGCGACCAGATTCTCGATTCGCAGATCGAGGAAATCGAGCTGGCAGAGTTCGAGCATCATCAGTTCGAAGCTCGCCGGCACGAACACCCAATTGTGTGCGTCCACGTAATCGGGAATGCCGCGGTAGCGGAGCATCTGCCACGCGATGTCGACGCGGTGGAGGAGTTCGGCGGGCTGGGTGTCGCCCTCGAACCAGCCGGGGCAGCCGCGCTTGGTCGCCATCCGCAGGGCATAGTCGATGTGCGTGCGCACGTCGTGCCGGTCTCGTCTGTCCTCGTAGGCGACGATCGTGTCGGCCGTGGTCGAGGGATTGCGGTAGAAGTCGAAGCACTTGCGCTTGTCGGGGACCGCGAGACGCAGGGTGCCTTCCGGCCGGAGCAGGGTCTGCGCCGCCTGCAGGAACCGGATCACGTCGGTCGTGTGTTCGATGACATGGCTCGCGATGACGGCGTCGAACGTGCCGTGGTGTTCGGCCGGGACGGCGTCGATCATCAATCCGCCCCGCCAGACGAAATCGACCTCCTCGATCTTCGCGGGGTCGACCCAGGGATCGCCCGCATATTTGGCGACCAGATCCGCCCGGGAGGCGTGGTCGAGGCTGAAGCTGTTCCAGCCGGCGCTGCGCGGCACGAGCGGATTGTGGGCCGGACCGATCTCGATAAGCTTACCGGCCTTCGAGAGCCCGTCCAGGAGGTACTGTTCGCGCGGCATCGACGCCGGCGCCGCTTCGGGAGCGTGCTGGCCGTCGCGGTCTGAACCCTGCGCGGCGTGTGGTCCGAGTTGATTCTTCACGATGACGGACTTCACGAAGCAATGCACGGAGATTGCGCCGTAAGCATCGGAGATTGCGTGAAGCTTGCTCAGGTTGTGCGAGTGAAATTGAGATCGTTTTATTTGAAAAATATGCGTATATTCACATGTATGAGCGAAAATACATGCCATTGATCTCGATAAACACTGAACGAGGCGGATGTCTTCCAATCCGGATCGTCGCGGGTCCGGGGCTGCGGCCGGATATGGGACGCTCTCCGCCTCCAGGGTTCCAGGAGCCGGCCCGACCCCGCCGCAGTTTTGCCGCGGACCGGCGCATCTGATAGGGGCTCGCGCCGCCACTGGACCGCAGCCGCCTCATGCCCGCCCGCCTTCGCACCCGCCTCGCGCTCGTCACCGCCCTGGCCACCGCGCTCCTCGGCCATCCGGCCGTGGCGCAGGATGCCTCCGAGCTGGTGGTGCGCCTCGGGCGCATCGAGAACCAGTCCCGGATGATGGCCGGGCAGATCGAGACCCTCCAGTACGAGAACCGCCAGCTCAAGGAGCAGCTGCGCAAGTTCCAGGAGGATGTCGAGTTCCGGCTGAGCGAGGGCAAAGGTGAGGGCAAGGGTGGCGGCAGGCCTGCGCCCGCGGCCGCGCCGCCCGCCGCGGGTCCGGCCGGCGGCGTCAACGGCGTCAATCCGGGCTCCGGACGGCCGGGCAAGCGCGGCGACGCCTTCGACCCCGGGCAGGCCCCCGGGGCGCCGGGCGCGCCGATGCAGCTCGGCAGCACCCAGCCCTCCGCGCCGCTGCCGCCCCGGGAGGCCGTCGAGACGGCCGCGCCCCGGCCGCAGCGCCTGCCCCAAGGGGCGATCAACGGGGCGCTCGACGGGGTGACCGAGGGGGCGACCGAGGACGAGGATGCGGACACCGCCGCCCCCGGCTCCGACGAGCCGGTGGACCTGCGACCGCCGGCCCGGACCGGCGCGATCCCGGCCCGGCCCTCCGAGAGCGAGAGCGTCGCCGCCACCCGGCCCGGCGACCCGGCGGCGGATTACGACGCCGCGGTGGAGCTGCTCCGCGCCAAGCAGTACGAGCAGGCGGAGATGGGCCTGCGCCAGTTCATCCAGTCCCATCCCCGCGACAACCGCGTCGCCGGCGCCACCTACTGGCTCGGGGAGAGCTACCTCGCCCGCGGCCGCAACCGCGAGGCCGCCGAGCAGTTCCTGAAGGTTTCCACCGACTACGCCCGCTCCGCCCAGGCCCCCGACGCCATGCTCAAGCTCGGCGTCACCCTCGCCGCCCTGGGCGCCCGCGAGCAGGCCTGCGCGACCCTGGCCGAGCTCGACCGGAAGTTCCCGAATGCCGGGACGGGCGTCCGCCAGGGCGTGGCGCGCGAGCAGAAGCGCGTCCGCTGCGGCGCTTGAGCGGATCGGACGACCCGGTCCGCGACGCCCTCGCGCCCTGGCTCGACCGCGCCGTGCGCGATGGCTGCGGCCTCCTCCTCGCCGTCTCGGGCGGACCCGATTCGACCAGCCTGATGCACGCCACCGCGCACCTAGCTGCGCACCTGCGTGCGGGGCGCGGCGCCCCGGCCGTGCAGGTCGCCACGGTGGATCACGGCCTGCGCCCGGAGTCCCGCGCGGAGGCCGAGGCGGTCGGCCGCGCGGCCCGGGCCCTCGGCCTGCCGCACGCGATCCTCGCCTGGGCGGGGCCGAAGCCCGGGACCGGCCTGCAGGCGGCGGCCCGGGCCGCCCGCTACGGGCTGCTCACCGCCGAGGCCCGGCGGGTCGGCGCCGGCCTCGTGCTCACCGGCCATACCCGGGACGATCAGGCCGAGACGGTGCTGATGCGCCTCGCCGCCGGCAGCGGCCCCGCGGGGCTCGCCGGCATGCGGGCCGCGCGGGCGCTGGCGCCCGGGATCGGGCTGGGGCGGCCGTTCCTGACCCTGCCGAAATCCGCCCTGGTGGCGTGGTGCGAGGCCCGCGGCATCCCCTACCTGCGCGACCCCGGCAACGCCGACCCGCGCTTCGCCCGCGGGCGCCTGCGCGCGGCCTGGCCGATCCTGGAGCGGGAGGGCCTGACCCCGGCGCGCCTCGCCCGCCTCGCCGCGCGCGCCGCCCGCGACGGGGCCGCGCTGCGAATCGCCGCCGCGCAGGCCCTCGACGCGGTGCGGCTGCCGGAGACCGAGGGACGCATCCGCCTCGACGGGACCGCGCTCGCGGCCCTGCCGGAGGCCGTGGCCCTGCGGTGCGTCGACCTCGCCCTGACCCGGGCGGGCGCGGCGCCCCGCCGCCTCGAACGCCTCGAAGCCCTCGTCCTCGAATCGCTGCTGCCGGCCCTGCGCGGCCGCTCGGCGATCCGGCGCACGCTGGCGGGGATTCTGGTCTCCACCGACGGGGCCGCCACCCTGTGTCTCGCCCCCGCACCCCCGCGCCGGCGGGCGGCGGATCGGGCCCCGGATGCTGCCCTCGCCGCAGGGGCCCCCGAATTACTTGGCAAGGGAGAGCCCCCCGCCTACATTGGCGGGGTGTGCACGGATGGACCGGAACTGCCGAGGGACGCGTCCGTCTTGGGGGTCGCACACGCCAAGGATTGATCGATGAACCCGAATTTTCGCAACTTTGCCTTGTGGGTCGTCATCTTCCTGCTGGTGCTGGCCCTCGTCACCCTGTTCCAAAACCCCGGCCACCGGGGCGGCGGCAGCGAGATCGCCTACAGCCAGCTCCTCAACGACGCCGATTCCGGCAAGATCCAATCGGTGGTGATTTCCGGGCAGGACGTGTCCGGCACCTATGTCGGCGGCGGCAACTTCACGAGCTACGCGCCCAACGACCCGAGCCTGGTCTCCAAGCTCCAGGGCAAGGGCGTGCAGATCACCGCCCGTCCGCCGTCGGACAACACCCCCTGGTTCATCCAGCTGCTCGTGAGCTGGCTCCCGATCCTCGTCTTCATCGGCGCCTGGATCTTCCTGTCGCGCCAGATGCAGTCCGGTGCCGGCCGGGCCATGGGCTTCGGCAAGTCGAAGGCGAAGCTCCTGAACGAGGCCCACGGGCGCGTCTCCTTCGATGACGTCGCCGGCGTCGAGGAGGCCAAGGAAGACCTCCAGGAGATCGTGGAATTCCTCCGCGACCCCCAGAAATTCCAGCGGCTCGGCGGCCGGATCCCCCGCGGCGTGCTGCTCGTCGGCCCGCCCGGCACCGGTAAGACCCTGATCGCCCGGGCGGTTGCGGGCGAGGCCAACGTGCCGTTCTTCACCATCTCGGGCTCCGACTTCGTGGAGATGTTCGTGGGCGTCGGCGCCAGCCGCGTGCGCGACATGTTCGAGCAGGCCAAGAAGAACGCGCCCTGCATCATCTTCATCGACGAGATCGACGCGGTCGGCCGCCATCGCGGCGCTGGGCTCGGCGGCGGCAACGACGAGCGCGAGCAGACCCTGAACCAGCTTCTCGTCGAGATGGACGGGTTCGAGGCCAACGAGGGCGTCATCATCATCGCGGCGACCAACCGCCCCGACGTGCTCGACCCGGCGCTGCTGCGTCCGGGCCGGTTCGACCGCCAGATCATGGTGCCGAACCCGGACGTCACCGGCCGCGAGCGGATCCTGCGGGTCCACGTCCGCAAGGTGCCGCTGGCCCCCGATGTCGACCTCAAGGTGATCGCCCGCGGCACCCCCGGCTTCTCGGGCGCCGACCTGATGAACCTCGTGAACGAATCCGCGCTGCTGGCCGCCCGTCGCGGCAAGCGCATCGTGACGATGCACGAGTTCGAGGACGCCAAGGACAAGGTCATGATGGGCGCCGAGCGGCGCACCCTGGTGATGACCGAGGACGAGAAGCGGCTCACCGCCTATCACGAGGGCGGCCACGCCATCGTGGCGTTCAACGTCCCCGCCACCGACCCGGTGCACAAGGCGACCATCATCCCCCGCGGCCGGGCGCTCGGCATGGTCATGCAGCTGCCCGAGCGCGACAAGCTCTCCATGAGCTTCGAGCAGATGACCTCCCGGCTGGCGATCATGATGGGCGGCCGCATCGCCGAGGAGATGACCTTCGGCCAGGACAAGGTGACCTCGGGCGCGCAGTCGGACATCGAGCAGGCGACCCGTCTCGCCAAGATGATGGTGACCCGCTGGGGCTTCTCCCCCGAGCTCGGCACCGTGGCCTACGGCGAGAACAACGACGAGGTCTTCCTCGGCATGTCGATGGGCCGGCAGCAATCGGTCTCGGAATCGACCGCCCAGAAGATCGACGCCGAGGTCCGCCGCCTAGTCGAGACCGGCCTGGAGGAGGCCCGCCGCATCCTGGCCGAGCACAAGGACGACCTGGAGGCCCTGGCCCAGGGGCTCCTCGAATACGAGACCCTCTCGGGCGAGGAGATCCGCAACCTCCTGAAGGGCCAGCCGCCGATCCGCGACGGCGGCGACGTGCCCCCGACCCCGGCCCGGGGCTCCTCGGTCCCCTCGGCCGGCCGCGGCCGGCCGAAGGAGAGCGACGGCGGTCTCGAACCGCAGCCGCAGGCGTGAGTTCAGGCAACGCAACGAGAAGGGCGCCGCGAGGCGCCCTTTTTTGTTGGGTTCTACGCGCCGGGCCTGTTTCGGGATGCATTGGCTAAGCCGAGCCTCCCGCTGGCCAGCATGACAATCCGCCCCGCCTGTCCGTGAACACCGCGCGAAAGCTCGGCCGGAGGCTCGGATCGGGCGAGCGAATTGGAAAGACCAGGGTTGGATCTCTTCGAGCCACGTCACTGATGCCGTTGTCCGTGTATCTCGTCGTCGGCCTCGGGGCCGCGGTCGCCGGGTTCGTGCAGGGACTGTCGGGCTTCGCCTTCGGCCTCGTGGCCCTGTCGTTCTGGGCTTGGGTGATCGACCCGCAACTGGCCGCGATCCTGGCCGTGGCCGGATCCCTGACCGGGCAGATCGTCGCCGCCGTCACGGTCCGGCGCGGCTTCGACCGGGCCCGCCTCGCCCCGTTCCTGCTGGGCGGGCTGGCCGGGGTCCCCCTGGGGGTGCTCCTGCTGCCGCATCTCAACGCCGATTGGTTCAAGCTGGTGCTGGGCGCCCTGCTGGTCCTGTGGTGCCCGGCCATGCTGCTGGCCAGGGACCTGCCGCGCATCGATGCGGGCGGGCGGCTGGCGGATGCCGCGGTCGGCCTGAGCGGCGGCCTGCTCGGCGGTCTCGGCGGCTTCACCGGCGCGCTGCCGACCCTGTGGTGCGTCCTGCGCGGCTACGAGCGCGACACGCAGCGCGCGATCATCCAGAACTTCAACCTCGCGATGCTGGCCGTCACGATGACCGTTTATCTCGGCTCCGGCCTGGTCACCCGGGCCGCGCTGCCGATGCTGGCCGTGGTGCTGCCCGCCATGCTGATCCCGGTCCTGCTGGGCACCCGGGCCTATGTCGGCCTGAGCGAGACGGGCTTCCGCCGGCTGGTGCTCGGCCTCCTGACCGTCTCGGGGATCACCCTGCTGGCGGCGGCACTGCCGCGGGTGCTGTAGGGCCCGGGCCGGACCGCGCCGCATTTCGACCGCCTTTGTCGCGGAGCACCCGGGTCACCCCGCCGGCGCGAGCCCCCGGCAACTGCCCAATCTGCTAAGTTCTGTCGGGCTAGACTGTCGGTATGTCGGCCGGCGGCGAGCCCGGCACCGGAGATCGTGATGGTGCGCAAGTATTTCGGAACCGACGGCATCCGCGGCCGGGCCAACGGGGTGATCACCCCGGAACTCGCCCTCAAGGTGGGCCAAGCGGCGGGCCTCGTGTTCCAGCGCGGCGACCACCGCCACCGGGTGGTGATCGGCAAGGACACCCGCCTCTCCGGCTACATGATCGAGACCGCCCTGGTGGCGGGCTTCACCTCGGTGGGCATGGACGTGCTGCTGCTCGGGCCGGTGCCGACGCCCGCGGTGGCGATGCTGACCCGGTCCATGCGGGCCGATCTCGGGGTGATGATCTCGGCCTCGCACAACCCGTTCGAGGATAATGGCATCAAGCTGTTCGGCCCCGACGGGTTCAAGCTCAACGACGCGATCGAGCACGAGATCGAGGGGCTGATCGACGCCGACATGCACAAGCGCCTGTCCGCCTCGAACGATCTCGGCCGGGCCAAGCGCATCGAGAGCGTGCATGCCCGCTACATCGAGTTCGCCAAGCGCACCCTGCCGCGGCACGTGACGCTCGACGGGCTGCGCGTGGTGGTCGACTGCGCCAACGGCGCCGCCTATCGGGTCGCCCCCGAGACCCTGTGGGAACTCGGCGCCGAGGTGATCGCCATCGGCACCGAGCCGGACGGGTTCAACATCAACCGCGATGTCGGCTCAACCGCCCCGGCGGCGCTGATCGCGAAGGTGCGCGAGCGCCGGGCCGATATCGGCATCGCGCTGGACGGCGACGCCGACCGGGTGCTGATCGTCGACGAGAAGGGCCACGTGGTCGACGGCGACCAGCTGATGGCGGTGGTGGCGCGGTCCTGGCAGGAGGACGAGCGCCTCACCCAGCCGGGGCTGGTCGCCACGATCATGTCGAATCTCGGCCTGGAGCGCTACCTCGGCGGCCTCGGGCTGACGCTCGCCCGCACCGCGGTGGGCGACCGCTACGTCCTCGAGCACATGCGCGAGCACGGCTACAATCTCGGCGGCGAGCAGTCCGGCCACATCATCATGTCGGACTACACCACCACCGGGGACGGCCTCGTGGCGGCGCTCCAGCTGCTCAGCGTCGTGCAGCGGCAGGAGCGGCCGGTGAGCGAGGTCTGCCACTGTTTCGAGCCGCTGCCGCAGATCCTCAAGAACGTCCGCTACAGGACCGGCGAGCCGCTCCGCCAGGACAGCGTGGTCAGCGCCATCGCGCATGCCCGCCAGCGGCTGGGCAATGGCGGCCGCCTGGTGATCCGCCCCTCCGGCACCGAGCCGGTGATCCGCGTGATGGCCGAGGGCGACGACCGCAGCCTCGTCAACGACGTGGTCGACGAGGTGGTCGACGCCGTCACCCGCGCCGCGGCCTAAAGTTCGGGATTCCAAAGGGCGAGCCCTTTGGCGGGGTTCGGGGGCGGAGCCCCTGATATCTCCACCAGGGCTCCGCCCTGGACCCGCGAAAGGTCTCGACCTTTCGAAACCAGGACCTGGGCGCTCAGTCGTAGGCGGCGCGCAGGTCCGGCGGCGCCGTCATCCGCCACGCCGCCAGGAGGGCGGTGCGAAGCACCTCCTCCTCGCAGGGGTCGAGGTCGAGATTGGTCCAACCGCGCCGGCCCCAGGCCCCGTCGAGGGGCGTGAACAGGTCCGGCTCGGCCGCGCACAGGTCGGCCTGATCCGCGGGGGCGAGCCGCAGCACGACCCGCGCCTCCTCGACCCACAGGGTCGCGAACACCCGGCCGCCGACGCGGAAATCAGGGTTGCCGCTATGGGCGCCCGAGACCGCCTCGGGCAGCATCAGCGCCAGGATGCGCACGTCCTCGGGCAGCATCGGCTCACGCCGCCGCGCCGGGCCGGAACCGGCCACGCGGGGATGCGCGGAGCGGGCGGCTCATGCAGTCTTCCTCACGTACGGTTCGATCCTCGGGGGCGTGGAGACGCTCCGCATTGGACAGGGACCAATATTTGCGGAGCAACGGTTTGCGCAGGCCAGGCGAAAACATGCAAGCCTAAGACTTAACGTTAAGCCGGATTTAAGACGTTGCCCGCATTCTTCACAGGGTAAACCAAGAGCACGCACGCCGAGCGTCGGGCTCACGAATCCAGTAAAGGAATTCTTATGGCCCGCTCCAAGCTCAACGCTTTGGTGCGTAGCCTGACGCTCGCGGCGAGCGTCGGCGCGCCCTGCCTCGCCGTTGCGGCGGATCTGCTGCCTCCGCCCCCGCCGCCGCCCGAACCGATCGAGGTCGGCGGCGGCTGGTACCTGCGCGGCGACGTGGGCGCCAGCGTCTACAACCGCCCGAAATACAGCACGGCCTACGACTACACCGGCTACCCGGACGCCAACCGCTCCTTCGGCAACGAGATCGGCGGCGGCGGCTTCGCGGGCGTCGGCGTCGGCTACCAGTTCACCCCGTTCTTCCGCGGCGACATCACCGGCGAGTACCGCTACGCCACCGGCCTGCGCGGCAGCGAATACTACCGCGGCCCGGATTACGACGACGGCCTCGGCTCCTACGGGGTCAACAAGTCGAGCGGCAACTTCGATTCCGCGGTGGTGCTCGCCAACGCGTATTTCGATCTCGGCACGTGGTACGGCATCACGCCGTTCATCGGCGGCGGCGTCGGCTACGCCTTCAACCACATCTCGTCCTACTCGACCAACCAGCAGTTCACCAGCCCGACCTACGGCTACGATTACGGCAACCCGAACTACGATTGCAGCTGCGGCCAGGCGTCCTACAACTACAAGCCGGTCTACGACTCGAACGGCAACCCGGTCTACAACACCAACAGCGGCAGCAAGTTCTACAAGGACAAGTCCTACGGCAGCTTCGCCTGGGCGCTCCATGCTGGTCTCGCCTACAACGTGACCGACGCGCTGAAGATCGAGCTGGCCTACCGCTACCTGAACCTCGGCAAGGCCGAGACCGGCGCCGGCTACGTGCCGTGCTGCACCGGCAGCCTGCAGGCGATCAAGGTGAAGGACATCGAGGCGCACGACGTGAAGATCGGCCTGCGCTACTACCTCGGCGGCGTCGTGTCGGCCCCCCTGCCGCCGCTGATGCCGGAGCCGGTCCCCGGCCCGCTGGTGCGCAAGTACTGATCGCACCCCGATCTCACCACCGGACGGCGACGGCGCGGATGACCTCCGCGCCGTTTCGCGTTCCGGGGCCGCCGCGCGAGCACCGGATGCAACCGGAGACCTCTTCGATCACGATCGATGTCATCCGAGCGAGGGTCGAAAACAGCGCTTGAGCAGCATTGCGACATGGAAATTCATATCGGGCAACGGATGATTAAGGTTACTCGACTATCACTGAGTCGAGGCTCGATCCGCCGTTCGTCACGTCAGTCCCAGGACGATCCCGATGCGTACCGTCACCTTTCCGCTGCTGGCGGTTCTCGGTCTCTGCGGCGCCAACACCGCCCGGGCCGCCGACCTGGACTACGATTATCTGCGCGGCGCCGAGTACGATCCGGTCCCGGCTTCGGTTCGGGTGATCGACTGGAGCGGCGTGTATGTCGGCGGTCACGGCGGCTACACCTCGGCGACGCTGGGCACCAAGGGTGCGCTGCAGCCCCTGATCTATCGGGACTCGCACGATACGACGGGCGAGTCCGACTTCAGGGCCTCGACCCTCCTCAACCCGTCGTCGAAGCGTGTCGGCGATGTGAGCTTCGGCGCCTTCGCGGGCTACAACGTCCAGTTCGACCAGTTCGTCTTCGGCGTCGAGGCCGATTACACCTATTTCGGCCGGATGGGTGTTTCGAGCGACGGGCTCGGCCGCAGCCAGACCAGTGCCGCCGGCACCTACGAAGTCGTGAGCCTGAACGGGTCCACCGCCACCCGGGTCAACGATTACGGCACGCTGCGCGCGCGGATCGGCTACGCGTTCGAGAACTTCATGCCCTACGTGACCGGCGGCGTGGCGATCGGGCGGGCGCGCATCGCCGATTCGACATCCTACCAGAATTACGGGTTCAACCTGACCGCCTACAACGCCAACTTGGGCGGGACGCCGACCTACGTGAACAATTTCGGCTATACGGCCTTCAACCCCAGCGCGCCCTATAACGGGACACCGTTCACCGCGCTCCAGGCGCAGTCGAAGACCAAGGTCGTCGCCGGCGCGGCGGCGGGGGCCGGCATCGAGTACGCGATCACCCCGAACATCCTGCTCCGCGCCGAATACCAATATGTCCTGTTCAGCGACTTCGACGGGCACAAGGTCAACCTGAACACCGTCCGCGCCGGCGCGGCGATCAAGTTCTGATGCGGCACGGTCCGATATTGCCTGCCGGCGGGAGCCTGTCCATGCGCGTTCGTCGCTGTCTCGCAGTCGCCGCGGCCCTGCTCGCCGCGGGGCCCGTCCTGGCGTCCCCCGCGCCCTGGCCCGGGGACCGGCCCGAGCCGCGCGTCATCCGCCACAGGGGTCTGGTGCGGATCGTCCCGTTCGTCCCGCCGCCCGTGCTGGTGCGGGACTACCTGCCGCGCAACCACAACGTCCCGATGTACAACGCGCCGCCGCGCTCCGCGCCGGCTTGGTGAGGATTCCACCCCATCCGGCCCTGCGCGTCGATCAGGTTCGCGGCCTCCGTGATTGCCGCCGCGTGTCCCGGTAGAGATCGCCGACCCTGCACGAGAGGCCAGCCGACGGGATCTCCAGCGCGTCGTCGGGACCCGTCAAGGCTTGGACCACCGCACGCTGGACGCGAGGTCGCCGCGGTGCCGCGCCCACATACCGTCCTGGTGCGCGCTCTCCGGCTCAGAGATGCCCGTGTGGCGCACCCCGTAAAGACGGACTCGCGGACTGCTCAGTGACTGATCGGCGGCAGGTGTCGGCCTCGTAAGGGCGTGTCGTTCCACCCGGTAAGCACGTCATGTCCAGGGGGGCGCAGCCCCATAAGGGTGTTACGGTCATCTCAGGGGCCTGGACTCGCGACCCTGCAGACCGCTGCATCCGCCCGAGGCCCCCATCCCGATGCCGTAATGGGCTGGGGCGAGAGGACTCCTGTGCGTAGCGACCGACCATCGCCATGGCACGGTCGCCGCACGGTCTCCTGCAGTAAAGGAGGAAGCGGGGCACATCCTGATTGCACAATCACGTAAAACACGTGATTGTGTATCTTGGCCTCAGAGAGGTTCTTCGATGCAAGCCTTTACATCCCTCGATCTGCAGCAGCGGACGGGCGACGTTCAGCGCGCAGCCGCATCGGACGTCGTCGTTATCACCAGCCATGGAAAGCCGCGTTCCGTGATGATGTCGGTCGACGAGTTCGTCCGGCTCAAACGTGCGTCGGGGGAACCGGTGTCATTGCCCAGGAGCCGTCCGGTCGTGCGCCGCGGACTTCCCGTCGATCCACTGGGATACGACACGTCCGACCTACGAGCCTGTGCGCTCGCCATGGCCGACGATGCGTTGAACAACCGTAACCAAGACGCGGTCGAGGCCGAGATCCGCGCCGTGGAGAGGCGTTTCGGGTCTCGTTCATGAGGGTGGGCGCTGAGCATCGTGACGAGCGCATCCCACGCCTCCTCATCCCGGATAACACGCCCCTCTCGCTGTTGGGTTGGATCGGCGGCGATGCCTTGGATTGGTTGTTCGTCGTCGGCGCGGAAGTCTGGGTAACCGACATGGTGAAGGAGGAAGCGTTGCGCGATCCTGATCCCGGGGACGATCCCCGATCAGGACATCGCGCCGGCATCGCGGCATGGTTCGAACGAAACGCGTACCGCATCCATGTTCAGCCGACCGGGGTAGGAACGGCCTATAGGAACGCCATGGACCTCTGGGAGCTCTCGGGCCGGCCGCCGGACAAGAAGCCAGTTTGGAAGGATCTCGGAGAACAGAGCATCCTACAGGTGCTCGATGGAGTGGAAGCCGTCGTCGGGGACGGACAAGCTGTCGTGACCATCGTGGACGACAGGAAAGCGCGGGCGGCTATCCAACTGGTCGAGCATATCGACATTGACCTGATGGGTACGCGGTCCTTCCTGTTGTGGGTCGAGCGGCAATTTGGCGTGAAACAGGCGGCGACCGCTTGGATGACCATCACGATGGCCGCCGCAGGAAACGTCCCGAAAGACGCCGTGGAAGATCCGATCTATGTCAGGTCGCCTTTCTAGAGATCGCCTTGCGGGCCGTGGGCGAGGCCGTTCATGCCAGCAGGGGCACGCTCACGCGAACCGCTGCGGTGCACGGCGTTCGCCAGGCGGTGATCAGGGCCGCAATTGACCGCGTCGAAGCCGCGTTCGGCGGCCAGGCCTTCTCTGCTGTGCGCGTCCGACGGGCAGGCGACCTTTCCGCTGCCGCCCTCACGTTTCAACGGATCGGACACAGCCTGATCCAAGAATGAAAGGCGGTGATGCCGACTGATGCCGGCAAGCCTGGAAAAGAACGCCCTCGGGCGATCAGGAAAACCCGGCCTCCCGAGGGACGTGACGCGCTTATAGCGGTGTTTTACGTGCTTATCGGGTCCACGACAGCCCGGTATGCGATGCGCCGGCCTCAGCTCTCCAGCTCGCTATCCCAGTACAGGTAGTCGAGCCAGGTGTGGTGATACTGCCGGTGGTCGAATTCGGGCTGCCGGTGGTGCAGCTCGTAGCGGGTCGGCCGGCGCGGCTCGGTCATGAGGGGCATGTCCGCCTCGGCCGGGGTCCGGTTGGCCTTGCGCAGGTTGCAGGGCGAGCAGGCCGCCACGACGTTCTCCCAGCTCGACAGGCCGCCCCGGGAGCGCGGCACCACGTGGTCGAAGGTCAGGCCGCCCGCGGGCAGCCGCAGGCCGCAATATTGGCAGCTGAATCCGTCGCGCAGGTAGATGTTGTAGCGGGTGAAGGCCGGGCTGCGGGCGAGGGCCACGTAGTTCTTCAGCGCCACGACGCTGGGCACCCGCAGGGAGCGCGAGGGCGAGCGCGCCTCGACGTCGTAGCTCGCCACCAGGGTGACCCGGTCGAGGAACAGGGCCGTGAAGGCGTCCTTCCAGGACCAGAGGGAGAGCGGATTATAGGAGAGCGGCCGATAATCCGCGTTGAGGACGAGGGTTTGAAGATCCATCATCGGCGCGACTCTTCAGACTGACTCTGACGCGGATAACGCGCGGGACCAGGCCGACGCCGCACGGGCCCGTCCGAACCGGCCCGGGGCCGATGCGGGCCGGGGCGCGGGGCGTCGGCCTGGGGGGAGAGGCGGAGGAACAACAGGGCTGCGGGCCGGCGCGCGGGGGCGCCAGTCGAGGCGGTCAGATCCGGAACGCGGCCGGGCCGGGCCGGCGCGATCACCGGCCATACCCTTCCGCGTGATGACGAAAAGGCCCTGTCCATAGGATGTTCATCTAATCCCAGCGTGACACCCTTGTGAAGCTTTTCCGGCCGGGCCCAGAGACGCACCCACAGGACGCACCCACAGGATGCCGCCCCGGGCGGAGGCCGCGCCGAATCCGGCACGGGATCGGCAGGAGCACGGTTTCGCCCCATTGCTCGCCCAGAGCGCCGGGTCTCCAGGAGGCCCGCCCGGTCCCCTGTCGCCGCCGATTCGCCGATGCCGGAGCCCGACCGCGCGTCCGGCACGCCCGACGAGAGGTCGCCCATGACTCGTGCGCAGATCCATGCGCCAGCGCGCAGCCGGAAGCCGGAGGGCGGCGCGCGCCGGTCGCGCCTCCCCGCCCTGCTCGCCGCGCTGATGCTCGGCCTCCCGGCGGTCGCGCCCCTGTCGGCCTTCGCCCAGGCGCCGGTCCAAGCCCCGGCCCAAGCCCCGGTCCAGGCGCCCGCGCAAAACCATGCCCCGGCCCCAGCCGGCAAACCCGCCGAGACCAAGCCTGCGGAGACCAAGCCTGCGGAGACCAAGCCCGCCCCGGCGCAGGCCGAGCTC
This sequence comes from Methylobacterium sp. J-026, assembly GCF_022829585.1. Classification (GTDB taxonomy): domain Bacteria; phylum Pseudomonadota; class Alphaproteobacteria; order Rhizobiales; family Beijerinckiaceae; genus Methylobacterium. The sequence goes on from NZ_JAKSYC010000314.1 coordinate 66,185, forward strand.
CCCGAGCAGTTCAAGGCGGTGCGGGCCAAGCTCGACGCCGCCAAGGCCGAGCTCGACGCCCGCGAGAAGCAGCTCGGGCATACCGACCTGACGGTGACCGACCTCACCGCCATCCGCGACAGCGCCGCCACGGTCACCGACGAGATCCGCACCCTGGTGACGCGGCTCGACGCGCCCCTCGAGGCCGCCCGCGAGCGGCTGGCCCAGCTCGGGCCGAAGCCCAAGGACACCCAGGAGAGCGCCGACGTCGCCGAGCAGCGCGCCGAGCGCGAGGCCGCCGTCACCCGGATCGACGAGACCCAGCGCCTGGCCCGCTCCCTGGTGGTCCAGGGCGATCAGATCGTCGACCGGGTCTCGAACCGCCGGCGCGAATCCTTCACCCGCGACCTGTTCCAGCGCTCCCAGCCGCTGATCGGCCCGGGCCTCTGGGCCAAGGTGATGGCCGACATCCCCCGGGACACGCGGGCCCTGCAGAGCGCGGTCTCCGATATCGGCCTGCTGTTCTCCCGCAACGGCAGCCTCGCCAACCTGCTGTTCCTGGGGCTCGCCTTCGGGATCTCGATCGCGCTGTATTTCGGGCGGCGCAACATCGCCCCCCGGGGCGCCCGCCGGAATTCCGGCCGGACCGACCCGTCGCGGCGGGCCACGCTGCTCGCCGCCTGGCGGGTGATCCTGCTCGGGACGGTGCCGGCGGTGGCCGGCTCCTACGCGGTCTACTACGCGCTGGACGCCACCAACCTCCTGCCGTCCCGGCTCCTGCCGGTGGCCGCCGCGATCGCCGGGGGGCTCGCCTTCATCGCCTTCGTGGAGGCGCTCTGCGACGGGCTGCTCAGCCCCGAGAAGCCCGCCTGGCGCCCCGCCCCCGTCGGCGACGCCGCGGCCACGCGCCTGACGCGGCTGGCGGTCGGCATCGCCACGGTGATCACCGTGGTGAAGTCCGTGGAGGCGCTCAATTCCGGGATCTCGGCCGCCCTGCCGATCTCCATCGCCACCCGGGGGCTGGGCGCCGTGGCGACCGCCCTGATCCTGGCGGTCGGCCTGCACCGCTTCGCCGACACCGAGCAGGAGGAGGAGGCCTGCTTCGGCCCCTACGTGCCGACCAAGTCGACCACGGGCATCGGCGGGCCGGCCCGCCTCATCGGCTGGGCCGCCGTGGCGGTGATCGGGCTGGGGGCGCTGGTCGGCTACGTCGCCTTCGCGACCTTCCTGATCGACCAGCTGATCTGGGCCGGGGGCGTGCTGGTGCTGCTCTACCTGCTGGTCCAGAGCGTCGACATCTTCGTGGGCCGCGCGCTGAGCGACGAGACCCGGCTCGCCACCGCGCTCCAGGCCAATACCGGCCTGCGCAAGCGCTCGCTGAACCAGATCTCGGTCCTGGCGACCGGCGCCGCCCGGGTCGTCCTGTTCCTCGTGGCCGCGCTCCTGGTGCTGGCGCCCTGGGGGCTCGATTCCACCGACATCGTGTCGTCGGTCCGCCAGGCCTTCTTCGGCTTCAAGGTCGGCGACGTGACGATCTCGCTGTCGAGCATCGCGCTGGGGATCGGCATCCTGGTGCTCGGCGTGTTCATCACCCGCGGGGTGCAGCGCTGGCTGGAGAACACCTACCTGCCGGCCACCGACCTCGATGCCGGCCTGCGCAACTCGATCACCACGGTGGCGGGCTATTGCGGCTTCCTGCTCGCCCTGGCGCTGGCCTTCTCGTATCTGGGCTTGAGCCTCGAAAAACTCACCCTCGTGGCCGGCGCCCTGTCGGTGGGGATCGGGTTCGGCCTGCAATCGATCGTCAACAACTTCGTCTCCGGCCTGCTGCTCCTGTGGGAGCGCCCGATCCGGGTCGGCGACCAGGTGGTGATCGGCGATTCCGAGGGGATCGTGAAGCGGATCTCGGTGCGCTCCACGGAGATCCAGACCTTCGACCGCTCGGCCGTGATCGTGCCGAACTCGAACCTGATCTCCGGGGTGGTCAAGAACCGGGTGCGGGGCGACCGCACGGGCCGGGTGAGCATCACGGTCAGCGTCCTGCGCAACCAGGACCCGGTGCGGGCCGCCGAGATGATCACGGCCTGCGCGCAGGCCCATCCCGACGTGCTGAAGGAGCCGCCGCCCCGGGTGGTATTCAGGAAGATCGGCGACCCGTTCCTCGAATTCGAGCTGCTCGTCTGGATCGTCGACGTCAGCCTCGGCCTCAAGGTGCAGACCGACCTGAACTTCTCCGTGTTCTCGACCCTGTCGGGGGCGGGGTTCATCCCGCCGCTCGGCCCCGGCGCCAGCATCGTCACCGTGCAGGGCCTCGATACGATGCAGAGCGCCATGGGCGAGATCGCCAGCCGCTTCGGGCTGTCGGCGCCGGCCCCCGAAGCCAAGGCCCCGGAAGCCCAGGCCCCCGAAGCCCCGGCCTCCGCGGAGTCCGCGGCGCCCCCGGTCCAGCCGCAGCGCGACCGCGGCCTGCGCAGCGCGGGGGGGTGAGGCAGCCCGTGCGAACCGGCCCGGCCGCACCTATATCCCGAGGCATCCGAGCCGGTTGTCGCAGCAGGGACCTCAGAGACGTGGGCGGACGAAACGCGAGACGGGGTCTGCGGCTGGCAGGCACATTCCTGGTTCCGGCCCTGCTCGGCGCCTGCGCCGCCCAGGCGCCGGCCCCGACCGGGCTGCCGAGCATCTACCTGCCGCTGGCGAGCAACAACGCCCATATCGACGTCGATGCGTCCCGCGACATGATCTCGGCCTACCGCCGCAACCGCGGCGCGCCGCCGCTGGCGGTCGATCCGGAGCTGCAGCGGCTGGCGGAGGCCGAGGCCGCCGCGATGGCGCTGGCCGATCGGCCGAGCCAGGCGCAGACCGTCAAGGCCGCGGTCCAGCGGCTCGGCTACGCGGACGTGAACGCCAACCTCTCGGCCGGCTACCACACCCTGGCCGAGGCCTTCTCCGGCTGGCGCGAGAGCGCGCCGCACGATGCCGCGATGGTCGATCCCCGGGCGACCAAGATGGGCATCGCCACCGCCTACGCGCCGGGCTCGAAGTACAAGGTCTATTGGGCGCTGCTCACCGCGCGGTAGGGGCGCGGGGCCCCTACGGCAGCCCCTTCACGTTCGGCACCGGCGGCGCCTCCCTGAGCAGCGTGATGGTCACCCGGCGGTTAGCCGGCATGTAGGGGTTGTCGGGGAACATCGGCTGGGTGTCGGCCTTGCCGGTGACCGAGGCGAACCGGTCGTCCGGGATCCCCGAACGGGCCAGGATCTCCCGGACGCTGACGGCCCGGCCCGACGACAGCTCCCAGGGCGGCGCCGCCGGGCGCTGGCCGGGCCGGTCGGTGGCGGTGAAGCCGGTGACGGCGATGCGGTTCGGCATCTGGCGGAGCGCCGGACCGAGCCGCTCCAGGAGGCGCCGCGTGCGCTCGTTCGGGCGGGTCGAGCCCTCCGGGAACATCGAGCGCCCGTCCTGGTCGACGACCGACACGTCGAGGCCCTGCTCGGTCCGGGCGATGACGATGTTCTTCGACAGTTCGGCGAAGTCCGGCATGCTCTGCAGGGCCTGCCGCAGGGAGGCCGCCGCGAGGCCGAAATTCTCCGGCTCGCCCATGTCGGGCATGCCGAACGCGCTGCTCTTGTCGAGCTGCGGCGGCGTGGTCCGGTCGGTGGCCTCATCCGGGGGAATGTCGCGCCGGAACTTCACGTGGTCGGCGGCCGGCAGGCCCTCCGATTCGATGATGCCGGCGAACTTCGAGTCCTTGTTGACCCCGAAGGCGTCGCGCATGGAGCCCGCCACCAGCTGCATCTTCTTCTGGTCCTGCGTCGAATACGCCGCGACCATCACGAAGAAGCTCATCAGCAGGGCCATCAGGTCCGCGAAGGTCACGAACCAGCCGTGACCGCCATGGGCGCCGCCGCGCTTCCGCCGAGCCATCTCAAGATTTCGCCATCTCAGGCCGCCTGCTCCATCAGCGCGTCGCGATGGTTGTGCGGCAGGTAGGCGACCAGCATCTCGCGCACGAGGGTCGGGCTCTTCTGGTCGCGGATCATCAGGATGCCGTCGATGATCAGCGAGCGGGACACGTCCTCCTCCTCGAGCTTCACGTGCAGCTTGTCGGCGAGCGGCAGGGTGATCAGGTTGGCGATCACGGCGCCGTACAGGGTGGCGAGCAGCGCGGTCGCCATGGCCGGCCCGAGCTTCGAGGGATCGGACATGTTGGCGAACATCGCCACCATGCCGAGGATGGTGCCGATCATGCCCCAGGCCGGGGCGCAGTCGCCGTAGGCCCGGTAGACCTTCGAGCCCTCGTCGAGATGCATCAGGAAGTTGTCGCGGTCCCGCTCCATCGTGTCACGGATGAACTCGCGGTCGTAGCCGTCGGCGATGTAGCGCGCGCCCTGCGCCAGGAACGGGTCGGAGATCTCCATGTTCTCCAGCGCGATCGGCCCGCTCTTGCGGACCACGTCGGCGATCTTGGTGATCTCCTCGATCAGTTCCTGGGGCTTCACCGAGCGCATCATGAAGGCGAAGCGCAGGCCCATGGGCAGGCCGTGCATGATCACCGAGAACGGGAAGCGGATCATCGTGGCCGCGGTGGCGCCGCCGAACACCACGACCAGGGCGTGCTCGGACAGGTAGGCGCCGAAATGGCCGCCATCGAGCATGATCAGCCCGATCACGACGCCGAGGCCCGAGAGCAGGCCGAGTGCGGTGGCGAGATCCATGAGGCGGGTGCCCGATGCCGAATCGTTCAGGGAACCCGGGGGCCGCAAACGGCTGGGTAGCCCACAGGGTTAGGAAACCCGGCTGAACGAACGGTAAAGACGCCCGTTTCCGGCCTGTGTCGGCCCGTCATCGCCCGTTCAGGCGGAGCCTGGCATAGCCCTGTCGTATGAGGGGTTTGCGGGGAATCGGCGAGGGCGCCGGCCGCGCCGGCCCCTGAGGTCGAGGCGCAGGACCCGGGTCACACGGGCCGCGCCAGGGGTGGCGGAGCGGTCGTGATGGTTCGTCTGTACGGGCGGGTCCTGGGTTTCCTGAAGGCGGAGCGGCGGCTGGCCATCGGCTTGGCGCTGACCAACGTCGTGCTGGCGGTGGCGGCCTTCGCCGAGCCCCTGCTGATGGGCCGGATCATCGACCAGCTCACCCATCTCAAGCGCGGCGGCGACGCCATGACGACCATGCTGCCCCTGCTGGCGGCCTGGGTGGCGTTCGGCTTCTTCACCATCGCGGCGGGCGTGTTCATCGCGCTCCACGCCGACCGGCTGGCCCACCGCAACCGCCTGTCGTCGATGGCGAGCTACTTCGAGCACGTCCTCGACCTGCCGCTCGCCTTCCACTCGGCCAACCATTCCGGCCGCGTCCTGAAGGCGATGCTGGAGGGCACCAACGGCATGGCCTGGCTGTGGCTCGGCTTCTTCCGGGACCACCTCGTCGCGCTGGTCTCGCTGGTCGTGCTCCTGCCGATGACCCTGTTCATCAACTGGCAGCTCGGCTCGATCCTGGTGGTGCTGGTGCTCGCCTTCACGGTTCTGACCACCTTCGTGATGCGCCGGACCGAGGCGCTCCAGGGCCAGGTCGAGGAATTCAATTCGGGGTTGGCCGCCCACGCGTCCGACGCCCTCGGCAACGTCGCGGTGATCCAGTCCTTCACCCGCGCCAAGGCCGAGAAGGACGCGATGCGCGGCATCATCACCAACCTGCTCGCCGCGCAGATCCCGGTCCTGTCCTGGTGGGCGCTGGCCAACGTGGCGACCCGGGCCTCGGCGACCATCACCATGACGGCGATCTTCGTCACCGGCATCTGGCTCTACCAGGCGGGCACCACCACGGTGGGCGAGGTCGTGGCCTTCATGAGCCTGGCCACCGCCTTCGTGGCGCGCCTCGACCACGTGGTCGGCTTCGTCAACGGCCTGTTCCAGCAGGCGCCCAAGATCGCCGAGTTCTTCGAGATCTACGACACCGTCCCGTCGGTGGCCGACCGGCCGCACGCCCGTCAGGTCGCGCGGTTCGAAGGCGAGGTCACCTTCGAGGATGTCGCCTTCTCGTATGATGGCCGGCGCAAGGCGCTGGACGGTGTCTCGTTCTCGGCCCGTCCGGGCGAGACGATCGCCCTGGTCGGCACCACCGGCTCGGGCAAGTCCACGACGCTGGGCCTCCTGCACCGCAGCTTCGATCCAGCCTCCGGGTCGATCCGGATCGACGACATCGACGTGCGCGACATCGGCCTCTCCTCGCTGCGCCACAACATCGGCGTGGTGTTCCAGGAACCGATGCTGTTCGCCCGCTCGATCCGCGAGAACCTCCAGGTCGGCCGCCCCGACGCCACCGATGCCGAGATGCTCGACGCCCTGGAGCGGGCCCAGGCCGGCTGCTTCATGGCGCGCCAGCCGGACGGGCTCGACACGGTGATCGGCGAGCGCGGCCGGTCGCTCTCCGGCGGCGAGCGCCAGCGGCTCTCGATCGCCCGGGCGCTTTTGAAGAACCCGCCGATCCTGATCCTCGACGAGGCGACCTCGGCGCTGGACGCCGCCACCGAGCGCAAGCTCCAGGGCGCCCTCGAAGCCGTCATGGAGGGGCGGACCACCTTCGTGATCGCCCATCGGCTCGCCACGATCCGCGACGCCGACCGCATCCTGGTCTTCCACGAGGGCCGGATCGTCGAGGCCGGCACCTTCGACGCGCTGGTCGCCCAGAACGGCCGCTTCGCCGAACTCGCCCGGGCCCAGTTCATGGCGGCCGAGGCCGACGCGGAGGAGGGGCTGGCGCTGGCGGCGTGAGGGGCTGCCGAGCGTATCTCGCACGGTTCGGGAGGATGCGCGGGCCTCTGCGGGGGCGGGGACCCTGGAGAGCCCCCGTCAGCCGACCGCATCCTCCACCAGGATCTCGCGCTTGCCGGCGTGGTTGCCCGGGCCGACGATCCCCCCGACCTCCATCCTCTCCATGAGCGAGGCTGCGCGGTTGGCGGAGTTATAACGGTTATAATACCGTCTTTTCATCGATAATTCTCGCTAGTGAGTCGGGACGGGTCAACGAGTTTGTCATGGTACGCGTCGCTTGGGGTGGACGTGAGGGCCGGGCCGAGATGCAGTCGATGGTGATCGAGAAGGTGCACGCCGCCGGTGAGGCGATGACGACGCTGATGCTCGGCGGCTCGTCCGAGACAGTCATCGCTCGCTACCGCGAGCACGTTGCCTTCAACACCAAG
>NZ_JAKSYC010000178.1 GCF_022829585.1 Methylobacterium sp. J-026
GTCCAGTTCCCGATCATATCCCGGTACCCTGTCGCTCGGCACATCCAACGTCAAGCAGAATACCTGCCAAGCACTTTGGGGACACCGTTTGACCGCTTTCGAGAAACCATGACGTGGCTCCGCTCGTCCGGGTTGGGTCGAAGGCGGAAATCCGACAACGTAGGTCGGTGCCACAATCGTCAGCGACGATGAGTGTCCAAATCCGGGAAGGTCCGATGGCGACATCTTTCTACGAACTCAGCGTGCCGACCTTCCTGCAGACCGTGCGTGCCGTTGCGGGCTTCCTCGACCGCGCAAACAGGCACTGCGCCGAGTTGGGCGCCGACCCGGATGAACTTGTGGGAGCCCGGCTCTACGATGACATGGCCCCCTTTCATTTCCAGATCGAGGCTGCTTGGCATCATGCCGTGTGGGGGCTGGAGGCCGCAAAGACCGGTGTGTTCGAGCCACCTGGCTTGGTCGGACCAGTCCCCTTCGTAGAGCTGCAAGTCATGATGGACAAAGCGGAAGCGACGCTGGAGGCTTACGTCCCAGACGAGGTCAACACCTGGACGGGCCGCGACCTCGACCTTCAGATCGGACCGCGGCGCGTGGCCTTTACGTCGGAGACCCTGATCCTCTCGTTTTCGCTGCCCAACTTCCATTTCCACGCCGTCACCGCCTACGACATCCTACGCTCGCGGGGCGTGCCGATCGGCAAGCGCGACTATGAGGGGCAACTGCGCACCCGCCCGGCCTAGCACAGGGCGGACGCGTCGAGTGTCCGTAACGGGTTGAGAGCGGGCAGCGACGAGATGCTGCCCCTCGCCCGGCGCTGGCTGGCCTGCCACGAGGCGACCGCCGCCCTGCTGCCAGGCATCCCAGAGCCCAAGCATGTCAGGGAGGTGCGGGCGATCCTTCGGGGCGCCTCGCCTCCTCGCCGTTGACTTAACCGTGCTGCCCGGCCGACATGCCATGTCCGGCTGGCGCGCGCCTCGTGCGAGTCGCCGGGACCATCAGGAGACCACGCCGCCGCAAGTCGACCCCTGAAAAGCCAACGGCCCCCCAGTCGCCAAACTGGAGGGCCGTCGAAATCGAAGCGGCTGTGAGGCCGGAGTAACTGCCCCTCACAAGCCATGAAGCGCCCTCGGGCGTCAAGCGGGAACGCCAATTCCCGCGACGATGAGGCTTTGCCTTGTGGACTGGACGCCCCTGCGGCGGCCCGGAACGCCTTGTTGTGGCCCTTTCACGGGGCCGAGGACCATGTTTGCCGACGAGTTGAGGCGCGCCATCGAGGCCGCGAGCCGAATCACCCTGCCGCAAGTGACGGCACTGCTGTGGCGCGCCTATGGGGAGGGGAAGGTCACAGAGGCTGAGGCTGAGGCGCTGTCCGGGCTGATCGAAACGCGAACGCTGTCCAAAAATGGACCGCGATCCGGACAGAGCCCGAACTCAGGGGGAACAGCCGAGCATTTGATCGACCCACCTGCGCAAAAATGCGTGGGAAGACCCAGGAGGGCCGTCGGCTCCCGGCCACGCACGGAAGCCTCGATGGAGCGCCGTCGCCGCTGGGCCGCCTCTGGGCGGCTCCCACCGGGGCTAGCGGCCCGGTTCACGCTGGCCGAGCAGGCGGTCCTCGCCCTGGTGGCGACCGAGGTGGCCCGCCGCAAGGACTGCCGGCTGTCGATCGAGAACATGGCCGCGGTGACCGGCGTGTCTCGCACCACCGTGAAGAACGCCATCCGGGAGGCCGTGCGCCTCGGGCTCCTGACCGTCGAGGAGCGCCAGATCACCGGCTTCCGCAACGACACCAACGTGATCCGCATCATCAGCCGGGAATGGACCGCCTGGCTGCAGCTGGCACGGCGCCCCCTGTTATCAGGGGGAGGGGTCAAATCCGCGACCACCACGCATACTCAGGTTCTAGATCTGGGAGAATCAGAGAAGACGAAACCGCAGAAGAGCTGCCGACGAGCGGCGGGCGACCTCGACCGATCAGACCGTGCGAGAATCCGCGTGGGTGGTGGAGGCGGCTGAGCCATGCGGTGAGGGTCTGAAGCTGAATGGGATGAGGAATACCACTCAGAGCGGCACCCGGACCTTCCCCACCGTTCGAGCAACGGAGTTCAGTTTATAATATAATCCCTTCAATTTGCGGTTGTACAATCTACAATTGAGACTTTGACCGCGATGTTGTAGAATATCGTGAAATTAAGGAATATTTAATCAGCCGCGCTGTATCATGAATACAGAATCAGGCTGAAGCGTTCCTGATGCCCAGTATCCGCCCCAAGTCCACATTACGATCTCTCGTCACGGCCGACACGCACTTGTTTCTTCAGACGAAGCAATGTGATGGCTCGTGGCGATGAGATCGGCCTCACGCCATGAGAGCCGTCGGATGTCCCTGCGCCGCCTGACCCGGCTTTCCCTTACGCTCCCGATGCGCCTCAGCCTCGTCGGTACCGTGATGCTCGGTATCGCCTCGGCGACGACAATCGCCACGATCCTGGTCGAGGTCGAAACGGATATGACTCAGCACGCCTCCGCCGTGCTGGAGAGCAACATGAGGCTGTTACGGCAGAACCTGTCCGACGAGGGTGGCTCGCAGCGCTTCAGCCTGGTCGATGGTCACCTCCAGATCGGATCCCACTCGATCGGGGCCGAGGACCCCGCCGTCGATCGCGTCCGGACCATCATCGGGGGCACCGCCACGATCTTCCTCGGCGATGTGCGCGTGGCGACCAACGTGACTAAACCCAACGGGACTCGCGCTATCGGCACGCGCTTGGCACCCGGACCCGTCTACGATGCGGTGATCAAGCAGGGCCGGCCCTACCGGGGCGAAGCCGAAATCCTCGGGGTCCCGTACTTCACCGCCTATGACCCGATCCTCGCCGCCGACGGCAGTACCCTTGGCATCCTCTACGCCGGCATCGAGCGCACTGACTACCTCGCCATCGTGACGCGTTTGAAAAGGCAAGCCGGTCTGATCGGTGGGCTGCTGGCCCTCGTCTCTAGCGCGGTGCTGTGGTTCTGGATGCGCCGAAGCTTGGCCCCTTTAAAGCGGTTGGCCGAGTCCATGCGGCTTCTGGCGGCGGGCGATGCCACCGTACCCATAGAACGAGCATCTCGACGAGATGAGATCAGCGCCATGGCCGCGGCGGTCCAGGTGTTCAAGGACAGCCTAATCCGGACCCGGGTGCTCGAAGCCGAGACCGCACAGGCCCGCCTCGACGCCGAAGCGCAGCGCAAGGCCGGCATGCGCCAGATGGCCGATGGCTTCGAGCAGGCGGTCGGCGGGATCATCGGCTTGGTCTCAGCCGCCGCGACCGAGCTGCAGGCCACCGCCGGCTCGATGTCGGCGATGGCGGGTGAGACTTCCGCTCAGTCCGGCGCGGTGGCCGCCGCGGCCGAAGAGGCCGCCGCCAACGTCAACACCGTCGCCGCCGCCGCCGAGGAGCTGGGCTCGTCGGTGCAGGAGATCAGCCGGCAGGTCGCCGGCTCGGCTGAACTGGCGCAGCGTGCCGTGCACGAGGCGGATCAGACCGGCGCCCTGGTGCAGGAGCTGAGCAGCGCCGTCTCGCGGATCGGCGACG
>NZ_JAKSYC010000185.1 GCF_022829585.1 Methylobacterium sp. J-026
CCCGGCGACGGGGGCGTTCCCGGAGGGCATCGCGGCGCAGACCCGCCGCGCGCTGGCCAACCTCGCCGCGGTGCTGGAGGCCGGAGGCGCCAGCCTCGCGAGCGTGGCCAAGACCACCGTGTTCCTGAAGGACATGAACGATTTCACCGCGATGAACGCGGTTTATGCCGAACACTTCCCCGGCGCGGCGCCGGCGCGCTCGACAGTCGAGGTCGCGCGCCTGCCCCGCGACGCGCTGGTCGAAGTCGAGGCGATCGCGCTGGCGACGGGGCCGGCGCGATGAGCGCGACATCCGCACCCCGCCATGTCGAAGCCTTCGCGCACGCGGCCGGCTCGGTGGCGACCGGCGTGCCCGGAGGGGCGACCGGCTGGCACGGGACGCTGCTCAACATCCACATTGCGCCGGCGGCGAGCTACGAGATGGAGGAGTTGGCCGAGGCCTACTGCGTCGCTGGCCGCGGCATCGAGGGCGATCGCTACTTTCTCGGGACAGGGACCTACTCGCCCAAGCCGGACACTCGCGAGGTGACACTCATCGAGCAGGAGGCGCTCGATGCTCTCGCGCGCAACGATCCGCCGCTTCAGGGCGGCCCGATCCATCTCTCGCCCGTCGATCACCGCCGGAATCTCACCGTGCGCGGCGTACCGCTCAATCATCTCGTCGGCCGCAGATTCCAGGTCGGTGAGGTGATCCTGCGCGGCGGTCGCCTGAACTTCCCATGCAAGTATCTAGAGGAACTGCTGGGGCAGCCGGTCTACCTGCCGCTCTACAATCGCTCCGGCCTGAATTGCGGGATCGAGCGCGGCGGGATCATCCGCCCGGGCGACCCGATCACCCTGTTGGATTGAGGCCATGTCCGCCCGCATCGTCATGAGGCTGACGGTCGTAGAGGCCGTCGCCACTACGCCGGAGGTGGTGCGGCTGACCTTCGCCCACCCACAGCGTCCCGAACTGCCTGCTTGGGAACCCGGCGCGCATGTCGACCTTCGTCTGCCGGACGGGCGCACGCGCCAGTACTCGCTGTGTGGCGATCCGGCTGATCGGAGCCGGTACGTCATGGCGATCAAGCGCGAGGATGCGGGCCGTGGCGGCTCGCTATGGACGCATGACAACCTCACCCCGGGCGCCGTCGCGCACGTGTCCCATCCGCGCAACAACTTCGGCGTGGCCGTCGAGGCACGGCGCCACGTCCTGATCGGCGGCGGAATCGGTGTGACGCCGCTCGCCGCCATGGCCTGGTATCTCGCCGCGCGCGGTGCCGATTTCGTCATTCATCTGTGCGCCCGTTCCGCCGAGAATGCCCCGCTGTTGGCCGAGTTGCAGGCGCTCTGCGGCGACCGGCTCCGCTGCTGGTTCTCCTCGGAAGGTTCGCGCTTCGACCCCGCGGCGCTCGGTGCGCCGGAGGACGGCGTTCATATCTATGCCTGTGGGCCTCAAAGGCTCACCGATGCCGTACAGGTCACGCTGGAAACCGCCGGCTGGCCGGTAGAGCAGGTGCATGTCGAGCACTTCGCGCCGATGGCCGACGAGAACTACAAACCGGAACCCTTCGACGCGCTGATCGCCTCGACAGGGGCGGTCGTTCACGTTCCCGCGGATGTCTCGCTGCTCGACATCCTGCGCCGTCACGGCTTTGCGATGCCCTCGTCCTGCGAGATCGGCGTGTGTGGCTCCTGCGAGTGCGGATACCGGGACGGCACCGTGATCCACCGCGACGTCGTGCTGCCGGTCGCCAAGCGCCAGGACCGGATGATGCCCTGCGTCTCCCGCGCCCGGGTAAACGTCACGCTCGAACTCTGAGGGTCGGCTGCCGATGACGTCGAGCCCCACGCGTCGCACCCTGATCGCAGGCGCTGCCGCTGTGCTCGCCGCGCCGCGGTTGGCTCTGGGGGCAGACGCGAAGACTCTACGCTTCGTGCCGCGCACGGATCTCGGCGTGCTCGACCCGATCTGGAGTTCGGCGATCATCACGCGCAACCACGCGTTCATGGTTTACGACACGCTCTACGGCCAGGATTCCAATTTCGAGCCGAGCCCGCAGATGGTGGCGGGTCACCGGATCGAGGCCGACGGACGCCTCTGGCGCCTCACCCTGCGTGATAGTCTCCTGTGGCACGACGGAGAGCGCGTGCTGGCGCGCGACTGCGTCGCCAGCATCCGTCGGTGGGGGGCGAAGGATGCCTTCGGCCAGGCGCTGATGGCCGCCACCGACGAGCTCGCAGCGCCGGACGACCGCACCATCGTGTTCCGGTTGAAGGCGCCGTTTCCCTTCCTGCCCCACGCGCTCGGCAAGTCCGCCGCCTTCTTTCCGGCGATGATGCCAGAGCGGTTGGCGACCGTCGGCCCGTCCAAGCAGATCACGGAGATCATCGGTTCAGGACCGTTCCGTTACCGCCCCGACGAGCGAGTGCCCGGAGCACGCAACGTCTACGAGCGGTTTGCCCCCTACAAGCCCCGGGACGACGGCACGGTCTCGCGTACCGCGGGGCCGAAGCGTGTGCATTTCGACCGCGTCGAGTGGATCACGATGTCCGATCCGGGCACGGCGGCATCGGCGCTTCGGGCCGGCGAAGTCGATTGGATCGATTACCCCGTGATCGACCTGCTGCCGATGCTGAGATCGAGCCCGGGCGTAGGCGTGAAGATCCTCGATCCGAAGGGCCTGATCGGCGTCTTCCGGATGAACCATCTGCAGCCGCCCTTCGACAATCCGAGGATCCGCCGCGCCGTACTCGCGGCTTTCGACCAGTCGGAGTTCATGCAGGCGGTGGCGGGCGACGACCGGAGCCTGTGGCGGGACGGCGTCGGCTTCTTCTGCCCGGATACCCCGCTCGCCTCCGCTGCGGGGATGGAGGTGGTGACCGGCCCACGCAACCTCGCGGCCGCCAAGCGGGCGATCGTCGAGGCCGGCTACAAAGGCGAGCCCGTCGCGCTGATCGTATCCAGCGACTTCCCTGCTCTGAAGGCGATGTCGGATGTCGCCGCCGAGACGTTGCAGAAGATCGGGCTGAACGTCGATTACCAGTCCCTCGACTGGGGCACGGTGCAGCAGCGTCGCTACAAGCGCGACCCAGTGGACAAGGGCGGGTGGAGCGCGTTCTGCACGAACTACGAGGGTGCCGATCTCGCCGATCCGGCCGGTCACCTCGCTCTGCGTACCAACGGGGCGCAGGCATGGTTCGGCTGGCCGAGCGACCCTAAAATCGAGGAGCTGCGGGATCGCTGGTTCTTGGCCGGGGATCTTGCCGAGCAGAAGGCCCTCGCCGCTGCGATCCAGCGCGCGGCTTTCGTGAGCGTACCCTACATCCCACTCGGCCAGTTCTTCGCGCCGACGGCCTATCGCTCGAACATCAAGGACCTCGTCGACGGGTTCGCGATCTTCTGGAATGTGCGCCGTGGCTGAGGATCCGATGGAGGCCGATGGGCTACTGTTGTCGGCTCAGGAGCGCGAGGCGGTCCGGCGTGGCCGCGCACTGGCGCTGTCCGAGATCGCTCCGCACGCCGCCGCCTGGGAGCACGCCGGCTCAGCGCTGCCGCGCCCGGTCTTCCGGGCCTATGCTGAAGCCGGCCTAATAGGGCTTGAGGTCTCCCGCCAACGTGGAGGATCCGGTCTCGGCTACCTGTGCAAGATCGGCCTCGCCGAAGCTATGGCTCGGACCTGCCTGCCAAGCACCTTCGCGCTGAACCTCGCACAGGGGATGGCGACGCGGATCGAACGCGAGGGCTCGGAGAGCCAGGTCCGGCGTCACCTACCGAGCCTTATCTGCGGCGAGCGGATCGCCGCGGTTTCCCTGAGCGAACCGGGTGCAGGCAGCGATTTCTCAGCGATCGCGACGCGGGCGGAGCGGGCGGCCGGGGGCTGGCGCCTGCACGGAACCAAGGCTTGGGTCACGAACGGCGCGCACGCCGATCTCGCCCTGGTCTACGCGCAGACCGAGCCCGGCAGCGGGGCAGCTGGGATCGCCAGCTTTCTGGTCGAGCTGCACGCGGATGGCGTCTCGCGCGTGGCCGACGTTCCGCTGATCGGCGGCCACGCGATCGGTGCTGCGACGATCGTGCTCGACGGCGTATTCGTGGCCGACGACGACCTGTTCGCGCCACCCGGGCAGGCGTTCAAGCGGGCGCTGACAGGCATCACCGGTGCGCGTATCCACGTCTCCGCCATGGCCTGCGGCATCGTCACCGATAGTCTAGCGCGTGCTGTAGACCACGGGCGGGTTCGGCACAGCTTCGGTCGCCCGCTCATCGAGCACCAAGGCTTGCGCTGGAGCCTCGCCGACGTCGCCACCGGCCTGGAGGCGGCGCGTGCTCTGACCTACAGCGCCGCGCAGCGGATTGCCGCGGGCGCCGATGCTACGCTCGCGGCGGCGCACGCCAAGCGGTTTTCCGCCGATATGGCGCTCTCGGGCGTGGCCGCCTGCATGCAGGCGATGGGAGGCGTCGGGCTGCGCGCCGACCTGCCGTTCGGCCGCCACCTCGCTGCGGCGCGAATCGTGGCCTACGTCGATGGGACCACCGAGATGATGCGTGACAGGATCGGCGCGGACTTGGCCCGGCGTCGAGGTGGTCGACTGAACCCGGAGGCGCCGCGATGATCGACAAGCGCGCGGCCGGATTTCATGAGGCGGTCGAGGGAATCGAGACTGGCCACACGGTGATGGTCGGCGGTTTCGGAGACGCGGGCGTCCCCATCGGCCTAGTCGCGGCCGTGCTTGAACGCGGGCCGCGCGACCTCACCGTAATCGCCAATAACGCCGGCTTCCACACGGGGGACATCAGCGACTGGCTGAGCGCAGGCCTCGTGCGCAAGGTGATCTGCAGCTATCCGCGCACCTCGCCGACCTTCGTCGCGCTCTACCGTCAAGGCAAGGTCGATCTGGAGCTGGTACCGCAGGGGACCCTCGTCGAGCGCATGCGCTGCGCCGGGGCCGGGCTCGGCGGCTACTTCTCCCCGGTCTCGGTAGGGACACTCCTCGCGGCGGGCAAGGAGGTCCGCACGATCGGGGAACGCGACTATGTGCTGGAGGTGCCATTGACTGCCGACTTCGCCCTGATCCGGGCGCGGCAGGCCGATTTGATGGGCAACCTCACCTACAACAAGACCGCGCGCAACTTCGCGCCGGTCATGGCTACGGCCGCCCGCATGGTCGTGGCCGAGGCGAGCGAGATCGTGGACGTCGGCGGCATTGATCCAGAGGCCGTGATCACGCCCGGCATCCTCGTCGATCGGATCGTTCAGCAGAGGCTTCGCGTATGACGCCACTCAGCCGCGACGACATCGCCCGCCGCGTCGCACGGGCCCTCCCACATGGGGCCGTCGTCAATCTCGGAATCGGCCTGCCTGGCCTCGTCAGTCGCTATGTGGAGCCAGCCCAGGACATCGTCCTGCACAGCGAGAACGGGATCATCAACTTCGCCGCCTTACCGGACAGCGGCGCGGCAGATCACGACAGCATCGACGCCAGCAAACGGCCGGTCACGGTCCTTCCGGGCGGCAGCTACCTCGACGTCGCTCTCTCCTTCGGCCTCATGCGCGGCGGCCATTTGGATGTAGCGGTGCTCGGCGCCTTCGAAGTGTCGGCCCGGGGCGATCTCGCGAACTGGTGGACGGGCAAGCCCGGTGATGTTCCCGGCGTCGGTGGCGCGATGGATCTCGCCTGTGGCGCCAAGTCGATCTGGGTGATGATGGAGCACACGACGCGGGACGGCCAGCCTAAGCTCGTGGATTGCTGCAGCTACCCGCTCACGGCACCAGCCGTAGTCGACCGCATCTTTACGGATCTTGCCGTCCTCGACGTCACGCCCGATGGGCTGTCTGTCCGCGAACTCCTGACGGGTATCGAGCCGGACGAACTTCAAGCCCGCACCGCGACGCGCCTCATCTTCTCCGATACAAACCGGATCGATGCTCGCATCCTCGATCAAAGGGCGCGCTAATCCCGGCATTGGCCGCTTTGTAGACGAGCCCCAAGCGGACTGAACGGCTGATATGGGCGCAAAGCCGAAGGTCCGGTTTCTGCGCCGAGTAGCCGGTAGGGTCGGGTCAGCCGTCATGGCACGGTATCGCCCGCCACTTTCATACCGTCCGGATCGAGCAGCCGAGCGAACAGCTTGAGTGGGTCGGCTTCGACCGCACGGGCGATGGCGATGAACTCGACGAGGTCTAGGCGACGCTCTCCGCCTTCGTACTTGGCCACGAACGATTGAGGGCTGCCCAGCCGCTGGGCGAGCTGGTGCTGCACTGGCCGCTCGATACCTTACGGGCAGTATTCGCAGTGCGCTGCGAGGCCGAGGGCCGCGATCCCGGCGTTGTGCTGGGAGATCTGATCGGACCGGAGGCCGATCCGGAGGCGTTCTGGGAGGGCGTGCGCACGAACCTTCAGGCCGGGCGGGTGCGGCTCTTGTTCGTCGCCGATCGTGTGCCACCAGAGCTGCGTCGCGTCGTCGAGTTCCTCAACCGGCAAATGCAGCCGGCCGAGGTGCTGGCAGTCGAGCTGCGCCAGTACGAGGGCCAGGGGCTGAAGACGCTGGTGCCGATTGTGCTCTGAGGCGGCCAAAGACCGCAAGGGCGGCCCGGGCCGCGCGGCGTTGCCCAAACGGGCCTGGGACGAAGCGAGCGTGATGGCGGAGATCGCCGCGTGCGGCAACGCGGCGGTGCTCGCCACCGCCCGGGCGATCGTCGCCTGAATCCACCGTCGGGCGGACCGCGTCGCCTTCAATGCCAATCCCACGTTCGGCGCGCTGGGCGCGGTGTTCGAGAAGGACGGGGTCGCCATCCCGGCGCTGCGGATGTTCAGCGACGGCACGATGGCGGTGTACTTCGGGTATATGCTCGGCAAGCCGGTGTTCGACGATCTCGGGCTGCGGCAGACGCTGCTCGACCGGCTGAACGCGGTGCCGGGCATCCGATTGCCACTGGACGCGGTATCTAAGCGCAAGACCATCCCGCTCGCACCGCTCACCCCCGAGGCCACCGCCAGCTTCCTCGAAGCGATGGACTGGTTCGTTGACACGCTGCGCGCCGGCGCCTCAGCGACGAACGCGTAGCGACGCTGGAGCCGACGCCCTCATGAGCAGCCTCGCGCCACCCGAGAGTCGGGAGCGGGTCATGACCCGCGGGCTGGCCGAGATCGGCCGACGCGACGCCCATCACTCGCTGCGCTCCCCGACCGAACCGGGGCCGGTTCGGATTCACGACGGGACGCGAGCGCGGCGAAGGTCTCGCCGCTCTGCAGATGGACGGCCTCGGTCTTCGTCGTGTCCTCGAAACGCCGGATGATGAGATCGACATAGAGCGGGTCGATCTCGATCCCGACGCAGCGCCGACCCGTCAGCTCGGCAGCGATCAAGGTCGAGCCGGACCCAAGGAAGGGATCGAGCACGGTCTCACTGCGATCGGTTACGTCGAGCAGCGCATCCTTCAGCATCGCCACGGGCTTCACCGTTGGGTGATCGGCGAGACCCCGCCGTGCGTCGGATCCAGCCGTCGAAGCGCCGGGATAGGTCCAGAGATTCGTGCGCCAGCGTCCGTTCTGCCCGAGCTTCACGTTGTTGCGGTGGGGTGCGTGTCCTTTTTTAAACAGCGGCATCAGCTCGTGCTGCGACCGGTACAGGCCGCCCATCCCGGCGTTGGTCTTGCCCCAGACGATGAGGTTCAGCTGTTCCAACCCGAGGCGACCTGCGGCGCGGTCGACCGCGCTCAACCCCCGCCAGTCGATGAAGGTCGCCAGCAGCCCGCCATCGACGAGACACTCCGCAGCCTGGCTCATCCAAGCGTCGTTGAAGCGGGCGAACTGCTCGTCGCTCATCTCGCCGCTCGCCATCGCGAACTCGCGATGATCGCCGCGCGTCACATGTCCGGCGATAGCCACGTTGTAGGGTATATCGGTCAGCACAAGGCGCACCGGTCCAACCGCGAGCTTACCCAGCCAGTCGGCCGCCTCGCGCGCGTCGCCGCAGACGACCCGGTGATCGCCGCAGCTGAAGACATCGCCCTGTCGCGTCACGCCGATCGCGGCTGGGTTCGGCACGAGATCGGCCGGGTCGGGTTCATCGTCCTCATCCCCGAGCCGGATCGCGTCGATCAGCACGGTGTCGATCCCGACGACCTCGATCGGCGCCCCCGCGACCACCAGCTCACGCAGGATGACCTCGATGGACGCGAGGTCGTAGGTCGCCTTCTCGGAGAGCACGTTCACGCCGAGCCTAATGAGCTCCCATTGCTCCGGCGTCGTGATCTCCACCAGCACGCACGGGATGGTTTCGAGGCCGAGGCGCTTGGCCGCTTCGACCCGACTGACCCCGTCGAGAATCCTGTCATCCGTATCGATCAAGACGGGATCAACGAACCCCACGGTCGCGATGCAGGCCGCGATCTGCGCCACATGCGTCTCATCGAGCTTATGGATCTTCCGCTCCGCAGGGCGAAGGTTCGCGGGATCACGCCGGACCAAGCACAGGTTCGGCATGAGATCGTTACGATGCGGCGTTGTGAGGCTGGGGACGGAAGCCGGCTGCTTCCTTCGGGCCCTGCGCTCGGCATCCCGCTTCAGCAGGGCGGCCTTCAGGTTCCTAGTCATCGCTCTGTCCTCCCAGGCGGGACCGTGTTCGGACGCGCGGCAGGGACGGCGGCGGATGGACCGCTGGCGCGGTCACGGCGGGGGCCGGCGGGCGCGAGCGCGTCCTGATCCGTGCGGGCGGCGCCGACGCGATCGGTCGATCCGCGAGCTGGCGCTCCAGCGTCGTCTCGAACGGCGGGATCGGCCCGTAGACCCGCTGGTGTTCCTCGAGCAACCGAGCCTTGACCGTCGGCAGCAGGAGCCTCCACGCGTGCTTCTACCGAGCTGCCAAATCCGCCTTCTGGCCGACCGTGAGGCGGGGCCGACGTCGCGCCTTGGGCGGCGGCGAGAGAAGGCCGAGCCCCTCCAGCATGATCAGGAGCTCCCTCACCTGCTGGTGTGCCCCGCACACGCCGTGCATCGCCGCGGTGAACAGCTGCCGGACCGCCACGGCGATCGCCGTCGCCTTGCGCGTGCGTCCGCCGGACGAGACGCCGATGAGCTTCATCATGGCCTTGCGGTGGGCGTCCCAGGGATCACCGGTGGCCCGCGCCGCGCCCGAAGGGTTGCCGCTTTGGCCGGGTCGCCAGCGCGTGTGCACCGGCGGCTTGCGGTAGCCAACCTCGGATCCCCCGGCCCGACGCCGCTGCGCCGCCATCCGCCGCGCCGCGGCGCGTTCGACTCCGGGCCTGATGGCGTCGACCTCCGGCTTCCACTCGAAGGGCACGAGCGTTCGGATCGGACGGCTGCTTGGATAGTGGGCCTCGTACGCCCGCTGAATCTCCGGCAGGATCCTGCAGCAGATATGCGCCGCTTGCAGATGAGCGTGATCGCAGAGCAGCGCGTCACGGGCCAACCGCAGTTTTGTGGCCGCGATGTCTAGATTTTCCACTTTGGAAGCGTGTAAAATACCCTTGTCGATGAGGAATTTGGTCAGCCATGTCTGTTGACGTATGGCGCCGATCACGCCGCGCGCCGCATCCTCGCTCGTTTTATCGAAGTAGACGTCGAGGAGAAACCTCCTCTTGACGCTACCGTTCTCCCGAACCTCGATCAGACCGAAGGTCGCCTTCCGGATATGGTTGATCGGGCTGTTGAAGCCGAGGCGCTCGATCTCGGCTGCGGCTTCCTGGCGTCGGCGTTTGTTCTTGAACGCGGTACGGGCCATCTGGGCGCTCTCCATCTGCGCCAGCACGCACGCGGGATCGCGTGCGGGTCAGGCGGTAAGGAAAGTGCCCCGGGCATCCCGGCGCTTGCTCCGTTGGAAAGCTTTATCGCCGACAGTTCTCAGAGTTGTCAATCTAAAAATCCCGAAGACGGGTCGAAGGCTGACATCGTCATAGCTCATCCTCAACCAATATACCCTGTGCTCGTTTTTTGGCTGAGTGATAGGTCCAATCTGATCTTTGGCTGAGTTCGCGGAATAGCTCAGAGCTGCTTCAGTGCCGACCACCGCCCGTTAGATCGGCTCCGGCGTGGCGCGCTCCGAGGCGACGGCGACGCGATGCGTGGGTTCATCGCCGTCGCGACGTCAATCATTCCCTTGATTTCGGATGCGTCTCTGGGCGTCGGCAAAGAGATCCGTGCCAGCTGCGTAAGAAATCCCTGCTCGATGCTTGAAAGGTCCCTGCTCGGAAGCTGACAGATCCGTGCGTGAACGCGCGCAAACCAGAGACCGGTTCGAGCCTGACTGCCCGCACCACCAGGCCTTTCTGGTGGACCATAGCGTTCGGTGCTCAGCGGCGATCGAGCGGCTGCGAGTGACCTTGCGTCGCTGATGTGGACCCGCTCTCGTGGAGCCCTTCAGGCTTTCCCACGGGGTGCCACCGATGCCCCACCCACGTCCGCCCTATCCCGCTGCGTTGCGCCGTCGGTTCGCCGATCGGGTCCGCATCGGAGGTGACCCCGCAGACCTAGCCCGTGGGTTCGAAGCTTCGGCTCGGGCCCTCCGGAACTGGGGCGCAGTGGCTGATCAGAACGAGGATCGCCGGGGGGCAAGGACCGAGACCCTCATGGCCGCCGCACGTGAGGCCCTGATCCGTATCTTCCGGTTCACGAGCGCCGACCGGGCACCTGTCCCATCGCCGTCATGGCCCGCGGGCCCGGCGTCTCGGAAGCAGGCTACCATGCCTGTCGGAGGCGGGAGCCCTCGGCCGACGCCGCAGGTCTCCGCGGCGGCGGTGCCGCGTTCGTGGTGACCGGCCTCGTCGAGGTCCTCGTCCCCGCGCGGTCGGCATTCACCCCGCGATCGGCTCGGGCATGGCGGCTGGCGCGCGTGAGGCCTCGGAGCCGGTTGGGCGTACCGCGAGACCCCTCCGGCAAAAAAATGTGCGCCCCTCTAGACGACCGGTCTAATCGAGTCTATCTGGTCCTCATGACACGCGCCACCGCACACACCGACACCCGGCAGGATATCCTCGACACCGCCTACGGCCTCGTGGGCGCGAAGGGGTTCTCCGGGGTCGGGCTGAACGAGATCCTGACCTCTGCCGGTGTGCCGAAGGGGTCGTTCTACCACTATTTCGGCTCGAAGGAGGCCTTCGGCGAGGCCCTTCTGGCAGACTACTTCGAAAGCTATCTCGCCGATCTCGATACGACGCTCGCCGAGCCGGGGCTGAGCCATGCCGAACGCCTGATGAACTATTGGCGGAAGTGGCAGGCGACACAGGGGAATATCGACTATCAGCGCAAGTGCCTGGCCGTTAAGCTCGCGGCGGAGGTCTCGGACCTCTCCGAAGCGATGCGCCTCGCCCTCAAGGGCGGCACCGCCGGCATCATCGACCGCGTGTCGCGGGCGATCGCGGCCGGCGTGGCGGAAGGTTCGCTCAAGGTCGAGAGCGAACCGCACACGGCTGCAGAGGATCTGTATCACATCTGGCTCGGTGCGAGCCTGATGGCGAAGATCGTGCGGACCGACGCACCGTTCGAGGCCGCCATGGGAACGACCCGGCGCATCCTCGGGCTCGCTTCGAACGGACCGAGCCCTTCGAACTGATCGACCCCTCGGCGTTGGCGATACGACGCCGAAATGGCCAAAAAAATAAGACGACCGGTCTACTCAAAACGTCAGCCATCACGTCCCCCGGGCCGGCGGGGGACAGCATCGGAAAGGAGAGAACCATGTCTCACCGCACGAAGACGTTCGCCGCCGCCTCCCTCGCGGCCGCCGGCCTGATGGCACTCCTGGGCACACCGGGCGCGTCGGCTCAGGAGCGGATCACCCTGGAGACCATCGGCGCCGTCCGCATGGCCAGGGTCGAGGAGGTCCGCGGGGCGGACCCGGAACGCCAGCCTGCGAATGCGGCGTCGGCGCGCGACCAAGCCGCGGGACGCACCACGAGGGCGCGATAGCGCCGATCCGCCATCCCCACGCCGGCGCCCTGCACGCAGGCCCGGCGCCTCGCCCCCCCCCTGCCACCGAAGCAAGAGACCCCGGAGACCGACGATGAAGATCCTGATGGTACTGACCTCGCACGACCAGCTCGGCGACACCGGCCGGAAGACCGGCTTCTGGCTGGAGGAGCTGGCGGCCCCCTATTACGTGTTCAAGGATGCGGGTGCGGAGGTGGTCCTGGTGTCGCCCAAGGGCGGCCGCCCGCCGCTCGATCCGAAGAGCGCCGAGCCGAACGTCCAGACCGATACGACACGCCGCTTCGAAGCGGACGCGGCGGCCATGGCGGTGCTGGCTGATACGGCGCGGCTCGATGCCGTCAGCCACGCGGGCTTCGACGCCGTCTTCTATCCTGGCGGGCACGGCCCCCTCTGGGATCTCGCCGAGGACCCCGCCTCGATCGAGCTGATCGAGGCGACACTCGGGGCCGGCAAGCCCCTGGCCCTGGTCTGTCATGCCCCCGGCGTCCTGCGCCATGCCAAGACGCCTGATGGGAAGCCCCTCGTCGAGGGCCGGAACGTCACCGGTTTCGCGAACACGGAAGAGGAGGCCGTCGGCCTCACCCGGGTCGTTCCGTTCCTGGTCGAGGACGAACTCAAGCGCAACGGCGGCACGTACGCCAAGGCCGCCGACTGGGAGCCGTACGTCGTCACCGACGGCCTGCTCATCACCGGCCAGAACCCTGCCTCGTCCGGACCCGCCGCCGAGCGTCTGGTCACACGCCTCGCGAACCGCTGAGGGCAGCCCCCGCGTCGTCCTCGCACATCATCGCCCAGGATCGTCGCCTGGCCAAGCCACGGCGATCCACCCGCATCAGCGGTCTCGAAGGATCTCAGCCCATGACCACCGACATCGTCTTCTCGGACGCGACCCGGCTCGCCGATCTGATCCGCACACGGCACCTCTCGCCCGTCGAAGTCGTGCGGGCCCACCTCGACCGCATCCGGGCGGTCGACCCCAAGGTCAATGCCATCGTCACCGTCGCCGACGGCGCGCTCGCCGCCGCACGGGAGGCCGAGGCGGCCGTCTTGGCGGGCGAGGCGCTCGGCCCCCTGCACGGCGTCCCGTTCACCGTGAAGGATTCCATCGATACGGCAGGCGTCCTCACCCAGCGCGGCTCACCCATCTTCAAGGGGCGCCGGCCGGATACCGACGCGACGAGCGTCGCCCGCCTGAAGAAGGCCGGCGGCATCCTGCTCGTTAAGACCAACCTGCCGGAGTTCTCCTACTGGATCGAGAGCGACAACCTGCTCTCGGGCCGGTCGAACAACCCCTGGGACCTTTCGCGCACGCCGGGGGGCTCGAGCGGCGGCGAGTCGGCGGCCATGGCGGCGGGCATGTCGCCGCTGGGCCTCGGCACCGACCTCGCCATCTCGATCCGGGGGCCGGCCGCGCAGACCGGCATCGTCTCGCTCAAGGCGACCCACGGGCGCGTGCCGATGACCGGGATCTGGCCGCGGGCGCCCCGGCGCTTCTGGCACGTCGGTCCCATGGCACGCTCGATCCGCGACCTCGCGCTGGCTTTCTCGCTGCTCTCCGGCCCCGATGGCGAGGACGGCTTCGCGTCGAGCGCCGGCCCGTTCAACGCGAGTTCGGCAGCCGTGCCCGACCGTCCGCTCCGGGTCGGCTGGCTGGTCGAGCCCGGCTTCGGACCCATCGACACGCAGGTCGCAGCGACCGTCCGGGCGGCGGCCGAAGCCCTCGAGGGCGCGGGCTGCGTCGTGGACGCCGTGCGCATCCCGGCTCTGGAGCGCGACTCCGCCCTGGACGTGTTCAACAAGCTCCACGTCATGGAGATGAAACCGGCATTCCGGGAGGCGACCGCCGGGCGCAGCCCGGACGAGATCTACAGGATGGCCAGGACCATGCTGGCGCTGCCCGACACGTCCATGGCGGATTACATCGCGGCGGAGCAGGCCGCGGAACGGCTCCGCGACGGATACGCCGCCTACTTCCGGGATTACGACCTGCTGCTGACGCCCGTGCTACCGGTCCCGGCGCACAAGCACGGCCTCCAGGAGCTTGTCGTCAACGGGGAGACGGTCGACCTGACCTTCCTCCAGGGTGCGACCGTGCCGCTGAACGTGACGGGCCTGCCGGGCCTGTCGATGCGGTTCGGGACGAGCCACGAGGGGTTGCCGATCAACGTACAGGTGGTGGGTCGCTGGCAGGCGGAGGCGACGATCCTGCACGCCGCCGCGCTGCTGGAAGCGGTCAGCCCGGTCCGCGACCTTCATCCGAGCCTGTAGGCGGTTCGCAGGGCACCGGGCGGGCCGGACCCGGGCGCAGAAGGCCAGGATGCTCGAACGCATCATGGCGGAGACGAGCGCGATCCTCGGCATCTCGGATCAGGACGTCTGGGTCGACATCTCCGACATCCCGGCCCCCCTGTCCTGGAATTCGGCACCGTGCTGCCGGAGCCGGGTCAGGCGGATGCGTGGCTCGGATCACGCCCCGACGCCTTGCGTGAGACGCTCGGCCGGGTCGCCTGAATCGCGGTTCGCCCCGTCTCCCACCGTTTCGGATCCGGACGTCCGATGCGTTTCGACCTCGACGGCGGAAAAATGGTTTTCCGGCCTCGCGGCCGGGGATAGACCAATCGCATATCGTCAGAGATGCCGGTTCATCGCCTCCGATCCATCGCCGTCCCTGGGACAGGCGGGCGACGTCGCGGCTCGGAACCTCTGCCGTCCTCCGCGAAGGCTTGGCCAGCCCGATCCGCAACGGGCCCACGGAGCGCTTGCGATGAACGCGCACAGGCCTCGGCGGAGACGCTCGTGACCGGCGATCCGATGCCGTCCGGCCCCCCACCGGCCGTCTCGACCCTGGCGGCGACGGCGCTCGTGGTCGCCGACATGGTCGGCATCGGCGTCTTCACCAGCCTCGGGTTCCAGGTGAGCGACATCCAGTCCGGCTTCGCGCTGCTGCTGCTGTGGTTCATCGGCGGCATCGTCGCGCTGTGCGGGGCGTTCAGCTACGCCGAACTCGCCGCGATGTTTCCCCGCTCGAGCGGCGAATACAATCTCCTCACACGGGCCTACGGTCCGGCAATCGGGTTCATGGCGGGCTGGCTCTCGGCCACGGTCGGGTTCAGTGCGCCGGTGGCGCTGGCCGCGATGGCGTTCGGGCAATACGCCGAGGCGATCCTGCCGGGGGTGCCACCGCTCCCCCTCGGTCTCGCGGTCCTGTGGGCCGTCACGGCCATCCGATTGCGCGGGGGACGTCGCGGCGAGGCCATCCAGGTCGGCTTCACGCTGCTGAAGCTCGCGCTGATCGCGGCGTTCATCGTCGCGGGCTTCGCCACCGGCGGCGACCAGCCGATCAGCTTCACGCCGCGCGCCTTCGACCCGGGGCAGATCTTCAGCGCCGGCTTCGCCGTGAGCCTCGTGTTCGTGATGTACGCCTACTCGGGCTGGAACGCGGCGACCTACATCGTCGGCGACCTGGCCGATCCGCCCTACAGCCTGCCCCGGGCGCTGTTCGTCGGGACGGGCCTCGTGGTCGTGCTCTACGTCGCGCTGAACGCGGTGTTCCTCTACACGACGCCGCTGGCCGAACTCGCCGGACAGGTCGATGTCGCCCTGATCGCGGGGCGGCACGTCTTCGGCGAGACGGGCGGCCGCCTCGTCGGCGCCCTGATCTGCGCCGGCCTGATCCCGAGCCTCGGCGCGCTGATGTGGATCGGCCCGAGCGTCACGGTGGCGATGGGCGAGGACGTGCCGCTGCTGCGTCTGTTCGCGCGCCGCTCCCGTACCGGCGCGCCCGTGGCCGCGATCCTCCTCCAGGCCGGCATCGCCAGCCTCCTGCTCCTCACCCGGAGCTTCGAGGCGGTGCTCGATTTCATCCAGTTCGGCCTGACCGTCTGCGCGTTCCTAACCGTGCTCGGGCTGATCAAGCTGCGCATCACCCGGCCCGACCTGCCGCGGCCCTGCCGGGCCTGGGGCTATCCGGTCACGCCGCTGATCTTCCTCGCCGTCACCCTGTTCATGCTGGTCCACCTCGTGGCCGTCCGGCCCCTCCAGTCGCTGGCGGGCCTCCTCATGATGCTGGCCGGCCTCCTGCTGTACGGCGTCACGACCGCGCGGGCGCGGAACGCGGCGGACCGGTCACAGCGCTGACGCGGCGGCCTGCGGTCAGCGGACGGGGGGCGCCCCGGACGCGAGCCCCCGCAGCACATCGAGCCGGTATTCGGCGGTTCGCGACTGGGTCAGCACCTGCGCGAAGCCGCGCGCGCCTGCGATGAAGCCTTCGGCGGCCTCGTCGCCGGAGAGCGGATAGTGGGTGACGCCGAGCCAGTGAACCAGCACGATGTCGCCGCCGGGCAGCAACGCGCCTGCGACCCGCGCGACGAGGCGGGCGAGATCGGCGCGGTCGAGATAGTAGGCGACCTCCGAGATCACGATCAGGTCGAACCGCCCGTCCGGCCACGTGCCGGGCACGGCGGCCAGCATGAAGTGCACGTTCGGGCAATCGGCGCAGCGTGCCCGTGCCGCCTCCAGCACCGACGGCACGACATCGAGTCCGATCAGCGCGTCGCACCGGGTGCAGAGCTGGTGGGTGAACACGCCGATCGAGCAGCCCACATCCAGACCGGATGTGTAATGGGACCGCGGCAGGCTCGCGAGCGTCGCCGCGTACTTGTCGCGCTCGTAGGGGCTGGTGGCGAAGTGCCAGGGGTCGGTTTCGGTGGCGTACATGCCCTTGAAGTAGTCGGGATCCAGGGTCGTCGATCGACGGCCGGTCTGGGTTCCGCCCGGCGCGCCCGGGCCTGTCTCGGCGCCCTCCGCCCAGCGCGTCCCGAGCATCATGCCCGTGACGATGGCGCTCCCGGAGCGCAGCAGGCGGCGGCGTGACGGTCGCTCGCGGTCGCGCACGATAAGCCTCTCCGCGTCCGTGAGTGCAGGCCGGTGCAACGGCGCCCAGTGACGACGGTTCCGAAGTTCGACCTGGGATCGGGTGAGCGCGCCCATGGTGGTGCTGCTGCGCGCCAGAGGCGGCCGGCAGGAGCCGGCCGGGCCTCAGCGCAGCCGCGTCGCGTCGATCACCAGGAAATACTGGCAGGCGTCCGGGCCGAGATTGGTGAAGGCGTGCCCGGCATCGGCCTCGAAATACAGGCTGTCGCCCTCCTCGACCACGAGGGCGCGGTCGCCGATCGTGGCGCGCAGGCGTCCCTTCAGCACGAAGATGTATTCCGACACGCCGCGGCGATGGGCGACGAACTCCCCCGTGGTGGCGCCCGGCGGCAGCGTGTTGAGCACCCAGTCGATCCCCCGCCCGGGCAGGACCGGAGAGAGGCAGCGGCGCAGGAAGCCCGACGCCTCGTCGCGCAGCACCGGCTGGCGGGACGCCGGGATCAGCAGCACCTCCAGGTCGGTGGCGGGCGCCATCAGCCGGGAGAAGGTCACGTCCAGCGCTTCGGCGAGGCGCGACAGGACCGCCGTCGACGGCACGGCCTCGCCGCGCTCGATCTTCGAGATCATCGAGCGGCTGACCCCCGACACGGCCGCCAAGGCCTCGAGGGAGAGATCGCGCTTCTTCCGCCGGCGCCGGATCTCCTCGGCAAGCACCTGAATCTGGGAGCGCGCCTCGGCCTCGATCTGGACGCGCCGCACCTCTGTCGTGACCGTCATTCGCGTTTCGTCCTGGTCCTCCGGCTGACGCGTCATCCCTGAGCGCCCGGGGCTGATCGGTCGGGTGCTTAGCATAGGTCGCGTGGGAGCGCCCCCGCGACCGGAGCCCGCAATTGGCACGCCGCTTGTATGAGACGGAGTGGAAATTCCTCCTGCAAAGTGGATGCCCCCCATGCCCAACGCCGCAGCGCCGTTGGATGCGACACGGATCGCCGAGCCGGGCGCGGTGACGCACGCGGACAGGCGCCAGATCGTCTGGTCGAGCGTCATCGGCACCACCGTCGAATGGTACGATTTCCTGATCTACGGCACGGCCAGCGCGCTCGTCTTCAACAAGCTGTTCTTTCCCAGCATCGACCCCGCGGTCGGCACGATC
>NZ_JAKSYC010000192.1:0-10000 GCF_022829585.1 Methylobacterium sp. J-026
CCCGGCGACGGGGGCGTTCCCGGAGGGCATCGCGGCGCAGACCCGCCGCGCGCTGGCCAACCTCGCCGCGGTGCTGGAGGCCGGAGGCGCCAGCCTCGCGAGCGTGGCCAAGACCACCGTGTTCCTGAAGGACATGAACGACTTCGCCGCGATGAACGCGATCTATGCCGAGCATTTCCCCGGCGCTGCGCCGGCGCGCTCGACCGTCGAGGTCGCGCGCCTGCCCCGCGACGCGCTGGTCGAGGTCGAGGCGATCGCGCTGGCGACGGGGCCGGTCCGATGAGCGCGCCATCCGCACCGCGCCACGTCGAAGCCTTCGCCCACGCGGCCGGCTCGGTGGCGGTCGCCGTCCCCGGCGGCGCGACCGGATGGCGGGGCGCGCTGCTCACCATCCACATCGCGTCGGCGGCGAGCTACGAGATGGAGGAACTGGCCGAGGCCCACTGCGTCGCCGGCCGCGGCATCGAGGGGGACCGCTACTTCCTCGGGACGGGGACCTACTCGCCCAAGCCCGACACCCGCGAAGTGACGCTGATCGAGCAGGAGGCGCTCGACGCCCTCGCGCGCAACGACCCGCCGCTTCAGGGCGGCCCGATCCAGCTCGCGCCGGTCGACCACCGCCGGAACCTCACGGTGCGCGGCGTGCCGCTCAATCATCTGGTCGGCCGCCGGTTCCGGGTCGGCGAGGTGATCCTGCGCGGCGGGCGCCTCAACTTCCCGTGCAAGTATCTGGAGGAACTGCTCGGCCAGCCGGTCTACCTGCCGCTCTACAACCGCTCGGGCCTGAATTGCGGGATCGAGCGCGGCGGGATCATCCGCCCGGGCGACGCCATCGCGCTGGTGGATTGAGCCGGTGTCCGCGCGCATCGTCATGAAGCTGACGGTGGTGGAGGCCGTCGCCACCACGCCGGAGGTGCTGCGCCTGACGCTGGTCCACCCGCAGCGCCCCGAATTGCCCGCTTGGGAGCCCGGGGCGCATGTCGACCTGCGCCTGCCGGACGGCCGCATCCGCCAGTACTCGCTCTGCGGCGATCCGGCCGACCGGAGCCGCTATGTCCTGGCGATCAAGCGCGAGGATGCGGGCCGCGGCGGTTCGCTGTGGACGCATGCCAACCTGGTCGCGGGCGCCGTCGCCCACGTCTTCCACCCGCGCAACAATTTCGGTCTGGCCATCGGCGCACGGCGCCATGTCCTGATCGGCGGCGGCATCGGCGTGACGCCGCTCGCCGCCATGGCCCGGCGCCTGACTGCGAGCGGCGCCGACTTCACGCTCCACCTGTGCGCGCGTTCGGCCGAACAGGCGCCGCTGCTGTCCGAGTTGCGGACGCTGTGCGGCGACCGGATGCGCTGCTGGTTCTCCTCGGATGGCGGACGCTTCGATCCCACTTCGCTCGGAGCGCCGGGCGCGGGCATCCATGCCTATGCCTGCGGGCCCCAACGGCTCACCGACGCCGTGCAGGCCGCGCTGACGGCCGCCGGATGGCCGGCGGAGCGGGTGCATGTCGAGCACTTCGCGCCGATGGCCGACGAGACCTACAAGCCCGAACCCTTCGACGCGCTGATCGCCTCGACGGGGGCGGTCATCCACGTGCCGGCCGATGCCTCCCTGCTCGAGGTTCTGCGGCAGCACGGCTTCGCGATGCCCTCGTCCTGCGAGATCGGCGTGTGCGGCTCCTGCGAGTGCGGCTACCGGGACGGCACCGTGATCCACCGCGACGTCGTGCTGCCGGTCGCCAAGCGTCAGGACCGGATGATGCCCTGCGTGTCCCGCGCCCGCGTGAAGGTCACCCTCGCGCTCTGAGAGTCCGCTGCCGATGCCGTCGAGCCCTCCCCCCGGGGCCGTCGTCAATCCCGGGATCGGCCTGCCGGGTCGCGTCGGACCCCATGTCGAGCCGGGCCGGGATATCGTCCTGCACCGTTCGTCAATGCTGCCGAATGGACAAAACAGCACCCGTGCCGCTCTGCGCGTAGACCGCCGTCTGATGCGTGCCGGTCTGTATGACGACGGCTCTCTCGCCGGAGCCCGTCTGCGCACCGGTTACCAGGTTGTACGCGCCACTCTGCTCGATCGTGGCCCTGTCATCTCGCCCGGCTTGGAGCGCCTGGATGACGTTTTGGTCCCCGCGCTGGCTGACGCGGAGCATGGCGAGATCGCCCTGGGTGCCGGTCATGCGGTTATCCGCGCCCGATTGAACGCCCGCGAGGACGGCCGCTTTCCCGTTCTGATCGACGCTCACGGTGTTGTCTTTGCCGGTCTGCGAGACGCTCGACGTCTTGCCGGCCTCCGCGACCGTCGTGAACAGCCGGTTTGTCGCGCCGGGCGTATTGACGGTCAGGTCACTGTACGTGGCTGTCGGCGATGATCCAGCCGGATCGGCCGATCGGTGATACGCGTCAATGAGGCTGAGGCTATCCGGATTACCCCCGCCAGCGGCGCAGGCAAGCGGATGCACGGCGGATATCAGGACGCTCAGCAGCGCCGTACTTGTCGTCCTGCCGACCCGTCGAGCAGCGATGTGACACGACATGAGTTGTAGCTTCAGTTCATCGATTCGCATTGCCGCGAGCTTGGGCGCGAGCATTTAAATCGCGATCAATCTCAGCTCCATGATCGAAAAATCTAGCCGGTTATGGTTTCGAATTGACATACAACTTGTATCAACCCCGGGCGAACGGCCGCCGATTTCGTACGCCCGCAGTGAAGGCCGCGCTCGTCGTTGCAATGGGGCGTCAGACAGCGATCATCCGGGGCCGGGCTGAGTCCAATTCCAGGGGTGGCAGATCGTCGATGCGCCGGGCGGGCGGGGGCAGGCGGACACCCGAGGACGTCGGCGAGCCAAGCCTGCGGGTTGAGGCCGGTGCGCTCGGCGTTTTCGATCCACGTGGAGGATGCAGGGCGACGCGGCCGCCGCCCTGGCTGAAGCCCGCATCGCCCAGGGGCCGAGCCCCGTCCCCGGTCAGGCCAGCCGCTCGATCCAGCCCTGCGCCTGCTGGCGCACATTATCGGGCGCGGTGCCGCCGTAGCTGGTGCGGCTCGCCACCGAGTTCGCGACGCCGAGCACGGCATAGACCGCCTCTGTGATGCGCGGCTCGGCCTCCTGCATCTCGGGGAGCGACAGGTCCTCCAGCCCGATGCCCTTGGCGGAGGCCGCGCCGACCAGGCGGCCGGTGACGTGGTGAGCCTGGCGGAACGGCAGGCCGAGCTCGCGCACCAGCCAGTCGGCGAGGTCGGTGGCGGTGGCGTAGCCGGAGCCGGCCGCTTGGCTGAGCACCGCGGCGTTGGGCTCCAGATCCTTCACCATGCCGGTCAGGGCGGCCAGGCACAGGGACAGGGCCTGGAGGGCGTCGAACGTCCCCTCCTTGTCCTCCTGCATGTCCTTGGAATAGGCGAGCGGCAGGCCCTTCATCACGATCAGCAGGCCGGTCAGCGCGCCGATGATCCGGCCGGACTTGGCCCGCACCAGCTCGGCGGCGTCGGGGTTGCGCTTCTGCGGCATGATCGACGAGCCGGTGGTGAACCCGTCCGACAGGCGGACGAAGTTGAACTGCGCCGAGGTCCAGACCACCAGCTCCTCGGCGAAGCGCGACAGGTGCACGGCGCAGATCGAGGCGGCGGCCAGCGATTCCAGGGCGAAATCGCGGTCGGCGACCGAATCCAGGGAATTGGCGGTGGGCCGGTCGAATCCGAGGGCCGCAGCGGTGGCGTGCCGGTCGATCGGGAAGGAGGTGCCGGCCAGCGCCGCGGCGCCCAGCGGGCACTCGTTGAGCCGCGCCCGCGCATCGCGGAACCGGCCCCGGTCCCGGGCCAGCATCTCGACATAGGCCAGGCAATGGTGGCCAAAAGTCACCGGCTGGGCCGACTGGAGATGGGTGAAGCCCGGCATCACCGTGCCGGCATGCTTGAGCGCCGTCTCGGCCAAAGCGCGCTGCAGGTCGGCGGCCTGCTGGTCGAGGGAGTCGAGGGTGTCGCGCACCCACAGCTTCATGTCGGTGGCGACCTGGTCGTTGCGCGAGCGCGCCGTGTGCAGGCGCCCGGCCGCCGGACCGACGATCTCGGTCAGCCGGCTCTCCACCGACATGTGGATGTCCTCGAGCTCGCGCTTGAACACGAAGCGCCCGGCCTCGATCTCGTCGCGCACGGACTTGAGCCCGGCCTCGATGGCCGCCACATCCTCCGCCGGGAGGATGCCGGCCTGGCCCAGCATCGCCACATGCGCCAGCGAGCCGCGGATATCCTGGGGCGCAAGGCGCTTGTCGAATCCGATGGAGGCGTTGATCTCCTCCATGATCTCCGCCGGGCCGCTCGCGAAGCGGCCGCCCCACATCCGGTTGCTCATGTCGATCCTTCCGCGCCCTGACCATCCCGGCAGGCAAGCCTGATGCCCGGCCGCACCACAATCGCGGCCGGCGCGGGCCTCGCCGCGCTCGCCACCCTTGGGCTCGCCCTATACGGGAGCGGTCTCCTGCCCGGCAACACGGACGGGGCACCGGGCCCCTGCGCCGGCTCCGATCCGGCGCTGGCCCGGGTCGACGCCGCCGCCAAGGGCGAGGTCGCCGCCATGCAGGCCCTGAAGCAGGCCCGGCCGGCGCCCGAGATCCGGTTCAAGGGTCCGGACGGCGCCGAGACCGGGCTGTCCGACCTCAAGGGCCGGCTGCTGCTGGTCAATCTCTGGGCGACCTGGTGCGCCCCCTGCAAGGCCGAGATGCCGGCCCTCGACCGGCTCCAGGCCCAGCTCGGTGGCCCGGATTTCCAGGTGGTCGCCATCAACGTCGACACCCGCAACCTCGACAAGCCGCCGGACTGGCTGAAGCAGGCCGGCATCCACGACCTCGCCTTCTACGCCGATCCCGGCGGTCGCGTCCTGCCGACGATCCAGCGCGACACCCAATCGCCCGGCCTGCCGACCACGATGCTGATCGACGCGAAGGGCTGCACCCTCGGGGTGATGAAGGGCCCGGCCGCGTGGTCGAGCCCGGACGGGCTGGCGCTGATCCGCGCGGCCCTGGGGCGGGCGTCGTGAGGGACGGGAACGCTCAGACCCGCTCGTAGACGACGAATCGCCCCTCCGGTGCGAGCTGCTGGATGACGTCGAAATCGTCCCGATTGGCCGTCAGCACGGGAAGACCGGCCCGTGCTGCGGTGAGGAAGATAAGCGCGTCGGCGAGACAGGCCGTGCGCTGGTGACTTTGATAGCCCTGGAGGCGCGCCAGCATGCCGGCCAGGAGACCCGCATCCGCGAATGTCTGTGCGTCGGGCGTCAGCAGGCGCGTGTCCGGGATCTGCGCGAACAGATCCGCATAGTGATCGCGCAGCGCCATCCAGTTCGGTCCGCGAGGGTCGGCGGCAGCGACCCCGACAGCTAGCTCGGAGAGCGCCACCGCGCAGTGGAACAGCAAGGCGCGATCGAGGAGGCGGCACAGGTCCGTCGGCAGGCGACCGGCCGCGCTGTGGATGTAGACGCCCGTGTCGAGGACGAAGGCGGCGGGGGCGGCCTCACCGTAGAGGGTCCAATCCACGTGTACATGCTGCGGGCGCGGGGACAGGCGCAGCCTGCGCTTGTCCGGCTTGCGACGCCGGAGCGCAGCCCGCAGATCGGCGCTCAACGTGTGCCGGTATCGAGGTCGTGGTCAGGCCCGAGCCGACCGGCGGTGCAGCGGAGAAAATTCGCGACCGGATCCGGTTGCGCCAGAAGCGCCAGGGCAACCACCCCGAGTTCGGCCGTCGACGTGATGCCGGCCTCACGCTTGGCCGCATTCACCAGGGCGGAGGGTACGCGAAAGCTCACGTGCTCCGATTCCACACCGTCGAGCAGACCGGATCTCTTCGCTTCCTCAAGAACCGCAGCATGGATTCGTGCGGCAGAGTGCGGAGCGCGCGTCCGCCGAGCGGGTGTGGATTTCGATGCGGCCATGCCTCTCATCTCCAGCTGCCGACACGTTGCACACGGGATGCAGCCTTGCCCCCATCGCCGATGCGCGGCAAGGCCTGACCCGATGAAGCCGCCCCCGTCCCCCGATCGCCCCGCGCCGAAGCGGGGCCGGCGCCCGCTCTCGGCCATCCGCAGGATGCTCGCCAGCGAGGCGGCGGGCGGGCTGATCCTGATCGGCGCGGCGGCGCTGGCGCTCGTCGTCGCCAATGGGCCCCTGTCCGAGGCCTACGCCCATGGGCTCCACGCCGCCCTCGGCCCGCTGAGCGTGCAGCACTGGATCAACGACGGCCTGATGGCCGGGTTCTTCCTGCTGGTCGGGCTGGAGATCAAGCGCGAGGCGCTCGACGGGCGGCTGCGCACCTGGCCGGACCGGGCGCTGCCCGGCTTCGCGGCCTTGGGCGGCATGGCGGTGCCGGCCCTGGTCTACGCCCTGTTCAATCTCGGCGCCGACACCCTGCGCGGCTGGGCGATCCCGGCGGCCACCGACATCGCCTTCGCCCTGGGCGTCCTGGCGCTCCTCGGCCAACGGGTGCCGGTCTCGCTGAAAATCTTCCTGAGTGCCGTGGCGATCATCGACGACCTCGGCGCCGTCCTGGTCATCGCGCTCTTCTACAGCGCCGGTCTCGACACGACGATGCTGGGTCTCGCCGCCCTGGTGCTCGCCGCCCTCTACGGCCTCAACCGGGCGGGGATCGGGTGGCTCCCGGCCTACGGGCTGCTCGGCCTTGTGCTCTGGGTACTCGTGCTGCGCTCCGGGATCCACGCCACCATCGCGGGGGTGCTGCTGGCGCTGACCATCCCGATCCGGGTCAGCCCCGGCCGGCCGGAGGCGGCGGAGTCACCGCTCCATCGGCTGGAGCATGCCCTAGCACCCTGGATCACCTATGGGGTGGTGCCGATCTTCGGCTTCGCCAATGCCGGCGTGGACCTGACCGGCCTGACCGGCGACGCGCTGCTCCAGCCCGTGACGCTCGGCATCGCGGCCGGCCTGTTCCTCGGCAAGCAGGCCGGTGTGTTCGCGAGCCTGCGGCTCGCCGTCGCACTCGGGTTCGGACAGCGCCCGGCCGGAGCCGGCTGGGGGCAGGTCTACGGCGTCGCCGTGCTCTGCGGCATCGGCTTCACCATGAGCCTGTTCATCGGCGGCCTCGCCTTCGCGGATCCGCAGCACGAGACCGCCGTGAAGCTCGGCGTGCTGGCGGGCTCCGCCCTCTCGGGACTCGCGGGGGCGGGGATTCTCGTGTTGGTGCGGCGCCCCGCAGCAATCCGGTAGCCGCCGCGCCCGGCTGGGCTCCGTTGCGCGGAAAAATGCGCTACCGCGCTTGCGTATGCGCTTCTATCTCGGCCTCGCCACCACCTTCCACGATCCCGCCCTGGCCCTGGTCGGGCCCGACGGCAGCCTGCTCTTCGCCGAGGCCGCGGAGCGCGACCTCCAGTACAAGCGCGCCCCGAACTGCGAGCCGGACGCCCCGGGCCGGATGGCGTCCCTCCTGAAGGCGCATGTCCCGCCGGGTTCCGAGCTGGTCATCGCCTCGACCTGGGGACCGCAATTCACCGATTTCCTGCGGGGCCAAGCCGGCGCCGGCGCCTTCGACCTGATGGCGCTCGCCGCCCACGGCACCGCGCTCAACCGCTCCTTCGTGCCCGAGCAGGCGGAGCGGGTGTTCATCGCCGATCTCCACGGCGCCCAGGAGCGGGCCGGCCACGGCACCTTGCTCGCCCTCAACCAGGAGGCGCGGATCACCGGCGCGGCGCCCCGGGCGGCGATCGCCGGTCAGCGGCGCTATCCGCACCACCTCTGCCACGCCGCCTACGGCCTCTGGGGCAGCCCCTTCGAGGAAGCCACCGCCCTGGTGGTCGACGGCATGGGCGAGACCGGCGCGGCGGCGCTCTACCGGCTGAACGGCGGCCGGATCACCGAGCTGCGCCGCCACCGGGGGCGCGGGTCGCTCGGCTTCCTCTACGGGCTGATCACCGACCTCGCCGGCTTCGACCAGGTGAAGGGCGAGGAGTGGAAGATCATGGGGCTCGCCCCCTACGGACATCCCGATCCGGACCTCGCCGCCCTGCTGGGCCGGCTCTGCACGGTGGAGGGCGGCCGCCTGCGCTACGCCGACGCGGACACGATCCGGGCGGTCGCCGGGGCGATCCGCGGC
Organism: Methylobacterium sp. J-026; assembly: GCF_022829585.1. Taxonomy (GTDB): domain Bacteria; phylum Pseudomonadota; class Alphaproteobacteria; order Rhizobiales; family Beijerinckiaceae; genus Methylobacterium. Next base: position 8,084 of record NZ_JAKSYC010000192.1, read on the forward strand.
CGCCGTCCCGCGGACGCCCTGGAGAACGGCTGGGCCGACCTCGCCCGCTGCGGCCAGGATTTTTTCGCGACGTTGATGGACGTCCTGGTGGCCGAGGCCCGGGCATTGGCGCCCAGCGAAAATCTCGTGATCGCCGGCGGCTGCGGCCTCAACTCCTCCTATAACGGCCGGGTGCTCGCCCGCTCCGGGTTCCGCCGGCTGCACGTCCCCTCCGCCCCGGCCGACGACGGCAACGCCGTGGGCGCCGCGTGGCTCGCCTACGCGGAGGACCATCCGGACTGGGCCGGCCCGCCCGCCGCCCAGCGCCCGCTGACGCCCTATCTCGGCTCCCGGGTCTCGACGCTGCCGATGGAGCGCCTCGCCGAACAGGAGCCCCGGGCCAGGCGGGTCGGCCACGCCGAGGCGACCCGCGCGGCGGCGCGAATCCTGGCCGCCGGCGGCCTCGTCGGCTGGGTGCAGGGCCGGGCGGAGTTCGGCCCCCGGGCCCTCGGCAACCGCTCGATCCTGGCCGATCCGCGGCCGGAGGGCGCCAAGGACGCGCTCAACGCCAAGGTGAAGTACCGGGAGGCGTTCCGGCCGTTCGCGCCCTCGATCCTGGCCGAGGCCGGTCCCGACTGGTTCGAGGACTACGCCGACAGCCCCTACATGGAGCGCACCCTGGTCTGGCGGGAGGCGGTCCGCGCCCGCGTGCCGGCGGTGGTCCATGCGGACGGCACCGGCCGGCTCCAGAGCGTCACGCCCGCGCGCAACCCGGCCTACGCGGCCCTGATCGCGGCCTTCGCGGACCTCACCGGGGTGCCGATCCTGCTCAACACCAGCTTCAACGTGATGGGCAAGCCGATCCTCCACGGCGCGGAGGACGCGATCCTGATGTTCTACACCACCGGCCTCGACGCCCTCGTGGTCGAGGACTGGCTGGTGGTGAAGTGAGCGGCCGGGCGTCGGGGCGTTCCAGGCGGGGGATTTCGGACCCGGACGCCACGGCTCGGACGAGATGCGCGGCGCCCGGCCGAGGATCGGTGGGCCAGACCTCCGCGAGGATCGTCCGCAGGGCGGCCGGCATGAAGGGCTTGACCAGGCAGGCGTTCACGCCGGCCCGGCGTACCGCCGTGAAGGCATGGGCGTGCTCCTTCGTGGTCATCATCACGAACAGCGTCTCCCGCAGGCGGCGGTCGTCGCGGATCCGGCGGAGCAGCTCGAAGCCCGACATCGGGAACATGTGCAGGTCCGAGATGACGAGGCCGTAGGTGTGCTCGTTCAGCATGGCGAGCGCGGCGGCGCCGTCGGGCGCCTCGCGCACGTCGTGAACCCCGATCTGCTCGAGGACGGCCCGGACCACCGTGCGGATCAGGGGCACGTCGTCGACCACGAGAACCGGCATCTGGCGCGGATCGGGACCCGCCGTTCCCCCTGTCTTCGGACGGGGCCGGGGCGAGGACGATCCGCGCTCGGGCGGTTCGCTCACGTCGCGCCCGGATCTGTCGGCTTCGTGAGTCTGCTGCACTTCGTTCACGACACTGCTCTCACTCCAACTGTAGTGATATGAGCCGAGCTTTTTGTGAAAACATCGTTGCTGCTTAGTTCACGAATAGCCACGCTAGACCTGCAGCATCCGCACAAGATCGTGTGCGGCCGCATCCGGAGCGTCGATCCCCCGCGCCTCCGGTCCCCGAACCGGGCCCGCCGCCGATCCCGGGCTTCATCCCGCGTTCTGAGATCAGAGGGCTGTCCGCCGATGTGGATGCCAGTTCGGCGCAACACAGCACGGTCCAACATGGAGCCGGAGCCATTCCCCGTGGCAACGCGACGGGGAACGGCTCTGAGGCGCGGCCGGTCGAAGCGGGTCGGTACCGGCGGACCTGTTAAGCTTCGATCTGTGCGCAGGGAATACCGATTCCAAGCGTCACGGAGCCAATA
>NZ_JAKSYC010000192.1:20000-22754 GCF_022829585.1 Methylobacterium sp. J-026
GTGCCATCGCGGGCCTGGGCAAGAGCCTGGGGATGACCACGGTCGCCGAGGGGGTCGAGACCCCGGAGCAGATGCAGCGCATCCGCCTGGAGGGCTGCACCGACGTGCAGGGCTACTTCATCAGCCGCCCCGTCCCCACCGAGGATCTGCTCCCGATCTTCGCCGCCTATCCGCAGGTCTGATCCCATCCCCCCGGACGCCCCGCCATGACCGATCTGTACCGCCTCGTCTACGCCAGCAAGAACCTGGTCCAGGGCCCCGAGTCCGAGGTGACCGCCCAGGTCCGCCAGATCCTCGACGCCTCCCGGCGCAACAATCGCGATGTCGGCGTCACCGGCGCGCTGATGTTCAACGCAGGGGCCTTCGCGCAGGTGCTGGAAGGCCCCCGCGCCGGGGTCGAGGCGACCTTCGAGCGGATCCAGCGCGACCTGCGCCACAGCGACGTGACGGTCCTGCAATGCGGCCCCGCGGAGAGCCGCGGCTTCGCGACCTGGTCGATGGCCTTCGTGGGCCAGGCTCCCGGCGGGCAGGCCCGGTTCAGCGGCCTCGCCGCCGAGAGCGGGTTCGATCTCAGCCGCCTCGACGGCGACCGGGTCTTCTCCATGCTGCACGATCTGGTGATCGAGGAGGAGGGCATCCCGGTCCCGGCGATCGCGCCGCCGACGGGCGCGGTCGCCGGGCTCGACGTGGTGCAGGTCCGCGCGGAGCTCGCGGCGTTGCAGCCGGACAGCCCCGCGCCGGTCAGCCCCGCCGGCCGTGCCGCGCCGGCCCGGGGGGCGACCGAGACCGCCCTCTGCGTGCTCAAGGCGGCGCTGGCGAGCGAGCGGGCACGCACCACCGAATTGCGGGCGGAGATCGACGCCCTCCGGATCGCCCTGGCCTCCGCCGAGGAGCAGGCCGGTGCCCTGCGCGACGCCCGGGACCTCTGGGCCGGGCGGGCGCGGCGCCTCGCGCAGGCGGTGGTGCGGGAGGCCGACGGTCTCGACGCCGACGCGCCGGCCCGGGAGCCGCAGGCGGCGCACCCGGTCGCCGCCTGATCGCGGCCCCGGTCCCTGGATCACGCCTCCGGTCGCGGGGCACCGGCCCACCGGAATCACGATCCTCGGTTGGGGAAACGGACCGTCATCGCCGCGCCTGTCGCGTCGCCCGCGGCGGGCTTGCGGCGTCGCAGAGTCGCGTGCGGATCTCGTCCCCGGTGGCCAATGCCCCGGTTCATGCGCTGCTGCGTGGCCGGTCCCGACCCGCATGTCCCGTCGAATCGCCGCGGGAAACATCCCTCCGCCCGAGCGGCATGCCCGTAAAACCCCTTGCCGGAGGATCGACCTTACGGTTGGCTGCGCCACACGGCCTCGAGGGTAGGACGGGCATCGCCACCACCGGCGCGGGATGGGCTGGGCCCGGAGATCGTTCTCTTGAAAGTCTGATCCGTTCTCCATAAAGAACGCGTCGGGATTCGGCTGGACGATCCGGCACCGGCGCGGAGGGAGAATCGATGTCAGAGGGATTTGCGGCACGCACCGTCGCGGCGGCCAACGGCGTGGCCCAGGACACGTCCTTCGGGGCGGTGATCGCGCCGATCCACCTGTCGACGACCTTCAAGTTCCCCGCCTTCGAGCAGGCCGGGCCCTACGACTATTCACGCCTCGGCAACCCGACCCGCGAGGCGCTCGCCGACACGATCGCCAAGCTCGAGGGCGGTGCCCGCGCCGTCATGGTGGCGAGCGGCATGGCGGCCCTGGACCTCGCCCTGTCGAGCCTGCGGCCGGGCGACCTGCTGGTCGCCCCGCACGATTGCTACGGCGGCACGCATCGCCTGCTCAGCCTCCGCAGCGCCCGGGGCCATTACCGCGTGGCCTTCGTCGATCAGACCGACCCGGCCGCCCTGGCGGCGGCCCTGGCCGAGGGGCCGAAGGTCGTGATGATCGAGACGCCGAGCAACCCGCTGATGCGGGTGGTCGACATCCGGCGGATCACCGCGGACGCGAAGGCCGCGGGGGCGCTCACGGTCGTCGACAACACCTTCCTGTCGCCCGCCCTGCAGCGGCCGATCGCCCTGGGGGCGGACCTCGTCGTCCACTCCACCACCAAGTTCCTCAACGGCCATTCCGACGTGATCGGCGGGGCCGTGATCGCCGCCGAGGCGGCGGTGGGCGAGGACCTCGCCGCCTGGGCGAACACGATCGGCGTCACCGGCTCGCCGCTGGACGCCTATTTGACGCTCCGGGGCCTGCGCACCCTGTTCGTGCGGGTCGAGCAGCAGCAGCGGACCGCGGGCCGGCTGGCCGCCTTCCTGGAGGGGCACCCGGCGGTGAGCCGCGTCCATTATCCGGGCCTGCCGTCCCATCCCGGCCACGCCCTGGCCAAGACGCAGCAGGCGGGCTTCGGCGCCATGCTGAGCTTCGAACTGGCCGGCGGGCGCGACGCGGTGCGGGCCTTCGTGGAGGTTCTGCGGGTCTTCACCCTGGCCGAGTCCCTGGGCGGGGTCGAGAGCCTGATCGCCCACCCGCCGACCATGACCCATGCGGCGATGGATCCGGAGGCGCGGGCGATCGCCGGCATCACGGACGGGCTGCTGCGTCTCTCGGTTGGCCTGGAAGCCGAGGACGACCTCCTGGCCGACCTGTCCCACGGCCTCGCGGCTCTGGGCGGCTGAACTCTTGGCCAGCTGAACTCTTGGCCAGCTGAACTTCTGGCCGGCTGACTCCTGGGCGGCTGAACCGGCCGCTCAGGCCTCCTCGATCACGCTGAACCCGG
>NZ_JAKSYC010000194.1 GCF_022829585.1 Methylobacterium sp. J-026
TCGACCCAACCCGGACGAGCGGAGCCACGTCATGGTTTCTCGAAAGCGGTCAAACGGTGTCCCCAAAGTGCTTGGCAGGTATTCTGCTTGACGTTGGATGTGCCGAGCGACAGGGTACCGGGATATGATCGGGAACTGGACCCTGTGCGACCGACGCCGACGCCGCTGCACTTTTGCTGCGGCTTCCCGGCTGCGTGCTGATCGGTGTCCTTCCGCGGAATGACGGCCTCCCCGTAGGCCATTCCGCCGGAACGATCCCGGCCCACGTTTCCGAACCCCCGCAGCCCCCGGCTCCGGGGGTTTTCTTTTGCCCAGGCCACTGCTTCCCAAACCCTTGGAGGACACCACCATGAGTATCCGCGTCGGCATCGTCGGGATCAGCGGCTTCGGCGGCGGCGAAGCCATGCGTCTGATCGCGAGCCACCCGTCGTTCGAATTGGTCTACGCCGCAGGAGAGGGTAGCGCGGGCAGCCGACTGGTGGACCGGTTTCCCGGTGTGCCGGGCAAACTCGCCGATCTCGTGATCGCGAGGTGGGCCCCCGCAACGCTGCCGAAGCTCGACGTGCTGTTCGCCTCGCTTCCCACAGGTGCCTCAGCCGACGCGCTGGCGCGCGTGCCGGAGGACGTGAAGATCATCGATATCGGCGGCGACCACCGCTTCGTCGAGGGTTGGGTATATGGCCTTGCCGACGTTTGGCCGGACCAAATCAGAGATCAGCGCCGCATCCAACCCCGGCTGCTTTCCCGCCGCGACGCTGACCGCGCTCGCACCGTTACTGGCCGAAGGGCTGATCGAGCCCGGCAACATCGTGATCGATGCCAAGACCGGCATCTCCGGGGCCGGTCGCGGTGGTGATAGCAAGTTTGGCTATGCCGAGAGCAACGAGAACCTCGTGCCCTACGGTCTACTTCGGCACGTTCACATGCCCGAGATGGCCAAGGCAATCGAACGGCTGAGCGGCGGTAGCGCGGCCGGTCTCGTGTTCACTCCGCACTTGGTGCCGATGACCCGCGGCGTCCTCGCCACCATCTACTGTCGCGGTCGCACCACCACGGACGCGTGCCTGGACGCAGCACGGCGGTTCTACGCAGGGCGGGCGTTCGTTCGGGTAACCGACAGGCCGCCGCAGACCAAGTGGGCGACGGGTTCGAACCTTGCGTTCGTCAGCTACGCGGCCGACCCCGAGCGTGACCTCGTGATCGCGATGGGGGTCGTAGACAACCTCGGCAAGGGTGCAGCCGGTCAGGCGGTGCAGAACGCGAACCTCGTCTGTGGTTTGGCAGAAACCACGGGGCTCGATGGCTCACCGGTTTGGCCATGATGGTGGCAAGCCCAGGCAGTTCTTCGATCCACTCGGCAAGCCTGTGATGTGAGAAAGGGTTGGGACGGCATGTCGGCTTCGGCCCATGTGCCGCCCGAAAGCGGACGGGCCGTTTCCCACCC
>NZ_JAKSYC010000200.1 GCF_022829585.1 Methylobacterium sp. J-026
GCCCTTCTTCGGCTCCGTTTTCCCCGATTTTGACAGGACTAGAACTTCAGTAGGCGTGCGCTGCGGGGATTTGCACCCTCCCCCCTGAGGGATGGATCCCTTCCGGGCCAAGCGCAGCCAGGCGGTCCACTCAGCCGAGACGATCCGGACGATGTTCGGCAGGTTGCGAAAGCCGGTGACAGGGCGCTCCTCGACCGTGACCAGCCCGAGCTTACGCGCCTCCCGAATGGCGTTGCGCACCGTGGTCTCGGACACGCCGACGATCGCCGCGATGTGCCCAACCGCCAACCGGCAGTCGCCCCGACGCGCGGTCTCGGCAGCGACCAGTGCGAGCACGCCTTGCTCGGCATGGGTGAACTTGGCGGCGAGACCGAGCGGCATGCGGCCCGAGGCTGCCCAGCGGCGGCGGCGCTCCATCGAGGCGCCCGTGCGTGGCCGGGAGCCGACGCCGGGCCTCCTGGAGCTTCCTATGCGATTTGAGACGTTCTCAGCTGCATCCCCCATCCGGGGTGTGACAGTTGCCGCCCCGTTCGGGTTCTGTCCGGATCGCGGTCCACTTTTAGACAGTGTTCGCGCCTCTATCAGGCCGGACAGAGCTTCGGCCTCGGCCTCCGTGACCTTCCCGTCCCCGTAGGCGCGCCACAACAGCGCCGTCACCTGGGGCAGGGTGATTCGGCTGGCTGCCTCAATCGCCCGGCGGATCTCGTCTGCAAACACGTGTCTCGGCCCTTTTCCACAGGGCCACAGGGGGACGATCGGCGGCGTCGAGGGGCGCTCCGTTCAAGACAAGCCGGTATCGTTGCCGGAACTGAGGTTCCGACTTGACGCCCGAGGGCGCTTCATGGCTTGTGAGGGGTGGATAGGGGCCTCACAGGCCTTCTCGATTTCGACAGCCTCGACCTTGCCGGGTCGGGGCTGTTGGCTTTTCAGGGTCCTACTGCGGCGGTCGGTGCTCCTGGTTGCTCCGGCGACTCGCGTGAGGCGCGCGCCGGCCGGACTTGGCATGTCGGCTGGGCGGCACGGCTAAGTCAACGTCAGGGAATGATCAGCGCGACCATGCCGGCCGGACCTTTGACCCTCGCGGACCTGCGCAAGGCAGGCGTCGTCACCAGCCAGGAGATCGTCGCGGCGATCGACGTCTACCTGCGAGATCCGATGGCTGGCCCCTACCGCTTCGACAGCGGCCACAGCGTGGACATCGCAGCTCTCGTGAACGCGACTCCCGCCTTCGGGGCGGTGGACCGATCAGGACCGCAGGAGAAGGTGTTTCGGACGGTGCTGGCGGCCGCCGTCATGTCGGCTCACCCGACCCTGCCGTGATCCTCGGCCGCTCGGCACCGCCCCGATCTGATCACGGGGCGGGGGAGCGTCCGATCTCACCAGCGATGAGCCGGGCCGATACGCAACGCGGCTCTAGGGCAGGATGCACGCGGTCTGTTAGCGAGGCATCAGCAAGCTGACGTTGAAGGCATCCTGGGTCGGGACCGTTTCAGGTAAGCGCGTCCCCGAAGGTGAGCACCAAGGTAGCCCGGGGATGAGCGAGGAAGACGTCGAGTTCGAGCACTCTCCGCTGTCCGGCCCAATCACGCGGGATGGCGAGACGGTCGAGGTCGAGATCTATCGTTTCCCTGGCACGCCAGAGTGTTGGCGCATGGAGGTTGTCCACCTCTCCGGCTGCACCCGATGGGACACGACGTTCGCGACCGATGCGGACGCACGGGTTGCCTTCGATGAGATGGTCGACGCTGTCGGCATGGCGCCCTTCGTCGGCCATCGGCCCACGGCGTGGAACTGATCACGTCTCCGCGGCTCGAAAAAGCCCGCGCCGGCGAACCGGGCGGGCTGATCCAGATCCGAGCATCGGGGACAAAAGATCGAACCTCCGCGCGTCATACCATGGCGCGGTTAAAGAAAAGCCCGCCGCTGGAGGACCGGGCGGGCGAGGCAGGGAGGCGTCCCGAATGGCTACCGGACGTCGAAAGCATTCCTCACGCCGCACGGTTAATGAAACCTTATCTCGTCCCGGCGCGGTTGCTGCCTGCAGAATGACGCGGCATCGCTCACGCATGATCCGATCCGAGCTTGTCGCCCGCATCGCGGAGCAGAACCCGCACCTCTACGCGAAGGATGTCGAGGCGGTGGTCGACGCCATCCTCAACCGGATCGCCGACGCGCTGGCGGACGGCGACCGCGTTGAGCTGCGCGACTTCGGTACGTTTGCGGTAAAGGAACTCGGCGCTCGCACGGGCCGCAATCCGCGGACGGGCCAGAGCGTCGCCGTCGCGGCCAAGCGGAATGTCCATTTCAAGGCGGGCAAGGCCATGCGGGGGCGGCTGAACCACAAGGCTGCCAAACCTCATGCCGCGTCCGCTGCGGTGACCATGTACGCCTTAGATTGAGGCCCGTTGTGCAAGCGGAAGTGGTACCAACATACGCTAGTACGCACCTTCCAGGTGAGGCGTAGGCCTGTTGTGTCGGCTACGGTCGACCGCCACGCTCGCCCGCAGATATGCCCCTCAGCTGTCGAGGGCGGGCGTGGGTGCGATGCCCCTTCGCCCCGCAGGATCGAAGCTGCTGCGCGTGGAATTCCTTTGTTGACCGAACCTGTTCAACGGGGGTGATCGGCTGCTCGCGTTCGCGTTGCCATATTGGGACGCTCGGCATACAGCGGCCGCCCCTCGGCTCGGTTCGCGGCGATGCGCTCACGCAGCAGAACGGCGCGTCGTGCGATCGCCTCCGCGTCGCAGGTTCGGCAGGGGCCGCCACGACCGGCAGCGCGGCAGTTGTTGGGGTTCTGGCAGGAACGGCGTGGCACAAGGCCGATCATAGGCATCTCACGCGACCGCCGTCACGCTCAAGCCGCTACAATCCAACGACCTAGTCCTGCCGAGCTCGCTGGCGTACCAGCTCACCATGGCCAAGCGCATCAAGCTACTCCCGCAGGAGCGGGGTACCGTCCTGTTCGATGTCGTCTTTGAAGACGGCAGCCGCGCCTCGAACCGGCGCGTGCCGATGGATATCCTGGGCGGCCTAGATGGCGATCAGCCGGCCCGCGATCTCATCGAGCAGCAGGAGGCCGAGATCGCCCAGAAAGCCGGCCGATCGCCGCGAGCGATCCAGAACCTAATGCGCGCTGCCAAGCCAGAGCCGAAGCCTACGCGGGACTAGCGGGACTTTCGTTCGGCGCCCTTCTGCAGCGTCGCCCGCACCTGCGCGACGTGCGACGGCTCAGGGCGACCAAGTAAGGCGCCGATCGCCTCGTGGCAGGCGAGCCAGCGCTGCATCGTCAACGCCAGATCAGTCCCGGCTATGTCAAAGCCGTAACGAACCACCCGCCGATTGACGGCCTGCAACCGGCGGTTCAGCCAGCGGACACAGGCCAGCAGGATCAGAACACGGGCCATATCAGGCCAGGACAGGGGCTGAGCGGCTGCGGCGATCTCGGGGTGGGTCGGGATGACGGTCGGCATCAGCGCACCTTGGCGAGGTCAAGGAGTACAGCGCCTGCTGCGGAGATAACGTTCCCGCGGTCGCGCCAGCGCAGCGGCTCCACCTCGATCACACTCCCGGTGCTCTCGGCCGCCACACTCGACAGAGTTAGCCTGGCCGCCTTTCTACTGGATACCATCGAACTCAGGGTTGAGCGACTTTGAGATCACACCTAAGAGCTGTGTAAAAACAGATACTGTTAACCAGTATAGTGTGAGTACAAGTGATATTTTTCGGACTTAACCTGCATTCAATTCGGAATTGTTCCTGATGAGAAACCCCGAAAAACGGGTTGCTACAACCAGAAAGTTTGATCGATGTCGTCCATCACCCTCTCGGCCGCGACCCGTCAGGACCTGCTTTCGCTGCAGGATACGGCCTCGCTCCTCTCGACCACCCAGAACCGCCTGGCCACCGGCAAGACGGTCAACTCGGCGCTCGACAACCCGACCAACTTCTTCACCTCGCAGGCCCTCGACAGCCGCTCCTCGAGCCTGAACTCCCTGCTCGACGGCGTTTCCAACGGCGTCCAGTCGATCCAGGCCGCCAACCAGGGCATCACCTCGATCCAGAAGCTCGTGGATCAGGCGAAGTCGCTCGCCAACCAGGCGCTGTCGACCCAGCTCTCCACCACCGGCACGGCGACCAACGCTTTCCCGGTCACCACGAGCACGGCCTCCACGACGGCCCTGTTCACGATCAACGGTACCTCCGTGTCGGCGACCTTCGCCGCATCGTCGAGCATCACCGCCGTGGTATCGGCGTTGAATTCCGCAGTCAGCTCGGCCAGCACCACGTCGAG
>NZ_JAKSYC010000241.1 GCF_022829585.1 Methylobacterium sp. J-026
TCTGCCCTTTGCGGGGGAGGGTGGCCGCCGAAGGGGAGCGGGAGAGGGGAGCGACAGTGCAGGATAGGACTGTGCCCGTCATGCCGGTCGCGCCGTTTTCGGAGCCTGAGTTCCCCTCTTGCGGGACTTCGTCCCGGCCCGACCCCTGCTGACGCAGAGGGCGCCCATTGGGCCGCCCTCGCCCGCCGGGGGGGCAGGGCTGCGCCTCCGGCCGGCCCCCTGGTCCGAACCTTGCTGTGGGCGCGGCGTGCGCGCCGTTTGCCGAGGCGCGGTGTCGGGTCTAAGCCTCAACCACCGCGCACGCGGGGCGGCTTGTGCTCAACTTCGACGGTCCTGGAGTTCCGATTGTCCCGTTCAGCCCTGAAGACCCTCGTCCGCGGCGTGTCCGCGGCGGCGGTCGCGACCCTCGCGCTCGCCGCGCTGCCCGCGCAGGCCGCCAACGTCTTCCGCTTCGCCTTCCAGGGTGATCTGAAATCCCTCGACCCGTACTCCCTCAAGGAGAGCTTCACCGAGGGCATGCAGCAGGCGGCCTACGAGTCGCTCGTCACCCTCGACAAGAACCTGAAATTCGCCCCCGGACTCGCCGAATCCTGGGAGACGCCCGAGCCGACCCGCTGGCGCTTCCACCTGCGCAAGGGTGTGAAATTCCACGACGGCTCGCCCTTCACCGCCGACGACGTGCTCTTTTCCGCCCAGCGGGTCCGGGCCCCGGGCTCGAACTTCACCACCAACGTGCCGGCCGACGCCGAATTCGTGAAGGTCGACGACGCGACCGTCGACATGGTGCTGAAGAAGCCGAACCCGATCGCCATCGCCCAGTTCCCGACCTGGCTGATCATGTCGAAGGCGTGGTCGGAGAAGAACGGCGTCGTCCAGCCGACCCCGCCCAACGCCAGCAGCCCGAGCTACGCCACCCTGCACGAGAACGGCACCGGCCCGTTCGTGGTCGCCGAGCACCAGCCCGGCGTGAAGACGGTGTTCAAGAAGTTTCCCGGCTACTGGGGCAAGGTCGAGTCGAACCTCGACGAGGCGGTGCTGACCACCATCGCCAACCCGGCGACCCGCGTCGCCGCGCTGCTCTCCGGCGAGGTCGACTGGATCGATCCCGTGCCGCTGCAGGACCAGCAGCGGGTCAATGCCAGCGGCACCGCCATCGTGATGGCCGGCCCCGAGCTGCGCACGATCTTCCTCGGCATGGATCAGGACCGGGACGAGCTGAAGGATTCCTCCGTCAAGGGCAAGAACCCGTTCAAGGACATCAAGGTGCGCGAGGCCTTCTACCTCGCCATCGACGAGGACACGATCGCCAAGCGGGTGATGCGCGGGCAGGCGGTGCCCTCGGCCCTGATGATCGCCCCGAGCCTCTACGACCGCGGCGCCGAGTTCAAGCGTCCGGCCACCGACCTCAAGAAGGCCAAGGATCTGATGGCCCAGGCGGGCTACCCGGACGGGTTCTCGCTCACCATGGATTGCCCCAACGACCGCTACGTCAACGACGAGGCGATCTGCCAGGCGGTGGTCTCGATGCTCGCCCGCATCAACGTCAAGGTGAACCTCAACGCCCAGCCGAAGGCCAAGTACTTCGCCAAGGTGCTGGCGCCGGCCTACGACACCTCGTTCTACCTGCTCGGCTGGACCCCGTCGTCGCTGGACAGCCACAACATCCTCTACGAGATCGTCGGCTGCCGGAAACCCGGCGACAAGTCGGGCCGCGGCAGCTGGAACCTCGCGGGCTATTGCGATCCGAAGATCGACGCCATCGCCGACAAGGTCGAGGCCGAGACCGATAGACCTAAGCGCGACGCCCTGATCAAGGAGGGGTTCGACGTCCTGAACGCCGACTGGGGCTACATCCCGCTGCACCAGCAGGCCCTGGCCTGGGGCGTCTCCAAGAAGGTCCACCTGACCCAGCGCGCCGACAACCTGCTCCTGCTCTACTGGGTCTCGAAGGATCCCCAGTAGGGGCCGGGCGTGCTCGCCTTCCTGCTGCGCCGGGTGATCCAGGCGGCCGCCGTGCTGGCGGTCGTCGGGCTCATCGCCTTCGCGATGTTCCGGTTTGCGGGCGATCCCGTGAACCAGATCGTCGGGCCCGACACCACCGTGGCCGAGCGGGCCGAGATCCGGACGAGCCTCGGCCTCGACGATCCGGTGCTGGTCCAGTTCGCCCGCTACGCCGGCCGCGTGGCGCGGGGGCAGTTCGGCATCTCCTACCAGTTCCGGCAGCCGGTCTCGCAGCTGCTGGCCGAGCGGATGCCGGCGACCCTGGAACTCGCCTTCTGCGCCACGCTCTTCGCCCTGGTGGTCGGCGTGCTGATGGGCGTGTACTGCGCGCTCTACCGCGAATCCTGGCTCGCCGGGCTGTTCCAGGCGGTCTCGCTGATCGGGATCAGCCTGCCGACCTTTCTGATCGGCATCCTGCTGATCTACCTGTTCTCGGTGACGCTGGGCTGGCTGCCCTCCTACGGACGCGGCGACACGGTGCGGCTGGGCTGGTGGACCACCGGCTTCCTCACGACCTCCGGGCTCAAGGCCCTGATCCTGCCCTCCGTGACGCTGGGCCTGTTCCAGATGACCCTGATCATGCGGCTGGTGCGCGCCGAGATGCTGGAGGTGCTGCGCACCGACTACATCCGCTTCGCCCGGGCCCGCGGCCTCTCCACCCGGGCCGTCAACCTGCGCCACGCCCTCAAGAACACCCTGGTGCCGGTGATCACCATCGCGGGTCTCCAGCTCGGCTCGGTCATCGCCTTCTCGATCATCACCGAGACGGTGTTCCAGTGGCCCGGCATGGGCCTGCTGTTCGTCCAGGCGGTGCAGAACGTCGATATCCCGATCATGTCCGCGTATCTGCTGCTGGTCGCGCTGATCTTCGTGACCATCAACCTCGTGGTCGACATCCTCTACACCGTGGTCGATCCGCGCCTGCGGCTCTCGTCCGCGCGCACCGCGTGAGGGCGGCATGAGCGGATACGACCTCGACGCGGGCGATGCCCCGCCGGTCCCGCTGCCGGAGGCGGCGCCCTCGCGCATCGCGCGCTGGCGCGACTCCGACCTGCTGGCGAGCTTTCTGGGCTCGAAGACCGCCGTCGCGGCGCTGATCGCCACGGTGCTGATGGTCGGCCTCGCCTTCGCGGCGCCGCTGGTCTCGCCGCAGAACCCCTACGACCCCGCCCAGCTCGACCTGATCAACTCCAACCTGCCGCCGATCTGGCAGGCGGACGGCCAGGCGCCCTACTATCTCGGCACCGACGACCAGGGCCGGGACGTGCTCTCGGCGGTGCTGTACGGCCTGCGCCTGTCGCTGATCGTCGGCGTGCTCGGGGTGGTGACCTCCGGCATCCTCGGCATCGCCCTGGGATTGGTTGCCGGCTACGCGGGCGGAGCCGTCGACACCCTGATCATGCGGGTCGCCGACGTGCAGCTCACCTTCCCGGCGATCCTGATCGCCCTGGTGGTGGACGGCGTCGCCAAGGCGAGTTTCGGCAGCGCGCTCGATGTCGGGCCGCTGATCGGGCTGATCGTGGTCTCGATCGGCCTGTCGTTCTGGGTGCAGTACGCCCGGACGGTCCGCTCCTCCGTGATGGTCGAGAAGGGCAAGGACTACGTCCAGGCGGCGCGGCTGATCGGCCTGTCGTCGCCGGTGATCCTGGTCCGCCACGTGCTGCCGAACGTCACCGGCCCGGTCTTCGTGATCGCCACGATCAACCTCGCGCTCGCCATCATCACCGAGGCGACCCTGTCGTTCCTCGGCACCGGCCTCCCCGAGACCATGCCGTCGCTCGGCACCCTGATCCGCACCGGCAACCGGTTCCTGTTCTCCGGGGAGTGGTGGATCGTGGCCTTCCCGGGGGTGGCGCTGGCCGGGCTGGTCATCGCCATCAACCTGCTGGGGGATTGGCTGCGCGACGCGCTCAATCCGAAGCTGCAGTGATGGTGTTGAACCACGGCGTTTCCCGAGCTCATCCCACCCTCCACCTCATCCTGAGGCGCCGCAGCGGAGCGGAGGCCTCGAAGGAGCCCTCCAGGGATCGCGCGCCGTCTGGAGGCCTCCTTCGAGGCTCGCTGCGCTCGCACCTCAGGATGAGGGTGCGGGTGGGAGTAAGCTCGGCTGCCGGACCCGCCGCCTCATGACCGAAACAATCCTCTCCGTGCGCGACCTTTCGGTCACGTTCGACACCCGCCGCGGGCCGCTCACCGCCATCGACCGGGTGTCCTTCGACATCCACCGCGGCGAGATCCTGGGCGTCGTCGGCGAGTCCGGGGCCGGCAAGTCGGTGACCGGCTCGGCGGTGATCGGGCTGATCGACCGGCCCGGCCGGATCGCCGGCGGCGAGATCCTCTTGCGCGGCGAGCGCATCGACACCCTCTCCCCCGAGGCGATGCGGCGGGTGCGGGGCCGCCGGATCGGCATGATCTTCCAGGACCCGCTGACCTCCCTGGACCCGCTGTTCCGGGTCGGCGACCAGATCGTCGAGACTCTCCGCACCCACACGGACCTGTCGGGCCGGGCCGCCCGAACCCGCGCCATCGACCTGCTCGCCGAGGTCGGCATCCCGGCCCCCGAGCGGCGGATCGACGGCTATCCGCACGAATTCTCGGGCGGCATGCGCCAGCGGGTGGTGATCGCCCTCGCGCTCGCCGCCGAGCCGGAGCTGATCATCGCCGACGAGCCGACCACGGCGCTGGACGTCTCGGTCCAGGCTCAGATCATCACGCTGCTGAAGCGCCTGTGCCGGGAGCACGGCACCGCGGTGATGCTGGTGACCCACGACATGGGGGTGATCGCCGAGGCCGCCGACCGGGTCGCGGTGATGTATGCCGGACGGGTCGCCGAGATCGGCCCGGTCGCCGCCGTGATCGCCAAGCCGCACCACCCCTACGCGGTCGGCCTGATGGGCGCGATCCCGACCTTGTCGCAGGAGGCCGACCGGCTGAGCCAGATCCCCGGTTCGATGCCGCGGCTGACCGCGATCCCGAAGGGCTGCGCCTTCAACCCGCGTTGCCCGAAGGTGTTTGCGCGATGCCGCGTCGAGCGGCCGGAGCCGCAGGCCGTGGAGGCGAGCCGGGTGGCCTGTCACCTGTACGATGCGGCCGCCGCTCTCCCCTTCCCCCTGCGGGGAGGAGCCAAGGGTGGTGCAGACGGCACCATCACGCCCGATCCTGCACCACCCCCACCCTCGATCCCTCCCCGCAAGGGGGAGGGAAGGATCGCACGATGACGGCCTATGTCGAGGTCACCGACCTGCGCCGCCGGTTCGACGTGTCGAAGCCCTGGCTCAACCGGGTGCTGGAGCGCGAGCCCCGGAAATTTCTCACGGCTGTCGATCAGGTCGGCTTCGCGATCGAGAAAGGCGAGACCTTCGCGATCGTCGGCGAATCCGGCTCCGGCAAGTCGACGGTGGCCCGGATGGTGGTCGGCCTGCTGCCGCCCTCGGCCGGCGAGGTCCGCATCACCGGCATCTCGATGACCGATCCCCGGGAGGCGGCGGCCCGGCGGCGCCTGCGGTCGCGCATCCAGATGATCTTCCAGGATCCCTACGCCTCGATGAACCCGCGCTGGCGCGTGGGCAAGATCATCGCGGAGCCGATCCGGGCGTTCAACCTGATCCAGGGGGAGGGGGCGATCCGCGCCCGGGTCGGCGAGCTGCTCGGCCTCGTCGGCCTCCACCCGGACGATTCCAAAAAATACCCGCACGAATTCTCCGGCGGCCAGCGGCAGCGGGTCGCCATCGCCCGGGCGCTGGCCAGCCAGGCCGAGTTCCTGGTGGGCGACGAGCCGACCTCGGCGCTCGACGTCTCGGTGCAGGCGCAGATCCTCAACCTGATGCGCGATCTGCAGGACCGGCTCGGGCTGACCTACCTGTTCATCTCCCACAACCTCGCCGTGGTTCGCCACATGGCGACCCGGGTGGGGGTGATGTATCTCGGCCGCCTCGTCGAGGTTGCGGCCGCCCGCGACCTGTTCGCGGCGCCCCGCCACCCCTACACGCGGATGCTCCTCGACGCGGTGCCCGACCTCGCCCATGTCGGCCGGGCCCGGGTGCCGGTCTCCGGCGAGATCCCGAACCCGATCGACCCGCCCCCCGGCTGCACCTTCAACCCGCGCTGCCCGCTGGCGAACGACCGCTGCCGCACCGAGGTGCCGGCGCTCCGCGACGGCGTCGCCTGCCACGCCGTGCAGGAGGGGCGGGCCTAGAGCCTCGTCCCGAAGCGAACCCCCGCCTCCGGATGGGGGGCGGGTTCGCTCCGCCCTGGCGTGCGGTAAACCCGGTCGCGACGGTCACGTCCGGCCGGACAGGAATGCTGTTTCTGAAACCTTGCGCGGTTGCGCGGTACAGAAATCAGGTTCATACGCTGATGTGATGCATAATATCTTCACCACGGATCAAGTACAAGAGGGGGACCGATTCAGACACTGGCGGAATGTCAGTGAAGAGCGTCTGGTTCCGATGGATCAGGTCTACATCGGAGACGGACCGTTCCATGCCAGAGTCGACGCCGCAACGATCGGAAACTTGGAGTTCACCAAATTCTCGATAAGAAACCTGAGATCGAATTCGACGCCGCGTTCGTTTCGACACGAAAACAGTAAAACGGACGTGCTTTTCGTCAGCTTGGTGCTCTCAGGGTCGGTATCGGCGGATCAAAATGATCACGTCAGCACGGAAAATGCTGGCGACTTTAGTATACGAGACCACAGCATGCCCTGGACGATCGAGCACGCTGGATACAGCGAGATGCTGGCGATCCAGATCCCGCGGGATCGGCTGGAGGGCATGCTGGGGACATCCCGCCGCTTCACCGGACTGACCGTGGACGGCACCCTGCCGACCGCGACCCTGACCCGGTCGTTCCTGTGCAACCTCGCGCGCGTGGGCGAGGACCTGGCGCCCCACGCGGCCGAGCGGATGGTCTCGGTGGGCATCGATCTCATCATCGCCTGCTTGGCCGGGCGCATGGCGAAGGAGCCGCCCAAGGCCCTGCACGGGACGCTGACCGTGCAGCGCGCCAAAGCCTACGTGGCGGCGAACCTCGGCGACCCCAACCTCGATCCGTCGCAGGTCGCCGCCGCCATGGGGGTCTCGCTGCGCCACCTGCAGGCGCTGTTTCGCGCGGACGGGCGCAACA
Organism: Methylobacterium sp. J-026; assembly: GCF_022829585.1. Classification (GTDB taxonomy): domain Bacteria; phylum Pseudomonadota; class Alphaproteobacteria; order Rhizobiales; family Beijerinckiaceae; genus Methylobacterium. Next base: position 7,129 of record NZ_JAKSYC010000241.1, read on the forward strand.
TCGCCGGCTGGATCTGGCAACGGCGGCTCGAAATGGCCGCGCAGCGCCTGTCCGATCCCGCCTGCCTCAACGTTCAGGTCGGCGAAGTCGCCTATCGTTGCGGTTTCGCCGACCAGGCTCACTTCTCCCGCCGCTTCCGGGACCGCTACGGCGTATGTCCGCGCGAATACCGCCACGCGGCGCTGTCTCAGGCCGCGCCCTGACGCGGGAGGCCAGCCCCGGAACGTCGCCGCTTGGCCGGATCGCCGCGTCGATTGCGGGTGCCGCCGCTGAACCCATCCCGGGGCGACGGCGCGGAAGTCCGGCCCGCGCGACGGATCCGTCATGGCGTACCGGATCCCGATGGGGTGCGCCTGACTCCTTCGGTTCGGATCCGGACGGTCGGGCCGGTCCGCCGCGGCGATTCGGGACAAACGGGCCCGAGCGAATACCCCGAGCCGAGATATGATTTCGTCGCTTAATATTGATCTACACAAATCAAATTTCGATGACCGTTCTTACTACGGCTCGTAAAGTCGATATTCCGGTCGATCTTCTACGAACACAGATTATAGCGCGTATTGATTGAAAGACTTGACGGGCTTGCGCGGATCACGCTATGGCCAGTCTAATATCTCTCCTGTGCGAGATGTGGCGCAGAGGATCTGGAGGCACGATCCGTGATCCTGAAAAAGATCACGCCGGGGTCGGGTTCGATCTTTGCCGAGCGCAATCTTGATGCCTCTTCCACATGGACTTGAGCGGGTCCGGATGGACCGGGTGCCGGCGACGGGGATGCACGTTATCGGCGTCGTGAATTCCGGGCTACGATCAGGGGACGGGGTTCGCGAGTCGCGGCTTCGGGGTCTCGGCTCCGGAACCGGAGCGCGTCCGCTTCTCCCCGTCGGGCAGGGACGGCGGTTTCTCGGTCCCGCGATCGGCGCGGCGGCCGGACCCAGAGCGACAGGTAGGGTGCATGGATCCTGAAGGATCCGGGACTGGGCCGGGGGCCTCGCCCCGACGGGCCGACCGGCCATTGCGGATCCTCGCCGTCGCCGTCCAGAAGGGCGGCACCGGCAAGACCACGCTGGCCGCATCCCTGGCCGTCGCCGCCGCGGAGGCCGGCGAACGCGTGACCGCACTCGACCTCGACCCGCAGAATTCGCTGGCGGGTTGGGGCACCCTTCGGACGAACGGCTCCGTCGCGGTCGACCGGGTCCAGCCCTGGGAGATCGGGCAGCTCACGGCGATTCTGGACCTGCTCGCCGCGCAGGGCACCACGCTCGCCGTCCTCGACACCGCCGGCAGCGCGACCGGGCTCGCCCCGGCCCTGAAGACCGCCGATTTCGTGCTGTTGCCGGTGCGGCCCTCCCGGCTCGACATCGTGGCGGCCCGCCCGACGCTCAAGGCCCTGGTCGGCGTCGGATTGCGCGGCCGGCTGGCCCTGGTGCTGAACCAGTGCCCGCCGCCACCCTCGCCACGCACCACCACCTATGCCGACCAGTTGCGCGCGCTGGGGGTGCTGGCCGAGCCCGGTATCATCCACCGGGTCGACCATCAGGACGCCCTGGCCACGGGGCTGGGCGTGACGGAATACGCCCCCGGTGGCCCGGCCGCGGAGGAGATCCGCGCCCTCTGGGGCTGGATCGACGTGAAGATGCGGGCGACGGCCGCGCGCTGATCCCAGCGCTGGTGATCTCAGCGCTGCTGATCTGAGCCCTGGCCGAGGGCCGCCAGGATCCGCGCCCAGGAGCGCGTGCCCTTGTGGAAGCTCGTCAGGTCGTACTTCTCGTTGGGCGAGTGGATGCGGTCGTCGTCGAGGCCGAAGCCGATCAGCAGGGTGTCGCGGTCGAGGAGCCGCTTGAAGTCCCCGACGATCGGGATCGAGCCGCCGGCGCCCACGGTCACGGCCGGCACGCCCCATTCCTCGGCGAGCGCCGCCTTGGCGGCCCCGAGCTGCGGCATGTCGAAGGGCAGGCTGATCGCCCGCGAACCCTTGTAGGTGATCACCGCGACCGTGCAGTCGGAGGGCACCCGCTCCCGCACGAAGGCCTCGAACGCCTGCGCCAGCACCTTCGGATCCTGGTCGTCCACGAGGCGGAACGAGATCTTGGCCAAGGCCGTGGAGGCGATCACCGTCTTGGTGCCCGCGCCGGTATAGCCGCCGATGATGCCGTTGGCGTCGCAGGACGGGCGCGACTGCACCAGCTCGATCGGCATCCGCCCGCGCTCGCCCGCGGGCTCCTTCAGGCCGATCGGCCCGAGCAGCGCCTCCGGCGTCAGGCCGAGGCCGCGCCACTGCTCCAGCACCTCGGGCGGGCGCTCATGCACGCCCTCGTAGAAGCCCGGGATGGTCACCCGCCCGTCCGAATCGTGCAGGTCGGCGATGATCCGGGCAAGCACATGGATCGGGTTGCGGGCGGCGCCGCCGAAGAACCCCGAATGCAGGTCGCGGTCGGCGCAGGTGACCTTCACCTCGAAATAGGCGAGGCCGCGCAGCGACGCGGTGATCGCCGGCGTCCGCCGGTCCCACATCCCGGTATCACAGACGAGCACCACGTCGCAGCCGAGTTTTTCGCGGTTGGCCGCGACCCATTCCGGAAGCCCCTGCGAGCCGCTCTCCTCGGCGCCCTCGATCAGGATCGTGACGCCGCAGGGCAGCGCGCCGCTCATGGCGATATGGGCCCGGCACGCCTCCACGAAGGTCATGACCTGACCCTTGTCGTCGGAGGCGCCGCGCCCGACGATTTTTTTGCCACCCCGGCCGTCCTCGGCGATGCGCGGCTCGAAGGGCGGCGTCGTCCAGAGGTCGAGCGGGTCGACCGGCTGCACGTCGTAATGGCCGTAGAACAGCACGTGCGGCGCGCCGGGCTTCGGCTTGGTCGCCAGCACCACGGGATGGAGCGACGTCTCCTCCACGGCGGTCTCGAAGCCGAGCGCTGTGAGGTCCTGGGCGAGCCAGGCGGCGGCGGCCCGGCAATCGCTGGCATGGGCGGGCTCGGTGGAGATCGACGGGATCCGCAGGAAGGCGAACAGCCGCTCCAGGGCGTTCTCCAGGTCCGTGTCGATGTCGTTGAGGATCGCGTCGAGCGCGGCCATCGGGATCTCCGGGATGCGGCGGGGATTTCTTCGAGACGAGGGTTACTCGAGGCGAGGCGGGCGCGGCAACGCCCGCCTCGCCGATCGCTGAGACCGATCGTCCTCGGAACAGGCGCAGATTGGAATGGTTATCGACGGATCTGGCTGCCCGGCCCATGCCGCTGCCACCCCGGACTGATCCATTTCCTATCCGGCCCCGCGGCCGGCCCAGATCGTGGACACACCATGCTGTTAGAAAAAAGCCCGCCGGTGCGGGCCGATACCGGCCTCGCCATCACCCTGACGATCAACGGGCAGCGCCGCGAACTCCACGTCGCGCCCTGGACCACGCTCCTCGACCTGCTCCGCGAAAAACTCGACCTCACCGGCACCAAGAAGGGCTGCGACCACGGCCAGTGCGGCGCCTGCACGGTGCTGGTGAACGGTACAAGGGTGAATGCCTGCCTGACGCTGGCGGTGATGAAGGACGGCGCCGAGATCACCACGGTCGAGGGTCTGGCGGGCCTCGGCGCGAGGGCGGGCAGCAACGCCCTCCACCCGATCCAGGAGGCGTTCATCGAGCACGACGCCTTCCAGTGCGGCTACTGCACCCCGGGCCAGCTCTGCTCCTCGGTCGGCCTGCTGAACGAGGGCCATGCCCACACCCGGGACGAGATCCGGGAGGCGATGAGCGGCAACATCTGCCGCTGCGGCGCCTACACCAACATCGTCGACGCCATCGAGGACGTCCTGCAGGGAGCCGGCGCATGAACCGCTTCGACTATGTCCGCGCCGGCACGGTGGCGGAGGCGGTGCAGGCCTATGGGGCGGGCGCGCGGTTCATCGCCGGCGGCACCAACCTGATCGACCTGATGAAGTACGAGGTCGAGAAGCCCGGCCGGCTGATCGACATCACCCGCCTGCCGCTGGACCGGATCGAGGACCACGCGGGCGGCCTGCGGCTCGGGGCGCTGGCTACCAACGCCACGGTCGCCTACGACGAGAGGGTCGCCGAGCGCTATCCGCTCCTGCGCAACGCCATCCTGGCGGGGGCCTCCGCGCAGCTGCGCAACGCCGCCTCCACGGGCGGCAACCTGCTCCAGCGGACCCGCTGCTACTACTTTTACGATACGGCCACGCCCTGCAACAAGCGCGAGCCCGGCTCCGGCTGCCCGGCCATCGGCGGCGTGAACCGCATCCACGCGATCTTCGGGGCGAGCGAGAGCTGCATCGCCACCCATCCCTCCGACATGTGCATCGCGCTCGCCGCCCTGGAGGCGACCGTGCAGGTGAGCGGTCCGCAGGGCGATCGGACGATCCCGTTCGCCGAGTTCCACCGGCTGCCGGGCGACACGCCGGACCGAGACACCACCCTCGCCCCGGGGGAGATCGTGGTCTCGGTCGACCTGCCGGAGAGCCGGTTCCCGCAGCACTACACCTATCTGAAGCTGCGCGACCGGCTGTCCTACGCCTTCGCGTTGGTCTCGGTGGCGGCGGGTCTCGAACTCGATGGCGACACGGTGAAGACCGCCCGGCTGGCGCTCGGCGGCGTCGCCCACAAGCCCTGGCGCAACCGCGAGGCCGAGGCCCTGCTCGCGGGCAAGCCCGCCACCCGCGAGAGCTTCCAGCAGGCGGCCGACCTCATCGTCGCCGAGGCCAAGCCGCAATCGGAGAACGGCTTCAAGATCGATCTCGCCCGGCGGGCCATCGTGCGCGGCCTCGAACAGGCCGCCGCCGGCACGCCCCAGTCGCTCAGCGACAAGCGCATCCAGTAGGCACCCCCCCGATGACCCAGACCTTCAGCTCCACCGGCCGCCACACCTTCGTGGGCAGCCCGCGCAGCCGCATCGACGGACCCGCCAAGGTCACCGGACTCGCCAAATACGCCGGCGAGTTCGCCGCCCCCGATCTCGCCTACGGCTATGTCGTATCGAGCACCATCACCAAGGGCCGGATCACCGCGATCGATGCCAGCGCCGCGGAGGCGGTGCCGGGCGTCCTCAAGGTGATCACCCACGAGAACCGGCCCCGCACCGCCTGGCGCGACAAGAACTTCCAGGACGCGGTGGCGCCCCCCGGCTCGCCGTTCCGTGCCCTCTACGACGACCTGATCGTCTATAGCGGCCAGCCCGTCGCCCTGGTGGTGGCCGAGGATTTCGAGACCGCGCGCTACGCGGCTTCGCTGGTTCATGTCCGCTACGAGGCCCAGGACCACGCCACCGACATCAAGGCCCTGCGCGGCGACGCCTACGATCCGCCGGAGAAGCGCAGCGGCATCAAGCCGCCGCCCGAGCCCTGGGGCGACGCCGACGCCGCCTTCGGCCGCGCGCCGGTCCGCATCCAGGGCGACTACCGGATCGCCAACGAGCACCACAACCCGATGGAGCCCCACGCCTCGACCGTCGTGGTCGAGACGGACGGGACCTACACGGTCTACGACAAGGTCCAGGGCGTCTCGAACAGCCAGCAGTACCTCGCCGGGGTGTTCGGCCTGAAGCCCGATCAGGTGCGGGTTCTCAATCCCTATCTGGGCGGCGGCTTCGGCTCGGGCCTGCGTCCGCAATACCAGCTGTTCCTGGCGATGCTGGCCGCCCAGGAGCTGAAGCGCTCCGTCCGCGTGACCCTGACCCGCGACCAGATGTGGTCCTTCACCTACCGGCCCGAGGCGCTCCAGACCATCGCCCTGGGGGCCGAGCGCGACGGCACCCTGACGGCCCTCCGGCACGGCGCCGTGCAGGGCACCTCGCATTACGAGGACTACCAGGAGGTCGTGGTGAACTGGTCGGGCGTCCTCTATCGCTGCGACAATGTCGCCCTGACCTACGCCCTGGCCAAGCTCGACACCGCGACCCCCGGCGACATGCGTGCGCCGGGCGCGGTGAGCGGGGTCTTCGCCATCGAGACCGCCATGGACGAGCTCGCCTATGCGACCGGGATGGATCCGATCGCCCTGCGGCTCAAGAACTACGCGGACTCGGATGCCACCGCCGGGGGCAAGCCGTTCGGCTCGAAGGAGCTGAAGAGCTGCTTCGCACAGGGCGCCGAGCGCTTCGGCTGGGCCAAGCGCAGCCCTGAGCCCCGCTCCATGCGGGACGGGCGGGAGCTGGTCGGCTGGGGCGTCGCCACCGGCGTCTGGGAATCGATGATGATGCAGTCGAGCGCCATCGCGACCCTGACCCCCGACGGGCGGCTGACGGTGGGCAACTCCACCGGCGATATCGGCACCGGCACCTACACGATCCTCACCCAGATCGCCGCCGACACCCTCGGCCTGCCCATGGAATCGGTGACCACCAAGCTCGGCGACACCCGCCTGCCCGAGGCTCCGGTCGCGGGTGGCTCCTGGACCGCGGCCTCCTCCGGCACCGCCGTGATGAAGGCCTGCCGCAACGTCGGCGAACAGGTGTTCAAGCGCGCCCGGGCCATGGAGAACTCGCCCCTGGCCAACGTCGATTTCGACCGCGCCGTGTTCGCGGACGGCCGTATCTCGGTCGCGGGCGATCCGGGCCGCAGCGTCGCCCTGGTGGAGGTGCTGAAGGCGGCCGGACTCGACAAGGTCGAGGCCGTCGAGGCGGCCGGGCCCGACAAGGACTTCAACAAGACCTACGAGGCCTACACCCACTCGGCGGTCTTCGTGGAGGTGAAGGTCGACGAGGAGCTGGGGCAGGTCCGGGTGACCCGCGTCGTCTCGGCGATCGCGGCCGGCAAGGTGCTGAACCCCAAGACCGCGCGCAGCCAGATTCTCGGCGGCGTGGTGATGGGGATCGGCTCGGCGCTGGAGGAGGAGTCGATGCTCGACCACCGCGTCGGCCGGTTCATGAACCACAATCTCGGCGAGTACCACGTGCCGGTGAACGCCGACATCTACGATATCGACGTGATCTTCGTGGACGAGGAGGACAAGGCCAACCCCCTCGGCGTGAAGGGTCTCGGCGAGATCGGCATCGTCGGCACGGCGGCGGCGATCACCAACGCGGTGTTCCACGCCACCGGCAAGCGGGTCCGTGACCTGCCGATCACGATCGACAAGCTGTTGTGAGGAGGGGCGGCCGATGTTTCACGGGAAACATCGGCCGCCTGTGAGCCTTGCGATTCGGTACGCGAAGGCCATCTTGGGCACCGAGCGGCGATCGTCCCGCACGAGATCCCCGTGAGCCACCTCTTGCAATCCTGGCGCTTCTGGGCGCTCGCCGCCGCGGGCTTCGCGGCGCTCACCGCGATCCTCGCCAAGGTCGGGGTCACGGGCGTCCAGTCCGATGTCGCGACCTTCGTGCGGACCGCGGTGATCCTGGTCTTCGCCGGGGCGATCGTCCTCGGCTCCGGTCAGGCCGGGGGCCTCGCGCAGATCTCCGGCCGCAGCCTCGTCATCCTGGTCCTGTCGGGGCTCGCCACCGGGGCGTCCTGGCTGTGCTACTTCCGGGCGCTGTCGCTCGGCGATGCCGCCCGGGTCGCGCCGATCGACAAGCTCAGCGTCGTTCTGGTGGCGATCCTCGGCACCACCCTGCTCGGCGAGACCCTGAGCCTCGCCGCCTGGGCGGGCGTCACGCTGATCGCGGCGGGCGCCGCCCTCGTCGCCTCGGGCTGGTGAGGCCGCGCACCGATCCGTTAACCCGATCCGCGCATGCTGCAGGTCCCTCGCGAAAGGGGACCATCATGGATTGGGTCTACCGCGGCTTCGAGACCTCGCTCCTCGGTCTCGCCCTGGGCCTCGGCCTCGCCGCCTGCCTGACGCTCGGCACCGGGCGCATGCCGGCCGACACGCCCTCCGTCACCCTGCCGATGCTCACGGTGACCGCCCCCGCGCCCTGAGGCGGGGGGCGGCCGGTCGTCAGGCGGCGCTCGGGACGGCGCGGAACATGAAGCTCCGGGCCTCGGCGTCCATCTCCGCCTTGAACGTATGGCGGCCCTTCAGGGCCTCCGCGGCCTGGGCGGCCGGCCGGGCATTGACGGCGTCGAGGTGGCGCTTGACGTTGGGCAGATCCGCGAAGGCGCTCTCGCCAAGGATGAACGGCACCATCCGGGCCCAGCCCCAGACCGCCATGTCGACGATCGTGTAGGTCTCGCCCAGCATGTAGGCGCGGTCGGCGAGCCGCCGGTCGAGGATGTCCCAGTGGCGGCGCGCCTCGAACGCGTAGCGCTCGGTGGCGTAGGCGCCGCCGTCCTGGGCGAAGTGGCGGAAATGTACGCACTGGCCGGAGAATGGCCCGATGCCGGTGGCCACGAACATCAGCCAGGACAGCATCTCGCTCCGCACCGCCTCGCCCTCGGGCAGGAACCGCCCGGTCTTGCCCGCGAGGTAGAGCAGGATGGCGTTCGAATCGAACACCGTCACGTCGCCATCGGCGATCGTCGGCACCTTCCCGTTCGGGTTGAGCGCCGTGTAGGCGGGCTCGAACTGCTCGCCCCTGCGCGCATCGACCGGAACCGGCTCGTAGGGCAGGCCCATCTCCTCCAGGCAGAGGGCGACCTTCATCGGATTGGGGCTGAGATTGTAATAGAATCGAATCACGGCGCTCTCCCTGAACGACCCCGGCAGGATGTCCGGAGTCGGGTCCCGCACAAGCCGCGGCCGCGCAGGACGGCTATTCCGTCACGATCTTGTAGCTGCGGCCAGGCACCAGCGCGGCGCCCCGCTCCAGGCCGTTGAGGACGAGGAACCGGTCGAGCGCCCGGTCCGGTACCGCCATGCGGCGGGCGAGATCCTCGGCGGCGGTCGAGGTCGCCGGCACCACCTGCAGCCGCAGGGGCCGCAGGATGGCCTCGTCGGGCGAGATCGGGCCGAGGGTCTCGATCCAGCGGCGGAAGGCCGGCTCCGGATCGGCGGCGCCCTTGGCGGCCATGATCATCCGGTAGGTCGAGTCGCCGATCCGGATCGCCGCGAGGCGGAAGGTCCAGTCCTTGCCCCGCGAGAGCGCGAAGGCCGCCGGGTGGCCGGACACCTCCCGGGTCTCGAAGCCGGCCGGATCGAACGCGTCGTTCCAGCTCGCCTTCAGCACCGCGTCGAGGGGCTGACCCTCCTTGGCCTCGATCTGGTCGAACAGCAGGCGCCGGCTGCCGTCCGGGGTCGTGCCGAGCACCGCCGAGCGGGTGTTCTCCAGGGCGAAGCCATCCGGCACCTCGAAGGCGATGCCCAGGCCCGGATGGATGAAGCGGTGGCCCCGCACCGCGCCATCGCGGGGGTTGTCGCCGTAGGCGAGCCCGTCCACCGCGGCGAGATAGGCGGCGCGGTCGTCGGTGCCGATGCCCGGCGCGCCGATGCGGCGGGCCGCCCGGGTCACCTGGGTGACGCGCTCGGCGGTGCCCGGATGGGTCGCCAGCATGTCGGGCTCGTTGGCGCTGCCGGCCGCCTTCAGCCCGGTCGAGCGGTTGAGGGCGGTGAGGAAGCGGCCGGCCGCGAACGGATCGTAGCCGGCCTTGGCCAGGGTGCGCACGCCGGTGGCGTCCGCCTCCAGCTCCTGCTCCCGGGAGAAGCGGGCCAGCGCGAAGCGCGACTGGTTCTGCAGCTGCACCCCGGTGGCCGGGTCGTTCAGCACGTCCGCCACGACCCGGCTGACCAGGGCCGAGCGCAGTTCCAGCTCGCTCCGGGCCGTGGCGTGGTTGAGGGTGACGTGGGCCATCTCGTGCGCCAGCACGGCCGCCACCTCGGAGGTGTCGCTCGCCAGCGCCACCAGCCCGCGGGTGACGTAGAGCCGGCCGTTCGGCAGGGCGAAGGCATTGACCACGGGGGAATCGAGGAGCGTCACCACGTAGGCCTGGTCGGGCCGGTCGCTCGCCTTCACGAGCCGGTCGGTCACCTCGGTGAGCATCCGCGTGACGTTGGGCGCGCGTGCCTCGCCCCCGAAGGAGGCCACCAGCTTGAGGTGGTCGGCATCGGCGACGCGCTCGCGGCCGGTGGTCCGCGGCGCCTCCGCGGGCACCCGGATCACGGCCGGCTGCACGGTCGCGGCGGTCTGGTCGGCCACGCAGGCGCCCAGGGCGAGGCCCAGGACCGCGCACACGGCCAGGGCCCCGGCCCGGGCCGCCGCACCGGGCGGGAACCGTCCCGCCACCCGAAACACCCCCGTGATCCCGCCCATCGCGATCAGCGCCGCAGCCCCCCGTCCGCCTCCGGCCCGGCCTCCGGCCGGTCCGCCTCGCCCAGAACCTCGATGGCGTCGGCACCGGCCTCCAGGGTCGGCCCGCGCCGGACGTCCAGGATGCCGCGCACCCGCACGGGCCGGCCTTCGAGCGAGGCCGCACTCAAACCACGGGCGCGCACCATTCGCCAAGTGCGTTTCGATACCGTGACCGTGAGCCCGTCCGCGCCCCGGGGCGCGAAGTCGAGATAGGTCCGGGCGCCGCGCTCGCCGACATGGCGCAGCCGGCCCTCCACCACCGCGAAGTGCCCGGCGAGGGCCCGCAGCGCCGGACCGTCGGTCGCGGCCGGAACCGGCGCGCCCCACAGGCCGAGCCCGTTCCTCCGCGCGGCGGCCTCGACCAGGCGCAGGGCCGGGCGGCAGAGCGAATCGGCCTCGTTCGCGTCCGCGAAGGCGAGGCCCGCGCCGATCAGGCCGCCCGCGAGGTCCGCGTCGCCCTCCGCGCCCTGGATGTCGGCCCGCCTCCGGTCCCAGCGGTCGGGCGGCCCGCGCGGCGTGACCACGAGGGCGGCACCCCGCCGGGCGTCGAGCCAGGCCCGCGCCGCGGCGGCGGTCTCCGGCGCGTCCGGCCACCGCACCGAATCCAGCACGACCCGGGCGCCCGACGCGAGGCGGATCTCGCCCCGGAGCCCGATCCCCTCGAGGATCTCGGCGCGCGCCGGTTCCGCCAGGCACTCCGATGCCCCGGCCCGCGGCGCCGCCCGGGCCGGCAACCCTGCCAGGAATGCCGCCACGAGGGCCGCCATGAGCGCCGCTATGAGCGCCGCCGCCAGCGTTCCCCCGATCCGCCCCGCCGATCCCGCATGTCCGCGCATCGAACACCCCGGGACATCATGCGCCCTGAACGCGCCCTGTCCACCGGGCGTGTTGGCCTGCGGCGGTGAGGATGCTAAGGAGACGGCGGTTGTCTCCGTAGCTCAGCTGGACAGAGCGCAGGTTTCCTAAACAGGCTCAATTGGGCGTCGCGCCGGGAAACCGCGCGGCGGATCCGCTCAAAGTCGGGGAAAGCTTCCGGCGCCGGCGCTTCGTCGTCCGGCACCCTGCCGATCCCGAGCCAAGCCCGCGCGGCGCGTCCGCGTCCCGCGGGAAGGTGTAGAGACTAGACGGGCGGCACCTACCGGCCGGGCGCGAGCCCGGCCCAGGGTGAAGGGATAGTCCAGGCCACGAACGCGGTCCTCGGGGCGCGGCGGCGAAAGCCGAAGTGGTATGAAACCTGGGGTCGCAGGTTCGAGCCCTGCCGGGGACGCCATCATTCGAATCCGGGGATGCCGCAGGTTCCGGCGGCCCGGGCCGATCGTCATCCGCATCGACGGCGTACCGGTGACAAGATCCCTGGTCCGCGCTAAGCTTCGCTGCCGAGAATCAGGGCAGAGGGGGTGGGCGAGCACTTCATGGCGGGTCAGAAAACCGATCAGCGCGACGTTTATGTCGGACAGCGCATTGCCGAGCAGCGGCGGAAGGCATCCCTGACGCAGCGTCGCGTTGCGCAAAGCTTCGGTATGTCTGCGGCTCAGCTCCAGAAATACGAGAAGGGCACCAACCGGATCAGTGCCGTCCATCTCGATATCTTCTCGCGGATGACCGGAGTACCGATGGATTACTTCTTCAAAGGCATGCCGCGCACGGATGACTTCATCGCGCCGGGTTTCGGCGAGCGGGAGCAGGCGTCCCTGTCCGAAGGCGGCCTGAAGGGATTGGCCGAGGTCGTGGGACGCCACATCACGGAGAACTTCACCGAGGAGACCCGCCGCGACGTCGCCGACGCCATCCGGGCGCTGGAGAGCAAGCTCGGCGGGTAAGTGGTCGACCGCAGGGCGGGCGTTTTTCCACTCATATCGTCCGTTATAGCGGATCCGTTCGGCGATCCGGCTTGACCGGGCTCGGACCGGGTGCGAGAACCGCGGCCCCAAGAAGGGTCAAGCGCCGCGATCGCGCCGGCGTGCTCTGCAGCCGAGGGCGTCCGATGCCGCGTTCCAACTACCTGTTCACCAGCGAGTCCGTTTCCGAGGGGCATCCGGACAAGGTCTGCGACAGGATCTCGGATACTGTGGTCGATGCCTATCTCTCGGCGATGCCCGAGGCGCGGCTCGGCGTCGAGACGCTGGCCACCACCAACCGCATCGTGATCGCCGGCGAGGTCCGCGGGCCGGACTCGGTGACCTTCAAGGATCTCGAGGCCCTGACCCGCGAGGCGGTGAAGGATATCGGCTACGAGCAGTCGGGCTTCCACTGGAAGAACAACGACGTCGCCATCCACCTGCACGCCCAGTCGGCCGACATCGCCCAGGGCGTCGACGCCGCCGGCAACAAGGACGAGGGCGCGGGCGACCAGGGCATCATGTTCGGCTACGCCGCCGACGAGACCCCCGAGCTGATGCCGGCGCCGATCTTCTACGCCCACCGGATCCTCAAGGACCTCGCCGACGCCCGCCGCGCCAAGCAGGGCGATGCCGCCAAGCTCGGCCCCGACGCCAAGAGCCAGGTCACGGTCCGCTACGAGAACGGCCGCCCGGTGGAGGTCACGCAGATCGTGCTCTCGACCCAGCACCTCGACGAGTCCCTGGACTCGGCGGACGTGCGCGCCATCGTCGAGCCCTACATCCGCAAGGCCCTCCCGGAGGGCTGGGTGAACGAGGGCACGGCCTGGCACGTCAACCCGACCGGCAAGTTCGTGATCGGCGGTCCGGACGGCGATGCCGGCCTCACCGGCCGCAAGATCATCGTGGACACCTACGGCGGCGCGGCGCCCCATGGCGGCGGCGCCTTCTCGGGCAAGGATCCGACCAAGGTCGACCGCTCGGCCGCCTATGCGGCCCGCTACCTCGCCAAGAACGTCGTGGCCGCCGGGCTCGCCCGTCGCGCGACGATCCAGCTCGCCTACGCGATCGGCGTCTCGAAGCCCCTGTCGATCTACGTGGACCTGCATGGCACCGGCACGGTGGACGAGGCCAAGCTCGAGGCCGTGCTGATGGACGCCATGGACCTGTCGCCCCGCGGCATCCGCACGGCGCTGGCCCTCAACAAGCCGATCTACGCGCGCACCGCGGCCTACGGCCATTTCGGCCGTGCCCCGGAGGCCGATGGCGGCTTCTCCTGGGAGCGCGTCGACCTCGCCGACAAGCTGAAGTCGGCGCTGGCCTGAGCCTCCGCGCCAAGCCCGCCGGACACCCGGCGGCCTTGGCGCGACCGCCGACGCATCCGCCAGCGCACCGTCCCGGATCGGAGACGGTGCGCTGGCGTTTTTCTGAGGGCTGGTTTCATAAGGTCCGGGACCTTTTGCGGGTGCCGGGCAGAGCCCTGCTTCGAGGCCGCGCGCCCCTTTGAAACCCGTCCTGGCCGGGGCCGGACGACGCGTTGGAAACCGATGTCTGACCTGAACGGAGGGCCCGGTCGCGAGGCCGGAGAGCCGGAGCGTGCCTTCTTCGGGCGCCGCAAGGGCAAGCGCCTGCGCGGTCAGCAGGAGCGGCGGCTCGCCGACCTGCTTCCCGCCCTGCGGGTCGACCTGCCGCCGGAGAACGGGCCGCTCGATCCGCGCACGCTGTTCCCGGCCCTCGGCGGCGACCCGGAGGCGGTCTGGCTGGAGATCGGGTTCGGCGGCGGCGAGCACCTCGCCGCGCAGGCCGAAGCCCATCCCGGCATCGGCATCATCGGGGCCGAGCCCTTCGTCAACGGCGTGGTGAAGCTGCTCGCCGCGATCGAGGCGCGGTCCCTGCGCAACGTCCGCATCCGCGATGCGGACGTGACCGCGCTGCTGGCGCGCCTGCCGGATGCCTGCCTGGATCGGGTCTACCTGCTCTATCCCGATCCCTGGCCGAAGCGCCGCCAGCGCAAGCGCCGCTTCGTCTCGGACGGCTCCCTCGCCGAGATCGGCCGTGTCCTGAAGGATGGCGGCCTGTTCCGCTTCGCCAGCGATATCGACGATTATGCCGGCTGGACCCTGGTCCGGGCCGCGCGCTGCCCGGTCCTGACCTGGACGGCGCGGGCTGCGTCGGACTGGACGCGGCCCTTTCCGGGCTGGCCCGGCACCCGCTACGAGGCCAAGGCGCTGGAAGCGGGCCGGCGGCCGACCTACCTGGAATTTGCCCGCCTGCCGCGCGGCTCTCAGGCGCTCGCCGCCGGAGCGGAGACCGGTTCGGCGTAGGCGAGCGCGGAGAATCAAGGACTTAGGGCCGTTCGCGATGGCAACGCGGTCCGGAACGGCTCTGGGGCATCGTCCCGAAAGAGGGCTGCCGGCTATCGGGAAAAAACGAGATCGTTCAAAAAGTTAGCGCGTCGTGCCGGTTCGGATATCCGGTACGATGTGCTAGGAAACGGCCTGGCGTGCGGTCACGCACCGAACCACCTTCCGCGGCGGCGGGCCCGCGGGGATCGCGCGCCGCATTCCCGGAGGACACCTTGCCACGGCCAGGCTCGGGCGCCATCCTGAAGTGCGGTCGCGGCTCGCGCCAGGCGCGGGGCCTTCCCCCTGCGGGAGCGCGCCAGGGCGCGGTCGAGGATTCGTTCAAGTGAGTGAGCGGGTGGGGCAGGGCTCGGCGGCGGACGACCCGTATCGCATCGGCTTCGAGGAGGCCGCGATCGGCCTCCTCGTGCTGTCGGCGGACGAGACCGTGATCGTCGCCGCCAACCGGACGCTGCACGACCTGGTCGGCTGGGCGCCGGGCACGCTGCCCGGGCAGTCGGCCGCCGCGCTGCTCGGGGAAGGGTCGGGAACCGAGGGGCCCGGGAGTCTTCGGGCCGGCCTCCAGTACTGGCGGCGCGCGGATGACAGCCCCCTCGACGTGCGGGTGCGCCGCACCGGCCATACCCTCGTGGTCGAGGCCGTCGACGTGGACGTGGCCGCCCATTCCGAGGCGAACCGCGAGGCACTGGCCGCGGCCGGCCTCGGGGAATGGCGCTGGGAGCGGGCGACGGGCCTGCTCACCCTGTCGCGCCGGGCCGCGCGGATCCTGGGCCGCCCGCCGGGCCGCTCCGTGTCGTGGGACGCGCTGAAGACCGGCCTGTCCGAGACGGAACTGGTCCGCCTGAGCGCGATCATCGCGGAGGCGAGCGCGGCCGGCGAGCCTTACCAGTTCGACACCCCCACGACGGTGGCGGGGCGCACGGTGATCCTGCGGGTCCGCGGGCAGGCCGTGCCGGGCCCCGACGGCACGCCCGCCAGCATGGTCGGGATCATCCAGGACATCACCACCCGGGTCGAGGCCCGGGACGAGATCCTGTCCCGCGACCAGCGCCTGAGGGTCGCGACCACGATCGCCAAGCTCGGGATCTTCGAGTGGCACATGCTCGAGGATCAGGCGATCTGGGAGAACGAGCACATGTACGAGATCTTCGGGCATGCGCCCGAGGACGGCACCATCGGCAAGGCCGAGTTCCTCAACGACATCCTCCATCCGGAGGACCGCCCGGCGGTGCGCAAGGCGATCTCCCGGGCCCTGCGGGAGGACGGGATCCTGCAGATCGGCGGCCGCATCCGGCGCAAGTCGGACGGCGTGTGGCGCACGATCGACATGGCCGGCCGGTTCGAGCGCGACGCCCCCGGCCGGCTGCCGCGGCGCCTGATCGGCGTGGTCGCCGACGTGACCGACCGGCGCATCGCCGAGGAACGCCAGAGCCTGCTGATCCGCGAACTGCACCACCGGGTGAAGAACACCCTGGCCACCGTCCAGGCCATCGTCGGCTCCACGGCGCGGACGGCGTCGAGCATCGAGAGCTTCTACGAGGCCTTCGTCGGGCGCATCAAATCGCTGGCCCACACCCATTCGGTGCTCACCGAGGACACGTGGCAGACGGCGTCCCTGGCCAACCTCCTGCTCAACGAGCTGAAGCCCTACGCCGAAGTGGCGCAGGAGGACGGCGCCGAGGGCCGCATCAGCCTCGAAGGACCGGCGATCGACCTGCCCTCCGAGGTCGCCGTGCCGATCGGGATGGCGATCCACGAACTGACCACCAACGCCGCCAAGTACGGGGCGCTCTCCAACCGCACCGGGCGGGTCGCTGTGGAATGGTCGCTGGAGCCCGGCGGCCCGGCCGGCATCCTGCGCTTCTCCTGGCGGGAGACCGGCGGTCCCCGGGTCGCGCCGCCGAGCCGCCAGGGCTTCGGGTCGCGCCTGCTGCAGCGGGTGCTGATCACGCAGGTCCAGGCCGAGGTGGTGACCGACTATGCCCCCGGCGGCTTCTCCCTGACCATGCGCGCCCCGATCCCGCCGCGCAACGACAGCCTCAACCCGTTGGTGTGACCCGCCCGCGGCGGCCCCTCAGGCCGCGCCCCGCGTCCCGGACTCGCCGCCATTGTCCACGAAGGCCTTCAGCTCATCGAGGGACGCGAAGGTGAAACGGCCCTGCGGCGTCTCCGCCTCGATCGATCCGTTCTCGAACATCACGTAGGTGTTGCCGCCGGAGGCGTAGCGCCCGACCACGGTGCGCGCGTCCGGCTTCGGGGCGGGCGGCGCGGGTTCGGGCACCGTGTCGAGGCTCGGACGCAGGGACGGCTCCGGTTCGGCAGGAGCCTCGGGCGCGGCGAACAGGTCGTCCTCGGGGGCGGTCACGGGCGCGGGCGGGGGCGTCTCGGATCTGGACACGTCTGGCCTGGGCACATCCGGCCTGGGCACGTCCGGCTTGAGCCCATCGAGCTTGAGCCCGTCAGGCTTGGGCTGGAGGATCGGCGCCCGCGCCAGGGATGGCGGCGCGGCGGGCATCGGCTCGGCCCGGGTCGGCGGCTCGATCGGCGGCGGGGCCGGTGCGGGCTCCGCGTCCGTCCGGACGTCCAGACTCGGCGCGATCCGGGAACGTTCCGGATCGAAGGGCGGCTCGACCACCGACGGCACGATGAAGGCCGGGGCGGTGGGCATGAGCGGCGGCGGCCGGATCCGGCCCTCCTCGGTGGAGGCGGCGGCGGTGTCCCGCACCCCGGATGCCGGGGCCTGCTCGATCGCCCGCGCGACGCGCCGGAAGGCGAGGGCGAGCACGCCGAGCCCCAGCAGGACGGCCCCCGACGAGGCCGCCACCGAGCCCGCGATCACCATCGCGAGGCCGCTCTCCAGACGCACATAGGGGAAGCCCTGGATCACGGCGGCGCAGCCGCCGATGATCATGGCGGCGGCGAGCGCGAACAGCGCAGCGATCATGATACTCTCTGGCACGTGCCGGCTCCCAGCCGGCGCTCAAGGCGTGGCCTACAGTAAGGCCTGGCCGTCATATTGCAAAACCATACGGCGATGTCCCCCGGGATACCGGACTCCGCCGCCGCCCGGCGGTCCGCGATCCCGGAACTTCGCGCCCGCACGACCGCGCCCGGCGTTGCCCTCGCGCGGCCCCCGACTTACCTAGCGGTCTCTCGACTCGGGCGCCCCCGCCGGGACCGAGGCTGCCCCCTGCCAAGCGGAGACAGACGCGATGACCTTCACCCTGCCGGAACTGCCCTACGCCTACGACGCGCTCGGGCCGTACATGTCGAAGGAAACCCTCGAGTTCCACCACGACAAGCACCACAAGGCCTATGTCGACACGGGCAACAAGCTGCTCGAGGGCACCGATCTCCAGGGCAAGAGCGTCGAGGAGATCGTCAAGGCCGCCTACAACACCAATCAGCCGCTCTTCAACAATGCCGGCCAGCACTACAACCACATCCACTTCTGGCAGTGGATGAAGCCCAACGGCGGCGGCGCCATCCCGGGCGCGCTCGCCAAGAAGATCGACGAGGATCTGGGCGGTGCGGAGAAGTTCAAGGCGGACTTCATCCAGGCGGGCATCGGCCAGTTCGGCTCGGGCTGGGCGTGGCTCGCCGTCAAGGACGGCAAGCTCGCGATCATGAAGACCCCCAACGGCGAGAACCCGCTGGTCCACGGCGCCAAGCCGATCCTCGGCGTCGACGTATGGGAGCACTCCTACTACATCGACTACCGCAACCGCCGGCCCGACTATCTCAAGGCGTTCATCGAGAACCTCGTGAACTGGGAGCACGTGGAGAAGATGTACGCCGAGGCGCACGCCTGAGGCGGCTTGGAGCCGTGCCCGATCGCGTCGCAATCGTGCGCGGCTCCAAGCCCTTGGTGTGACGCGCTCTCGTGCGCCGAACCGGTATCCACTTCGGCGGAGAGCGCTTGAGCGGCTGCCGTGGGCCCTGTGTCCGCGGCACCCTTGAGGTGACGGATGAAACCGGCTCTTGATGCGCCCGACGCCGGATGACCCGGTGAAAAAAGGTTCGGCCATTCCTTTGTTGCGCGACGCTTCCGGCTTCACCCCCTCCCCCCTTTGCGGGGGGAGGGAGAGGCACGGAGCCGGTCACTCCTATTCTTCAACGTCGGGTGCTTCCGGCAGTCTGCTACGGCAGCCGTCCCGGCGGCATCCCCGCCCATGATCCGCTCCATCCTCTCGGTCGGCGGCTGGACCCTGGTCTCGCGCGTCACCGGCTTCGCCCGCGACGTGGTGATGGCCGCCGTGATGGGCGCCGGCCCGATGACCGACGCCTTCGTGGTGGCGTTCCGGCTGCCCAATCATTTCCGCGCGATCTTCAGCGAGGGGGCGTTCAACACCGCCTTCGTGCCGGCCTATGCCGGGCTCGCGGAGGCGGGCGCCCCGGGGGAAGCGCATCGCTTCGCCGACCGGGTCTTCACCCTGATGCTGATCGTGCAGCTCGTGCTGCTGAACCTCGCCCTGCCGGCGATGCCCTGGGTGGTGCGCGCCCTGGCGCCGGGCTTCGCGGAGGACGGCGCGCGCTTCCAGCTCGCGGTGGCGCTGACCCGCATCACCTTCCCGTACCTGCTGTTCATGACCCTGGTGACGCTGCTGTCGGGCATCCTCAACGCCCACCGGCATTTCGCCGTGGCGGCCGGGGCGCCGATCCTGCTCAACCTCGCCATGCTGGCCGCCCTGGGGTTGAGCGCTTTGTTCCCGAACGCCGCCTACGCGGCCGCCTGGGGCGTCGCCGTCTCGGGGGTGCTCCAGTTCGGCCTGCTCTGGTGGGGCTGCCGCCGGGCCCGGGTGATGCCCGACCTCGCGGTGCCGCGGGCCGATCCGGCGCTGAAGCGGTTCTTCGCGGTGCTCGGGCCGGCGGTGATCGGCTCCGCCGGCTTCCAGATCGCGGCCTTCGCCGACACGATCATCGCCAGCTGGCTGCCCACCGGGGCGGTCTCGGCGCTCTACTACGCCGACCGGCTCTACCAGCTCCCCTTCGGGGTCATCGCCATCGCGGCCGGCACCGTGCTCCTGCCCGAGATGAGCCGGCGGATCGCCGCCGGGGACGTCGCCGGCGCCCACGCGGCCCAGAACCGGGCGGCGGGGTTCTCCCTGGCCCTGTCGGCGCCGTTCACCGTGGCGTTCCTGACCATCCCGGGCCTGATCATGGCGGCCCTGTTCCAGCGCGGCGCCTTCAGCGCGGAGGATGCCGCCCGGGCCGCCGCGGTGCTCGCCGCCTACGGCTTCGCGCTGCCGGCCGTGGTGCTGGTGCGCAGCGCGGTGGCGAGCTTCTACGCCCGGCAGGACACCAAGACCCCGCTCTGGGCCTCGCTCACGGCGATCCTGGTCAACGTCGCCCTGAAGCTCTGGCTCACCGGCCCCTACGGCGTCACCGGGCTGGCGCTGGCCACCGCGGTCAGCCAATGGGTGAACCTGGTGCTGCTCCTCGTCCTGGCCAGGCGCCGGAACTGGACGGCGCCGGGGCGGACCCTGGGCCTCACCGTCGCCGGGGTCGCGCTCGCCTGCCTGGGCCTGGCGGCCGTCGCGGTCTATGGCGAAGGGCTCGCCCAGACGCTGGTGCCGGCCCTGCCGCACGGGCGTGAGCTCGCCGTCCTGGCGCTGCTGGGGCTGGCCGGGGCCGTCGTCTATGGCGGGCTGCTGGCGGGCCTGCTGCACCTGTTCGGCCTGCGCCTGCGCCGGGCCTGAGCGGACCGCGTCGGGCTCGCCATCGGGCGTCCCGGCCCCAGATCGGGAAAGAGCACCCAGTGAGGACCGCCATGACCGACGCCAAGGACCTGCTCGCGGGCGTGAAGGCCGTCCTGTTCGACGCCTACGGCACGCTGTTCGACGTCAACGCCGCGGTCCAGCGCTACGCCGCCGCGGTGGGACCGGACGCGGCCCACCTCTCCGAGGTCTGGCGCAACAAGCAGCTCGAATACAGCTGGACCCTGTCGCTCATGGGCCGCTACGCGGCCTTCTGGGACCTGACCGTACAGGCCCTCGACCATGCCCTGGCGCTCCATCCCGGGGTCGATCCCGGCCTGCGCGAGCGGCTGCTCGACGCCTACCGCGACCTCGACGCCTATCCGGAGGTGCCGGGCGTCCTGGCGGCCCTGCGCAAGCGCGGGATCCGTACCGCGATCCTCACCAACGGCAACGCCGCGATGGTCGACCGGGCCGTTGCCTCGGCGGGGCTCGCCGACCACCTCGACGCGGTCCTGTCGGTGGACGACGCGCAGGTGTTCAAGACCCATCCCGACGCCTACCGCAGCGCCCTGACGCGCATGGCGGTCGGGGAGGGCGACGTCCTGTTCTGCTCCTCGAACCGGTGGGATGTGGCCGGGGCCCGCGCCTTCGGATTCCGGACGGCCTGGATCAACCGCAAGGGGCTGCCGGACGAGTACGCCGATCTCGCGCCGGCCGTCGTGGTCGAGAGCCTCGACGGGCTGCTCTGACTCCGTCCGGCCGGACCGATCCGTTTCCCTGGCACACGATCGAATTGGGCCGCTTCGGGGATTTTTAATCCTCCCGGTGTTGGATCATCCCCAACACGAACGGGAGATGTTGCGCGTGTCCTTCAACGGTTCCTTCACGATGATCCGCGCCGGGGCCGCCGCCCTTGCCGCGACCCTGGTTCTCGGGGCCGTCGCCCCGGCCACCGCCCGCGACCAGACCGGCGCCATCGTCGGCGGCCTCGCGGCCGGCGTGGTCGGCGGCGTGGTCGGGAGCGCCCTCATCAATGGCGCGAACCCGCCCCCGCCGCCGCCGGAGTACCGCCCGCGCCGCGTCGTGGTCGAGGAGCCCGAGCCCGTCGTGATCCGCGAGCGCCGCGGCCCGATCTGCCACTACGAGCGCCGCAAGGAATGGCTCGGCGACGGCGAGTTCACCTATCGCCGCGTCGAGGTCTGCGAGTAGGTCCCGCCGACCCGGCGTCCTGTCTCTTGCGCAGGGCTGTGGCGGTCACAGATCGCTTCCGGATGCGGGCAACGGCCAGCCCCGGGAGCGTCTCCCTCGCTGAGCTACGGGCGACACAGGTTTGAGGCACCGGCCCTGTTGCAGGCCGCGACCGGTCCCCTCTCCCGCTCCTGAGAGGGGACCTGCGCCTTCTGCGCCCATGGCATGATCACGGCGACGGTCGAACCCTGTGTCGTCCGTCGCCCGCAGGCGGGAGGGCCGTGCGCTTCCGCGCGTCAGGCCGCGGCCTGGCCCTCGGTCCGGTGATCCGCCCCGAGGTAATCCTGCACCGGCTGGGCCGGGCCGCCGCGCATCAGCACGTAGAGGAACGGCACCAGCAGCAGGGTCGCCGGGGTGGCGAAGGCGATGCCGCCCATCACGGCCCGGGCCAGCGCGGCGTTCTGCTCGCCGCCCTCTCCGGTACCGAGCGCCATCGGGATCAATCCCAAGAACATCGCCGAGGCGGTCATCAGCACCGGCCGCAGCCGGGTCTCGCCCGCGGTGATCGCCGCCTCCAGGGCGCTGCAGCCCGTGGCCTCCCGGTGCTCCTTGGCGAAGGTGACGAGCAGGATCGAGTTCGCCGAGGCGATGCCCACCGACATGATCGCCCCGAAGATCGACGGGATCGAGAAGGCGGTGCCGGTGACGAACAGCGCGAAGGTGATGCCGCAGAACGCCATCGGCAGGGCGGCGATGACCACGAACGGGTCACCCCAGGTCTGATAGTTCACCGCCATCAGCAGGTAGACGGCGATCAGCGCGACGCCGAGGCCGAGCTCGAGGCGGAAGAAGGCCGAGCGCATGTTCTCGATCTGGCCGCGGACCGCGATCCTGTCGGGCGCCTCCAGATTTTTCTGCTCGTCCTGGACGACCGCATCGATGTCGCGGGCGACCGAGCCGAGGTCGCGATCCTGGACCGCCGCGTAGATGTCGAAGGTCGGCTGGATGTTGACGTGGCTGATCATGGTCTGCGTCGGCGTCCGGCGCAGGTCCGCGAGGCTGGAGAGCAGCGTCAGCACCCCCGGACCCGAGCTCGAAGTCGCGGCGGCGCGCACGAACATCGGCGTGTTGCGCAGGTCGGTGAGCGAGGCGTTGCGGTATTCGGGCGTCTGCACCCAGAGCTGATACGGGATGCCGGTCTTGGGATCGGGCCAGAAGTTCGGCGTCACCTGGTAGCTGCCCGACAGGGAGATGTTCATGTTCTGCGCCACCTGCTGCTCGGTGAGCCCGAGTTCGGAGGCGAGGCGCCGGTCGACGTCGACGTAGAATTGCGGCTCGTTGACGATCTGCTGCAGATGGACGTCGACGAGGCCCTTGGTGTGCTTCAGCCGCTGGACGATGCGCTGGGCGACCTCCAGGTCCTTCTCCGGGTGCCGGCCGGAGACCTGCACGTCGATCGGGGTGATGACGCCGAAGTTCAGGATCTGGGTGATCATGTCGGCCGGCTGGAAATAGACGGTCACGTCGGGGAAGCGCTTCATCAGCACCTCGCGCAGGCGCTTCGTGTAGCCCGCCACCGAGCCGTGGCCCTCCTTCAGGCTGACCAGCATCTGCCCGTCGTTGTAGGACACGAACGAACCGTCCGAGAAGGCGAAGTTGTAGTTGTTCGACGGCAGGCCGATGTTCTGGAGGATCTGATCGATCTCGTCCGGCGGGATCACCGCCCGGACCGTGTCCTCGACCTGGGCGAAGACCTGCCGGGTGGTCTCGATGCGCATGCCGGTGCGCGTGCGCAGATGCATGGTCATCTGGCTCGCCTCGATCTGCGGGAAGTAATCCTGCCCGACGAAGACGAACAAAGCCCCGGTCATCGCCAGCACGACGCCGACGACGCCCAGCGTGACGATCCGGTGGCCCAGCACCGCGTGCAGCAGGCCGACATAGCCCCGGTGGAACCGCGTGAAGCCGCGCTCGAAGCCGGCATGGATGCCGCCGAACAGCCGCATCAGCGGGGCGCCGACGAGGCCGACGGCCCAGGCGATGCGGCCGCGCCGGGCCGGCGCCTCCCGGTTCTCGTCCCGGTCCTTGTCCCGGTCCTTGGCGTGGTTCTGGCGGTATTCCGGCGCCACGATCACGTCGATCATGAGCGGCACCAGGGTCCGCGACAGCAGGTAGGAGGTCAGCATCGCGAACACCACCGCGAGCGCCTGCGGGGTGAACAGGTATTTCGGCGTGTCGGTGAGGGCGAAGACCGCCGTGAAGGCCGCGCAGATCGACAGGGTCGAGATCAGCGCCGGCTTGGCGATGCCGGCGGCGCCGTGGACCACGCTCTCGCGGAACTCCTCACCCTCCTCGAACAGCCGGTAGGTGTTCTCGATCGCCACCGTGGCGTCGTCCACCAGGATGCCGACCGCGAGCGCGAGCCCGCCCAGGGTCATCACGTTGATGGTCTCGCCGAGGGCGGCCAGCACGGCCAGCGAGGTCATCACGCAGAGCGGGATCGAGATCAGCACGATGATCGTCGAGCGCCAGGAGCCGAGGAACAGCAGGATCGCGAGCCCCGTCAGGGCGGCTGCGGTCAGGGCCTCGTGGAGCACGCCCTCGATGGCGTTCGAGACGAAGACCGACTGGTCGAACAGCTGCTTGACCGAGAGCCCCTCGGGCGCGGCCGCCCGGATCGTCGGCATCGCCGCCTTGACGTTGTTGACGACGTTGAGCGTCGAGGCGTTGCCGTTCTTGATCACCTGCATCAGCACGGCCTGCTGGCCGTCGGCGCTGACCACGTTGACCTGCGGCGGCCCGCCGTCGCGGACGTAGGCGACGTCGCGCATCAGCACGGGCTGGCCGGCCACCACCTTGATCGGCGCGAGGTTGAGGGTCTCGATCGAGGGCGGGGTGGCGTTGAGCTGGACCGGATATTGCTGCTCGCCGATCTTGGTGAGCCCCGACGGGACCGTCAGGTTCTGGGCCGTCATGGCGTTGGTGACGTCGAGCGGCGTCAGGCCGAGCGCCTGGAGGGCGTTGAGGTCGAGATCGACCATGATCTGCCGCGGCGCTCCACCGAACGGCGACGGCAGGGTCGAGCCCGGGACCTGCGCGAGGGTCTGGCGGATCCGGTACTGGGCGTAGTCGTAGACCTCGTTCAGGCTCTGCTTGGCCGAGGTCAAGGCGAGCTGGATCACCGGCACCGAGGAGGCGGAGTAGCGCACGATCACCGGCGGCTGGGTGCCGGTGGGCATCACCGCGCGGATCGAGTTGGTCGAGGAGACCACCTGGGCGATGGCGAGATCGATGCTGACCGAGGGGTCGAAGTAGATCCGCTGCACCGCCGTGCCCTGGAGCGTCGTCGACTCCATGCGGCGGATGTTGTTGACGTTGTTGGAGATGCCGTACTCGGCATAGGTGGTGATGCGCTGTTCCATCTCCGGCGCGGACAGGCCGGTATAGGTCCAGACCACCACGACGACCGGGATATCGACGACCGGCAGCACGTCCTTGGGCGTGACGAGGATCGCGCCGACGCCGCCGAGCATCATCAGCACCGCGAGCACGTAGGTCGTGATCCGGAACTTGAGGGCGTAGAGGACGAGGCCCATGCGGTCTCCGCCGGCCGGCACCGGGCCGGATTCTTCGCATCGCGTGCCGGTACATCGGACACCCGAATTGATTCGCTATCATGTCCGGCCAGGCAAAAAGCGTGCGGCTTCGCCGCAGGGGTGCCTTCCGCATCCGCCCCGCGACCGGGCCCAGCCTAGGCCGCGGAGCGACGCTCCGGCGCCTTCACGGCCCGGCAGATCGCCGTCAGCGCCGATCGGACGGGCCGTCGAGCCCCGGCGCCCGGATCGGGTCCCGCGCCGCCACCGGCACGATCTTGCGGGCCAGGACGCCGGCGAGCGCGTCCGGTGCTTGCGTGCGCGATCGACCAGCGTCGGGCCGAAGGCGATCTCGCCCCTCCGACGAACCGAAACGGCTCACCCGCGCCTGGAAGCCTTCACCGCAGCAGCGCGGACTTGTCGACGTGCAGGGCGGCGGCGATCTCGTCGAGCGACGTGTGCTCGACTGTGCTGATCCCGTCGATATCGGCCACGTCGGCGCCGATCAGGAACACGTCCTGGCGCTGCTCGATCGGCCGCTCGGCGATGGCGGCCACGAGGCGCAGGTTCTCGAGCCGGCCGGCCCGGGTCTTGGCCCGGGCGATCGCCTCGTAGAGTTCCTGCTCGACCCGCAGGGTGTCGTAGGATTTCTCGAGGATCGGGTTGGCGCGGATCCCGGTGATCGCCGACTCGATCTCCTCCTCGGCCACGTCCCCGTCCGCCACGATGACGTTGGCCGCGGAGGAGACCGCGGCCTGCAGGAAGACCGCGTCGCCCGCATACGACATGATCGTGCGGCCGAACCGAAGGATGGCGTCCTGGAAAATGCTCATGCCGACCTCCCGTGGGACCGGAGATGGCGGATATTGTGGCCGCCGAGTCAAGCTCCGGCCGAGCTTGTCCCGGGGATGGGCGCCTCAGATGGCGGGCTCGTGGCCGGGCCAGTCCCGCCCGAGATGGGCCGCCACGCGGGCCGGACCGTCGCCCACCGCCGCCACCGCGGCCTCGACCCGCTCCACCGGCACCATGAACCGGCGCGCCCAATAGGCCCGCTCCCAGGCATGGGCGACGTTCACGGCCCGGGGCTCCGTCTGATCCTGTGCACGCTCGTCGGTCATCGGCCCTTCCGCGTCTCGCGAGGGCCGGCCGGCCCTCCGGCGTGGAGAACGCCGGCCGGGCCGGATCGGGTCCGACGACGGCAGACGCGCGTGTTTCGACCGTTGCGAGCCGCGCCCGCGAAGCCGGCGATCACGCTTACGTCAGCGACCGCGCGGCCGCCCGCAGGGCGTCGTTCATCCGGATCTGCCAGCCCGGTCCCGTGGCCTTGAAGGCCTCGACGGTCTCGGCATCGAGCCGCAGGCTCACGAGCTGCTTGGTCGCCGCCTTCTGCGGTCCGCGGGACCGGCGCAAGGTGGCGGCCAGTTCGGGGAACGCCTCGGCGAAGGGACGCGCGTCACGCGCCTGTTCGGCGGTGACCTCGGGGCTGTCCGGATCGGCGGCGATGCCGGCCTGGATCCGAGCCTCCTCCGCATCGGTGATCGGCGGCAGGTCGAGCTTAGGCATTCTCGTAGATCCTCCGTTCCGCACGGCTCGCCGGACGCAAACTGATGAGCGACAGCGCCTCCGATCCCAGCGGGGCCATCACCGCCGCAACGAGGAGCCCGTCCAGCACGCCTATCGCCACGAAGCGGGCTCTGCCGTCCCGCGCGGGATAAGACGGCACGATCACCGAATCCTCAAACAGAAAGCGGTCGCGGGCATCCGCGAAGTCGAGGCCGTGCTTTGCGAAATTGATCTCCCGCTTCCGCTCATCCCAGACGACGCGCATGCCGAGATCTACGATCCGAACCGCGATTGGTCAATCTGATCGTAGATACAATTTGCGATCGCCTGTTGAGAGATTGCGGCTCTCCGCCGTCTTCAACAGCAGCGGAAGCCGGAGGTATTCCCAACCCCGAAGCGGGCGTTCTCGCGATTGCGAAAAAACTCGACTTCGGTCATCGGCGCCCGGTCCGGATGGGTGCGGCGGAGGTGCTCGGCATAGGCCGCGTAGTCCCCCTGCCCGACCATCAGCCGGGCGCCGTCGCAGACGCATTTGGACAGCGTCCGGAGGCGATCCCGCAGGTTTGGCTGCTGCAGCATGACGCGCCCTACTCCGCCGCGGCCAGGCGCGGCTCGGTCTCGCTGGCGGTCCAGCGGTCGGCGCGCCACGCCTTGAGGCAGGCGGCGATGCCGAACCCCGCGATGGCGACGACGAGGCCGATGAACAGGGCCGCCAGCACCGCGTCGATCCGGTCGTTGAGGATGATCTGGCTCATCTGGTCGGCGGTCTTGGCCGGGGCCAGGATCTTGCCGTCCGCGGCGGCGGCCGCGTAGCGCTCGGCATGGGCCAGGAACCCGATCTTAGGGTCGGCGGACATGATCTTCTGCCAGCCGGCCGTGAGGGTGCACAGGCACAGCCACGCGGTCGGCAGGATGGTCACGAACGCGTAGCGCTCGCGCTTCATCTTGAAGATCACCACGGTGCACAGCGTCAGCGCCACCGCGGCCAGCATCTGGTTCGAGATGCCGAACAGCGGCCACAGGGTGTTGATGCCACCGAGCGGGTCTGTGACCCCCTGGTACAGGAAGTAGCCCCAGGCCCCGACCGAGATGGCGGTGGCCGCGATGCTCGGCCCCCAGGACGTGGTGTTCTTGAACGACGGCACGGCGAGCGCCACGAGATCCTGCACCATGAACCGGCAGGCCCGGGTGCCGGCATCCACGGCCGTGAGGATGAACAGGGCCTCGAACAGGATCGCGAAATGGTACCAGAAGGCCATCATCGCCTTGCCGCCGATCGCCGAGGAGATGATGTGGGCCATGCCGACCGCCAGCGTCGGCGCGCCGCCGGCCCGGGAGATGATCGTGCGCTCGCCGACATCGGCGGCGGTCTGGGTGATGATGTCGGGCATCGTGGTAAAGCCGAGCTTGGTGACGGCGGCCGCCGCGGTCTCTGGGGTGGTGCCGACGAGGGCGGCCGGCGAATTCATGGTGAAGTACACGCCCGGGTCGATCACGCAGGCCGAGACCAGGGCCATGATCGCCACGAAGGATTCCATCAGCATGCCGCCATAGCCGATGAAGCGGGCATCGGCCTCGCTGGCGATCAGCTTCGGGGTGGTGCCCGACGCGATCAGGGCGTGGAAGCCCGAGACCGCGCCGCACGCAATGGTGATGAACAGGAACGGGAACAGGCTGCCCGCCCAGACCGGGCCGGTGCCGTCCACGAACTTGGTCACCGCCGGCATCTGCACGTGCGGCGCCACGACGGCGATGCCGAGCGCCAGACCCACGATGGTGCCGATCTTGAGGAAGGTCGACAGGTAGTCGCGCGGGGCGAGCAGCAGCCAGACCGGCAGGATCGAGGCGACGAAGCCGTAGCCGATCAGCATCCAGCAGAGCTGCGGGCCCGTGAAGGTGAAGGCCGGCCCCCAGACCGGGCTCGCCGCCACGGAGCCGCCGGCCAGGATCGCCAGCATCAAGAGGACGAAGCCGAGGATCGAGACCTCGCCGATCCGGCCGGGGCGGAGATAGCGCGCATAGACCCCCATCAGCATGGCGATCGGGATCGTCGACATCACCGTGAAGGTACCCCACGGGCTCTCGGCCAGCGCCTTGACGACGATCAGCGCCAGCACGGCGAGCAGGATCACCATGATCAGGAAGGTGCCGAACAGGGCGATGATGCCCGGCACGGTGCCGAGCTCGGCCCGGATCAGCTCGCCGAGCGACCGGCCGTCCCGGCGCATCGACACGAACAGGACCATGAAGTCCTGCACGGCGCCGGCCAGCACGACGCCCGCCAGGATCCAGAGCATGCCGGGCAGGTAGCCCATCTGGGCGGCCAGCACCGGACCGACCAGCGGGCCCGCCCCCGCGATCGCCGCGAAATGATGGCCGAACAGCACGCCGCGGTTGGTGGGGACGTAGTCGAGCCCGTCATTGTGGCGCACCGCCGGGGTCACGCGCTTCGGGTCGAGGCGCATCACCTTCTCGGCGATGAACTTGGAATAGTAGCGATAGGCGATCAGATAGACGCAGACCGCGGCGACCACGATCCAGAGGGCGTTGATCGTCTCGCCCCGCTGGGTCGCCACGATCGCCAGAGCCGCGGCACCGAGCGCGCCCACCAGGGCCCAGGGCCCATGGTCGCGGAGTTGCCTGCCGAGCGCCGTACCCATGTCGTTCCTCCCAGAACGCCGCCTCGGGCTCGGGCGGCTCCGGGGAGCCGCCGGCCGGGATTCGTTGATCCCGTGCGACAGGTCCGGTTTATCCTATCGGCCTCCCGTTGACGCAAGCGATCTGAACTGTGATGCAGCGCGTCAGACCGCACGATGACCGCCGCGTGTAACGGCGGATATCCGTCGCCGAGCCGTTTTCCTCGACCGGGCCGAACCATGGAATCCCGACGCCGCTCGCCGCTGATGTGGCTCCTGCTGCTGCCCTTCCTGGGGCTCCTGTGGGTGCCGTTCTACAACCAGCGCGATCCGATGCTGTTCGGCTTCCCGTTCTTCTATTGGTACCAGCTGGCCTGGGTGCCGCTGACCTCCCTGATCCTCTACGTCGTCTACCGGGCCGTGCGCGATGACCGCTGATCTCGATATCCCGGCCCTGTCGGTCTTCCTCTTCTTCTTCGTGCTCGTGACCGTGATGGGCTTCGTCGCCGCCCGCTGGCGCCGGCCCGAGACGCTGGCCCATCTCGACGAATGGGGCCTGGGCGGGCGCAAGTTCGGCACTTGGATCACGTGGTTCCTGATCGGCGGCGACTTCTACACCGCCTATACGGTCATCGCAGTGCCGGCGCTGGTCTATGCTGTCGGCGCCTACGGGTTCTTCGCCCTGCCCTACACGATCATCGTCTACCCGTTCGTGTTCGCGGTGATGCCGGTCCTGTGGCAGGCCGCCAAGGACAAGGGCTACGTCACGGCGGGCGACGTCGTGTACGGCACCTACGGCTCGCGGGCGCTCGAACTGGCGGTCGCCGTCACGGGCGTGGTCGCTACCATGCCCTACATTGCCCTGCAGCTGATCGGCATGGAGGTGGCGATCAAGGCGCTGGGCCTGCACGGCGAGATCCCGCTGATCCTCGCCTTCCTGGTGCTGGCCTTCTACACCTACTCGTCGGGCCTGCGGGCCCCGGCGCTGATCGCCTTCGTCAAGGACATCATGATCTACGTCGTGGTGCTGGTGGCGGTGGCGATCGTGCCGTCGAAGCTCGGCGGCTACGCCGCGGTGTTCGACGCGGCCGACGCCGCCTTCAAGGCCAAGGGCTCGGGCGGCACGCTGCTCAGCCCGGCGCAGATCCTGCCCTACGCCTCCCTGGCGCTCGGCTCGGCGCTCGCCGCCTTCATGTACCCGCACACGCTGACCGGCATCTTCGCCTCCTCGGGCGGCAACACGATCCGCAAGAACGCGGTGCTGCTGCCGGCCTACACGCTGCTCCTCGGGCTGCTGGCGATGCTCGGCTACATGGGCCACGCCGCCGGCATCAAGGTGGCGAGCAACAACGATGTGGTGCCGGTCCTGTTCAAGACCCTGTTCCCGGGCTGGTTCGCGGGCTTCGCCTTCGCGGCCATCGCCATCGGCGCCCTGGTGCCGGCGGCGGTGATGTCGATCGGCGCCGCCAACCTGTTCTCGCGCAACGTCTGGAAGGCCTACGTCAACCCGAACGTGACCCCGTCCGGCGAGGCCCAGGTCGCCAAGATCACCTCGATGCTGGTCAAGATCGGCGCCCTGGTGGCGATCCT
This sequence comes from Methylobacterium sp. J-026, assembly GCF_022829585.1. Taxonomy (GTDB): domain Bacteria; phylum Pseudomonadota; class Alphaproteobacteria; order Rhizobiales; family Beijerinckiaceae; genus Methylobacterium. The sequence goes on from NZ_JAKSYC010000241.1 coordinate 37,771, forward strand.
GGTCCTGCCGACGCAGTTCGCCCTCGATCTGCAATTGCTCGGCGGCCTGTGGATCCTGCAGACCCTGCCGGCCCTGGTCTTCGGCCTTTACATGTCGTGGTTCCGGGCGCTGGCCCTGCTCGCCGGCTGGGCGGTGGGCTTCGTCGCCGGCAGCGCCATCGCGTGGTCGGACGGGCTGAAGCCCCTGCACACCCTGACCTTCGGCGACGCGAAGCTCACGCTCTATACCGGGCTCCTGGCGCTCGCCGTGAACATCGTGGTGGCTGTCATCGTCAACGCGGCGCTGACCCTCGGGGGCCGGAACCCGGCCGTCGCCGCCGGCCGCTGAGCCACCGTTCGGGATCGCGCCGGAGCGATCCGGCGGACGTTGAGGAGAGCACAATGGCGAAGGTCGCATTCCTGGGCCTCGGCGTGATGGGCGGCCCGATGGCCGGCCACCTCGCCAAAAAGGGTGGCCACGACGTCACCGTCTACAACCGCACGACCCCCAAGGCGGAGGCCTGGGTGAAGACCTATGGCGGCGCCTCCGCGGCCACGCCCCGGGAAGCCGTCGCGGGCGCCGAGATCGTGTTCGCCTGCGTGGGCAACGACGACGACCTGCGCAGCGTCGTGCTGGGCGGTGACGGCGCGCTCGCCGGCATGAAGCCCGGCGCGATCTTCGTCGACCACACCACGGCCTCGGCCGAGGTCGCCCGGGAACTCGCCGCCGCCGCCGAGGCCAAGGGGGTGGGCTTCATCGACGCGCCCGTCTCCGGTGGCCAGGCCGGCGCCGAGAACGGCGTGCTCACCGTGATGTGCGGCGGCGCGCCGGCGACCTACGCCAAGGTCGAGGGGGCGATCGGCGCCTTCGCCCGGGCCTGCCGGCTGATGGGCCCGGTGGGCTCCGGCCAGCTCACCAAGATGGTCAACCAGATCTGCATCGCCGGCCTGGTCCAGGGCCTGTCCGAGGGCGTCCACTTCGCCAAGCGCGCCGGCCTCGACGTCGAGGCGGTGCTCGACGTGATCTCCAAGGGGGCCGCCGGCTCCTGGCAGATGGAGAACCGCGGCAAGACCATGAATCAGGGCCAGTTCGAGTTCGGCTTCGCGGTCGACTGGATGCGCAAGGATCTCGGCATCCTGCTCGACGAGGCCCGCCGCAACGGCGCCAAGCTCCCGGTCTCGGCGCTCGTCGACCAGTTCTACGCCGAGGTGCAATCCATGGGCGGCAACCGCTGGGACACGTCGAGCCTGGTGGCCCGGCTGGAGCGCTGAGCGCTCTTTTCGCGCGTTGCGAAACCGGCCCCCGCTGCGTCTCCCTCTCCCCTCTGCGGGAGAGGGTGGCCCGCGAAGCGGGTCGGGAGAGGGGAGCGACGGCGCAGAACAAAGCTCTGCCCCTCATGAAAGGCGCGCCTTTTCCGGAGCCCGCGCTCCCCTCTCCCGACCCCTGCTGACGCAGAGGGCACTCATTGGGCCACCCTCCCCCGCAAAGGGGGGAGGGAGGGATGCGGTAAGCTCACAGTTCGCTCTGAGCCGCCTCCGGATCCATCCACCGCCAGCCCTCCCCCATCTGGTGGCGAAACCACGTGAACTGGCGCTTGGCGTAGGCACGCGTATCCGCCTGCCCCCGGACGATCGCCGCCTCCAGATCGATCGCCCCGTCGAGATGGGCGATCAGGCCCGGCACGCCATGGGCGCGCATCACCGGCAGCATCGGATCGAGCCTTCGCGACCGCAGGCGGGCGACCTCGTCCAGCGCGCCCTCCGCGATCATTGCCCGGAAGCGGGCGTCGATTCGGGCGCGCAGCACCGCGCGATCGGGCGCCAGGAAGATTTTTTTGAGACTCCAGCCGGCCAGGGGGCCGGGCACCGGGTCGCCGTAGAAGCTGGCGATCGGCCGGCCGGTGGCAGAAAAGATCTCCAGGGCGCGCATCACCCGCATCCGGTCGCTCGGGCGCAGGCGGGCGGCACCCTCGGGGTCGTGCCGGGCGAGGTCGGCGTGCAGCGCCTCGGTGGGGCGCCCCTCGGCCTCCTCCCGCACCCGCGCGCGCACCGCCTCGGGCACGGGCGGCAGCTCCGAAAAGCCCTGCTCCAGCGCCCGGAAGTACAGGCCGGTGCCGCCGACGAAGACCGGCAACCGCCCGTCGAGCGCCGCGAGCAGCGCCGCCGCGTCGCGGGAAAAGTGCCCCACGGAATAGTTCACCGCCCCGTCGACATGGCCGTAGAGGTGGTGGGGCACCCGGGCGGCCTCGTCCGGGTCGGGCCGGGCGGTGAGGCGGCGCAGGTCCGCGTAGACCTGCATGGAATCGGTGTTGATCACCACGCCGCCGTGGCGCAGCGCCAGCCGGGCGGCCAGGGCCGACTTGCCCGAGGCGGTGGGCCCTGCGATGAGGATCGCCGCCGGGCGCCCCCCGTCCCCCCGGTTTGGCAAGGCGAACCTCCACGATGCTGGTCGCGGTCCTGATAGCAAACCCGGATCGGCCGTCCATCACCGACGCGGTCCTGGCCGAGACGCGCGCCGTGCTGTGGACGGAGCACCAGCCCCGGATCCTGCACGGGGAGGTCGCGGCCGAGATCCTGGTCCCGGCCGAGCCCGCCGCGGCCGCGTCCCTCACGGAGCGGCTGCGGACGGCGTTCGCGGGGGAGCCGATCGACCTCGCCGTGCTGCCCGCCGACGCGCACCGCCGCAAGCGCCTGTTCCTGGCCGACATGGACTCGACCATGATCGAGCAGGAATGCATCGACGAACTCGCAGGCACCCTCGGCCTCAAGGACCACGTGGCCGCGATCACCGAGCGGGCGATGCGCGGCGAGATCGCCTTCGAGCCGGCCCTGCGCGAGCGCGTGGCGCTCCTGAAGGATATCCCGGTCGCGGCGGTGGACGGTCTGATCGCCGATCAGCTCAGCCTGACCCCGGGCGGCCCGACGCTGGTGCGGACGATGCGGGCGCACGGCGCCCGGACCTGCCTGGTCTCGGGGGGCTTCACCCTGTTCACCGGCCCGATCGCCGGGATGATCGGGTTCGAGGCGCACCGGGCCAACGTGCTCGGCGTCGCTGACGGGCGCCTCACCGGCACGGTCGAGGACCCGATCGTCGGCAAGGCCGAGAAGCGCGCGGCGCTGATCGAACTGCGCGACGCCCTCGGGCTCGGCCCCGCCGAGACCTTGGCGGTCGGCGACGGCGCCAACGATCTCGACATGCTGGCGGAAGCCGGCCTCGGTGTCGCCTTCCGGGCCAAGCCCGCGGTCGCGGCCGCCGCCCGGGTCCGGATCGAGCATGGCGACCTCACCGCGCTGCTGTACCTGCAGGGGTATGGGGCGGCCGAGTTCGTGGCGTGAGGGGTCAGTGGATGAGGATCCGGGCGAGCGTGACGACGGCACCCAGGAGAGCCACCGTCTGAAAGCCGATCGCACCGAAGATCCAGCGCACCATCTCCACCTTGGCAGAGGCAATCGCGCCTTTCGTCGTTTCGATATCCGCCTTCATCTCGAGGCCGAGAGCCTTGATATCGGCTTTGGTGGAAACGCGGAGATTCTCGCTATCCGCCTGCGTCGTTAGCCGCAGAGCCTCGATATCGGCGCGGGTCTGGATCTTCAGCGCTTCGATATCGCCGCGAACGGCCTGGATTTCAGCCTGAACGTCGCGGATGTCAGCCTTCGTCGCGAGGGTTCCGTCAAAGACATCGACCAGCGCATCCGCCAAGCCCTCGGCCTGCTCGGGTGACAGCTTCGCCTTCTCGCGCAGGGCGCGGGCGAACTTCAGGGTGTCGAAGGCGACGGCCGTCATGGGGTTCGAGAGAGCTCGAGCCGGATCGACTCACGTCCCCAGTGTGCTGCACGGATCCGCCGGGTCAATGCGGCCTCCCAGCTCCTGTCGAACCGCTTCGCGGCGCATCCCGTGCTGGGTCCCGGATCAGGTTCCGCTTCGCTCCACCTGTCCGGGAAAGGGGGGCGGGGCAAGATGAAACGTCAGGCCCTTTCCCGGGCGCATGCAGCGCCAGCGGAATGCGACCCGGGACCCAGCGCAAGACTTGCCGCGAAGCGGCTCTCCCTGAAGGCGCCCAGCCTTGTCCCGAAAACGCGAAGGCCGCCGCATCCTTTCGGAGCGACGGCCTTCGGCCTCTCGATGCGGAGCCGATTTACTCGAGCCCGACCGCCACGAACCGCACGTCGCCGGTGGCGCTGGCCACGAGGAGCAGCACCGACTTGCGCCCGTCCTTCTTGAGGGCGTCGATCCGCTTCGTCACATCCGCCGGGGTATTCACCGATTCCTGGCCGACCTCGACGATCACCTCGCCGGGCTGGATCCGCTTGTCGGCCGCCGTCGAGTTCGGATCGACGCGGGTGACGACCACGCCCTTCACGGTGTCCTTGATGGCGTATTTCTTCCGCAGGTCGTCGGTCATGCCGGACAGGTTGAGCCCGAGCGCCTGACGGGTCGCGCTCTCGGGCTCCGGCTGGCGCAGATTGGCGAGCTGCGGCTTGTCGCTGTCCTCCAGGCGGCCGAGGGTGACGGGCTTGGTCACCTCCTCGCCCTTGCGCACCACCACCACGTCGACCTTCTGGCCCACGGGGGTCGAGGCGACGATCCGCGGCAGGTCGCCCGAGGCCTTCACGGGGGCGCCGTTGAACTTCACGATCACGTCGCCGACGTCGATCCCGGCGGTCTTGGCCGGGCCCTTCTCGTCGACGCCGGCCACGAGGGCGCCCCGGGCACCGCCCTTGAGATTGAGCGCCTCGGCGGTGGTGTCGTCGACGTTCTGGATGCGCACGCCGAGCCAGCCGCGCCGGACCTCGCCGAAGTCGCGCAGCTGGTCGATCACGGGCTTGGCCGTGTCCGACGGGACCGCGAAGCCGATGCCCACCGAGCCGCCGGTGGGCGACAGGATCGCCGTGTTGATGCCGATCACCTCGCCGTCCATGTTGAACAGCGGACCACCGGAATTGCCCTTGTTGATCGCCGCGTCGGTCTGGATGTAGTTGTCGTAGGGACCGGACTCGATGTTCCGGCCGCGCGCCGAGACGATGCCGGCCGAGACCGAGCCGCCGAGCCCGAACGGGTTGCCGATGGCGATGACCCAGTCGCCGGGCCGCATCGTGTCGGAATTGCCGAACGGCACCGCCTTCAACGGATGATCGGCCGGAGGCTTCACCCGCAGCACCGCGAGGTCGATCTTCGAATCCTTGCCGACGATCTCGGCCTTCAGCTTGGTGCCGTCGTGCAGGATGACCTGGATGTCGTTGGCATCGCCGATGACGTGGTTGTTGGTCACCACGATCCCGGACGCGTCGATGATGAAGCCCGAGCCGAGGGAGTTCGACTTGCGCTGCTGACGCGGCGCGTCGTTGTCGCCGCGCTCGCCGCCCTTGCCGCCGCGGCGGTTGAAGAACTCCTCGAACAGGTCCTCGAACGGGGTGCCCGGGGGCACCTGCGGCATGGCGCGCCCGCCCCGGGCCTCGACCGTGGTGGAGGCGGAGATGTTCACCACCGCGTCGGTCACCTGATCGGCGAGGTCGGCCAGCGAGGCCGGCCCCTTGGCGAAGGCCGGGCGCGGCACGGCGGCGCTCGCCACCGAGGCTCCGAACAGGACAGCCGCCACGAGGGCGCGGGTGCGGGAGCGGGGCTGCGCCTTCGCGCGGCCGAAGGGCGCCACGGGGGCGCGCGCGACGGGGTGCATGATCGACCTCTTCAAGACCGCGTTTCCAGCGTCGCGGGCCCCTGATCGATGATCGGGGCCCGCGTATCGACGTGCAAGGTAGTCTTCCGGTGCCCGCGCGCCAACGCGCGTCCGATCAGCGCGCCGTCCCGACGGTGGAGCCGGTGGTGGCGCTCGGATCGGCCGGTCCCCGCGGGGCCCGCGTCGCTGCGGCCGCCGCCCGGCCCTGCGGATCGCTGAAGTAGCGGAAGAAATCCGTGTTCGGGCTGATCACCAGCCGCGTGTCGGACCCCTTCAGGCCGGTCTCGTAGGCCTGCATCGAGCGGTAGAAGCTGAAGAAGTCCGGGTCCTTGCCGAACGCCTCGGCGAGGATGCGGTTCTTGTCGGCATCGCCCTCGCCGCGCAGCTGCTCGGACTTCTGCGTCGCCTCGGCCAGGATCACCGTGACCTCGCGTTCGGCCTTGGCGCGGATCGTGGCGGCGCTCTGGTCGCCGTTGGCACGGATGTCGGCGGCCTCGCGCTCGCGCTCGGTCTTCATCCGCCGGTAGACGGCGGCCGAGTTCTGCGCGGGCAGATCGACGCGGGTCATGCGCAGGTCGACGATCTCGACGCCCAGCGCCTTCGCCTGCCGGTTCACGTCCTCCTGGATGTTGTGCATCAGCTGGCCGCGCTCGGTCTTGACGATGGCGTCGCGGGTCGAGCGGGCGAGCACGTTGCGCAGGCTTGAATTGGTGAAGCTGGCCAGCCGCTGATTGGCCAGCCCGATATTGCCCACCGCCTGGTAGAAGCGCAGCGGATCGAGGATCCGGTAGCGGGCGAAGGCGTCCACCTCCAGGTTCTGCCGGTCGGCGGTGAGCACCGTCTGCACCGGCAGGTCGAGGTCGAGCACGCGCTTGTCGAAGATCACGACGTTCTCGACGAACGGCACCTTGAAGTAGAGGCCGGGCTTCTCCTCGCCGGTGGCGTTGAGCACGGCGCGGACACGGCCGAATTGCAGCACGAGCGCCTGCTGCATCTGGCCGACGGTGAAGATCGAGGCATAGAGCCCGATCGCGACGATCGCGGCGACCGCGATCAGGCCGGTGCGGAGGGCCTGTTTCATCGGGCGGCTCCCGCCTGAGCCGGGGACTGGGCGCGCGCACCGAATTCGGTGAGCGGCAGCACGGGCAGGACCCCGGCCGCGGTGGCGCCGCCCGGCTGCGCGCCGTTCTGATCGATGATCACCTTGTTCACGGAGCCCAGGACCTTCTCCATCGTCTCCAGGAAGATCCGCTCGCGGCTGATCGCCGGGGCGGCCTTGTAGGAGGCGTAGACCTCGCTGAACCGGGCCGCTTGGCCGGTGGCGTCGGCCGTCGCCTTGGTCCGGTAGGCCTCGGCCTGCTGGAAGATCTGGGACGCCTTGCCCCGGGCCTGCGGCACTTCGCGGCTGGCGTAGGTCTTGGCCTCGTTCTGCGCCGTGTCGGCGTCCTGCTGGGCGGCGTTCACGTCGATGAAGGCGGGACGCACCTCCGGCGGCGGGTTGACCGAGACGAGCTGCACCACCTCGATGCGCACGCCGGCGCCGTACTCGTCGAGCGCCTTCTGGACCATCTCCTTCACCTCCTGGGCGATGCTCGACTGCTCGTTGGTGAGGATCGCCTGGATGTTGCGGCGGCCGATCACCTCGCGCATCGCGCTCTCGGAGATCGCCTTGATGGTGCCCTCCGGGTTCTGGAGGTTGAACACGAAGTCGGAGGCCTTGAGCGGGTTGATCCGCCACTGCACCTCGAAGTCGAGGTCGACGATGTTCTCATCACCGGTCAGGATCAGGCTCTCGTCCGGCACGTCGCGGTTGCGGCCCTGGCCGCCGGGACCGGCGCGGAAGCCGATCTGGATCGAGTTCTGGGAGCCGACATCCGGCTTGACCACCCCGCCGATCGGGTAGGGGAAGTTGTAGCGCAGGCCCTCGCCCTTGGTGCCGACGTAGCGGCCGAAGATCGTCTCGATGCCGACCTGACGCGGGTAGACGGTGTAGAAGCCGGTCGCGAGCCAGACCGCGACGGCGAGCGCCGCGATGACCGCCGCGCTGCGGCCGCCGCCGAAGCCGGTCGAGCCGCCGCCGCTATAGCCACCGCCGGTGCCGCCACCCCCCGGGATCAGGCCGCGCAGGCGATCCTGCCCACGGCGGAGCAGGTCCTCGAGGTTCGGCGGAGTCTTGCCGCCGCCGCCCCAGGGGCCGCCGCCGTTGCCGCCGGGTCGGCCCCAGGGACCCCCGCCGCCGCTCTGATTGCTCCAAGGCATCCTAGCCGTCGTCTCCCGCCTGTCCGCGCCCGGCCCGATCCCGGCGGGCGCCCCCCTTGGCCTGAACGGCCACGCTCGCCCGTCTAGTCCCGGATGGCCGGGCGATCCGGCCCCTCGCAGGCCTAGCGCATCGTCCTGGATATCGGAACCAGGACGACGCGTAGGTCTTTGGTTTTGCATCATCTTTTTCCGAAAGCCGGAAACCGCCTCTCGGGATGATGCTCTAAGCGCTTGCACGGGCGCATCGTCCCGCAAGATGTGCAAGCCTGCGGTGAGCGCACGTACCCGATTGGCACCTGCGGGCGCGCCCCCCATGCTGTCAAGGCTGGCAGGTGGGCATGCGCGATGCCAAAGGCAAATGCGGCGGCGCGCCTCAGCGCACCCGCTTCCAATCGACGAACGCGAATGCGTGCGCGTCGCGGGGGCCCGCCGGGTGCTGCTCGCGGAAGGTTTCGCGGAAGCGGGCCCGGTCGAAATCCGGGAATCGCACGTCGCCCTCCGGATCGGCCGCGACCTCGGTGAGGTGGAGCCGATCGGCCCGCGGAAGCGCGATTGCGTAGATCTCGGCGCCGCCCACCACCATCAGCTCCGGCCCGGCGGCAGCCGCCAGCGCGGAATCCCAATCGTGGACGATCTCGGCGCCCTCCGCCCGGAAGGTACGGTCCCGGGTGAGCACCAGCGTGCGGCGGCCCGGGAGTGGCCGGCCGATCGAGTCCCAGGTCCTGCGGCCCATCAGCATCGGCTTGCCCAGGGTCAGGGCCTTGAACCGCTTCAGGTCGCTGGAGAGATGCCAGGCGAGGCCGTTGTCGCGGCCGATGACGCCGTTGCGGGCGATGGCCGCCACCAGCGCGACGATCGGGCTCATACCGCCACCGGGGCGGCGATGGCGGGGTGCGGGTCGTAGCCCGCGACGGAGACATCCTCGTACCGGAAGGCGAACAGGTCGCGGACCTCGGGATTGAGCCGCAGCTGCGGCAGCGGGCGCGGGGCGCGGGCAAGCAGGGTGCGGGTCTGCTCCAGGTGGTTCCGGTAGAGATGCGCGTCGCCGAAGGTGTGGACGAAGTCGCCGACGCCGAGGCCGGTCACCTGGGCGATCATGTGGGTGAGGAGCGCGTAGCTCGCGATGTTGAACGGCACGCCCAGGAAGGCATCGGCCGACCGCTGGTAGAGCTGGCAGGAGAGCCGCCCGTCGCTCACGTAGAACTGGAACAGGCAGTGGCAGGGGGCGAGCGCCATCCGGTCGAGGTCGGCCGGGTTCCAGGCCGAGACGATCAGGCGGCGGGAGTCGGGGTTGCGGCGGATCTCGCCCAGCACCCAGGCGATCTGGTCGACGGTGCCGCCGCCGGGCTTCGCCCAGGAGCGCCACTGCTTGCCGTAGACCGGGCCGAGGTCGCCGGCCTCGTCCGCCCACTCGTCCCAGATCGTCACGCCGTTCGCCCGCAGGGCGGCCACGTTGGTGTCGCCGGTGAGGAACCAGAGCAGCTCGTGGATGATCGAGCGCAGATGCAGACGCTTGGTGGTGACCAGCGGGAAGCCGGCCGACAGGTCGAAGCGCATCTGGTGGCCGAACACCGAGAGCGTGCCGGTGCCGGTGCGATCGTCCTTGGCGGCGCCCGCGTCGAGGATGCGCCGGAGCAGGTCGTGATAAGCGTCCATCGGCCCTTCCTGCGCGCCGGCGCGGCGCCCGGCAAGCGCGGCGCCGACATATGCACCGCTCCGCTCAGGGCGGCCACAGCAGGTAGGTCACGAGGGCGAGGTTCGACCAGCCGTGGAGGGCGATGCCGGGCCAGAGCCGGCCGGTGCGCCAGCGCAGCCAGCCGAGCGCCAGGGCGAGGGGCAGGAGCGAGACGGGCCGGGCGAGCCCCCAGGACGAGACGTGTGCGGCCGCGAAGATCACGGCTGTGACCAGGATCGCCCCCGCCGGCCCCAGGGCCGCATCGGCGCGGGCATAGGCCTCGCCGCGCAGCAGCAGTTCCTCGGCCACCGGGGCCAGGATCGTGAGATAGGCGAGCCATGCCGCCACCGCGGCCTGGCTCATGAACGGCGACAGCCGGACGTGCTGGCCGAAGCTCGCGCCGAACAGCTCCGCGGTGCCGGTCACCCAGGCGATGTGCAGCACCGGCCAGACCAGGAGCAGCCCCAGCAGCGCCACCGGCCGCATCCCGTTCTGGCGTTCCCGGTCGAGGGCGAGGCGGCGGCGCCACCCGGCCCGGTCCCGCCACCACGCGCCGCCGAGCACGAAGGCCGCGAGGAAGACCTGGCGCAGGGCGTCGACCGCGAAGGCCCGGTGGGCGAGTTCCACCGCGCTGAGGAACTGGCGCCGCTCCGGCGGCAGGAACGGGTCGATCCCGTTCCACAGGTCGAACCCGACGCGCACGCTCGCCAGCGAGAGGAGGCTCGCGGCGCCGAGGTAGAGGATAACGAGCCCGATCAGGACGGCGAGGCGCCCCATCGCGGACCAGACGCGCCCCGGCCGGGGGCCGCCGCCCGGGGACTGCGCGCTTCCCGCAACAGCCTCGCCGAGAGACTCGCCCTGAGACAGCGACGCGACACGATCGGGCTTCAAAACCGGACCGATCCCCTCTATATCTTGGGTGCCGGTCGCGAGGCCGGCTATGGCGATAAACGTTCTTCGCAATAAACCTATCGGACCCGGGGGCGGTACCCGGCGCCTCCACCCGAACCCAGGACATGCTGCCGCAAGGCGCGTGACGGGAGCCTGGGCTCCGGCGGGGGCGAAGTGAGGATCGACGAGGGCGTAAAGGTTGGACTTTCGCTCGGCATGGTTCCGCCGTTATCGGGCCTCTGCAACAGTTGCCAACGACAACTTTGCTCCGGTGGCGGTGGCCGCGTAATCGGTCCCCAATATCGATCTGAAGTCCTAGCGGGTAGCACCGCATAGGCGGGGTCCGGAGGCACCTGGCACCAAAAGCCTCCACTTCATTCCTCGGTCCGGCCATCCGCGGCGGGGCGCCGGGCACAGACCGGGCTAGAGCGCGACCGCAGATGGCAGACGACCTGATCCGCTACGATCTCCTGGTACAGGACGCCCTGCGCGGCGTCGTGCGCAAGGTGCTGACCGACGCGGCCCGCGAAGGGCTGATGGGGGAGCACCATTTCTACGTGTCATTCCGGACGGAGGCGCCCGGCGTGCGGATGTCGCAGGCCCTGCGCGAGAAATACCCGCAGGACATGACCATCGTCCTGCAGCACCAGTTCTGGGACCTCAACGTCACCGAGCACGCCTTCGAGGTCGGCCTGTCCTTCTCGGGCGTCCCGGAGCGGCTCCTGGTGCCGTTCGACGCCCTGTCGGGCTTCTTCGACCCCTCCGTGCAGTTCGGCCTGAAGTTTGACCTGAGCGAGGCCGGCGAGACCCCCGAGGAGGCCAACACCGCCCCGGCCAAGTCCGGCCCGCGCGGCGCGGGCTCCGAGCCCGGCGAGGTTCGCCCCAAGGGCTCCGGTCTCGCCACGATCGGCGCGGCCGCGCCGAAGGGCCTGCCGGCCCCCGCTGCCCAGGGCGACAAACCCACCGGCAAGCCGGACGAGAAGGCCCCCCGCCCCGCCGCCAAGAAGGAGGGCGAGGAGGGCAGCGCCGAGGTCGTGAGCCTCGACGCCTTCCGCAAGAAGAGCTGAACTCTTCGGGTCAAATCGACGGCCCGGGGACTCAGGAGTGGACGAGGGGATCGCGCGGTTAGGGCTGTCGGCGAGCGAGCGGAAGCACCGCGCGAAGCGCTTCTAAGCGCTTCAGATTTTGGCCCTCGCCGTAGCCGTGTCGGCCCTCGGCCTCGGCTTCGGCGGTCTCTTCATTGCGTCACGGCTCTACGACCGCAAAACCCGTCAGCTTGACGCGCGTCGGGGCGAGGAGCGTACGTCCGAACGACGGTCTGAAGGCGTACCCGATCGCGGGCATCGATCGTTCAGGACGACCCGCTCGATGATCGCCCGGAGAGCTGGCGCGCGACACCGGCAGGATTTTAGACCGCGCCGACGCCAAGAGGCTTGTCGAGCCCTGTAGCTGATCACGGGCTCAGCGGTTTGACGAAGGCCGCGCCCGCGCCGAAGAAGGCCGCTATGCCGGCAAAAGCCGTGGAGAGCGGGGCCAGGACCCGGTTCCGGCCGAGCTTCAGCGTCTCGGCGCGCAGCTTCGCTGCCACGGCCTGAAGCTTGGTCTGCTCGTCGATGAGCTTACGCTGCTCGGCCACGAACGTTTCCGTTTCGGCATTGGAGCGCAGGACGCGGGCGACCTGCTCGCCGTAGCCCAGCGTGGCGGGAGCCATAGTATCGGGCATCGCGGTTCGTGCCTGAGTCCAGCCTGGACGACTTGCTCGCCCCGGTCGACAATGTGAGAATGCACCGGGAACCCGTCGACCCGCTCAGGCCCGCCCCTCGGCCTCCATGCGCAACCCGTGCTCCGGCCGCAGCGTCACCCGGTGGAGCGGCGTGACCGGTGGGTGATCCGCCGGCAGGTGGAACCGCACCGCCCGCACGATGTGCGCCAAGAGGATCACCGCCTCCTGAACCGAAAAGCTCTGGCCGATGCAGACCCGCGGCCCGGCGCCGAACGGCAGATAGGCGAAGCGCGGGATGCTGTCGCGGTTCTCGGGCAGGAACCGCTCCGGCACGAAGGCCTCCGGATCCTCCCACAGCAGATGGTGCCGGTGGAGCACCCAGGGAGCCACCATCACCAGCGAGCCCCGCGGCACCTTGATCCGCCCGAGCCGGTCGTCCCGGACCGCCTGCCGGCTGAGGAAGGGCACCGGCGGGAACAGCCGCATCGCCTCCTCGATCACCGCCCTGGTGAAGGGCAGCCGCTCCACGGCGAAATCCCCCGGCCCCGCGGCATCGACCTCGGCCTCGATCCGCGCCTGCGCGGCGGGATCCTGCGACAGGCAGTAGAGCGTCCAGGTCAGGGAATTGGCCGTGGTCTCGTGGCCGGCGGCGATGAAGGTGACGATGTTGGCCTTCACGGCGAGATCCGAGAGGCCGGTGCCGGTCTCGGGATCCTGCGCCGCCAGCAGCAGGGTCAGCAGGTCCCGGGGCGCCTCCCCCTGCGCCATCAGCCCCTTGCGCCGGGCGATCAATTCGTCGACCACCTCGGCGAAGAAGCGCCCGGCCGGCCGCGCCCGCAGGCGGCCGATCCGCGGCACGAAATCGGGCACGCCGAACACGTCGAGGGGGTCGATCGGCCCCACCGCCTCCAGGAAGCGCGTGATGGCGCGGCCCAGCGCGTCCGGGTCGCCCGGCAGACCCTGCGTGAAGATCGTCCGTTCCAGCACGTCCAGGGTGACCCGGGTCATCTCCAGGGCGACGTCGACCCGCTTGCCGGCCCGGCGGCCGAGGCGCCGCCCGAGCTTGGCGCCGGCGGCATTCATGGCCTCGGAAAAACCCTGGACGGTGCGGGCGTTGAAGATCGGCGCCAGGGTCCGGCGCTGGAGCCGCCACTCGTCGCCCTCGGCGCTCAGCAGGCCGTTGCCGAGCCCCGGGGCCAGGACCCGCCGCTGGAGGTCGTCCTTGCGGTAGCCGTCGGCGTTCTCGACGAGCAGGTAGCGGATCAGCGCCGGGTCGCTCACCACGGTGATCCGGCCCATCGCGCCCTCGGCCGCCACGACCGGCAGCTTGAAATGCACGTCCATCCAGGTGGTGATCGGGTTCTTCCGCGCCGCCCGCAGGAACTCGAACAGGCCCAGCGGCTCGCGCAGCGGCGGCGGCACGGCGGGGCGGAACCGGGTAACGGGCTCGGGGAGATCGATCGTCGCGCTCATCGGCTCCTTCCGGCGGGAACAGAGCCCCGCCCTTGTCGGTGCGCCGGGGAAAACCGGCATCGCGATTCACCCGCGCCTCATTTAAGTAGGCACCGCACTGCACCAGACGTAGAGGCCACGATGTCGCCCACCGAGACCGCCACCCGCACCGAGTCCGACACCTTCGGTCCGATCGAGGTCCCGGCGCATCGCTATTGGGGCGCGCAGACCCAGCGCTCGATCCAGAACTTCAAGATCGGCACCGACCGGATGCCGGCGCCGCTGGTGCACGCGCTCGGCCTCGTGAAGCAGGCCGCCGCCCTGGTGAACAAGGATCTCGGCGCCCTGGAACCGAAGCTCGCCGACGCCATCGCGGCCTCGGCCGCCGAGGTGGTGGAGGGCCGCTACGACGACGAGTTTCCGCTCGTCATCTACCAGACCGGCTCGGGCACCCAGTCCAACATGAACGCCAACGAGGTGATCGCCAGCCTCGCCAACGAGCGGCTCGGGGCTAAGCGCGGCGGCAAGTCCCCGGTCCACCCGAACGACCATTGCAACCGCGGCCAGTCCTCCAACGACACCTTCCCCACCGCCATGCACATCGCGGTGGCGCGGGAGATCCAGGGCCGCCTCCTGCCGGCCCTGAGCCACCTGCACACGGCCCTCGACGCCAAGGCCCGGGCGTTCGCCTCGATCGTCAAGATCGGCCGCACCCACCTGCAGGACGCGACCCCGGTCTCCCTCGGCCAGGAATTCTCCGGCTATGCCGCGCAGGTGGCTCTGGGCGGGGCGCGCGTCGCAGCGACCCTGCCGGGCGTGCTGGCGCTGGCCCAGGGCGGCACCGCGGTCGGCACCGGCCTCAACGCCCACCCGGAATTCGCCGACCGGTTCGCCGCCAAGGTCGCGGACCTGACCGGGCTGTCCTTCACCTCGGCCGAGAACAAGTTCGAGGCGCTGGCCACCCACGACGCCCTGGTGTTCACGCAGGGCGCGCTCGCCGCCCTCGCCGCCGGCCTGTTCAAGATCGCCCAGGACATCCGCTTCCTCGGCTCCGGCCCACGCTCCGGCCTCGGCGAGCTGTCCCTGCCCGAGAACGAGCCCGGCTCCTCGATCATGCCCGGCAAGGTCAACCCGACCCAGTGCGAGGCGCTGACCATGGTCTGCGCCCAGGTGATCGGCAACGGCACCACGGTGAGCTTCGCCGGCAGCCAGGGCAATTTCGAGCTCAACGTGTTCAAGCCGGTGATCGCCAACGCGGTCCTGCAATCGATCCGGCTGCTCGCCGACGCCGCGGTGAGCTTCACCGACAATTGCGTGGTCGGCATCAAGGCGAACGAGGATAAGATCGCCGACCTGATGAGCCGCTCCCTCATGCTGGTGACGGCGCTCGCCCCCTCGATCGGCTACGACAAGGCCGCCGAGATCGCCAAGACGGCGCACAAGAACGGCACGACCCTCAAGCAGGAGGCCCTGCGCCTCGGCTACGTCACCGAGGCGGAGTTCGAGCGCGTGGTCCGGCCGGAGACCATGCTGGCCCCCAGCGCCGACTGATTTTTTTGGGATCTGGCCGGCGCGTCTCTCATGCGCCGGTCGCCACCATCGGGAGGCGATCCGTGGCTGAGATCATCAACCTGCGTCAGGTCCGCAAGGCGAAGGCCCGCGCCGGGGCCGACGCGAAGGCCGAGGCCAACCGGATCGCCTTCGGGCAGCCGAAGAAGGCCAAGACCCTCCAGCAGCGGCGCAAGTCCCTGGAGATCGAGCGCCACGAGGGCCATCGCCTCGACCGGCGCGAGCCGGATCCCGATTCGGCGGAATGACCGGTCCCTCCGTGGGCGCGGGCGTCACCAAGCGCTCCGTGATGATCGCCGGGCACCGCACCAGCATATCCCTGGAGGAGCCGTTCTGGGCGGCGTTGCGCGAGGTCGCGGCGGCGCGGGGCCAGTCGGTCCAGGCCCTCGTCGGGGCCATCGATGCCGGGCGCGGCGGGCAGAACCTGTCCTCGGCGATCCGGGTGTTCGTGCTGGACGCGGTGCGCCGGCCGCCGCTGCAGCAAACGTGAGCGCCCGCGGGCCGGCTTGGCCTTTCAGGCTGCGGCGTTGTGTGACATCCCCATGACAAGATCACGCAGGAAGCACGACTCATGACCACCCGCGAACCGCTGCTCAAGCCCGTCCCGATCGCCGAGTTGCGGCCGACCCAGATGACCGTGGGCTACCGGGAAGTCGCGGAGAAGCGCCGCCGCTGGCGGGCCTATGACGGCGACAAGAAGCGGGAATTCCTCGGTGCCCACCAGATCCCGACGGTGCTGGGCCCCAAGAAGCGCCACTACGTCGTCGATCACCACCACCTCTCCCGCGCCCTGCAGGAGGAGGGCGTCAAGGATGTGCTGGTGACGGTGATCGCCGACCTGCACCATCTCGAGAAGGACGCGTTCTGGACGGTGTGCGATCACAAGTCCTGGGTCTATCCCTACGATGCCGAGGGGGTGCGCCGCGACTTCAAGGACCTCCCGAAGACGATCGCCGACCTCGCCGACGATCCCTTCCGCAGCCTCGCGGGCGAATTGCGCCGGGCCGGCGGCTTCGCCAAGGATACGACGCCGTTCAGCGAGTTCCTGTGGGCGGATTTCCTCCGGCGCAACATCAAGGAGAAGCGTGTCGAGCACGATTTCTCGGCGGCGATGGAGAAGGCCATGGCGCTGGCCAAGTCCAAGGATGCCGGCTACCTGCCCGGCTGGTGCGGCCCCTCGGAGGGCTGAGGCGCCCTCGGATCCCCCGATAGGGCGCCGCGTCGCCGCGGCGGTGGATCTGTTCCTCCCAGGCGCCGTCCGTGGCCGGATCGGTGTCCTCGGGGCTGCGGGCCGGGGCGGCGCACATCTGGGCCGATCGCCCGGTCGCCGTCATCGGTGCCGCCCGAGCTGTCGTGCGCGTCTGCCCGAAAAACGCCCCTTGCTGGGGCCACGTTCCGGCGCGCGCCCGCGCCCGCCCTCCCGATGACGGACGAACAGCCCCGCATGCCGATGCCGCGCCCTGCCATCCCTCTGGCCAAGAGCCTGATGCTCGCCGCCCTGCTCCTGCCCGCCGCCGCGCACGCCCAGGACCTCGGCAGCGTCAACCCGAAGCCCCTGCCGCCGCTGGAGCATCCGGACGCCCCATCGACCCCCGCCAAGGCCCTGTTCGGGCGCGTCACTCGGGGCTCGTCCGGGCCGGCCCATATCTACGGGTTCTACGCCAAGGGCTGCTTCGCCGGTGGCGAGGCCCTGCCGCTGGACGGGCCGAGCTGGCAGGTCATGCGCCCGTCCCGCAACCGGATGTGGGGCACGCCGTATCTTGTCACCTTCCTGGAGCGGCTGTCGCAGAAGGCCGGCCGGGTGGGCTGGCCGGGGCTGCTCGTCGGCGACATGGCCCAGCCCCGGGGCGGCCCGATGATCACGGGCCACGCCTCGCACCAGATCGGCATCGACGCCGATGTCTGGCTGACGCCGATGCCCGATCACCGCATGAGCCGGGCGGAGCGCGAGGAGACCTCGGCCACCGACATGGTCCGGCCCGACCGGCTCGACATCGATCCGCAGGTCTGGACGCCGACGCATCTGCAATTGATCAAGCTCACCGCCGAGCAGCCGGAGGTGGAGCGCATCTTCGTCAACGCGGCGATCAAGAAAGCGCTCTGCCGCGAGGCCGCGGGCAGTTCCTGGATGTCCAAGGTGCGCCCGATGTACGGGCACAACTACCACTACCATATCCGGCTCTCCTGCCCGGCCGGCCAGGAGGATTGCCAGCCGCAGGCCCCGCCCCCGGGCGGCGACGGCTGCGACGACCTCGGCTACTGGTTCTCGGACGCGGTGCTCCATCCCAAGCCCGCCAAGACGCCGGCCAAGCCGAAGCCCGCCATGACCATGGCGGCCCTGCCGGCCGCCTGCCGGACGGTGCTGAAGGCGCCGTGAGGCGATCGGCGGCGGTTCGCGAACCGGGCATGCCGTGCTAACGCCCCGGAATGCCCCGCTGGCTTTTCCTCATCCTCGCCACCGCCGTCGCCCTCTCGGTCCTGGGCAGCGTGCTGATCGTGCTGCGCAGCCCGAACAGCACGCCGCCCCTGGGGGGCAGCGCCCCCGCGGCGGCAGGCGCACCGCCGCGGCCCGGCGGCAACCCGTGAGGCTCAGGCCGCGACGCCGGTCCCCACCGGGCAGCTGACGCCGGTGCCGCCCAGGCCGCAATAGCCGCTGGGGTTCTTGGCGAGGTACTGCTGATGGTAGCCTTCCGCGAAGTAGAACTGCTCCAGCGGCCGGATCTCGGTGGTCACGTCCGGATAGCCGCGCGCCTGCAGGGCCTCGGCATAGGCCGTCCGCACCGCCCGGGCAGTCGCCTCCTGCGCCGGACCAGTGGTGTAGATCCCCGACCGGTACTGCGTGCCGACATCGTTGCCCTGGCGCATGCCCTGGGTCGGGTTGTGGCTCTCGAAGAAGGTCCGCAGCAGCGCGTCCAGCGGCAGGACCGCCGGGTCGAAGGCGACCAGCACCACCTCGTTGTGGCCGGTCTGGCCGGAGCAGACCTCCTCGTAGGTCGGGTTCGGGGTTAAGCCGCCGGCATAGCCCACGGCCGTCACGAACACGCCCTGCGGCATTTGCCAGAACCGGCGCTCGGCGCCCCAGAAGCAGCCGAGCCCGAGGACGATCGTCTCGGTGCCCGGCGGATAGGGACCCTTGAGCGGGTTGCCGTTGACGTAGTGGGTCTCGGCGGTCGGGAGCGGCGTCGGGCGGCCGGGCAGGGCGTCGGCGGAGCTCGGCATCTCGGGGCGCTTGCGGAACAGGAACATCGGCTTGCCTTCCGGTCACTCGGGTCCCGCCAATATGGGGACGCGCCCGTCGACGAGAAAGCTTCCGGGCTCTTCGAAGCGCGAAACCTAGACGAAGGACTGGACCTCGCTGACGATTTCCGGCTTGTAGCCCGCAGGGGGCGGCCCGGGTGCCGCCATGCGGGGGCGGGGCCGGATGGAGACGGGCGGGAGTGCCACGGGCCACGTGCCGGACAACCTCAAGATGGAGGCGCACCGGGGCGATCCCTTCGCGGCGGCCGTCCGCGCGACCCGGATGCCGATGATCATCACGGACCCGCGGCAGCACGACAATCCGATCGTGTTCGTGAACGACGCCTTCCTGAAGCTCACCGGCTATACCCGGCTCGACGTGACCGGCCGGAACTGCCGCTTCCTCCAGGGGCCGGAGACCGATCCGGCGGCCGTCGACCGGCTCCGCGACGCCATACGGCAGCAGGCGGACATCCGGGTCGATCTGGTCAATTACCGCAAGGACGGCTCGACCTTCCACAACGCGCTCTATGTCGGGCCGGTGCGGGATGCGGCCGGCACGGTCGTCTACTACTTCGCCTCGCAGATCGACGTGAGCGAGCGCTATGCCCTGACCGCCGAGATCGAGCGGCTGAAGGGCGAGCTCGCCGAGGCCAGGGCCCGGCTCGACGGGCGATAGGGGCGCGGCGCGCTCAGGGCTTCGTCAGGAAGCCGATCGGCTCGCGGCCGGGCTGGCCGAGCCAGAGCAGCACCGCCCCGAGCCCCAGCCCGATCAGCGAGGCCGGCGCCAGGGTGAGCGGCAGGCCCAGCACGTGCCACAGCCAGGGTGCCGCCCCCTCGACGCTGCCCTGCAGGGCGCCGGCCCGGTCCTTGAACAGGGTGGCGATCACCTCGGAGAGCGCCGTCACCCGCAGGCTGTTATTGGCGATGGAGCGGGCACCGTCATAGACCAGCGCGACGAAGCCGCCGGCCATCAGCAGGAAGCCCAGGACGCGGACCAGGAAGCGGAGCATCGCGGATTCTTCCGAAGCCTTCTTGCGCGCCCGGCCGGCGCCCGCCCCGGGAGTATGGGGCCGGGCCGCCGGGTGCAAGGGCGGCCACGGGTCGTGGGCACCGCGCGGCGAAGCGTCGACCCCGCGCGGTTGCCGGTCCGGGGAGCCCGTGTCACAGGGGCGGGCGGCGGCGGGCCGTGGGGGAAGAACGGTCGGTCTTGGACGCGCGTGCGAAACAACTCGGCCTCGTGATCTTCGATTGCGACGGCGTCCTGGTCGACAGCGAGCCCCTGAGCCTCGCCTGCCTCACCGCCGGCCTCGTCCGGATCGGCGTGGCGATCGACCTCGCCACCGTGCGGAGGCGCTTCACCGGCATGGCGATGCCCTCGATCATGGCGCAGGTCGCCCAGGATTACGGGGTCACGGCGCCCCCGGATTTCGTCGCAGCGGTCAAGGAAGAGACCCTGGCGCTGTTCGATGCGGAATTGAAGGCGATGCGCGGCGTCGCCGCGGCGGTCGCGGCCCTCGGCCTGCCGTCCTGCGTGGCCTCGAGCAGCGATCCGGTGCGCCTGCGCCATTCCCTGACGCTGACCGGGCTGCTGCCTCTGTTCGGCGCGCACGTCTTCTCCTCGTCCCAGGTGGCCCGCGGCAAGCCCTTCCCGGACCTGTTCCTGTTCGCCGCCGCCCGCATGGGGGTCGCCCCCGAGGCCTGTCTGGTGATCGAGGACAGCGTGCCCGGCGTCACGGCCGCCCGGAGCGCCGGCATGCGGGTCGCCGGGTTCACCGGCGGCGGTCATTGGGGCCACGACCCCGCGGGGGCCGACCTCGTACGCGCGGGCGCCGCCCCGATCTTTTCGGATTTCTCCGATCTCGCCGCCATCGTCGAAGGCGCCTGACGGATCCCGTCTCCCCGGAGCCCGATCGGGGCCGCGCCCCTGCCAGAGGGGCCCCGAAAAACGGAATTCGGTTCCGTTGACGCGGCGCGGCGGCGGCGCCATCTTCGGTGGTGCCGCGGAGGGGTCGTCCCCGCCGCAGCCGCGGTGATTTGAGAAGCGTCGCTTGCGCCGCGTCATCAAACGCTAAAGCACTGCGACGGCCCCAGCGCCGCGCGGTCCTTCAGTCTGGAGGACATCCGATGTCGAGCCGGCTTCACCCCGACGCCCACGCGCTCCCGAACGCGCCCTGCTCCCGCGCTCAAGACCGGCGCTGTCGACGCTAGCGCGCCGACCATCATGCAGCAGTCATCGCGTTCCGGCATGGCTTCACGCCGGCCCAGGGAGTTCCAAGTGCCATGCACAGTCTCTTCACAGAGCCCACGCCCCGCGACCGCCTTACCCCCGCCGACCTGCCGTCGCCGGCTGAGCCGCCGCGGGTGATCGAGATCGGCGAGATCACCGCCGGGATCGCCGTGCCCGAAGGGCGCGGGGTGCGGTTCTTCTCGTCCGCCCGCGATTTCGACGGGCTCGACGGGGCCTTGTTCCGCACCGCCGAGCAGGCGGCCCGCGCGGCCCGGGCGCGGATGCGCCCCCGGGCTCAGGCCGACGCCCGGCAGGCTCAGCCCCGCCTCCGCCGGGCCTGACCCGAGCGACCGGCGCTTCGGCCCCGCCCGGATGATCCGGCCGGGCGGTCTACCGGCCGCACTCGTCGCGGGTGCGCTTCATGGCCTCGGCGAAGCCGCCGAGGGCGTATTCGTCGCTCGTCGGGTTGCCGCGCATCGAGGTGGTCTTGATGACGAGCTTCGGGTTGCGGGCGCTCATCTCGGAGACGACCCGTCCTTCCTCGGCGGGGTTCTGCAGCCACGCGTTCCCGTCCTTCACCACGAGGCCGTAGCGGCTGGCGCCGAGATTGAGGCTCGGATCGGTGGGCGCGGCGGCCGAGCCGGGCTTGAGTTGCGCGGCCGCGGGCTTCGACGGGAAGCCCAGCATCACCGCCACCTCGTTCTGGACGTTCTCGCCCTTGCGCACGCTCACGAACAGGTAGGCGGTGTCGCGCTTCAGGGTCTTGGGCGAGCGCGTCTGCGGCTGCGCGATGGCGTAGCAGAGCTTGCCGCGGCCGTCGCCGTTCACGAACACGTTCCAGTCGCCGAAGATCGCCACCGGCGTGGCCTGCTGCATGCCGGGGGGCGTAGCCGGCTTCCGCTCGGCGCGGCTCGGCCGCTGGCGGCCGCGCCGGCGCCCGCGCGTGGCAGGGGCGGCATCGTCGGCGCTCGTATCGGGGGCGGCCTCCTGCGCCTGGGCCACCGTCGCGGCCAGGCCGGCCGCGCCGACCAGGCCTCCGGGGAGGCCGGTGACGAGCCCGGATGAGAGCAGGATGAGGGCTCCGGCCGGGAGCAGGCGGGGGACGCGGACCATCTTCACTTCCTGACGACGGGCGGCCTCATCAGGAGCCGCACCGGGGACGAGGATTAGTGAAGCTTGCGTAAAACGTCGGCAAGATGGCGAGGCGGCTCAGCCGAGGTCAGATCGCCCGGGCCTCCGCGGCCTGGGCGGCGATCACGACGGCCACCGCGGCGACCGGCTCGACCGCCGCGCCGACAGGGCAGGGCACCGCGTTCGGCTGTGCCGGGGCGGCGCGTTTGCGGGGCGGGTCGTTGTACGGGGTGTTGTATCCCTTCCGCACGGCCGCCCAGTAGCAATCCCGCGCCAGGTCCGAGCCCGTGAGGGCGGCGTCGATCATCGCTGTCGCCCGCGCCGCGAGATCCGGTACCTCGTCCGGCTTCAGCCAACTCTCGACATGCATCCGGCGCACTCCGTTCCACACGGCGAAACTTGTACCTGATCGGACTTAGCCAGATGGTGAACGCGCGGCGCCGGAGATGGTTGCGCTGCACAATTCCGGTTCGTGCCTGTGGGTAAGCGGGATGCTGGCCAACCAGACCGCCCGGGCCACCGACGGGATCGCGGCCCAGATCGGCGGGATCCAGGGGGGCGACCCGGGACGCGGTCCTGGCGATCACCAGGATCGTCACGCGGATCACCGACCGCGATGGCGTGTCGGCCGCCCTCGCGGCATGGGCGCCGTGAACAGGGTCCCGGCGGTCGAGGGTCTGAACGCCATGCGCTTGGCTATCTGAGCGGCTGGTTCCGACCCAACCGAGCCGCCCGGACCGCCGTCGGCGCTTCTCCAAAGCGGCTCTTCGTCAGCCCTCCGGCAACTTCGGCTTGGGGTGGGAAGCGGCGGTTGAAATCGGATCAGTTGATATCGGTTCTCAGCCCTGTAGCCCACAAATTGACGCCAGCCTGGGCCCACTGTTACGTCCCCAGCATCTGAACCTGGACGCCCGTCAAAGGCTGAGCTTGGGCCTTATCGCGTACCTGACAAGGATCATCGTTCTGGCCGTCATGCTGACGGCCGGCGGCGTTGTTGCGTCCGCGCAGGCTCACGAAGGCCATGGCGGAACCCACGCTGTCAGGCACGACCATTCGGGAGACGTCGGCGCCGCTGCGGGGGGTGTCGCGGCCGCGGCTACCATCGGGGTGAGTTCCATCCACCACGGGTGTCCCGACGGGAGGCCTGGTTGCCCGTCCTGCAACCTTGGGTCAGCGTGCTGCTCACCAGCCGTGACCGGTGACGTCGCCGGTCTCGCGGGTCCGAGCGATCGTGGTTGCCGGATCGCCTTCCCAGAGCCGCCGGTCCTGTCCGGGCGCGAGCCCGAGCGTCCGGCCGAGCCCCCGAGACCGCTCGGCGCCTGAGCCGCCGCCGGCGCGGGTCGTCGCGGCGCATCTCCGACCCTCCCAATTCTTCGCCCGGGATCCGCCGTCGAGCGGCCGATGGGGCGTATGCCATAGGACGTACCATGCGATATCTTATTGCCGCAGCCACGCTGCTGGCCGCCACCACGGCTGCGTGGGCCCAGCACCATGGTCACGACGCCAGACCGAAACCGGCCGCAGCGCAGACACCGGCCACGCAAGAGTTCGTGGCGGCCCATCACAGGATGATGGCGGCGATGGAACAGCCGTACACGGGCGATCCGGACGCGGATTTCCGCATCCAGATGATCCCGCACCACCAGGGCGCCATCGACATGGCTCGGGTTGCGCTGAGCCGCGCCAAGGACCCGTGGACGCGTCAGCTCGCCGAGGCAATCATCGTCGAGCAGCAGCGCGAGATCTACGACATGCGCAGCTGGCTGGCCCGGCACGGCTACGCCGCGCCTCCCGGTGGCGAGCCGGTCCATGTGATCGGTTGGAACTCCTACCGGACCCTGCCGCCGAGTGAGGGCTCCCTGGAGGAGACACAGGGCCGGTCGTGGGCTCCTGGGTCGGGGCTGCCTGAACAAGGCCGGTAGCCGAAGATTGTCACGGCGGGACGGTGACGTCCCGCCGTGTTCAGAGGCTGGCCCTGAAACTATAGTCAGATGCGATGAATGAGATATCACACCTTTTCTTTGGGCGATGCACGGGAGCGAAGATGACGTCCGTTTCAAGTCGTTGCTTCTCGCAAGCGGACTGACGGAAATCGACCTGTTGCGGACATCGCCACGGCCAAGCTGATTGAGTTCAGACCTCGGAATGATGCCGTGGCGGTGACAGGCCGGGCTTTGTCCGGGACGATGCCCTAACCGTGGCCCGCGCGGGCGACCAGTTCGCGCAGCGTCCGGCCCGTGGCCGCGCCGGTGACCGGCAACTTGGCGCCGCGCTCGAACGTCTCGATCGCCGCCCGGGTGCCCGGACCCATCGCGCCGTCCGGCTTGACCGGGTAGCCGAGCTTCGACAGGGCCCGCTGGGCCCGCAGCACCGGATCCCCGTCCGGCGCGGGCTTCGTCTTGAGGGCCGGCTTCGCGGCGGTCCGGGCCGGGGCGGCCTTCGGAGTCACCGAAGCGGTGGTCTCGTCGGCGCGGATCAGCGCGCCGATCGCGTCCCGGGGCTCCGGCTTGGCGGGGGCGGGCGGCGCGGAGCGCTCCGGTTCGGTGCGGACCGGCTCCCGCGCGATCTCACGTACCGGCTCCCGAACGGCCTCCCGCGCGGCGGGCGCCTTCTGGGCGAGCTTGGGCAGGATCGGGGCCGGATGGCGCCCGGCCTGGTAGCCGAGGGCGTTGACGCAGATGAATCCCGCCGCGCCCAGGCCCACGAGGCTGCCGAGGACGGTGCCCGGGCTGTTCCGGCAGGTGGTGCCCGTCGCCCGCAGGGCACCGACGAGGACGGACCGCCAGTCGCCGGGGACCGCGGCGCGGCGCAGGGCGGGGCGACGCGCGCGGCCGGCTTCGCCCGGTACGGTGATCTCTCGGTAGCCTGACATCGGGTCTCCTTCCGGGGGATCTGTGGCTCAGCCGGTGCGGCGCAGGACCGAACCCGACGGGGCCGACTCGGGGCCCGGTTCCGCGTCGAACAGGCCGAGCGGCAGGCGCACCACGCGGCGCGGCGGGGGGGCGCCCCGCACGGCGGTGCGGATCGGGGCCGGGCTGCCTTCGGACGCCGGCGTCCGGCACAGGCGGGGCAGGGTCACGGTGACCACGGTGCCGGCCTGCGGCGCGCTCTCGATCAGCACCGCGCCGCCGTGCAGGCCGACTAGGCCCTGGACCACCGAGAGGCCGAGGCCGGTCCCCTCGTGGGGGCGCTTGTAGCCGCCGGCCCCGGCCTGGAAGAACGGCGTCCCGAGCCTGGGCAGGTCCTCGGCGCCGATCCCGAGCCCGGTATCGGCGACGACGATGTCCAGGCCGTCGATGCCGCCGCGCAGGGACAGGTCGACCCGGCCGCCGCGCGGGGTGAACTTCACGGCGTTCGAGATCAGGTTGATCAGGATCTGCCGGCAGGCGCCGGGGTCGGCGGTGATCTCCACCGGGCCGGAGGCGGAGACCGCGAGGGTGAGGCCCGCCGCCTCGGCCTTGAGGCGCATCAGGTCGCAGCAGGACCGCAGGAGCGACGCGATGTCGAAGGTCTCCGGCGCGTAGTCGAAGTTGCCGCTCTGGATCCGGCTCATGTCGAGGAGCGTGTTGACGACGCCGAGGAGGTGGTGGCCGGAGGCGCCGATGATCCCGGCATAGTCCCGCGCCTGGTCGGGGCCGAGGCTGAGGGCGCCTTCCCCCGCCAGCACCTCGGAGAAGCCGATGATCGCGTTGAGCGGCGTGCGCAACTCGTGGGTGACGTTGGCCAGGAACCGGCCCTTGATCGCGTCGGCCCGCTCGGCCTCGGCGCGGGCGCGCTCCAGCTCCTCGGCGTGGCGGTGGTGCTCGGTCATGTCGCGGGTCACCGCCACCACCGCCAGGGCGGCGTCGTGGGACCCGTGCAGGATGCGGTGGGCGCGCATCTCCGCGTGGATCAGGCGCGCCCCGTCGGTCCGGCCGGCGCCGGCCTCCACGTGCAGGCGCAGCGGCAGGGTGGCGGGCCGCCCAGTCGCGGCGACGTCGCTCACCGCCTTGAGGAAGGCCGGCCGGTCCGCCACGTGGACCCGCTCCAGCAGGCCGTGGCCGCACAGCCGCGCCGGCGCGCTGCCGAGCAGCCGGGTCGCCGAGACCGAGGCCTCCAGCACGCGGCCGTTGCGGTCGTGCCAGGTCACGAGATCGTCGATCGCCGAGAGCAGCAGCCGGTCCCGGGCCTCGTTGTCGCGCAGCCGGGCGCGCCACGCCCCCTCGTTGCGCAGGTGCTCGAGCACCTGGGCGGCGACGTGGCCGATCGCCGTGATCGCGAAGGCCGGCAGGGCGAGGCCGGCGGAGATGTCCATGACCGGCAGGGCGCCCGCGACGGCGCCGAGCCCGACCACCGCCAGCACCCCGAGGATCGCCATGGCGGCGGCCGCGACCGTCGCGCGCAGCGACCCGGAGACCAGCGCCTCCACGGGGATCGCCACCAGCCAGACCGCGGCCGGGGAGGCGGTGCCCCCGGTGATGCTCGCCAGCGCCACCACGACCCCGGTCAGCCCCGCCGCGGAGACCGCGTGGGCGAGCCACAGGGATCCGGTGCGGACGAGCAGCACGGCGGCGAAAACCGGCAGCAGCAGGCTCGCGATCGTCAGCACCTCGACGCCCGACGGCACCCCGCGCCAGAGCAGGTAGGGCGGCAGCGCGGCCATCATCACGGCGCCCGTGGCGAGGCGCGACACCAGGAAGCGCTGGTGGCGGGCCCGGGCGGCCGCGTCGTCCGCGACGGTGGCGTGAACCAGCCCCGCGAGACGGTCGTCGATCAAGGAAGTCAGGACTTTTTTAATGGGCAAGGCTGGCACACGCCGCGATGTATGCGTTTCCGCATCCCTCGCGCCTCCGGTTCGACTTCGAACGACTTCCGGACGGTCGCAGAGCCGGCTTAAACGAGTGTTGCGCGACTTGCCCGAACGGTCAGGATGCTTTCCGCGAGGTAACCAAGCGCTCTGGAACAAGCTTCATTCACCATCGCGCGCGAAAGCCCGAACCGGTTGAGGGCCGGTTCACGAAACCCGTCGAATCCTCGCATCCGCGCCCCGTCCCGGAGGCCGGCCTTCGGGCGGAGAGGCGCGCGACACCGAGCGGAGAGACGAATCCATGACCGTCCTGCTGCGCGCCGTTCTGGTGATCGGCGTGCTCTCGTATCTCGCGCTGATGCGGAGCGGCGCCGATCCCGCCGGCGAGGCCCGCAAGCTCGCCGGGGCGGTGCCGGGCGCCGGCGCGGCGCTGCCGGCGGCCCTCGACGCCCTCCCGCCCGAGAGCCGCGACCGGGCCGTCCGCGCCGTGCTCGCCCGGGGCCTGATGGCGGAACTGAGCCGCCGGGCCGGGGAGCCCCCGGCCTCGATCGACACCCTGGAGGAGGCCGACAGGCAGCCCGCCTGGCGGGGCGTCGCCCCCCGCTGACGGCTCTGTCGTCAGCCCGCCTTCGCGCTGGACGCGGCCCCCGCCCGCCCCGGTGCGGGCGCGCGCTGCCCGGCGCCGCGCTCGGCGCCCTGGCGCAGCTTGGCCTCCGGTCCGTGCAGCGGCTGGTGCGGCTCGCTCCGCACGCGCTCGGCGAGCGGCCGGTCGAGGAGCGCCGCGACGAGGTCCCGGGCCGCCGGCCGGCTCACGGTGCGGAACAGGCGGACGAGGTCGGAGACGCGTTCGGCGGAGCGCGCCACCCCCTGGTTGAGGGTGAGGAAGATGTAGACCGCCTCCTCCTCGTGCAGGCCGGCGGCGCGCAGGCCCAGGGTCAGGAGGTCGTAGCGGGCGCTGGCGTCGGCCACCACGGTGAGGAAATCGCGCGGCAGGCCGAGGCCGTCCGCCAGGGCCGCCACGAAGGCGCCGACATCGTGCGCCGCCGAGAGCCCGGTCAGGACCGCGCCGAGGTCGCGGGGCGGCGGCGGGCACGGGCGCAGGGCGGCGGTCGCCTCCACGGCCCGGCCGATCACCGCGCGGCGCATCGGGTCGGCGTGCAGGTAGAGGGGCACGAGATCGGCCGCGGAGACGTCGGGGCGCACCAGGAGCAGCCGGGCGAGGTCGGCGGCGCCGCGGCCCCGGTCCACGAGCCGGGTCAGGGCGGCGCCCCAGAGGGTGATGCCGAGGTTGGCGGCCAGCGCCCGGTCGATCTCGGGCCGGCCCTCCCGGGAGAGGTCGTCCACCGCCTCGCGGCTCAGCCCAGCCCGGGCGGCGATGCGGGCGGCGATGTCGGAGCCGTCGGCGAGGGCGGCCTCGATCAGGCCGCGGCTCAGCACCGGGGCCAGCTCCACCACCGCGTCGCGGGCGCCGCCGCCCCGGAACGCGAGCGCCTGCAGGACCGCCGGCGGCGTCTCGGGGCAGGGGGCGAGCTTCCGGGCGACCACCCGGGCCGTCTCCTCGTCCACCGTGGGGATCAGCCCGCAGGCCAGGGACTCGAAGATCTCGATCGCGTTCCGGTCCCGCACCGATGCCCGCACGAACAGATCGGTCTGCACCCGCAGGATCACGGGCTTGAGATCGAGATTCTCGATGCGTGAGAGTTCGAGGAGCCCGGACAGGTCCGGCGGAGCATCGACGGATGAGGGCATGGAGGATCGGTTTACGCAGGACTGCAGTAAGCTCACGCTAACCGCATCGACGTGAATCGACCTTTAAGGCGGCGCTGACGGGACCGTGCCGTCCTGCACCATCGCGGGCCACGGGCGGCGCATCCGCACCGCCGGCCACCGTCCGGCGCGGGGCCTCAATGCGTCAGCCAGAGCCCCAGCGCGAGCGCCACCGCCACCAGGACGATCACCCCGATGAAGGCGGGCACGACCCAGCTCTGCCGCTGGCGGGCGCGGCCCGCCGCGGCCTTCTCCGAGGGCGCCCGCTCGTTCTGCCGGGCGAGCCGGACCTCCTGCGAACTCGGCGGCGTCCCGCCGGCCTCCTCGCAGGTCCCGAGCGGCGCGGCCCCGACATCCAGGTGCGGGGCCTTGTCGGCGGTGCGGCCGCTGTCGATGTCGGCCTTGAGCTGGGCGGAGGTCGGCGTATCCGAATCCGGCGGGGGATCGGCCGGGAGATTGGCGGGCGGCGGCGGGGTCTCGGCGCGCAACATGGTCGGGGTCTCCTGCGTATCCCGGTCAACGCCCGGACGGGCCGTCGGCTGCGGTCAGGATGTCGCGGGGCTCAAACGTCGCCGGATCCCCGCTTCAGGAGCGGGCGGGCCAGGAGCCCGGCCGCCGCGACGAAGCCCGCCGCGGCGCAGAAAGCCTCCAGCGTGTCCTGGCCGGGCCCGACGCTCAGGAGCAGCCGGTCGCAGCCCGCCTGCCGCGCCGCCCGCCCGGCCGCCTTCAGCAGCACCCGCCCGATGCCGCGGCGCCGGGACTCGGCGGCGACCAAGAGGGTCGTGATCAGGCCGGCGGGCCGGGGGGCGTCGAGGGTTCGGACGGGGGTGAGGGCGATCAGCCCGCTCGGCGGTCCCCATTCCACGGCGACGAGGGCGGTGCCGCCGTCCCGCTGCAGCCCCTCGAGCCGGGCCGCGAGATCGGCGGCGCCGACCGCGAGGCCCGCCTCGCCCAGCAGCGCCGCGAGGCCGGCGGCGTCGGGGCCGGCGGCCGCGCGGATCTCCAGCCCGTATCGATTGCCCAATGCGCGCCCCGCCCGGTCTCAGCCCGATCGATCGTCCGTCAGACCCGGCGCCAGCCCGGCTGCGACGGGTCGACCAGTCTGTAATTGACCGGCGCCATGCCGCAGATGGCGATCACCGCGGGCTCCGGCCCGTCGCGGACCACGCCGTCGTAATGCGGCGTCCCCGCGACCCGGCGCACGAAGCTGCCGGCCTTCACCGGCACGCAGGCGGCGGGATCGAAATCCGCCCCGCTGTTGCACCACCACGTGCCGGACAGGACCATGCAGAACCGGTCGGAGGTGTAGGTGTGCGGCGCGCTCATGTAGCCCGGCCACCAGCGGATCAGCGTATAGTACAGGCCGGTGCCGTTGAGGTCGCCGGTGAGCGTGCACCGGTCGACGCTGCGCTCCGGGTAGTCCTTCGAGGGCTGCCACGGGAGATCGCCGGGGGCACGGATGATGGTCTGGTCGGGGTTCAGCGGGCTGCCCGTCGCCCCGTTCGCCAGGAGCAGCGGTAGCGTCCCGAGGAGCGAGGCCGCCAGCAGGTCGCGCCGGCTCGCCTCCGCTCGAATATGCGTCTCCGTCATCGCAGGATCCGTCCCTGTCACCGGCGGCCAGCCCGCCGGCATCCGCACGGGCAACGCCGACGCCCGGGTTTCTCTCCCGGACCGGGCCCCCGCACGGTTTCAAACGCGCGGCGCTCTCAGCGGATCGGCCGGGCGTGGAACGCGCGGGGCGCCAACGGCATTGCTCCGCAGGATCGGCGGGGATGAGTCCGGCGGGGGTGGGTCATGGCGGATCGGGTGCGGGACCAAGTCCCGGACGAGCCGGACGACGAGGATCCGAAGGCCGGGCCGCCGGAGCGCAGGCCCGGCGACGCGGCCGCGCCCGCCGAGGCCGAGCCCAGCGAGCGCCGGAAGGCCGAGACCGAGATCGCCGCCGGAGACGTGGCCGACGACCTCGCCGATTTCGCGTAAGGGGGACGGCCGGCGTGGCGCGCGCCGACCCCCACGGCGCGGCTTGTCGTCAGGCCGTTTCCTTGGCCTTGCGCGGACGGGCTGCGCGCTTCGGCTTCTCGGCGACTTCCTCCTCGGCGGGCTCCGGGGCCGCCGCGGACTTGCGGCGCTGCTGGCCGAGGCCGAGGCTGCGGGCGAGTTCGGAGCGCTGGGCGGAATAGCTCGCGGCCGTCGACGGATAGTCCCGCGGCAGCCCGAAACGCTCGCGATACTGCTCGATCGTCAGACCGTTGCGCGAGAGATGGCGCTTGAGCGTCTTGTACGGCTTGCCGTCGATGAAGGAGATCAGCGCGTCCGAGGTCACCGACTTGCGGATCTGGGCCGGCGTCGGCTTGTCGGCCGCCTCGGTGACGGCCGCCGCGGGGGCGGACAGCTTCGCCAGAGCGGCGTGGACGCCGGCGAGCAGACCGGGCAACTCGCTGATCGGCACGGAATTGTTTGAGACATACGCTGAGACGATGTCCGAGGCTTGCTCGATAAAGGTCTGCTGCTGCTCAGTGGCGTTGTCGTCCATCGATGATTCCCTCTATCCGGCGGTGGTGAGACAGTTCTAACGTCTGTGCAGCAAAATCAAGTCGTCGTCGAGCATTTCCCTGCACAGCGTGCCGCCCGTTAACACGCATATTATTCAAGCGCGGGGTCGAGCTGAAATCGTTGCCGGTGAAACCCGGTCGGCGGGACGGGCACTTTCACCAGTTCGCGGCCCTCGGCGCTCTGCCCGCGTGCCTCTGACGGGGATCAGGCTGGTCCCTTCGATTGCGAAGATCGGTTGTCGGTCTGACGAGACGCGTGAAATCTCGCGGCCCGTCCTGCAAAGGATCTTGGGCAAAGGATCTTGGGCACAGGATCTTGGGGCCGCGCGGCGCATGCGTCATAACGGGCCGGGCGGGACAGGACCGGGACGGTGGGCGTGGATCAGCAATCGGAGCCGGGCACCGTCTTCGGGGCCCATATCCCGTTCGTGGATTTCTGCGGGATCGAGGCGCTCGACGTGGCGGAGGGCCGGACGCGCCTGCGGCTCGTTTTGCGTCCGGAGCATGCCAACAACCTCGGCATCGCCCATGGCGGCGTGCTCTGCACCCTGCTCGACGTCGCCCTCGGGACGGCCGCCCGCCTCCGGGCCGGGCGGCCGGTGGTGACCCTCGACCTGCAGGCCCGGTTCCTCAATCCCGCCCGGGGCGAACTCGTGGCGG
Organism: Methylobacterium sp. J-026; assembly: GCF_022829585.1. Classification (GTDB taxonomy): domain Bacteria; phylum Pseudomonadota; class Alphaproteobacteria; order Rhizobiales; family Beijerinckiaceae; genus Methylobacterium. The sequence goes on from NZ_JAKSYC010000241.1 coordinate 69,357, forward strand.
AGGGGCGCGTCACCCGGGCCGGGCGTGCGGTGATCTTCTGCGAGGCCGAGATCCGCGACGCGGCCGGGACGCTGGTGGCGAGCGCCACCGGCCTGCTCAAGCCGGTGGGCGAGGGCGCGCCCCGCTGACGCCCGGTCCGGCGCAGGCCTGCGCCGGACCGGGGCCTCAAAACCGTCCTAGGCAGTCTTGAGATGGTCGAGTTCCGTCAGCCCGCTGCCGCCATCGGCGTAGGCCGCCTTGAAGCTCGCCCGCGCCTGCCAGCGCCGCCACAGGGCGTCGAGCTGCTCGAACCGCTCGTCGAGCGGGGTGGCGCAGACCGGGAATTTCGAGAACGCGATCGCCGTGCAGAGCGTGATGTCGGCGAAGGTCGGCTCGTCGCCGCCGAGCATCCAGGCGCGGCCGTCCGCGAGGTGGCGGTCGACCAGGCCGGCATGCGCCAGCGCCTCCTTGCGGCAATGCTCGCCCCATTGCGGGTTGTGCGTCAGCTCCAGCTTCGGCCCGAGCCCCTGGTTCAGCACGTGGAACATCGTGGTGATCCGGTAGAGGATGTGCACCCAGATCCGGTTGTCCCACATCGTGTCGAGCCCCTGCTCCAGAGGCGTCTCGCCGGTGAGGCGGCGACCCGGATGGGCCGCGTCGAGGTAGCGCACGATCGCGGCCGTCTCGGACAGCACGGTCCCGTCGGCGAGCAGGAGGGTCGGCGTCTCGCCCCAGGGATTCATCTTGAGATGGCGCCATTGCCGCTGCTCGCCCCCCGGCGCCATGTCGTAGACCACCTCGTCGAACAGATGGGCGATGCCCTTCTCGTGCGCGAACAGGCGCAGGCGCTGCGGATTCGGGAAGGCGGAGGGCGAGGTGAAGAGGCGGAGGGTGTCGGCCATGGTCTCGGGCTGTCCTGACGGTTCGAGGGCGCGCCGCACGGGCGCATGACCGGCGGATCTAGGGCGGCGATGCCGTGTCGGCCCGGGACTTCGGCGCAGGGCGATGCGGCGCGCCGATTTGGCGCCCGCCGATTGACGCCCCAGCGGCGCAGTGGGAAAGCCTACCGCATGACGATGCCGGACGACGCCCGCGCAGCCCTGACTGCCCCCCTGTCCGAGGCCGACGTGACGGCCATGAAATCCGAGGCCGCGGCCTGGTTCGCGACCCTGCGCGACCGCATCCTGGCGGCCTTCGAGACCCTGGAGGCCGAGGCCGAGGGACCGTTCCACCCGGATGCGCCCGCAGGCGCCGGGACCTTCGAGAAGACGCCCTGGAACCGCACCGACCATACCGGCCAGCCCGGCGGCGGCGGCGTCATGGCGATGCTGAAGGGCCGGGTCTTCGAGAAGGCGGGGGTCCATATCTCCACGGTCCACGGCGAGTTCGCCCCGGAATTCCGCGCCCAGATGCCCGGGGCGGCCGAGGATCCGCGGTTCTTCGCCACCGGCATCTCGCTGATCGCCCATCCGTGGAACCCGCACGCGCCGACGGTCCACATGAACACCCGCTTCGTCGCGACCACGAAGGCGTGGTTCGGGGGCGGGGCCGACCTCACGCCGGTGCTGATGCGGCGGCGCAACCAGGACGATCCGGACAGCCGCCATTTCCACGCCTGCCTGGCGCGTGCCTGCGCGGCCCACGGCGTCGACCATGCCCGCTACAAGGCGTGGTGCGACGAATACTTCCACCTCAAGCACCGCAACGAGCCCCGCGGCATCGGCGGCATCTTTTATGACTATCGCTGGACCGGCGATGCGCAGGCCGATCTCGCCTTCACCCGCGACGTGGGGGGCGCCTTCCTGGAGGCGTATCCGAAAATCGTCCGCGACAATGTCGGGACCGCCTGGACCGAGGCCGACCGCGAGGAACAGCAGGTCCGGCGCGGACGCTACGTCGAGTTCAACCTGCTCTACGACCGCGGCACGATCTTCGGGCTGAAGACCGGCGGCAACGTCGCCTCGATCCTGTCGTCCCTGCCGCCAACGGTGCGCTGGCCGTGATGGGGGCCCTGTGAGCGCCGGGCTGCCGGCCGCCTACGCCCCGCAGCAGGACGCGGCGCTGAAGGCGATCGCCGCGTGGCGGCGGGAGGGCGGATCCCAGGTGTTCCGGCTGTTCGGCTATGCCGGCACCGGCAAGACCACGCTGGCGCGCCGGATCGCCGAGGATGTCGACGGCACGGTGGTCTACGGCGCCTTCACCGGCAAGGCGGCCTCGGTGATGCGCCAGAAGGGCTGCTACGACGCCGCCACGATCCACTCGCTGATCTACCGCACCAAGGAAGCGGAGGAGGGCGGGCCGACCTTCACGCTGAACCGGTCCGGGCCGGCCGCGAAGGCGGACCTGATCATCATCGACGAATGCTCGATGGTGGATTCCGACCTCGGCAACGACCTGCTGTCGTTCGAGCGGCCGGTGCTGGTCCTGGGCGACCCGGCGCAGCTGCCGCCGGTGCGCGGCGGCGGCTTCTTCACCGAGGCCGAGCCGGACGTGATGCTCACGGAGGTCCATCGGCAGGCCAAGGACGACCCGATCGTCCGCATGGCGATGACCATCCGCGAGGGCGGCCGGCTGGACCTCGGCACCTTCGGCCAGAGCCGGGTGGTGTCGCGCCGCGCCCTGGACCCGGCCGAGGTGCTCGAATGCGACCAGGTGCTGGTCGGCCTCAACAAGACCCGCCGCCTCTACAACGGGCGGCTCCGGGAACTCGCCGGCCACACCGATCCGATGCCGGCGATCGGCGAGAAGCTGGTCTGCCTGCGCAATGACCGGGTGAAGGGCCTGCTCAACGGCTCGACCTGGACGGTGCAAGCCCTGCGCGCGCCGCCGCGGCCGGACCTGATCCGCCTCGACGTGGTGCCGGAGGACGACCCGGGCCTGCGCCGGAAGCCCACCGACATCAAGGTCCTGCGCGCGATGATTTCGGGCTCGGACGAGGAGATCCCGCTGTTCCTGCGCCGGGAGACCGACGAGTTCACCTACGGCTACGCGCTGACGGTCCACAAGGCGCAGGGGTCGCAGTGGGACCGGGTGACGCTGTTCGACGAATCCTACGCCTTCCGCGAGCACCGGGCCCGCTGGCTCTACACCGGGCTGACCCGGGCCGCGCAGGCGATCACCGTGGTGGTCTGATCCGTCGCCGGGGTTTTCCGCGGGACGGCGCCACGCCCGACGCATCGCTCCGGAGACCGCGCGGTTCCGGGCGCGGGCGTGCACGACAACCGAGGCCGCCGGCACGGGGCGGCCTGCTGCGGAGGCAGGCGATCGCGTGACCTGACCCGCCAACCGAGCGGTCACAGCCCGAGACCGCGCAGAGGACGTGGGCCACGAACCAAGTCCATTCCACCCCGCCGATGCAGGCCTATCGAACCCGGGCCGTCGGATCGGGCCCGCTCTCATAAACGATGCGTGCAAGTAACTCATCAACCGCTGAATGTATAGTTGTGGTGACGAGGAGCATTAAATCTAAATATTCCGATGAATATTCATAAAAACACGATTTTGCTTCGGTTCAGAATCGAACGATAGACTCGGGGCCGATCAAGCTGCGGCCGTGATTTCCCATTGCTGACGCCGGTGGGCCTCTCGCACGATGCAGTTTGCTCGACGTTCGGAGGGACATCCATGCGCAGGCTCACCTGTATGGCACTTGTTCTCATCCCAGCCGCCGCTCCGGCCCGCGCACGGGCCTGCGAGGGCGTGAGCGCGCGCAACGCCGGGACGGATATCGCGTCCGCCCAGCGGCAGCAGGCCGAGTTCACCCGCGCGCGGGCTCAGCGTGATCGCGGGCGGGCTTGGCGGGACGAGAATGCCTCCGTCAACGCGGAGCGCGATGCGCGGAGTGCGATGCGCGGAGTGCGCGCCGCTTCGATACGCGCGGATCCATTTCGAAACGCGGATCCATCGCGGGAGGCCGCCGGCATCGGTCACAGGACGAAGAAACCGACGCTGGCGACCGTCATGATGGCGGTGGCCAGCCATCCGCCCACCCGCATCGGCGTCGACAGGCTCAGGCGCCCCATGATGCGGCCGTTGCAGGCGACGAGCATCAGCGCGGCCATGACCGGCGCCGCCAGGATGCCGTTGACGACGGCGGCCCAGTACAGCGCCTTGACCGGATCGAGCGCGGTGAAGTTGAGGCCGACCCCGGCCAGGGTCGCCACCGAGAGCGTCGCGTAGAAGGCCTTGGCCTGCCGAAGGCGTCGGTCGAGGCCCCCGGTCCACCGGAAGGCCTCGGAGAGGGCGTAGGCCGCCGATCCGGCCAGCACCGGCACCGCGAGCAGGCCCGTCCCGAGGATGCCGACGGCGAAGAGCGCGAAGGTGAAGATGCCGGCGATCGGCCGGAGGGCCTCGGCCGCCTGCGCCGAAGTCTGGATGTCGGTGACCCCGTTCGCGTGCAGCGTGGCGGCGGTCGCGTAGATGATGAAGATGGCGATGACGTTCGAGACGCCCATCCCGACCACCGTGTCGGTCCGGATGCGGGCGAATTGCGGGCCCGCGTCCCGCGGCGTGCGCCAGAGGGGTTGGGCGCCGCGCTTGATCCGGTCCTCCACCTCCAGCGCCGACTGCCAGAAGAACAGGTACGGGCTGATCGTGGTGCCGAGGACCGCCACCAGGGCGGTCGCGTGGACGGCGTCGAAGCGCAGGTGCGGCACGAGGGTGGCGAACAAAGCCGCGTCCCACGGGACGTGCACGGTGAACACCACGGCGACGTAGGCGAACAGGGACAGGGTCAGCCATTTGAGCAGGCGCGCATAGGGCGCGTAGGGCACGACGATCTCGGCGACCACGCACAGGATGCCGAATCCCACGGTGTAGAGCCTCGGATTGCCCCCCAGGAGCAGGGTGAGCGCCGCGCCCATGGCCCCGAGATCCGCGCCGAGGTTGATGACGTTGGCCACGAGGAGCACGGTCACGACGGTGCGCACGAGCCACGCCGGATAATGCCGGCGCAGGTTCGCCGCGATGCCGCGGCCGGTCACGCAGCCGATACGTCCGCTGATCTCCTGGATCATCACCATGAAGGGCAGGCTGAACAGCATGGTCCAGGCGAGGCCGTACCCGAACTGCGCGCCGACCTGGGCATAGGTGGCGATCCCGCTGGGATCGTCGTCGGCGGCTCCGGTGATCAGGCCGGGCCCGAGACGTCGGACCATGCCGATGGCGGAGGCCGAGCCGGGATCGGATGCGACGCCCTCGCCCAACCCGGTGGCCCGGATCGGGGGACCGGATCCTCCGTGAGCGATCGAGGCGCGGCGCGGCATTGCGGGCTTCCAGCGGCGCGGTCGGAGGCGAAGGATGGCCCAGCCGGTCCGGCCCGTCCCCGGACGGGGATGCGAGACGTCCGGGCCGCGGGGCCTGCCCCCGCATCCCTCGCATGTAGGGGCCGATCCGAAGCCGGTCCTTGATCCAGCGCAAGGACGCCCTCGGAGTTCCCCCTATGCTGAGCGCCACACCCGCGAGGGTCGGCGCTCGCGTTCGGCCGGGGTGTAAAGGAACCGGTGATGATCTCTCCGCGCGCCGTCTTGGCCTTGGCCAAGCAACAGGACCGCCTCACCGAGTTGCTCCGCCTGATCGACAACGGGCGGTGGTGGACCGGGGACGAAGCCTCCCTGATCGACGAGGACGAGGTCTGCCTGCAGGCCGACAGGATCGGAAGCGCCCTGGACGTGGTCGAGCGTCTCGCGAACGAGATGGCCGCCGAGGACGGCATGGGCACCGGATCGCAGCTCGCGTCCAGGCCGGGGCATGCCCTGCCGCGCCCGACAGGTCTCGCGTCCGGGAACGAGGCCGTTCCGGAAGGTCTGGGTCCGTTCTCTCCGGGCCAGGTCGGGCCCCTCCATGACCTGATCCACGAGTCGGGCGGTTACGAGCAGAGGGCCTGGGGGTTCTCCGGCAGTACCGCGAAGCTGGTCTGACCCGCCGGCGCCGGCCCGGCGATGGGCGCCACGATCACCGGCGCCGATACCGGACCCGCCGGATCCCAACCCCGGGTCGGGATCCGTGAAATTTCGTATGAGAGCCCGTCTGACCGCGCGATTGCAGTCGCGTGACGGTTTTGACCGACGTGTCTCCCGATCGTCTCCGCGCCCTTCGAGGGTTCCGTTCCGCCACGGGTCATATGGTGAAGGTTCTGCACCACCCCGTGCCGGCTGGGGCGGTCACGGCAGGCCCGGGATGGTCCATGTCGCAGCGCTCCGGAGGGAGCCCCACCCTGATCCGGGGTTCAGCGCCATCGCGCCCCGCAGAGCCGCCGCCGTCACGAAGGCCAGGAGGTGGCTCCGGTGGGCATCCTCGCGCCGGATCCGCGGCGATCCTGGCGGCCGTCAGGCAGAGAGTCCACGCAGCCCCGCCCTGCAGACGCCCGGAGCCATCGCTCAAGCAAGCGCTCGGACGCGTCTTCTCGCGCGTCGAGACGAGTCCTTGACCCCGGACGGCACCCGTGGCTTCTGGGGGCGGCTGGTACCCTGACTCCGTAGCTCAGCTGGATAGAGCAGCCGCCTTCTAAGCGGCAGGTCGTTGGTTCGAGCCCAACCGGGGTCGCCAGCAAGCACCGCCGCTCGCACGTCGAAGCGGGCGGCATCCTTGATCACCCCCAGCGCCACGCGGTTGCTCCCGGCCGGCGTTTCGACGGGCGAAGGCGGCCACTCGGACACCGACGGTGGCCGTCCGTGCGGGACGACACGCCCGGCCTGCCTCGGGTTGCTCGAACGATTCGTCGGCCCCGGGTGCGCCGACCCGGTCGATCCGCCCTTGCGTGATCGGGATTGGCCCGATCGTCGGGTCTCGGGGCCCCAATCCGGCGACGAGCCGAGCAGAACAGCCGCGATCCGCGGGGCCACGCCCGTTATTTCTTGTCGGTCCGTCTCACCGACGCCGTCATCGGCGCCCCCCGTTCGGATCCGTCATATCAAATCGGTCGCGAAGAGCTCGTCATCGTGTGTAATATCAAATTCAATTCCGTCTATGTATTCGACAAATTGATATATCGGCACCAGCGATAGATAATACTTGTGCATTGCCGGAAAGCTTGACAATAAGCACGTGATCATATCTACTACATTAGAAGTGGTTTATATCGATTAACACTGTGCTCTGAGCACTGTCGAGACGGTCGGCTCGGTTCGTTCGAACCGGGATGGTGGTTCGAGGCCGTCGCGGGGCGTGCGGGAGGCACGTCGGTCTCGGTGCGACGGGATCCGCGCGGCGTCGCTCGTGCGTCAGCCGCACGCGGGGATGCCCAGGCCCCGATCGCGTCCGGTTCGGTCGCCGTGTTTACGGGTTGAGACAATACTAATTCATCGAATATGAATTTGACTCCAAATATTTAATCCATATCCACCGTAAAAATATCTCAAATCCCGTCGGAATATCGCCGCTTCGACAGAAGAAAGACTGATATGAATTTGTCGACCATCGTCGAAGTCCGGCGTCCGGCGTCCTTCGCCGACCTGCGGGACTGGCATGCGGGGTGCTCCTGGCTCGCCGGAGGCACGTGGCTGTTCTCCGAGCCGCAGGTTGCGGTCGATACGCTGATCGACCTCGACGCCCTGGGCTGGACACCCCTGACGGTGACCGAGGCCGGGCTCGAGATCGCCGCGACCTGTCGCGTTGCGGAGCTTCACGCCTTCGCGGGTCCGCCGGAATGGCGGGCGGTGCCGCTGTTCCGGCACTGCATCGACGCGTTCCTGATGTCGTTCAAGATCTGGAACGCCGCCACGATCGGCGGCAACCTCTGCATGTCGCTGCCCGCCGGCGCGATGATCTCGCTGACCGCGGCGCTCGAGGGCGTCTGCACCCTGTGGCCCCGCGCGGGCGCGCCGCGGACGGTCCCGGTCGTCGACTTCGTGACCGGCAACCACGCCAACATCCTCCAGCCGGGGGAACTGCTGCGCAGCATCCACCTGCCGGCCTCCGCCCTGGCGAAGCGCACGGCCATGCGGCAGGTCTCGCTGACCAAGCTCGGCCGCTCGGCCGCCCTGATCGTCGCCACGGTCGGCGCGGACGGCTCGGATTTCCTGCTGACCGTCTCGGCCGCCACCCCCCGGCCGGTGCAGCTGCGCTTCCCCGCCTGCCCCTCGGCCGAGGCCCTGCGCGGAGCCCTCGATGCGCGCCTGCCGCGGGACGCCTATTTCGACGACGTGCACGGCTCGGCCCCCTACAAGCAGCACGTCACGCGATACCTCGCCGAACAGATCCGCTCGGAGCTCGCATGACCCGCTACGCGATCGACGGCCGGGGCTACGAGGCCGAACCGGCCCCGGGCCAGTGCCTGCGGACCTTCCTGCGCGATCTCGGCGTGTTCGGCGTCAAGAAGGGCTGCGACGCGGGCGATTGCGGCGCCTGCACGGTCCATATCGACGGCACGCCGTTCCATTCCTGCCTCGTCCCGGCCTTCCGGGCCGCGGGCCGCACGGTCACCACGATCGAGGGCCTGTCCGCCTGCGGCGACGATCTGCATCCCATGCAGCAGGCGTTCCGTGACGCGCAGGCGTTCCAGTGCGGCTTCTGCGCGGCCGGCATGATCATGACGGCCGTGACCCTGACCGAGGCGCAGAAGGCCGACCTGCCGCACGCGCTCAAGGGCAATCTCTGCCGTTGCACCGGCTACCGGGCGATCGACGACGCCCTGCACGGCCGCTGCAACATCGCGGCGGACCTGCCCGGCCAGGCCCTCGGCGCCAGCCTGCCCAATCCCTTCACCGACGCGATCCTCACCGGGCGCGCCCGCTACACGATGGATGTCGCGGTCCCGGATCTACTGCACCTGAATGTCCTGCGCTCGCCCCACGCGCATGCGCGCCTCGTCGCGGTCGACAGGGCGGCGGCGCTCGCCGTGCCGGGGGTCGTGGCGGTCTACACCTGGGAGGACGTGCCCAGGCGCCGCTTCACCTCGGCGCTGCACGAGGATCATCTCGTCGATCCGGACGACATCCTGCTCCTCGACAATATCGCGCGCTTCGCCGGCCAGCGGATCGCGGCGGTCGTCGCCGAGTCCGAGGGGGCGGCCGAGGCCGGCTGCCGGGCCCTGCAGGTGACCTACGACATTCTGCCGGCGGTGTTCGATCCGGTCGCCGCGATGGCGCCCGACGCGCCCCTCCTCCACGACAAGGACCACGTCGAGGCCAGCAGCAACATCTACTGCACGCTCCAGGGCGAGATCGGCGACGTGGCGCAGGGCTTCGCCCAGGCCGACGCGGTCTACGAGCAGACCTATGCCACCACCCGCGTCCAGCATGCGCATCTGGAGACGCACGGCTCGATCGCCTGGAAGGGCGAGGACGGCCGCTGGCACGTCCGGACGAGTTCGCAGGCGCCGTTCGTGGTGCGGACCAAGCTTGCCTACGTGATGGGCCTGTCGCCCCGGGACATCCACGTCTTCACCGAGCGGGTCGGCGGCGGCTTCGGCGGCAAGCAGGAGATGATCTCGGAGGATCTCGTCCTGTTCGCCACGATGAAGCTCGGGCGCCCGGTGAAGTGGGAATGGACCCGGGAGGAGGAGTTCATCGGCGCCACGACGCGCCACCCGATGACCACCCGGGTGAAGATCGGCGCCCGCCGGGACGGCACGCTGACGGCCCTCGACGTCGAGGTCGTCTCCAACACCGGCGCCTATGGCGGCCACGGCGGCGAGACCCTGGCGGCCGCGATGGCGAGCCCGCTCGCCGCCTACCGCTGCCCGAACAAGAAGGGCATCGGCCACGCCGTCTACACCAACATGGTGCCGGCGGGGGGCTTCCGCGGCTACGGCGCCTCGCAGACCACCTTCGCCATCGAGTGCGCGATCGATTCCCTCGCCCGGCAGCTCGGCATCGATCCCTTCGCGATCCGGCGCCGGAACGTCGTGCAGCCCGGGGACACCGTCGAGTCGATCTGGAAGGAGCCGAGCGACGCGAGCTTCGGCAGCCACGGCATCGGCGAATGCCTCGACATCGTCGAGCGCGAACTCGCCACCGGCAACGGCCTCGCCAAGCCCGAGGGGGCGGACTGGGCCGAGGGCCGGGGCGTGGCGCTGGCCATGCTCGAATGCGGGCCCCCCACCGAGCACCGCTCCGGTGCCGACATGCGCCTGCTGCCGGACGGGACCTACCACCTCGCCTGCGGCTCCACCGAGATGGGCAACGGCATCACCACGGCGCACAAGCAGATCGCGGCCTCGGTCCTGGGGACCCGGGCGGACGCGGTCGCCATCATCAACGCCGACACGGACCGTACCCCCTACGACACCGGCACCTTCGCCAGCACCGGCACCGTGGTCGGCGGCAAGGCGGTGCATCTGGCCGCGCAGGCCATGGAAGAGGACATCCTGGACTTCGCCAGCCGGCATACCGGCGTGCCGCGGGATCAGTGCCGGCTGGAGGAGAGCGGGGTCCTTTGCGGCAACCGGCGCATCGCCCTCGCCGACCTCCACGCCGAGGGGACCAAGGTCGATCACCGGTTCATGGTGACCCGGCGGGCCTATCTCTCGCCGCGGACCATCGCCTTCAACGTGCAGGGCGTGCGCCTCGCGGTGCATCGGGTGACCGGCGAGATCCGGGTGCTGCACAGCGTCCACGCCGCCGATATCGGCCGGCCGATCAACCCGATGCAGTGCCGCGGCCAGCTCGATGGCGCCGTCGCCATGGGCTACGGCTGGGCGCTGGTCGAGACCATGGTGCATGACGGGGCGGGCCGCATGGTCAACCCGCAGCTGCGCAATTGCCGCATCCCGACCTTCGCCGACACGCCGCGCACCGAGATCCACTTCGCCGACACGACCGACCGCATCGGGCCGCTCGGCGCGAAGTCGCAGGGCGAGTGCGGCATCAATCCCGTGGCGCCGGCGGTCGCGAACGCCCTGGAGGACGCCATCGGGGTGCGCTTCACCCACCTGCCGTTCACGCCCGACCGCCTGTTCGCGACTTTGTCGGCGGCATGAGCGGGTCCGCATCCAGCGTCAGCATCGTGACGCAGACCTCGGTGCGGCCGGATTGCGCCGACGCCTTCGCCCAGTGGCAGGGCGGGACCAGCGCGGTGATCGCGTCGTTTCCCGGCTTCATCGAGCAGCGCCTGATGCCCCCGCATCCGCCCCTGCAGGTGGATTGGGTGATCCTCCAGCGGTTCAGGAGCGTGGACCAGGCGAAGGCCTGGCTCGGCTCCCCGGAGCGGCAGGCCCGGATCGAGGGCGCCGTCCCGATGCTCCTGGGCCGCGACGACGTCCACATCGTCCGGGACGATGCCAGCGCGGCCCGGACCGCCCCGGCCAGCGCGGTGATCAGCACCCGCGTGAAGCCCGGCCTGGAGGCCGAATACCTCCGGTGGGAGCAGAAGATCGCCGCGGCGCAGTCGAAGGCCCCCGGCCTGCAGGGCTACCGCTTCGAGCCGGCCATGCCGGGGGTGCAGGAGGACTTCGTCGCGATCCTGCGCTTCGACAGCGAGGCGAACCTGCGCGCCTGGATGGACTCGCCCGCGCGGCAGGCCCTGGTCGCGGAGGCGGCGCCGCTCACCGCCGAGTTCCACGCCCGGACGGTGCAGAGCGGCTTCGAGCAATGGTTCCGCGACGCCACGCCGGCCGGGGCGCCGGCGCCCGCGGCGTGGAAGATGAACATGATCGTCCTGCTGACGCTCTACCCGACCGTGTTCCTGTGGGGGCTCCTGGTCGGCACCCCGATCCTCAACCGGACCCTGGGGCTGGATTTCCCGATCGCCCTGTTCATCGGCAACCTGTTCAGCGTGCTGCTCACCGCGCAGCTGGTGCCGTGGACGGCCAAGCGGCTCGGCTGGTGGCTGTCCCCCCCTCCGGAGCGGCGCGCCCGCGCCGATCTCCAGGGCGCCGGTCTGCTGATCGCCGCCCTCGCGGCCATGATCCTCGTCTTCCGGATGCTGTCTTGACCGGCGCCCTCGCTGGGACGGGGGCCACTGCGGCGCCGCCGCGGCGCCCAGGACGGCTTCGCTGAGCCGGTCCGCGTCGGGCGCGCGCGTTGCGTCCGGGTTTCCGTGATGGGTGCGCTCACCCACCCGATCGGGCGCGGTCCGGTGCGGTTGACCTTCCGGGTGCCGAACGCCATCACGGCCTACCCGGTGACGGCGTGGCCGGTGCCGGACCCAGCCTTCGGCCGGTTCCCGGCCACGGTGATGGGGATGTCGTTCCTGCGCGGGAGCAATCGGCATGGTCAGATTCACCGTGATGGCCGGCTCCATCGCCCGGGAGCAGTCCCGGACGGGCCCGGCCTTCCGGGACGCTGGGGGCGCCACGATGATCACGGTCTACCGCGCCCCGATCGAGGAGCCAGGGGCGAGGGCCATCGCGGCCTATCTCGGGGCGACCGGCCGAGTGGCGGCGGCGGACCAGGGGGCCATGCCATGACAGCCAGGAGCGCCGGACGCATCGGGGCCGGGACAGGGCCCGCCGGCCGCGACCGCGGATTCGCCCGGGTCGGGGCGGCCGGCAGCCTGCTGCCGGGGCTGCTCCTGTGCCTGGCCATCACCGGGGTGGCGCAGGCGCTGCAGGCCGGCGAAGAGAGCCTGACCGGCCATCCCTATGTCGAGGCCCTGGTGCTGGCCATCCTCCTGGGCACGGCGCTGCGCACCGCCTGGGTGCCGGGGGCGCGCTTCAAGGCCGGGATCGCCTTCTCGGCCAAGCAGGTGCTGGAGGTGGCCGTGACCCTGCTCGGCGCCTCGGTGAGCCTGGGGGCGATCGTCGCCTCGGGTCCGGCGCTGCTCGCCGGCATCGTCGGGGCGGTGGCCCTCACCATCCTGGGGAGCTGCGCCATCTGCCGCGGCCTCGGCCTGCCCGTGCGCATGGCGCTGCTGATCGCCTGCGGCAACGCCATCTGCGGCAACTCGGCCATCGCCGCGGTGGCACCGGTCATCGGCGCCGACAGCCGGGACGTGGCGGCGGCCATCGCGTTCACGGCCGTGCTCGGCGTGCTGATGGTGCTCGGCCTGCCGCTGTTCGTGCCGCTGGCCGGCTTCGGCGAGCATCAGTACGGCGTACTGGCGGGACTCACCGTCTACGCGGTGCCGCAGGTGCTGGCCGCGACCGTGCCGGTGGGCCCGCTCGCCACGCAGGTCGGCACGCTGGTCAAGCTCGTGCGCGTGCTGATGCTCGGCCCCGTGGTGGTGGCCCTGTCGCTGATCGCGCCGCGCCTGCCCGCGGAGGGCACCGGGGGGGCTGCCGCCCCGGGCCGGCTCGGCTTCTTCAAGCTGGTGCCGTGGTTCATCCTGGGCTTCCTGGCGCTGGCCACCCTGCGCTCGCTCGGGCTGATCCCGGACGGCTGGGTCGCGCCGCTGTCGCGGATCGCCGGCTTCCTCACGATCGTGTCGATGGCCGCGCTGGGCCTGGGCGTCGACGTGCGCGTCCTCGCGCAGGTCGGCGGCCGGGTGACGCTGGCGGTCACCGCCTCGCTGCTCGTGCTCCTGGCCATCGCGGTCCTGCTCATCCGCGGCCTCGGGATCGGTTGAGGGCGCGGCGCGCGGTCAGTCGGCCGGCGTGTAGCGCAGCGTCCCGGCGCGGCGCGTGGGCTGGCCGGTATCGTTCGTGTGGTTGACGCCGTCCATCACCGGCACCGCGCGGAAATCGAACGGACTGACACCCTCCAGGCAGGCGACGTTGACGGCGTACAGGGTGATGTCGGAGCGCCGTTGATGGTGCGTGTAGATCCCGCAGCGGGAGCAGAAGAAGTGCTGCGCCGCGCCGGTGTGGAAGCGATAGGCGGTCAGCACGTCCGCGCCCGCCCGGATCCGGATCCCGCCCACCTCCGCCATGGCGACGACGGCACCGCGCATGCGGCAGTAGGAGCACGTGCAGCGTCGGACCGACCGGAAGCCGTCGCTGAGCGCCACCTCGAAACGCACCGCGCCGCAATGGCACTGGCCAGCGCGCAGGCGCGTCTCGGCGTCCGTATCGGCGTCCATGTCGCCCGGGCCTCCTGTGCGGTTCGCGGGGCCAGGGTATCGCCGAAGCGCGGGCGGGACAATCGCGGGCTCGTCACGCATCGCGTGAGATCCCCTCACACGGGACGGCGGCGCAATGCCGGAGCCGCTCCCCCGGCGGTCCGGGGCCGGGTTCAGGCCGTCCGGTGGCCGAGCTGGATCGCTTTCGCGATCTCCGAGCGTTGCGCGGCGTAGCCGGGGGCCGTCATCGGGTAATCGTTCGGCAGGCCGTAATGCGCGCGATACCGCTCGGGCGTCAGGCCGTGGGCGGTGAGGTGGCGCTTCAGGGTCTTGTAGGAGCGGCCGTCGATGAAGCTGATCAGGCCGTCGGACTGGATCGACTTGCGGATCTCGGCCGGTGTCGGCGGCTCGGGGCTGGGACCGGCCTCGGACCTGGCCGCGGCCGGCCTTGCGACCGCGGCCAGCGCCGCGTGGACGTTGGCCAGGAGCGCCGGCAGCTCGGTCGGTGGCACGGCATTGTTGGACAGATAGGCCGCGACGATGCGCACCACGAAGGCGCGAATCGTCGATCGAAAATCGTCCTCAAACCCGTCAATGTCGACCAGTTCCATGCCGAGCTTCCTCTAAAACCCATACAATTCTGGATTACTCCTACATTACTGGATGTCAACGCCGAAGCGCGCCCGGCGCAGCGCCGATCCGCGCATGCAACGGGTCCGCGGCGCCCCCGGGCTCGGCCCCCCCCCGGCGATCGTGGCCCGCAGCCCGCGCGGCGGGTGCCGCACGGCGAACCGGGCCTCCGCCCTCCAGGCGGCGCGATACCCGCCGGGCCGGATCGGACGCAGCTGGATCGGGCCGGACGGGAGCGGGACAGGCGGCGCATGCCGCTTTCGCCGAACCGGTCTTCGTGATCCAATACAGGTCCCGCGTAGCGCGAAGCCTCTCCAGGGAGACGATCCGCTGTCCTCGTGTCCCCAGGTCGAAGGTCCGGCCCTCACGCGGGCACCGCGCCGCGCCGTCGCGGGCACCGGGCGCGCCGGCGTGAGGGTCGCGCCGCTGGTGGTGCTCCTGCTCGCGCCGCCCGTCCTCCACGGACAGGAGGCGCTCGGGCTGATCGCCCCGGGCCCGCCCGGTTTCGGCGCGCCGCCCGAGGCGGAGATGCGGGCCAGGGTCGCCGCAGAGTTCCCGGACGCGCCCCTCGTCCGGTTCCGCAAGGTCAGGCCGATGGCGGGCGAAACCGGCGATGCCGTGGCGTTCTGCGGCCAGGTCAGCGCGACGGCGCCGGACCAGCGGGAGCAGAACTTCCACCTGTTCCTGTACGGCCGCACCGCCGGAGCCGAGACCGTTCACATTCTCGGATCCGAATCCCTGAACGGCTACCGGATCGGCCGCAAGCTGATCGGCGCCCTGCGGCGCATCGGCTGTCTTTAGCGCGCCGTGATTCCGCGTAAGACGGCCCTCAGCAGTCGGGGGCAGTCCGTGCGGCGGCCGATCCACTGGGACTTCGGTATCGCCCGGCATGGGGCAATCACGAAGACTGTAACCGTTGCCTCCGGACCGATCGTTCCCGGTTGCCACAGGCCGTGCCATGCTGTCCGAAACATCCGGGAGGACGCCATGGACCGCCGCCGCATTCTCGCCCGGGGATACCGGGCTTGGGTCCCGCTGGGCGCGGCGGGCGCCCTGGTCCTCGCGGGGGCGGCCGCGGCCCAGGAGGTCAAGCGGACCGAACTCGGCCGCCAGCCGGTCTCGGGCGACGAGAGCCGGGAGATCGTCATGCAGCTCGTCGAGATCCCGCCGGGCGCGACCTCGCGGCGGCACTTTCACAACGGCGAGGAGGCCTTCTACGTGCTCGAGGGCGGCCTCGCCCAGATGCCGGGTCAGCCGTCGAAGGAGCGGCCCGCGGGCGAGCGCGGCATCAACCGGCGCGGCGTCCCCCATGCCGGCTACACGGTGGTCGGCGACAGGACCGTGAGGATCCTGTCGGTCTACGTCGTCGACAAGGGCAAGCCGCTCCAGGAGGCCGCCGACTGACCCGCCTGCCCCACACGTGGCGAGATTGCGGCAGAAACTTGACTGTTGTGAACGAATCAGTATACAGCTTGACCGTTGCGTTGCAGATACACCCCCAAAGCGTCTGGAGGTTTCGATGTGCGCGCGGAAGACCTTCTATATCTTCGCCAAGGCGTCCGATGCCCAGCAGTTCTGCGCCGTTCGGCAGGATCAACCGATCCCGCCGATGATCGACGGCGTGAACTGGCGTTATGTGAGCTGCATCGACACGTCACGGGACAGGCCGTTCGGCTTCGACATCGACGCTGCGCATCGCGCGATGCGGCGTTGCGGCGTGTACGTCTACAGGCGCGAGTTCATCTTCTCCCAGCCCGGAGTCCTGCTGGAGGCTGCCTGAGTATCCGTCCGGGCGCCGGATCTCCGTCCGGACCGTCCCGGCATCGGCGTCGCGGCGTTCCGCGCCGTTCCAGAACGACGAAACCCGTCTGGTCCGGCCGCCTCCCGACGACGCGGTGGCGCGGGCCAGGGACGCGGCGCCCGTGCCGGCACCGTTCGGCCGCGGAGGCACCGTCGGAGATGGCCAGATTCAAGTCTGGGACACGCCTCCTCGCCGTCATCGCGGGCGGGCAGCGTGTCGCGATCCTGCACGGTGGCCGGCATGACGGCGAGCGCCAGGACGTGGCCTTCGGCATCGACCAGGGCCGCGCCGTCAGGGTGCGCCTGTCGAACCATGGCGCCCGACCGGCGTCACCGGCCGAGCGGCCCTGAGATCGCGGTCCGGACGGGGCCTGTCGTCATCGCGGCCGATCGTCCGGACGCGCGGGCGCCTGGGCCCGCCGGATCCGCGCCATTAGGGCCAGGCTCCGGCGCCGGTGGCGGCGCAGCTCCGCCGCGAGGCTGCGCGCGTCCGGCAGGCCCACGGCCTTGGCGATCTGCCGGGACGCGGTCTCGGACGGGTCCGCGGCGGGATCGGCCATCACCAGCCGCTGCCATTGAAAGACCGCGTCGAGGAACCCGTAGGTCTCGGCGAGGGCGTCGGCCGCCTCGGCCGGCAGCAGGCCGCGGGCCGCCGCCCCGCGGAAGACCGCCTCCGCGCCGAGGCCGATGCAGCCCGGCCAGGCGCGGGCATGGCTCAGCACGATCGCCTGGGCCAGGAAATCGAGATCGAACAGGGCCCCGGGGGCGAGCTTCAGGTCGTAGGGCCCGGCATGGCCGCGCTCCCGGGCGACGAGCGCCCGCATCGCCCCCGCCTCGGCGCAGACGGACGCCGGATCGCGCGGGCGGGCGAGGATCGCGGCGATCTCGGTCAGGACGGCTGCCCCGAGGGCGGCGTCGCCGGCCACGACCCGGGCGCGGACGAGGGCCATGTGCTCCCACGGCTCCGCCGCCTCGTGGTGATAGGCCGTGAAGCCGGTGCGCTGCACGGCGGGGGGGCTGTGGCTGCCGTAGGGCCGCAGCCGCAGATCGACCGCGTAGAGCCGGCCGCGCCGGGTTGCCGCGGTGAGCGCCGCGTAGAGGCGCTGCGCCAGCCGGTTGTAGGCCACGACCGCGTCGAGGGGGCGCGGGCCGTCGCTGATGCGGTCCTCCGGATCGAAATCGTAGAGGAACACGAGGTCGAGGTCGGATTCGGCGCTGAGCTGCCGGGAGCCGAGCCGGCCGAGCGCCAGGACGCAGCACCGCCCCTTCGGCACGGCGCCGTGGTCCCGCGCGAAGCGGCGTTCCTCCGCCTCCAGGCTCAGCGCCACCGCGGCCTCGGCGATGGCGGTGTAGGCCTCGCCGGCCTGGCGCGGCGTCAGGATGCCCGACAGCAGGCGGGCGCCGGTCACGAAGCTCAGCTGCCGCGTGGCGTCCCGGCAGCGGTCCAAGAACTCCTCGTGGCTCGCCGGCCGGCCGACCAGGGCCCGGTACTGGGCGCGTACCGCGTCGGCATCCGGGGGCGGCGCCACGAAATCCGAATCCAGCACGGTGTCGAGGACGTGCGGGCTCAGGCCCACCGTGTCGGCGAGGCGTGGCGCGGTCCCCAGGATGTCGGCGAACAGCAGGCGCAGGCGCTCGTGCGCCCGCAGGATCGCCAGCAGCTCCGCCACGGCCGGCATCCGCGCGAAGGCCCGATCGAGGGTGAGCAGCGCCGCGTCCGGGTCGGCGGTGCCGCCCAGCGCCCGCAGCAGCGCCGGGAGCGTCTCGGCCAGGATCTCCCGGGCTCGGGCCGTGCGCAGCGCCGCGCGGCGCCCGCGGTGCCAGCCCTCCACGGTCTCCCAGGCCCGGGCTGCGTCCCGGAACCCGAAGGCGGCGAGCCGCGCCAGGGTCTCCGGCTCCGGTGCCTCGCCCGCGCCGAACACGAGGCCCGCCTCGGCGGCGGGGTCGTCGGCCTCGAACAGCAGGGCGTAATGGGCCTGGACCCGGCCGGCATGGTGGCGAAGCGCCGCCTCGAACGCCGCGAGGTCGGGGAAGCCCGCGAACAGGGCGAGGCCGGTCAGCGCCGCCGTGCCGGTGGGCAGGCGCTGGGTCTGCTCGTCGCGGATCATCTGGAGGCGGTGCTCCAGGGTGCGCAGGAAGCCGTAGGCGGCGGTCAGCTCGTCCCGGGCTTGCCCGTCGATCCAGCCCGAAGCGGCGAGGCCGTCGAGCATCGCCACGGTGCCGCGGCCCCGCAGGGCCGGCTTGCGGCCGCCGAACACGAGCTGCTGGGTCTGGACGAAGAACTCGATCTCCCGGATCCCGCCGCGGCCGATCTTGATGTCGTGGCCGGCGACCGCGACGGTCTCGTGGCCGCGGACCAGGTGGATCTGCCGCTTGAGCGCGTGGATCTCGGCGATCGCCGGGAAGTCGAAGTGCCGCCGCCAGATGAACGGCGCCAGCTCCGCGAGGAACGCCGCGCCGGCCGGGATGTCGCCCGCGATCGGCCGCGCCTTGATGAAGGCGGCGCGCTCCCAGTTCTGGCCGAGGGTCTGGTAGTAGTCGAAGGCGAAGACCGTCGAGAGGGCCACCGCGGTGGAGCCCGGGTCCGGCCGCAGGCGGTAATCGATGCGGTGGACGTAGCCCTCCGCGGTCCGGTCGGACAGGAGCTTCACCAGCCCCTGCGCGAGCTTGACGAGGAACGGTTTGGGATCGCCCCCGGTCGCGGCCGCGGCCACCGCGGAATCGTAGAAGACCACCAGGTCGATGTCGCTCGAATAGTTCAGCTCGCCGCCGCCGAGCTTGCCGAGGCCCAGCACGATCAGCCCCGACCCGTCCTGCGGCGCCGCCGGATCCGGCGGCCGGAACCGCCCGGCCGCGATCCCCTTCCGGAGCAGCGCCTCGGTGGCCGCGCTCACCGAGGCGTCGGCGAAGTCCGACAGCGCCCGGGTGACCGTGGCGAGGTCCCAGCCGCCGCCGAGATCGGCGAGCGCCACGAGGAGCGCGTGCGCCGCCCGGTTGGCGCGCAGCCGCCGGCCGACCTCGGCGAGGTCGGGATCCGCCCCGCAGGCGGCGCCGACCGCGCGCTGGCGGGCGACGAGATCCCGGTTCGCCGCGTCCGGCGGCTGATCGAGCAGGGCGACGAGGCGGTCCGGCGCGCGCAGGCACGCCTGCCAGAGGAAGGGGGAATGGTCGGCGAGCCCCAGGAGCAGGTCGCGGCACGGCGGCGTCAGGAACCCCGCCGGGAGGGACGGCGCGATCTCGGCGAGCCGGGCCCGCGCCGCCCCGGGATCCGCGAGCCGGAGGCGGGGGCGCAGGCGCGCGTGCAGGGAATCTTTCCGCATCGGGCGGCTTAGAGCGGCCGGCGGCCGGAACCGCATTGTCCGGTGTCGCGTGTCATGCCGCATCCTCCCCGGGGCGGCGGGCCCGGTACCGCACCGGTCCCGGGCGCCTTCGTCCGGCCGCCGATTCGAGGGCCCGCCCGCCGGTCCGTCAATCCCGGTAACGCTTTTCAAAGGCGGGCGTGGCGTTTATCCGTGCGGACCGGTCGTCGCCCGGGTCCGGCCAGCCGGCCGTGCGGATTCCTGCGGGCGACTCGAACGCCGGACGCGGCGGCCGAAAACCGGCAGCCAGTCGGGGCCCCGGCCCGTAGACGCCCGAATCAGATCCGCCCGGAGCGCACCATGTCGTCCCCGAACTCGCCGACCCTGACCCTCGACGGTCTCGACCTCGCCGCCCTGCTCTGCTCCCGCGTCTGCCACGACGTGATCAGCCCCGTGGGCGCGATCGTGAACGGGCTCGAGGTCCTGGAGGATGATCAGGACGAATCGATGCGCACCTTCGCGCTGGAACTGATCGGGAAGAGCGCCCGGCAGGCCTCCGCGCGGTTGAAGTTCGCCCGGATCGCCTTCGGGGCCGCGGGATCGGCCGGCGCCTCGATCGACCTCGCCGATGCCGAGGGCGTGGCCAAGGGGATGTTCTCCGACGACAAGACCAAGCTGACCTGGAGCGCCCCGCAGGCCCTGTTCCCCAAGAACAAGGTCAAGCTGCTGCTCAACCTCGTGATGATCGCCACGACCGCGATCCCGCGGGGCGGCGCGATCGACGTCGTGGTCTCCGGCGACGGCGCGGCGCCCACCTTCGTGTTCAAGGCCAAGGGCTCGCATGCCCGCATTCCCCCGCACGTGGAGGAACTGATGGCCGGCAGCCCCGAGAGCGGCACCGTCGATGCCCACGGCATCCTGCCGTTCTATGCCGGCCTCGTCGCGCGGGCCGCCGCCATGGATGTTCGATTCGCCATTCAGGATGACGAGGTGACGATCACGGCCGGGCCGACAGTGATCGAAGCATCCGAGGACGCCGCTGAAGAGGCTTCGGGCGCGGAGCAGGGGTGAAACTTTGGAAAGCCGGGGCGCGGGGAGGAATCGAAACACTTCCCTAACCGCGCCCGAGTAAGTACGATACGTGAGACATTCTCCCCGTTACGAGTAGCGCCTATGGACGACCTGCTTCGCGAGTTCCTGACCGAGAGCGGGGAGCATCTCGACACGGTCGATGCAGAGCTCGTCCGATTCGAGCAGGACCCTAACAACGAGACGATTCTTCGGAACATCTTTCGGCTCGTCCATACGATCAAGGGAACCTGCGGATTCCTCGGCCTGCCGCGCCTCGAAGCCTTGGCGCATGCCGCAGAGACCTTGATGGGGCGGTTCCGGGACGGGCTGCCCGCCACCTCCGCCTCCGTCACGCTGATCCTCCTGACCCTGGACCGGCTGAAGGAGATCCTGGCCGACCTGGAAGCCACCGGCACGGAGCCGGCGGGATCCGATGACGACCTCATCTCCGCCCTGGAGCGCATGGCCACGGGCCCGGCCGCGGTTGCTCCGCCGCCCCCGCCCGAGCCGGTGCTGCCCGAGCCGGTGTCCCGGGAGCTGAAGCCCGGCGAGGTATCCCTGGACGATCTAGAGGCCGCGTTCCTGTCGGCCCCGGGCCCGGACGAAGCCGATTTCGCCCCGCCTCCGGTCATGGCCGCCGCGCCGGCGCCCGCCGCCGCCCCGGCGGTGCGCCCGGTGCCGAAGGCGGCGCCGCAGATCGAAGCGGTGCAGGCCGAACCGGCGGAGGCCGAGCCGGCGCGCGTCGAGAAGGCCGAGGGCGCCGAGGGGGAGACGGCCGCGGCGTCCAAGAACCAGACCATCCGGGTGAGCGTCGACACGCTCGAGCACCTGATGACGATGGTCTCGGAGCTGGTGCTGACCCGCAACCAGCTCCTGGAGATCGCCCGCCGCCACGAGGATTCGAGCTACAAGGTGCCGCTGCAGCGCCTGTCCCACGTCACGGCCGAGCTGCAGGACGGCGTGATGAAGACGCGCATGCAGCCGATCGGCAACGCGTGGCAGAAGCTGCCGCGGGTGGTGCGCGATCTCTCGGGCGAACTCGGCAAGCAGATCGAGCTCGTCATGGTCGGCGCCGAGACCGAGCTGGACCGGCAGGTCCTCGAGGTGATCAAGGATCCGCTGACCCACATGGTCCGCAATTCGGCGGATCACGGCCTCGAATCGACCGCCGAGCGCGTGGCGGCGGGCAAGCCCGCCCGCGGCACGATCCGGCTGGCCGCCTACCATGAGGGCGGCACGATCACGATCGAGATCGCCGACGACGGCAAGGGCCTGAACCTGGCGGCGATCCGCAAGAAGGCGGTGGAGCGCGGGCTCGCCTCCCAGGCCGACGTCGACCGGATGACCGACGCGCAGGTCGCCAAATTCATCTTCGACGCCGGGTTCTCGACGGCGGCGGCGGTCACCTCGGTGTCGGGCCGCGGCGTCGGCATGGACGTCGTCAAGACCAACATCGAGACCATCGGCGGCCTGATCGACATCGCCACCACGGCGGGCCGGGGCACCACCTTCACCATCAAGATCCCGCTGACGCTGGCCATCGTGGCGGCGCTGATCGTGCGGGCCGGCGAGCACCGTTTCGCCCTGCCGCAGGTGGCGGTGCTGGAGCTGGTGCGGGTCGATGCCGGGGCCCAGCGGGTCGAGCGCATCAACGGCGCGCCGGTGCTGCGCCTGCGCGAGCGGCTGCTGCCGATCGTCTCGCTGACCGGGCTGCTCGGCCAGGCGGCGGCCGGCGCGGAGACCGAGCAGGCCGGCTTCGTGGTGGTGGCCCAGGTCGGGCGGGAGCGCTTCGGGATCCTGGTGGACGAGGTCTTCCACACGGAGGAGATCGTCGTGAAGCCGATGTCGGTGAAGCTCCGGCACATCCCGATGTTTGCCGGCAACACGATCCTGGGCGACGGCGCCGTGGTGCTGATCGTCGATCCCAACGGCGTGGCCCGTCAGGTGGCTCAGGGCAGTCAGGGCACCGGCGGACACGCGGATTCGGATGCCGACGAGTCGATCGAGGTCACTGACAGCAAGACCACGCTCCTGGTGTTCAAGGGCGGCCATGACAGCTTCAAGGCGGTGCCGCTCTCGCTGGTCACCCGTCTCGAGGAAATCGAGTGCGCGAAGGTCGAGTGGCTCGGCGGCCGTGCGCTGATCCAGTACCGCGGGCGCCTGATGCCCCTGGTCCCGGCCGACCCGGCGATCACGATCAAATCGGAGGGGACCCAGGCCCTGGTGGTGTTCTCCGACGGCGAGCGCGCCATGGGTCTCGTGGTCAACGAGATCGTCGACATCGTCGAGGAACGCCTCGACATCGAGATCGCGGCGGATCGCTCCGACCTGATCGGCTCGGCGGTGCTGCGGGGCCGGGCGACCGACATCATCAACATCGCCCATTTCCTACCGCTGGCCTACGACGACTGGGCGCGCGGCCTGAAGCGGCCCGAGCAGCTCTCGACGGTCCTGCTGGTCGACGATTCGGACTTCTTCCGCGACATGCTGAGCCCGGTGCTGAAGGCGGCGGGCTACCAGGTGATCACGGCGGCGAGCGCCGACGCCGCGCTGGGGATCCTCCACGCCGAACCGCAGATCGCCGTGGTGGTCACCGACCTGGAGATGCCGGGCCGCAGCGGCTTCGATCTCGTCGCCGCGATGCGCCGCGCCGACTCGCGGATCGCCGGCCTCCCGGTGATCGGCCTCACCGGGGCGATCGGCGCCGACGCGGTGGAGCGGGCCCGGGCTCTCGCGATCAGCGACCTCGTGGCGAAGTTCGACCGCGCCGGACTGATCGCGGCACTCGCCGAGATCGGCCCCGCGGCGGTCTCGAAAGCCGCCTGATCCCCGCCGCCGGCCCCGAAACGATCGAATCCGGAGAGTTGTGATGCAGGCTGCCAACGCCAACGGCACCGAGACCGGTGCCACCGACGACTTCGTCACGGTCTATGTCGGCGAGACCCTGTTCGGGCTGGCGATCGAGCGGGTCCACGACGTGTTCGTCCCCTCGGGGGTGACCCCGGTGCCCCTGGCGCCGGCCGAGATCGTCGGCCTCCTGAACCTGCGCGGCCGCGTGGTCACGGCCATGAGCCTGCGCCGGCGCCTGGGGCTGCCCGACGCCGAGCCCGAGGCGGACGGCAAGGCCAGTCCGAAGATGGCGATCGGCCTGGAGCAGGGCGGCGAGACCTTCGCCCTCGTGGTCGACGGCGTCGGCGAGGTGCTCAAGCTCGGCGCCGACAGCCGCGAGGCGGTGCCGATCAACCTGGATCCGCGCTTCCGCAACCTCGCCATCTGCGTCCACCGTCTCGACGGGCGCCTCCTGGTGATTCTCGACGTGGACGCGCTCCTCGGCTTCACGGCTGCCGGCGCCAAGGCGGCTTGAGGGAGGGGGCAATGAAGGCGCCGCACGAGACCACCTGCCTGGTCGTGGACGATTCCGCGGTGATCCGGAAGGTCGCCCGGCGGATCATCGAGGATCTCGGCATGAACGTCAGCGAGGCCGAGGACGGCAACGCCGCCCTGGTATCCTGCGCGGCCCACATGCCCGACGCGATCCTGCTCGATTGGAACATGCCGAACATGGACGGCTACACCTTCCTCCAGGCCCTGCGCCGGAGCGAGGGGGGCGGGGTGCCGAAGGTCCTGTTCTGCACGACGGAGAACGATGTCGGTGCGATCGCCCGGGCCCTTCGGGCGGGGGCGGACGAGTACATCATGAAGCCCTTCGACCGCGACATCCTGACGGCCAAACTCGAACAGGTCGGGCTCTTCGCCGACGCGGCCTGAGCCCGCCCCGCACGTCCCCGCATCCGCGACCCTGTACCCGAGGCAAGCATCATGGCCCTGAGCCCCGCGGTCGCACCGCTGCGCACGCCGCCAACCCAGAGTACCTCCGGGTCCGCCGCGGCGATCCGGGTTCTGGTGGCCGACGATTCTGCCGTGGTCCGGGGCCTGGTGGCCCGCTGGATCGGCGAGGCCGGGTTCACCCTCGTGGGAACGGCCTCCAACGGGCGCATCGCCCTGGAGATGATGGCCAAGCACGACCCGGACGTGGTGCTGCTCGACATCGAGATGCCCGAACTCGACGGCACCACGGCGCTGCCCCGCATGCTCACCATGAGCCCGAGCGTGCAGGTCGTGATGATGTCGACCCTGACGACCCGCAATGCCGACATCTCGCTGAAATGCCTCGCCCTCGGGGCGGTGGACTACATCGCCAAGCCCGAGAGCAGCCGCGGCGTCACCACCTCGGACACGTTCCGGGCGGAGCTGATCGAGCGCGTGCGCGTCTTCGGCGCCGCCCGGGCCCGGACCCGGCGTCCGGCCTCCGCCCCCGCGGCGGCGCCCGCAGCCCCGGCGCCGACAGCCCATGCGGCCGCGCCCGCACCGCGCCCCGCGACGCCCTTCACCCTGCGGCCGAAGGTCCGCAGCCGCACCGCGCCCCGCGCCCTCCTGATCGGCTCGTCGACGGGCGGGCCGCGGGCGGTGGGCGAGATGCTGGAGGGGATCGGCGCGGCCACCCTGCGCCGCCTGCCGGTGCTGATCGTGCAGCACATGCCGCCGATCTTCACGGCGGTGTTCGCCGAGCACCTCACCACCCGCACGGGCGTCCAGGCGGCGGAGGGCAAGGCTGACGAGCGGATCGAGCCGGGGCGCATCTACGTGGCCCCGGGGGGGCGCCACATGGGTCTCGCCGCGGGACCGAACGGCCCGGTCATCAAGCTCACGGACGGGCCGCCGGTGAATTTCTGCCGCCCGGCGGTGGACGTGCTGTTCAAGGACGCGGCGGTCGTGTTCGGGGCCGCCACCGCGACCGTGATCCTCACCGGCATGGGTTCGGACGGCACCAACGGCGCCCGGGCCCTCACCGAGGCCGGCGGCCCGGTCCTGGCTCAGGACGAGGCCACCAGCACCGTCTGGGGCATGCCGGGCAGTGTCGCCCGGGCCGGCCTCGCCGAGGCCGTGCTGCCGCTATCCGACCTCGCGGCGGCGCTGCGCACCCTGATCACGGGTCAGTCGGCATGACCGAGCTCGAATTCGAATTCCTGCGCGGCTTCCTCAAGCAGCGCTCCGGCCTCGCGCTCACCGCCGAGAAGCGTTACCTCGTGGAGAGCCGGCTGACCCCGGTCTGTCGCCGCTACGGGCTCGGGAGCCTCGGCGAGCTGATCGGCACGCTCAAGCTCGGCCGGGACGGCGCGATGGAGCGGGACGTGGTCGAGGCGATGACCACGAACGAGACCTTCTTCTTCCGCGACCGGATCCCGTTCGACCTGTTCCGCGACACGCTGCTTCCGGGGGTGCTGGCGCGCAACGCCAGCCGGCGCCGGCTGCGGATCTGGTGCGCGGCCTCGTCCACCGGGCAGGAGCCGTACTCGCTCGCCATGCTGCTGCAGGAGGCCGCGCCCCGGATGCCCGGATGGCAGGTCGAGATCGTGGCCACCGACCTCTCCACCGAGGTGATCGAGAAGGCCAAGCTCGGACTCTACAGTCATTTCGAGGTCCAGCGCGGCCTGCCGGTCCAGTGGCTGATCAAGTACTTCACGCAGGTCGGCGAGCAGTGGCAGATCGCCCAGAGCCTGCGGTCCATGGTCGATTACCGCCAGCTCAACCTGCTGCACAGCTTCGCGTCGCTCGGCCAGTTCGACGTGATCTACTGCCGCAACGTGCTGATCTACTTCGACGCGCCGACCAAGTCGGATGTCCTGGCGCGGCTGGCCGCGCAGCTCGCCCCGGAGGGCGCGCTCCTGCTCGGGGCCGCGGAGACGGTGATCGGACTGACCGACCGGCTCTCCCCGCATCCGAAGCATCGCGGCCTCTACAGTCACGCCGCGCCCGCTTCGCGCCCGGGCGAGATCGTACCGCCGCTGCGGGTGGCCGCGGGCGTCTGACGGACCGCGACGGCCGGGCACCCCACGCGGGGCAGGGCCCGGCCGCCGATCCGGCGCAATGCGGGCAGGACGGAAACGCGGTCTTAAGGGACGCGTGGGTATTTTGCACACGGACCCGCAGCCGGGCGATTCCGGCAGATCCGTGCCCCCGAGCGTTTCCATGAGCACCGTCTCCGCCACCACGACCGCGCAGCTCTACGCGCAGCGAAGGTCGACGCAGGACAGTCCCAAGACGCGGATGTCCGATACGATCAGCAGCGAGCTGTCGGCCGGCACCCTCAGCAGCACCGACGCGACCGCCCTGACGAGCGCCCTGTCGTCGATCGATTCGAGCCTGTCGGCCGACCGCACCAGCGCGAGCGCCAGCGGCACCCAGGCCAAGCTCGACCCGTCCTCGATGAAGGACCGGATCGACGGCCTGATCTCTGACCAGGTCAGCAGCGGCAGCCTGACCAGCGATCAGGCCACCGAGCTGAAGACCCTGTTCGCCAGCCACGGGCAGAGCACCCAGGCCTCCGACGCCACCGCGGATGACGGCAGTGTGTCCGGCGCCGGCGGCCCACCCCCCGGTCCCCCGCCCGGCCCGCCGCCCGGCGACGCCACGTCGGGCAGCGGCGCGTCCAGCGCGTCCAGCACGTCGAGCAGTTCCAGCACCGCGTCGGCGAGCGACCTGCTGTCCAGTTTCCTCCAGCAGCTCCAGAGCAGCCAGTCGTCCAGCGTCGGCTACGGGGCGAGCGGCACGAACAGCAGCACCAACATCTCGGCCCTGCTGTTCGACTTCAAGAGCTGACACCGGCGCGTTCGTGGCCCCGTCGCCGGGCGCATCGCCCGCCTGCGCCCGGCGGGGTCGACCCCGGCCGCGCGCCGGGGCATCGTCCGGCCCACGCATTCGCGGGGCCGGGAGACGGGGCATGGCGGCAGGAACGGCGGCGGCGCACGGGGCCGGGTTGCCCAAGGTCGCGTTCATCGGCACCGGCGGCACGATCGCGTCGCTGGGGCGCGACGCCCTCGACATCCTCGATTATTCCGCCACCGACCGGCGCCTGGAAGCGGGGGCGATCCTGGAGGCGGTGCCGGAACTGGCGGCGGTCGCCACGATGGTGCCGGTCCCGTTCCGGGCGGTGCCGAGCCCGGCGATCGGGTTCTCGGAGTGGCGCGACCTCGTCCTGCTGTGCGCGCAGACCGCCGCGGCGCATCCGGGCCTCGCCGGCCTCGTCATCGGGCACGGCACCGCCACCCTGGAGGAGACCGCCTACGCCCTCAGCCTGACCCTGACGGTGGACCTGCCGGTGGTGCTGGTCGGCTCCCAGCGGCCCATGAGCGCGCTCTCCACCGATGCCAAGCTCAACCTGATCGCCGCCGTGCGCACCGCGGCGGCGCCCGAATCCCGCGGGCGCGGCGTGCTCGTGGTGCTCAACGACGAGATCCAGGCCGCCCGGGAGGTGACCAAGACTTCGGTGGCCCGGCTCCAGACCTTCCGGAGCCCGGATTTCGGGGTGCTCGGCCAGGTCGACGGCGCGCATGTCCGCTACTATCGCCGCTCCGAGCGGGCGCATGCGCCGGGCACGCCCTTCGACATCCGCAGCCTCGCCGCGCTGCCGCGGGTCGACGTGTCCTACGGCTACGCCGATGCCGACGGCACGGCCGTGCGCGCGTTCGTGGCCGCGGGGGCGCGGGGCCTCGTCTCGGCGGGGCTCGCCCCGGGCATGACCCCGCCCGGGGAGGCCGAGGCCCTGGAGGCGGCGGCCGCCGCCGGGCTCGTGGTGGTGATGTCGACCCGGGCCGGGAGCGGCGTGGTGCCCCTCACCACCCGCCTGCGCAGCCGCGGTATCCTCAGCGCCGACAACCTGACGCCGCAGAAGGCCCGGATCCTGCTCGCCCTGGCGCTGACCGTCACGCGCGAGCCGGACGCGGTCGCGCGTTTCTTCGCCACTTACTGACGCCGATGGCGCTGATCGATCCGACCCGCGCGCTCCTGCTGATCATCGACGTCCAGGTCCGGCTCATGCCGGCCATCGCCGGAGGCGCCGGGGTGATCGCCAATGCCGGCCGCCTCGCCGCGGCGGCGCGGCTCCTCGACGTGCCGGTCCTGATCACCGAGCAGAATGCCGGCGGCCTCGGGCCGACCGTGCCGGACCTCGCCCCGGAAGCCGGCACGGCCTTCCCCAAGATGCGTTTTGGCGCCGCGCAGGCCCCGGGCTTTCTCGACCGGATCGGGGACCGCGACTGCGTGGTGACCGGCTGCGAGGCGCATATCTGCGTGCTGCAGACGGTTCTCGGGCTACGCGAGGCGGGGCGGCGCGTTCACGTGGTCGGCGATGCCGTCGGCGCGCGCCGGGTCGAGAGCCGGGACGCGGCGCTTGCCCGGATGGCGGCCCACGGCGCCGACATCGTCACCACCGAGATGGTGGTGTTCGAGTGGCTGGGCACCGCCCGCCACCCCCGGTTCCGCGACGTGGTCAAGCTGATCAAGTAGGGGGCGCCGCGGCCGGTCAGGGGCCGTTCAGGGCCGCGCGGGTCTGCGCGTCGGGGCCGATATCATCGGTCCCGCTCATGCCCAGCACCGCGATGAGGCGCATCCGGGCGCGGCTGACCCGGCTCTTGATCGTGCCGACGGCCACACCGCAGATCGCCGCGGCCTCCTCGTAGGTGAAGCTCTGGGCCCCGACCAGGACCAGCGCCTCGCGCTGGGCGGCCGGCAGGGTGTTCAGGGCGCTCTGGAACTGCGCCATCTCCATCCGGATCTCCTGCTCCGGCAGGGCGGTCAGCCGGCCGGCATGGACCCCGTCGGCATCCTCGACCTCGCGCTTGCGCTTGCGCTGCTCGGAGTAGAACAGGTTGCGCAGGATCGTGAACAGCCACGCGGTGAGGTTGGTCCCCCGCCGGAAGCTCGCGGCGTTGATCCAGGCCCGGACCAGGGTGTCCTGCACGAGGTCGTCCGAGCGGTCGAGATCGTAGGTCAGGGAGAACGCGAAGGCCCGCAGTGCCGGGATCGAGCCGAGCAGGAGGTCGCGCATCTCGGCGTCGGCGCCCGATGGGGCCGGGCCGGCGCCGCACCCCGCGGGGGCCGCTTTGAGCATCAGGGTCATGGCTGGGCCTCCGTGTCGGAGCAGGCGGCGAGGGCGTCGAGGAGCGTCCGGAGCCGGTCCGGGACCGGCAGGGCCAGGACGCCGGCGTAGTGCACGCGCAGGCCGCGCCCGATCCGGTCCCGGACCGCCGCGTCGATCGCGCGGCGCGATGCGCGCGCCGCCCTCTGCGGGATCGCGACGCCCGGCCCGTCCGCCATTGCGGCGCCGGGGATCGCCCGCTCGTCCTTGGTCCCCGTCATGGCCGCGCCCCGTGCCGTGCGCGATGCGGCCCCGCGGGGCCCTGCATTCCACCGCGCCGGTCCCGTGACCGGCCGCCGCGGAGACGCGTCTCATCGCCTTCCGACAGCGCTGATAGGCGCCACGGATTTAATCGGCTCTGAATTACGCATTCAGGGAATTTTAATCTTCCGACAGCCCAGCTTGACTGTGGTCGACAAGAATATATCTGCAGTTACAATTCAGAAATACTGGTCTATAGCTTGGCCGTGGCGAATATCGACCTTCCAGTCTGAACGCCGGATGAGCGCCGGGGCCGGGCGCGATCGGCCCCGGCTTCGCGCGTCTCCGTCCCCTGCGACGATGGGCACAGATCGGCCTGGACGGGCCGCGACTCACTTTCGTCAACGCCGTAGCCGCAAGGGGGAGGGGCCAGGGGTGGGGGTGGCTCAGAAGGCACCGCACCGTTCGATCCTGCACGACCCCCACCTCCAACTCCTCCCCGCAAGGGCTACGGGCGGCACAGGTTTGAGGCACCCGGCTCAAGACGCGCAGCGCGACAGGCCCCCTCTCCCGCACGGGAGAGGGGACCCGAGCCCCATCCTGAGGCCACGTCGCCAAAGCCGATCCGTGAATCCGGTAGCCTGCGGGGGGAGGGAGGGCGCGTGGGTTGCCGGCTAGCCGTCCCGGCAAACCGCCGGGATCAGGGGCCCGTCAGCGGCCAACATCCGGCCGGGGATCCGCGACGAAGCCGTCGCGGTTCGGCATCCGGATCGCCGCCAGGCCGGGGGCGTCGAGCACGGCCCCGTCCGGGACGAGCCCGTTCAGGTTCAGGATGTAGGCCGAGACCGCGTAGACGTCGTCGGGGCTGAGCGATCCCGGGGCGTTCATCGGCATGGCCCGGCGGATGTAGTCGAACAGGGTCGGCGCGTAGGGCCAGAAGCTGCCCACCGTCTTGACCGGCTTGGCCGTGGCCAGGGTGCCCTGGCCGCCGACCAGCGGATCGCCGATCCCGCCCTCGCCGTGGGCGCCGTGGCAGGCGGCGCAGTGCGCCTCGAACACCGCCCGGCCCTGGGCGACGCTGCCGCGGCCCGGCGGCAGCTTCCGGCCCTCGCGGTCGATGTCGATGTTCCAGGCCGCGATCTCGGCCGGCGTCGCCGCCCGGCCGATGCCGTAGCGCTCCGCGGCCCGCGCCGCGCCGGCCGCGCCGAGCAGGAGGAAGGCGGCCGCGAGCGCGCGGGTGCTACGCGTAGCCATTGGCCACCTCGCCGGTCTCCGCGACGCGCCAGGGGACGATCGCGTTGTTGTGGTAGAAGGACTTGAGCCCGCGCACCGCCGTCAGATCCGAAAAACTCGGCTGGACGTAGCCGGTCTCGTCGATCGCCCGGCTCATGATGGTCGTCGGCGTGCCGTCCCAGCTCCAGGGCAGGCGGAACCGCGTCAGCGCCCGGGTCAGGACCGGCGCCTGCAGGGCCGCGTCCGCCCAGGTCCTTCCGTCATCGACCGAGACCTCGACGCGCTGGATCCGCCCGCGTCCGCTCCAGGCGATCCCGGTGATCTCGTTGAAGCCGCGGACGATCCGCTGGGTGCCGGAGGGCCGGGTGATGATCGACTTCGCCTCCATCACGAAGGTGAATTGCCGGGCCGTGCCGTCCGGCATGGAATCCGTGTACTTGGCGGTCTCCTCGCGGGAATAGGCCGGCTCCGCCGTCACGTTGAGGCGGCGCAGCCACTTCACGTTCATGTTGCCCTCGAAGCCGGGCAGGAGCACCCGCAGCGGGTAGCCCTGCTGCGGGCGCAGCCGCTCGCCGTTCTGGCTGTAGACCAGCAGGGCGTCGTCGAGGCACTTCTCGACCGGGATGCTGCGGGTGAGGGCGGCGGCGTCCGCGCCCTCCGCGACCACCCACTTGGCCTCCGGCTTGAGCCCGGCCTCGCGCAGCACCGTCGCGAGCCGCACGCCGGTCCACTCGGCGCAGCTGACCAGCCCGACGAGGTCCGAGGCCGTCTGGCCCTTGATCGCCTCGAAGCTCGGGTTGCCCGAGCATTCGAGGAAATGGATGTGGGATTCCGACGGGAAGCGCCGGATGTCGTCCATGGTCAGGACCAGGGGCGTCTCCACGAGCCCGTGGATCATCAGGCGGTGCCGGGCGGGGTCGATGTCGGGGATGCCGCCGTGGTGGCGCTCGTAGAACAGACCGTTGGGCGTGAGGATGCCGTCGAGATCTTGGAGCGGCGTGCGGCTCGACGCCGAGATGTACTGCTTGAGGCCCTTGGGCACGTTGCGGATCACGTCCGCCTCGAAGCGCGAGGGCGTCCCGTAGGTCTGGCTGCCGACATCGGCGCCCGGCACGGTCATCCATTCCGGGGTGCCGGGGGGCATCGCCTCCTCCGCCCGGGCGGCGCCGGCCAGCGCGCCCACGGCCGCGGCCGCGCCCTGGACGAGGAAGCGCCGCCGCGCCGGCGGACCGTCAGGGTCTCGGGTCATCGCATCGCGCTCCAGCCTGGGGGTCGAAGATCACCCTCGTGCCGGCAAAGCCTACAGGAAAACCGGCCTCCTGCCAGGCAGCAGGGCCTCGGCCTCCGCGAGGGTCAGCGTTCCGTGAGGTGGCGGCGCACGGCCCGCGCCGTGACGGCCGAGACGCGCACGTTCGATTCCCGGGTCACCCCGGCGATGTGCGGCGTCAGGATCAGGTTGGGCACGTCGGTGAACACCGCGCCGGCCTCCGCATCGAGGGGCTCGCGGTCGAACACGTCGAGGGCCGCGCCGCCGAGATGGCCCGCGCGCAGGGATGCCGCCACGGCGGCCGCGTCCACGATCCCGCCCCGGGCGGCATTGATCAGCACGGCGCCCGGCGGCATCCGGGCGAGGGCGTCGGCGCCGATCAGGCCGCTTGTGGCATCGGTGAGCGGCACGTGCAGGGAGAGGACGTCGCTCCCGGCGATCAGCGCGTCGAGATCCCGGCGCGCCACCGGGCCGGACGGCGGCGTCCAGGCCGGGTCCCCGGGGGCGAGGAACGGGTCGTGGGCCGCGACCGTCATGCCGAGGGCGGCAGCCCGGCGGGCGGTCTCCCGGGCGATGGCCCCGAAGCCCAGGAGGCCGAGGCGCTTGCCGCCGATCTCGCGCCCCATCAGGGCGGTGCGCGGCCAGGTCCCGGCGGCGACCCGGGGGGTGGCCCCGTAGGCGCCGCGCAGCAGCAGCAGCGCGGTGGCCACGACGTATTCCGCCACCGCGCCGTCATTGGCGCCGGTCGCCGGGTAGACCGCGATGCCGCGGTCCCGGCAGGCCGCCACGTCGATGTTGTCGAGCCCGACGCCGAGGCGGCCCACTACCTTGAGTTCCCGCGCCGCGTCCAGCAGGGCGCCGCGCACCTGGGTCCGGTTGCGCACGATCAGGGCATCGGCACCGGCGAGGGCCGCCGCCAGCGCCGCGGGGCGGTCGACGAGGCCGGGATCGTACAGGGTGTCGAAGTCGGCGAGTTCGTCGGCGATCGCCGCCTCGTCCATGAACTCGCTGATGACGACCTTGCGCATGGGATGTCCTTCTCAGGTCGCCGGCACGGCGGCCGGCAGGGGGCTGCGTGCGCCTCTTCGCCCGGGCCGTCCACTGCGAGGGGGCGGGCCCGCGCCAACGCGTTCCCCGCGTGATCCGGGCCCGCCGGCACCGGACGGGCGCGTCAGGCACCGCGGTCGAGCTTCGTCTTCGCGAAGTCCCGGGGGGCCCGATCGACTTGGCGGTGCGCATCGCCAGGGCGATGATAATCCGCTGCGCCGGCATTCGGTGCTCCGATACCGCTCCCCCGTCGTCCACGCACAGGAGATCCGGGCCGACCCGTCGCCGGCGGCTCTGTGCCGCCAAGTCCCGTCACCGTCCACGGAGCCGCGGCCATCCCACCGCCGGGGCGCCGCGTTTTTCGGACCCGCCCGGCGTCCCGCTGCCGGCGGCTGACGGCAGGCGCCGCGGCCCAGGCGCCTCACGCCGGCTGGCGCTGCACCGGGGCGAGGCCGAAGCGGATGATCTCGTGGGGCAGGCGGTCCAGCGGCAGGACCTTGACGGCGGCGTCGCGCTCGATCGCCTCCTTGGGCATGCCGAACACCACACAGCTCTCCTCGTCCTGCGCCACCGTGAGCGCGCCGGCCCGGCGCATCTCCAGGAGGCCGTTGGCGCCGTCGTCGCCCATGCCGGTCATGAGGATGCCGAGCGCGTTGGCGCCGGCGCATTGCGCGGCCCCGCGGAACAGCACGTCCACCGAGGGGCGGTGGCGCGAGACCAGCGGGCCGTCCTTCACCGCAACGGTGTAGCGCGTGCCGCTGCGCTGGAGCAGCAGGTGCCGCCCGCCCGGCGCGATCAGGGCCTGGCCGGGGCCGACCGCGTCACCGTCCTCGGCCTCCTTCACCGCGATGGCGCAGAGCCCGTCGAGCCGCTTGGCGAAGGCCGCCGTGAAATGCTCGGGCATGTGCTGGACGATGACCAGGCCCGGGCAATCGAGCGGCAGCACCTCGAGCACGTCGCGCAAGGATTCCGTGCCGCCCGTGGAGGCGCCGATGCAGACGATCGGCTCGGTCCCGGCCAGGGTCCGGGGGCGGCCCGAGGGCGGCAGCACGGCGTCGGCGGTGAGCTTGGCCTCGATCGGCCGGAAGGCCGGACGGCTCGCGCGCAGCTTCGCCCGGGCGGCGGCCCGGACCGCGTCGCAGACCCGCACCGAGGATTCCGTCAGGAACTGGCGGGTGTCGACGCGGGGCTTCGGGAGGACGTCGACGGCGCCCGCCTCCAGCACCTCGAACAGGGTCCGCGAGCCGTCGTCGGTGAGCGTCGAGCAGATGATCACCGGGATCGGCCGCTGGGCCATGATCTTGCGCAGGAAGGTCAGCCCGTCCATCCGGGGCATCTCGAGGTCGAGGATGATGACGTCCGGGACCTCG
The DNA here is from genome assembly GCF_022829585.1 of Methylobacterium sp. J-026. GTDB lineage: Bacteria > Pseudomonadota > Alphaproteobacteria > Rhizobiales > Beijerinckiaceae > Methylobacterium. Next base: position 104,106 of record NZ_JAKSYC010000241.1, read on the forward strand.
TCGTGGATGCGCCGGGCCGCGATGAACGGGTCCGCCGCCGTGCCCAGCACCGCGATGTCGGGGGCCGCCTCGAGGATGCCCACCAGGGTCTGCCGCACCGAGGCGGAATCGTCCACGATCAGGACGCGGATCGGAGGGATGCGGCTCACGCGACCGCGCCCTTCACCGCACCGAAGATCGTCGAGGAGACCTGCTCCAGGCCCGGCACCCCGGCCCCGGCCATCGATTCCGAATGCCCGACCACAAGGAAGCCGCCGGGCCGCAGATGCGTGGCGAGCCGGGACAGTACTGCCCGCTGGGTGTCCTTGTCGAAGTAGATCAGGACGTTGCGGCAGAAGATGATGTCGATGTCGTGATCGACCGGGTACTGGGCGTTCATCAGGTTCAAGTGCTTGAAGCGCACGCGGGCCCGCAGCTCCGGGACGATCCGCCCGACCTTCCAGGTCGGGTCCCGGGCCTCCATCACGTAGCGCCTGCGGAAATGCGGCGGCACCGCCTGGAGGACGTCCTCCGGATAGATGCCGTCGGCGGCGACCCGCAGGACCTCGGTGGAGACGTCGGTGCCGAGGATCGCGTAATCGAGGGCATGCCCGGCCATTGCCATGTCGTGCAGCACCATCGCCAGGGTGTAGGCCTCGGCCCCCGTGGAGGCGGCGGCACTCCACAGCTTGAGGCGCGCCTGGGTGGCGCCGTTCCGGCGCAGCATCGGTACCAGCTCGTCCCGGAGCTGGTCGAAATGCGCCGGCTCGCGGAAGAAATCGGTCTTGTTGGTGGTGACGCAATCGATGATGTGGACGAGTTCCTGGGCGAGGTGGCCCTCCTCGAAGACGTGCCGCCCGTAGGCCGACAGGGATTCGATATCGAGGGCGCGCAGGCGCTTGCGCAGCCGTCCCTCCACCATGGTGCGCTTGGCCGCCGGGATCTGGATCCCGACCCGGTCCTGGATCAGGTCGGCGACGCTCTCGAAATGTCGGTCGCTCAGCTGCGGCATGGCATCGATCCTCGTCCGGCGTTCAGGCTGCGAGCGCCGGGACCAGGAGGGCCGGGTCGTCGCCCGCCATCAGCGCCTTGAGGTCGAACACGACCACGAAGGCCTCGCCCCGCCGGCCGATGCCGGCGATGTAGGTCGAGCGCCAGCGGCCGCCGACATCGGGGGCGGGCTCCAGATCGGCGCTGTCGAGCTCGGTGACCTCGATCACCCGGTCGGCCACGAAGCCGACCCGCATCTCGCGCGTCCCCATGGGGATGTTGAGCAGGATGATCCGGGTCGCCGGGGTCACGCCGGTCGCCGGGAGGCCGAGCTTCGTGCGCAGGTCGATCACCGGGTAGCTCTGCCCGCGCACGTCGATCATGCCGACCAGGAACGGCGGCGCCTGCGGCAGGGCCGCCGGCGCGCGGTAATCGAGAATCTCGTGCACGGATTCGATGGCGATCCCGAAGATCTCGCGATCGAGGCCGAGGGTCAGGTATTGCCACACGCTGGACATGCTCTGGTCTCCGGCTGGGCCGCTGCCGGCCGGGTCCTGCCCGATCTGGGGGACACGGGCCTTCACCGCGGCACTCTGGGGTCGGTCGTTTCAGGGAGGGGCACCGCGCGAAAGACGCCCGCGCGGTGCCGGGGCCGCTCAGGCGGCGCGGATGAAGTCGGCGTCCCGGGCGTCGCCGTCGCCCATGTCGAAGTCGAAGCCGCTCCCCGAAGCCAGGGTCGGCCGGCCGGCGCGGGCCTTGCCGCCGGCCTTCACGCCGGCCTTGGCCTTGGCCGGCGCGCCCATCCGGGCCGCCGTCGCCCGCAGCCGCGTCGCCGCCGCGGTCACGTCCGCCCCCGCCGCATCGACGCGGAAATACGCGATCGTCGCCTGCAGCCGCTCGGCCTGAGTGGCCAATTCGTCCGAGGTCGCCGAGACCTGTTCGGACGCGCTGGCGTTCTGCTGGGTGACCTTGTCGAGCTGCTGGATCGCCTGGTTGATCTGCGCCGAGCCGACATCCTGCTCCCGGCACGCCGCCGAGATCTCTTCCACCAGGATCGCGGTCTTGCGGATATCCGGGACCAGCCGCCCGAGCATCTCGCCGGCCTGCTGGGCCGCCTTCACCGTGTCGGCCGAGAGCGTGCCGATCTCGGCCGCCGCCGCCTGGCTGCGCTCGGCGAGCTTGCGCACCTCGGACGCCACCACCGCAAAACCCCGGCCGTGTTCGCCGGCGCGCGCCGCCTCGACGGCGGCGTTGAGCGCCAAAAGATCGGTCTGTCGGGCGATCTCCTGCACGATGGTGATCTTCTGGGCGATGGTCTGCATGGCATCGACCGCGCGTCCCACCGCGACGCCGCTGGCCTCGGCGTCCTGGGCCGACTGGCGCGCGATGGCCTCGGTCTGGCTGGCGTTCTGGGCGTTCTGCTTGACGTTGGCAGCCATCTCCTCGACCGAGGCGGAGGCTTCCTCGGTGGAGGCGGCCTGCTCGGTCGAGCCCTGCGACAGCTGCTCGGCCGAGGACGACAGCTCCTGAGAACCCGCCGACACGTTGGTGGTGGCGGCGATGACCTGGGTCACGACCTCGCGCAGCTTCAGGTTCATCGCCTGGACGGCGTGCAGCAGATCGGTGATCTCGTCGCGGCCGGACCCGACCACGTCCCGGGTCAGGTCGCCCGCGGCGACGCGGGTCGCGGCATCGACCGCCCGCTGCAGGCCCCGGGAGATCGCGATCGACAGCCAGACGGCCATGGCGAACCCGATCGCCACCGCACCGGCGATGACGCCGCCGAGCATCAGGCGCGTGGATTCATAGGCGGCCTGGGTGTCGCGGACGTAGCTTTGGGCCACGTCCTCCTCGTAGGCGCGCAGCTTCGCGGCCTCGCCGGTGACCGCCGCCCGGGCCTGGGTGAACGGGCCCACGATGATCTGTAGCGCCTTGGCGTCGGTGTTGGCGAGACCGAGAGCGAAGATCCGCTCGCCGATCGGCTCCCAGGTCTTGACCGCGGCCGAGATCGCCCGGACCGCGTCGAGGAAGCCGTTGGCGCGGCCGGCCTCGGTGAGCCGGGCGAGATCCTGATCGAGCTGGCGGCGATGCTCCTGATACTCGCCGGCGAACGTCGCGAGCTGCGCCTCGTCGCTGATCATCACCTCGCGGTAGATCTCAGCCACGAGGCGGGTCACCCGCAGCTCGATGGCGTCGACGAGGCGGCGGTTCTCCACCGACAGGTCCGGGCGGGAGGCCAGTTCCTCGATCCGGGCCATCACGGCTCCGTAGGCGGCCATCTGCTCATTGCCGGCGATACCGATGGCGGTGTTGTTGCCGTTCTTGGTCGACAATTCCATGCCCTTGGCCGCGACCTCGTTCAGCTGGTTCCAATGGTCCTGCAGGGGCCTGATCCGGGCACGCTCCTCCGGCGTGGCCCGCTCCGTGAGCTCAGCCAGGAGTGCGCGGAACCGGCCGTCCTGGGCCTTGAAGTCGAGGGTGAGCTGCGCCCGCCCGGCATCGGTCGGCTCCAGCAGCGTGCGGTTCATGATGCGCGCCGCCTCGACCGAGAGGGTCTCGACGCGCAGGATGCGCTGGACCTGCGCGAACGGGCCGGACGCGAAGGCCTGCATCCGCTCGTTCGAGGCGCTGAGGCTCGCGATGGCCAGGTAGCCGGCCCCGCCCAGGAGGACCAGGATCTCCAGGGCGACCGCGGTCACCTCGAACACCTTGTCGGCCACCAGCGCGACCAGGGTCGGATCGCCGTCGAGATCGAGCTCGACGACCACGAAGCGCGTGTCCGGCGTGGCCGCTGCCATCGGCATGCCGAAGCGCTCCCGGATGTCGGCCAGCGGCACGACGTTGCCGCGCACGTTGACCACGTGGCCGAGATGCGGGCGCGCCCCGGCGACCCGGGTGGTCGGGATCGGGTCGATGATCTCGCGCACCATCCCGGCCCCGAGCGCGAAGGTCTCGGTGCCGATGCGCATCATCACGACCTGCAGGGCGCGGCCCTGCTCGATGGCCTCGACGAAATCGGTCATCACGCCACCTCGCGGTATTCGCGCAGCCCGTCCGGGGCGGCGCCGATCTGTCCGCCGGCCATCAGCTGGGCCGGGTCGATGATGAGCGCCGCGGTGCCGTCGCCCAGGATCGTGGCGCCCGAGAAGGTCGTCACGTCGGCGTGCAGCTTTGACAGCGACTTGATCACCGTCTGGTGGTTGCCGAGGATCTGGTCGGCCACGAGCCCGAACCGGGTCTCGCCCACCGAGACGACGATCACCTTCTGGTACGGGTCGGGCTCGCCGGTCGCCGCGAACAGGCTGCGCAGGCGCAGGAACGGCACGAGGTCGCCGCGGATGTCGAGGAAGTCCCGGCCGCGCTCGCTGCGCCCGCCCTCGGGCAGCTCGACGCATTCCTCCACGGCCGCCAGCGGCAGCACGTAGCGGCCGTCGCCGACCCGGATCAGCAGGCCCTCGATGATCGCCAGCGTCAGCGGCAGGCGCAGCACGATGGCGGTGCCCGCTCCCGGCTCGGTGGTGATGTCGATCGAGCCGCGCAGGGCCTCGATCGTCTTCTTGACGACATCCATCCCGACGCCGCGGCCGGACAGCGCCGAGATCTGCTGCGCGGTGGAGAAGCCGGGGGCGAACAGGAACTGGTAGACCTGCTGGTCGGTGAGCGGGGTGCCGGGGGCGACGAGCCCGCGCTCCTCGGCCTTGGCGCGAATGCGCGCCACGTCGAGGCCGGCGCCGTCGTCGCGCACGGTGACGTGGACCTGGGCGCCGACATGCTCGGCGGCGAGCGAGATGCGCCCGGTGGCGTCCTTGCCGGAGGCGCCCCGGCGGGCGGGGTCCTCGATGCCGTGATCGATGGCGTTGCGGATCAGGTGCACCAGCGGATCGGCCAGGCGCTCGATCACGGTCTTGTCGAGCTCGGTCTCCTCGCCCTCGGTGACGAAGGTCACGGGCTTGCCGAGATCCCCCGACAGGTCGTGGACCAGGCGCCGGAACCGGCCGAACAGGGCGCCGATCGGCACCATCCGGATGCTCATGGTGGTGTCGCGCAGCTGCGCCGAGAGCCGCTCGATCTCCTCCGCGATGGTCTGGAGCCCGGCATCGGCATGGTGGCCGGCCAGCTGGCTGAGCCGGGCCTGGGCGATTACCAGCTCGCCGACCCGGTCGAGCAACTCGTCCAGCCGCTCGGCCTCGACCCGCATGGTGCTGGCCACGCGCGGCTCGGTGCCGCGGGCCGGGCCCCGGCGCTCGGCCTCGGCGGGGGTGGCGGGCGGCCTGGCCGACGGTCGGGCAGGCACCGGCGCAGGCACTTGGACAGGCACCGGCGCAGGCACTTGGACCGGCACCTGGACCAGCACCGGGGCAACGGGCTCGGCGACCGGCGCCGGCACGGCTTGCCTGGGCACGGGGACCGGCGCGTCGGGAGCCGGCGCGACGTCGTCCAGCGGCGTCAGGGTCAGGACCATGTCGTCCCGCACGAACAGGAAGACGTCCTCGATCGCCTCCCGGGTCGCGGACCCGCGCAGCGTCACGTCCCAGCCGAGCGCCAGGCTCTCCGGCTCGAGGGCGGCGAGGGCGGGCAGGTCGCCCAGGCGCGGCACGACCGTGCAGGCCCCCAGCTCGCGCAGCTCGTCGAGCAGCGCCAGCGGGTTGGTGCCGTTGCGCAAAACCTCCGGGGCGAAGGCGATCCCGATCCGCCACCCGGCGGTCCCGGCATCCGGTATCTCCGGGTCCGGCGCCCCGGGACCCGGCTGCGCGGCCGGCTGGGCCTGGGCCCGGCCCACCAGCCGCTCGAGTTCCGCCAGGATCGCCTCGCCGATCACCGGGGCGGTGGAATCCGGATCCTCGATCAGGGTGCGGATGTAGTCCTTGGCCGAGAGCGAGATGTTGACCAGATCGGCGCTGATCGGAACCTCGCCGCGCCGGACCAGGTCGAACGCGGTCTCGAAATCGTGCGTGAAGGCCGCGACCCGGTCGAAGCCGAACATCGCCCCCGACCCCTTGATCGTGTGCAGGGCCCGGAACGCCGTGTCGACCAGCGCCGAGTCGCCGGGCCGGTCGCCGAGGTCGAGCAGCGTGGTCTCCAGCCGGTCGAGAAGCTCGTTGGCCTCCGCCAGAAACACCTCGCGTGGATCGTGATCAGTCATCGTCGAGCGGATCCAGTTGCGCCGTCTTCGGAGGCATCGGGACGATCACGCGCCAATTTGGCGCAAGCCGAAGGCTAGATCGCGCGATCAACCCAAGACTCGGGCCATCGATCAGGAGCCATCCTAATTTAAGGGTGTTAAAAAAAGAAGATGGAACCTCCTTAAAAAACCTTCTAAGTCCGATTTTTTCCTCAGAAAATGCGTTTTTTGAATGAAACAAGTTTGGTATTTTGGTCAAAAACCAATCTACTAGGATAGAAAGTCTTGATTTGTACAATTTTGCGCAATATATGTACTGTGTAATCGCGCTCCGATGCGCAAATAAATGCAAGAATACACATTGCTACAGTCGAGATGCATCGAAATCAGTCGTGGATCAGAACAGGTCGATGCCCGCGAGCGGATCGTCCTCGCGCCCGCGCGTCGGCGCCGCGGTGCCGAGCAGGCGGCGGGACATCCGCTCCCGGACCTCCCCGAGGGTGCAATCGGCGATCATCGCCGCCGCCCAGTCCCGCTCCGCGTCGGCGCCGTCCGCCGGGGCCGTCCGGAGGGCGCGCAGGATCGCCTGGAGGTTTTGCATGCGCTGCTTGGCGAGATCCTGGAACTGCATCGCCACGATGGCGCCCGAGACGTCCTGCGTGATCGCCTCGGTGGTCTGCACGGTCTGGCCGAGCACACCGGCAAACCGCGAGCTCTGCTCGACCAGGGCCTGCATCACCACGCGCACCCGGGCGTCGGCATTCCGGCTCTCCTCCGACATGTCGATGGTGGCGATGTCGTGCAGCAGCGCGTGGCTGCTGCGCAGAACGAGCGTGCCTTGCAGCGGTTGAAGGCTCAACGCGGCAGAGCCTAACGGGCAGGGGTTCGGATGAGCGATGTCGTGGCCGCTCTCCTTTTGGCCTCAGCGGCTGAGGATCGAGCGGGATGCGTGGCGCGAGGAGGCCGAGCGGCTGCAGGCGCGCCGGACGCGGATGGCCTAACATCTACAGGACAACTCCGTCGAACCAACTATCCGACTATGCTCCTAATCCACCTTAATCACCGCCGTTAACCAATTCATAACAATTGTTAACAGATCGTTGGCGTATAGCCCTGATTTGTGAGGAAATACGTAGGCGGGTCGGTGCCCGTTGCGTTTCCGAGGTCATCATGGTTCGGGTTCCAGCCCCCAGGCTCTTACTCCGCCTGGGTCTGCGCACGCTTCCGAGCCTCGCCGCACCGTCGACCCTACTTCTGCTCGCCGGCACAGGTTCGGCCAGCGCGCACGTGAAGTGGTTCTGTGCCTATGATGTCGCCGGCCAACCGCGCGGCCTCGAACAGGTGCTGTGCCCGAACTTCGAGTGGCTGACGGGGCTCGCCCTGGTCTGCTTGATGGCGGGTTGCCTGGCCGAGGGTACTCCGCTCGGCTACGCTCTCCTGAATGCGCTCGTCCGTGTCACAACCCGCATCCGCTTCGACACCGAGCTGCTGGTCCGCGCCACGCTGGGTTGCTTCCGGGTTTCGCTCTTCGACCTCGGTGGTATCATTTGGACCCTGGAACTGCAGACCGATGTAGCTTGGATCCCGGTGCTGCAACTCGCCATG
>NZ_JAKSYC010000242.1 GCF_022829585.1 Methylobacterium sp. J-026
TTGTGTGTGGTGGGTGAGAGCGGAGGAAGCGCGGACCACACCAAGGAAGAGCGCGAGAGAGAAAACAGAGACGACGGCGAAGAACAGGCGCGGGGCCGGGGGCTGTGAGAGAGGGGGGAGGAGGGCGTGGGGGCCGACAGAGTGGGCGATCGAGGGTGGAAGAACCCCGCCCCCCCCCCCCTCAAACCCCACACGAACCAGCCTGCCCGCGCCGCCCCCACAGTGGGCCGAGACTGCCCCCCACCCCCCCGCCAGAGGGTCCTGATTGCTCACCGCCCCTCATCGCCGAAGAGCAGCCGATCGGCTGACCTTCGCATCCCCAGCTCGATCAAACTGGCCGCGAGGTCGGCGACACCCCGGGAGCACCCGCTCCCGGGGTGTTTCTTCGTTCTGTGATTAGGCGCTGAGAGGTTCAGCCGATCGCCCAGAACAGCGGCAGGGCGCCAGCCAAGAACAGGGCCGAGGACAAGAGCACGGCCAAGCGCTCGCGGTGATAGTGGATGAAGGCGTGGGAGCTGGCGAACATGGCGATGCCGGATCGGAGAAGGCATCTCACGCTCGCCTCTGAACCTTGACCAATCAGAGGCATCCGACGTCGTCCACAGATGGTCGTCGATGCGTGTCACCACCGAGCCACATGCGACTGGATGTGCTCAGGCGCACCCCGCGAAGGCGGGGCTGGGCGTATCCGTTTCGTCGTGGCCGTCATTGCCCCCTCAGGCGGCCCGACCAGTGGCGCAGTGACCTCAAGGTTGCTGCGCCGTTGTCGTATAAGCGCTTAGCTTACGGCTCAGGCTATGCCGCTACCGCCTCGGCGCCTCTGGCCGCTGGTTTGGCATTTGCGCATCCCGAACTTGATAGAGGATCCGTTAACCATACCGCCCCACCATGCTCTCAGCGATCGGCTCCGGCCGCGCGCCGGAAGAGCAGCACCGGGATCGTCTTGAGACGGCGGGCCTTGGTGCGGCCTCGCCGGCCCAGTCGCGCTGATCGGCATGATTGCGGCCAAGCTTGAGCCCAGCTATGCGCGCCACCTCGGGGTGTGCGGGAGCAGGAATGAGCGATGTCGTGGCCGCCCTGCTTCTAGCGCTGGCGGCCGAGAACGCCGAGTTGCGCGAGCAACTGGCCTCCGCTCAAGACATGCTCGTCGAGACCGCGATCGACGCCGGCAACATGCACG
>NZ_JAKSYC010000245.1 GCF_022829585.1 Methylobacterium sp. J-026
AAACTTGCTATCACCACCGCGACCGGCCCCGGAGATGCCGGTCTTGGCATCGATCACGATGTTGCCGGGCTCGATCAGCCCTTCGGCCAGTAACGGTGCGAGCGCGGTCAGCGTCGCGGCGGGAAAGCAGCCGGGGTTGGCGATGCGGCGCTGATCTCTGATTTGGTCCGGCCAAACGTCGGCAAGGCCATATACCCAACCCTCGACGAAGCGGTGGTCGCCGCCGATATCGATGACCTTCACGTCCTGCGCCACGCGAGCCAGTGCCTCCGCTGAGGCACCCGTGGGAAGCGAGGCGAACAACACATCGAGCTTCGGCAGCGTCGCGGGGTCCCACCTCGCGATGACGAGATCGGCAAGCTTGCCCGGCACACCGGGAAACCGGTCTATCAGACGGCTGCCTGCGCTGCCCTCGTCTGCGGCGTAGACCAATTCGAACGACGGGTGGCTCGCGATCAGACGCATGGCTTCGCCGCCGCCGAAGCTGCTGATCCCGACGATGCCGACGCGGATACTCATGGTGGTGTCCTCCAAGGGTTTGGGAAGCAGTGGCCTGGGCAAAAGAAAACCCCCGGAGCCGGGGGCTGCGGGGGGTCGGAAACGTGGGCCGGGATCGTTCCGGCGGAAGGCCCTACGGGGAGGCCGTCATTCCGCGGAAGGACACCGATCAGCACGCAGCCGGGAAGCCGCAGCAAAAGTGCAGCGGCGTCGGCGTCGGTCGCACAGGGTCCAGTTTCCGATCATATTCCGATACGCTGTCGCTCGGCACATCCGACGTCAAGCAGATTACCTGCGAAGCACTGGGGGACGCCGTTTGACCGCTTTCGAGAAACCATGACGTGGCTCCGCTCGTCCGGGTTGGGTCAGTAGCAGGCCGTCCGCTTTTCCGTCGGCCAATCTTCGAAGCAGCCATTCCGCTTCCGGCCATAATCAGTCATCTGGCACCCCACCGTCTGCCATCAAAAACTGTCGCGCTGATCGATCGCTACAATCTGATACAAAACTTCGATCGGCCATTGCGCCGGCAGCAATGAATATAGCTTAAAATCTGTTTGACATGCTTATTGCGGCAGTCAGTATATTCGCTGGCATGAAGCTAATTCATACCGAGGCGAATCAATTAAAAGGCGATCCGTGGATACATTTACAACGTGTCACCGCGCCGGCATTTGCCCTCGC
>NZ_JAKSYC010000252.1 GCF_022829585.1 Methylobacterium sp. J-026
GTGTGGGTTTCACCGGAGCGGCACGGCACCCTCACCGGCGTGATGAAAAGCCAGATCGACTGGCTGCCGCTCTCCGAGGGCAGCGTGCGGCCGACCCAAGGGCGCACCCTCGCCGTGATGCAGGTGTCCGGCGGCTCGCAGGATCATCATTGCGACTGTCTTCAGCGCAGGCTCGCCCTCAACATTCTGCTCGACGAACAGGTTATTGCCGCGCTTGCGAGAGCGACCGCCGCTCTGCGTGAGAAGGATGACCCTGCCGTGCTTGACCTTGAGCGTGTGATCCGCACACACCGGATCGGCATCTTGAAGCAGCGGGCCGTCTTGGGGGCTGCCGGGATCGACGTGTGATGGACCAGCGCCGCCTCTACGTCGTCCGGGGCGCTGCCAAGAATGGCATCATTACCTACAAGTGCCCGACAGCGGAGTGGGCGCTACGCAAGCTCCGTGACTTCAAGGCAGCCGGGCGACAGGACATCACGATCACCGATCCGGATGGTGTCTCGCTGACGGAAGCCGACCTGATCGGCATCGTGGATGGCTCGGACGGAGCACCAGCTAATGCCTCGGCGATGGCGGTTCCTCAGACCGCGCGTTGATCGGTTCAGGCATAAGGTCCGCCGAACAAATCGCCGAGCGCCTTCCGCCGAAACAACGTGCGCCAGCGCCGTCTCTGATGCTCCGGCCGGTCGTGGATCATGTGACATCGCTGGCAGAAGGCCGCGAGGTTGGCGTCCGCGTTGTTCGAAGTGTCGTGATCCCGATGGGCCGCAGCTAACACCACCCGGGTCCGGCGCACTCGTCCGAGAATGTCGACCTCTACCGCAATCCGGATCCTGCGCCCCCAGCCGTCGCGCCACCGGCCGGCATCTGCGTCCCACCAACGCCCGTCGCCGAGGTGATAGACCATCCGCCCATGCGGCCGCCCGCAGCCCTCGCAGCAGCCCCTCGCCCGGCCGAACCGGATCACGGCCGAGAGCTGCGGCCAGTCGATGGGGTAGAAGAAACGGTGCTCGGGCCGGATCGGCATGGGGGCCGGACTGTGCCACCGGGCGTGAAGAAATCGTAGCGGTGGCGCTGCCTGCGGAATGCATATGGACCTGTCCGACGTCGAATTCTGGGCCCTCCTCGCGGTGGCGATCCCCGGTCTGTTCCTGCCGGTCATCATCGCGTGGTGGAAGGGCCGCTCCATCGTGCCGATCGCCCTGCTCAGCCTCGTATTCTGGCCCGGCGCGCTGATCTTGGTTCTCAGACTGCGACGCAAGCGGGGTTTGTAACCTGCGCTGCAAAAGTGCCTGAACGATATCGACCGCGGTGACGTTCAGACCGGGACCGATCGAACTGATCCGTCTGGAGTAAAGCGCCATGTCGATGAAGACACTCGCCCTTGCCACCGTGTTCACCCTTACGGTTTCAGGCGCAGCGGTGGCTCAGACCGCAGCCGGTGGCGGCAGCGCTGAGGGCAACATGAACAACCCGGGCTCCGTAAAGAGCAGCTCCGAGAAGTCCATGGAGGGCGGAAGCAGCTCGATGGGCACGGGTACGATGAGCACGGGCACCGGTCCGGGCACCACCGGCGGTCCGCCCGTCAGTACGCCTGGCGCGCCTGCCGGCAGCGGCACAGGCAATGGAGCTACCGGCAGCGGGGCTGCGCCGAGCGGCAAGTAAGCTCATCTCGCCCCGCAGCTCTTACGCTGCGGGGCTACTACGCCGATCTCGATCCGCCTCTTCGGCCGCCACCGCCTCGACGGCCGCGATAACGTTCTCCAGTTCGGCGACCTGGCGCAACATGCTCCCCGCCGGCAAGCCGCTATGCTCAGCCATCGCGAGGATGAGCATGCGCTGCTGCGTCTTGAGGCGTTCAAGAAGGTCGTTCAGCTTGTCGGACATGGGCGCGCTGTAGCTGTCGAGGAGCGGCCCAACAACCGAGCGGTGGCTTGCCAGAAAGCCGCAGGCCTAATCGTCCTGCTCATCGTCCGTAGGCTCCTCTACCGCTTCGTAGAGCTTGAGCACGCGATAGACCCGGGGCACTTCCGCGACGTACATAACCTCTACATCTACCAAGAAGCCGATGAGAAGTGGGTTATCTTTGCCCGCAAGCATCTTGGTCCTCATCTCAGGATCATCTATCAGTACGGTGAGCGGTTGGTCGCTGATCTTGTCGATGACTGCCTTGCCGCTCTTCTTTCGAGCCGTCCCCCGCGACGCAGTGTGCCAATACATCAGCGCGCGGTTGTATACGGTCTGCTCCGGTTCCTTCCGAGTCTCAATCTCTTTCGTGATCCGGTTCTGGATAGCGTTGGCTTCGGTCGATCCGATCGTCAGCGAGACATTCACGGTCGCACCGCGGTCCGCATAGATCTGCAAGGTGCTGCCGGGATCCTTCGCGGGGATGTCCATCAGGCGGCTCAAATCCTTCAGGTCTTTCTGCGGCGTCTCGCTCGGCACCTTCTTGCCATCCCGCAATTCGGCGAGGGAAGTGGTCAGTTGTTTGGCAAAGCCGATCATGGATCCACCTGCCTTTGCAACGTCCACTAATTCTTTCGGATGCGCCGCCGCGTAGGATACCAATTCCGCCACGATGCTTCCAGGTCTAATAACATGAACGAATAATTTGGCTTCTTCCTTGGTGACAGCCTCATCAGACTGCATGAGGTAGCGTTGATATTGGCTGTTCACTGCGGCGAGCGCGGCCGTCAGGTCCGCGAGTTCGACAGGCTGGAGGTTGTTGATCTCAATCGTCAGCGGGGGTTCGGCAACGCGGCGCCGCCCTGGCGCAGTAGGTTGATGGTGCCTTCATCGAACCCGGCTTGTTCGCCGAAGAACGTCGCCGAGGACGCGCCCTGCTTGTCGTTGATCGATTTCATGTTGTCGGCGATGGAGATCGCGCCCGCGATGAGCGCCGCGCCGCCGTTCCCGATTGAAGCTCTGCCACCCGTGATGCGCGCCGCCGTTGAGGCCTTGGAGCAGCACGTTCAAGCGCCCCGATCCTTGTGCGCCCATAGCGTGCTCTCAGCTGCGATGCTGGTCTGCCAGGGTCTCGCGGACATCAAGGTCGAGGGCCTGCCCGCCCCGGTCCCGCTGTCCCTGTTCATGTTGGCCATTGCCGTGTCGGGCGAGCGGAAGTCTGCCTGCGATACCCTCGCCCTGCGCGCCGTGGCCGACGAGGAGGCCCGACTGCGCCTAGAGCACGTCGAGGAGGATCGACGATTCAAAGCGTCCTGGGCTGCGTTCGAGGCCGAGAAGAAGAAGATCGAGCGCGACACCAAGATAGACCGAGCCGAGCGGGAGAGCCGCCTTCTGGCGCTGCGCGAGCCGGTATCGCCGGTCACACCCATAATCCGCGCAGAGGAGCCGAACCTCGAAGGGCTCATCAACCTCCTGCGGGTCGGTCGCGCAAGCGTTGGGATCTTCACGTCAGAGGCCGGGCAGTTCCTCGGCGGCCACGGCATGGGCCCCGAGGCCCGCACCCGCACCGTCACCGGCCTATCAAAGCTATGGGACAACGGGTCGGCTCAACGGGTGCGCGCTGCGGACGCTCAGACCTTCGTCGGGCGCCGGGTCGGCATCAGCCTCGCTGCGCAGCCGCGGGTCGCCTCGACCTTCATCGGTGACGAGCTGGCGAACGATCAGGGCATCGTCGGCAGGTTTCTCGTGATGATGCCGGAGAGCACGATTGGCTTCCGCGTATTCCGGGCCACGAACCCGAGCGCCGACGCCCGCCTGCTCAAGTTCCAGGATCAGTGCCGCCGTTGCCTGGACGTAGGTCTGCCGATCCGGGAGGGCGCCCGAAACGAATTGGCGCCGCCCGTGCTGGATCTGTCTCCTGACGCCTGGACCCTGTTCCGGCAGTTCGGCCAGTCGATCGAGGACGAGAACGGCCCCGGCAAGGCGTGGCGCCCGGTGTCGTCGGCCGCAGGCAAGATCGCCGAGAACGTAGCGCGCATCGCCGGCATCCTGACCCTGTTTGAGCAGCCTGAGACGGCGCGTCCGAGCCGGATGACAGGGATCAGCCGCAGCCTTGAAATTAAGGTCTCGGTTGAGACGATGGCGGCGGCCTGCGCGATCGGCACCTTCTACCTGCGCGAGGCCCTGCGCCTCACCGGACACGCGATCCTAGACCCAGAGATCCGCGCGCAGAACGACCTAGTGGATTGGCTGGTCGAGAAGGTGAAGCCGGGCAACCTGACGGCCCCGAGCCTGATCCAGAAGCTCACACACAGCCACTTGCGTACCGACGCGGCCACGCTGCGCCGCCGGCTCGACGCCCTGGTCTCGTTCGGCCGGATCGAGCCCGCGGGGAAGCAGGAGATCGACGGGAAAACCTACCGCGAGACCTACCGCGTGATGGGAGAAGCGTAGCGATGTCGGGCGACCTTCCCCTGTTTGACCCGTTCAAGGCGCTGGCCGAGATCCGCCGCAAGGCCGCGCAAACCAGTGGCGCCGAACTTCCGCAAAAACTTCCGCAAGCAACTGCGGGAGCAATCCCTGATACAGATCAAAAGCTTAACCACACTTCCGCAGCTTCCGCAGCTTCCGCAGGGGTCCCGGCCCAACACGCCCCGCGCGTGCCCACGTATAAAGAAGAAGAAAGAAGAAAAATATAATAATATCAAGCACTTACGCGAGAGATGGGGGTGCGCAGGGCGGCACGGACCTGTGTGGGCTGGACGGGGTTGCGGAACCTGCGGAAGCTGCGGAAGTTTCGCTAAGTCGTTCAGATCAAACGGAAACACCAGAAATCGAGGTTGCGGAAGTTTTTGGTGATAGGCTGCGGAAGTGGCGTTCAGGCCTTGCGTCCTTGTCTCCTGACCAGCCTCCCTGCCCCGGTTATCGTTTGGACGAGTGGCCCCGCACCCTCGCCCGTGCCCACGATTTTCTCGACACCTTCGGCACGCAGGCCGAGGCTTTGGGCTGGACGTCGAGCCGGCTGTTCGGCGTGCATGCGACAGCAGGCATCGTTCGCGTAGACGCCTGCGGCGCCCTCGTGCTGCCGATCGCCGGCACGGTCCGCGCCATCACGGCCACGGAAGTCTCGTTCGGCCACCTGACACACCGTGAGAAGCCCGGCCAGCCTCAGGGCGTCCCGTGGTGGGAGTGGGGCCGATGATCCCCGCTGCCGACCGCTGGGGCCCGTTCGCGGATAGGATCGATCCCGCCGAGCGGCTTGCTCGACTTCGTGGCCTGCGGGCGACCGCCCGCTTGCTCGCGGGTCCGCGTGCCGCTGACCTGTGCCGCTTGCTCGCCCGCGCTGAGGCCGACGTGAGCGCGCTGGAACCCGCCTGCCGGGCTCTCAACGCCCTGCCAGCCAACGACCGCCGCCAGATCTGGGCCGCCTACGCCGCCCTTGCACGCGCAGCTTGAGGAGATGACGATGCACGCCACGGAAATCGACCGCATGTGGTTTCGGGCTCACCCGAACCGTGAGTATCGCCTGCGCCGCCAGACGCCCGCCGAGGTGCAGCGGTGGCCTGTCCAGCCCGGCCCCGACTTCGACGCCTGGTGCATCATCCGCCGGATCGATGGCGTGATGGAGCTGTTCGCCATCAAGGCCGGCGAGACCTGGGACGATCACGACCTGGAGCTTGAGCTGTTCTTCGACAGCCTCCGGGAGGCGGCATGAACGCGGCCCCCTCGTGCACGCGCACGCTCGTGAGCGAGCAGAGTGTGCAGGGTGTGAGCGGCGATAGCCTTGAAGCTGCCGCCGACGCCCTGCTGCGCATCGTCGTGACCGGCGAGCGGGAGCGGAGCGCCGTCGCCAACCCCGATTGGGCGCCTCGCCGTCCCTGGACCGACACCCTGGCACCTCCGTCGACCGACGACCTCAACGTGGCCGGTCTCGCCGCGGACCCGATCGGCGCCGCATGCCGTGCCGAGCTGCGCCGGATCGGGCATGCGCTGCGTGCCGCCAACCCGCACGAGGACTTCGTGGCGCTGGAGGTGGAGATCGCCGAGATGGATCCGACGCATGCGGGTTGGCGCGCGATGGTCCTAGAAATGGCGTGGCATGGGATCGGAGGGCCGACGCCGTGATTGCCGCTCTCCCCGACCCGCCGACGCCGGCCAGCATCCTCACCCTAATCCAAGGCGTCGAGCGCCACGGCCCAGCAGCGCCGGCAGCCATCGCCTTCCGGTCTGCCCTGTTCCGTGCCGGCCTTGAGGCGGACGCGGCCGGCGGTCTCGCCGCCCTCGATAGGCTGATGGATGCAGCCGCGGCGGCCGACCCCGACCGCGCCGATGCCCGAACCGCGATTTTGCGGGCCGCATGGGCCGACCTGCTGCCCGGTCCTGGTGGGAGGGCGAGACCATGACCCCGCGCGAGCAAGCCGCCTTCACAGCCGGCATCGAGACCGCCCGTCAGATGGCGCTCACCGCGGCCGTGACGATGGAGACCCGGGAGGACGCCCGAGAGGTCCGCCAGCAGGCCGCAGTCGCGGCGCTCCACGGTCTCGCGGCCGGGCTGCACGCGGCGTTCATCGCCCCGCCGGCCAAGAGCGATCCTCTGCGCCGCATCATGGCGACGATCGCCACGGACCCGGCCGACAGCGGCACCGTCGAGTGCCCGACGTGCAAGGGCCAATTGTCGTGGCGCCGCGACAGCCACAACGGCCACCTTCACGGCCAGTGCGAGACGACCGGATGCCTCCGGTGGATGCAGTAGGTAGCGAGACCATGGCGGTGACGGTCACAGGTGGCGACAAGCTCGAAGCGCGGTTGAAGGAGATGGCATCCGACCTACGCCGCGCCTCAACCGTCGAGGTTGGCTGGCTCGACGGGGCGACCTACCCCGATGGGACGCCGGTCGCCCTCGTGGCCCTCATCAACGAATTCGGCAACGCGGCTCACGGCCAACCGCCGCGCCCCGCCATCCGAAACACCATCGCGGTCAATGCGACGGAGTGGCAGGCCAAGTTCGCGGTGTTGCTCACGGCCAACAGCTACGACACGGATAAGGCGCTCGCGCTCATGGGTGAGATCATCAAGGGCGACCTACAGCAGGCCATTACCGAATATTCCGGGCCGCCGCTGAAGCCATCCACCGTCGCGCGGAAGGGGTCGGACAAGCAGCTCGTAGACCAAGGCATCGAGCTTGCCG
>NZ_JAKSYC010000260.1 GCF_022829585.1 Methylobacterium sp. J-026
CGCCCGCACCGTGCCCGACCTCTGGGCAACCATCCGCGAAGCCTTCACCGGCTTTACCTCAGACGAGTGCCGCAACTGCCTCACAGCTGCCGGTTACGAAAATGACTTGGCCGTCGCTACATAGGCGGGAACAGCTCTAGCCATACTGAACGACACCATCAACTTCCCCCAACCGTACAGAGCACCCGACCGCCAATCGGCTCCATGCAGCACATTTCTCAACACATGTTTATCCGACTGGAAAGCTCAGATTGCATGAGGCCGATTGACGCTACTCCCAGTTGAATAATCCCGACGACTTAGTAGCAAAGGGCCTCCTGGAAACGCCCGGATGGATTTAAGGCTACAAGATCGGCGCACCGCAATAGCCAGGATAGATGCTGGCTGGGCAGAAAACCACGTGGATCACCGGCAAGGACGCTCGGTTTCGAGACAGCGAAGTTGGCATTTTTTGAGAAGACGCAAAAAGCCGTGGCTGGAAACTTCTTAGGACCAACAATTGCTCGTATGGGCGGCTCCACCTTTTGAAGATGGAGTTTTCCGCCAACCGTATGTGGCCTCCATCCGCCCAGAAGCTTTCTTTGTCCGCAAATTACGGATCGCAGGCATGTATTCTTTCGCCCCCAGAATTGCTGGGGTGGCTAAGGCGAAGCGACCCGTCGAGCAACGATTGCTGCACGCGGCATTAGAGGACGGAGGCCGCCAAACTCATCGGGCGTCCCTAAGAAGACGTCTTCATAAATTCTCTCGATCTCAAAACCGCAAATTTGTAAGATCCGTCGGTAGGTACCGATCGTGTATGTCCAAAAGATATAGTTATGGTCAGGGAAATTTGGCGATCCATTGAAGCGCGCCATTGGCTCTTCGCCACAAATGTAGTCGGTGTTGATGACGAGACGCGTGGTGCAGATTTTTGATACGGAGCCAATTGCGCGAACGGGATCGCCGAGGTGCTCAAGAATAGCTCCAAGAATCACAACATCAAATACTCCGATCCCTGCTGGAAGATCATACACGTCTCCATATACAACTTTTGTGTTAGAGACCTGATCGGCATGAGTGTACCAGTAAGCGTTCTTCCAAGCCTGCATAGCGTGATCATGATTCCGCACCCAAGATGCATGATCGACCATGTAGAGGCTGCCCGCAAACGGCAGCAAATGTTGGCGCTTCGCCGTATCTTGGTCGAAACTGACTACTTCGCACGCACCAGCCTGTTCTGCGGAAAACGATAGAAATCCACTCGCCGTTCCGACGTCGAGGACGCGGCAACCATTGAGGCTGACATGCCCAATGTAATCGGAAAACCGGCCACGAAGATCCCACGCGCCCTGTGCTACACTACCGTCTCTAAAATTCATGGTATGGTAGAAAAAACAGTCTTTTAAGTCTGCCTGTGACTGTCGAGGTTCGTAAGGAGCAAGCTCACTTGATTGTATTCGGCCTCGTACTGTCATCATAAAACCTCGAGTCGGGTCGGACAGGGCATAGGTGCTCAAGCTCGGGGATTGATTTGCTAACAATCAATACGTATCGGCGAAGACTGAAGCAAATCACTTTTGTTGGAATAAATATATATGAAAGTTGTATTGTCAGTCAGAAATTATATTACCCGACACACAAAGGAAAATATGCATTGATTTGTATGAATTGTTTTATAAATCTGACGACTTACGAAGGGGGTCGATCGATTTACGATGCCATTGGATGAAACCAGCAATGGGAATGACAACAACGAACGATTATGTTTATCCCAATTTCACATTTTTAAGATTCATGCCACAAAGACATGACGGACACGGACCGGTGGTAATTCCCGCTTGAATACAGGGTTATCGGGCTCGAACCGCCGCGGTGAGCAACGAGCGCTTTGATATGACGAATGAATTCATCCACCATATACTGAGTCTGGAGATATCCGGATCTCGCAGTGATCATTCGCCATGGACGCGAATGCACAATGTCAATCGCCGGCTGAACCGTTATCCCCCACCCCTACGACCTAAAAATCCAATCCCCTGTGCGGAAGCGGCTCAAGCCTCCGAGGCGACGAGCAAGGATCCCACCGCCGTGACCACTCAGTGCCGCCAAGACATCGCCTGTGAAATGGTCACTCCCCTCATCGATCGCCCAGCGGCGCATGAGGACCTGAGTAAAAATCGGAAGGTCGACGGGCGTGGATACGTCGGGGCCCCTCGCGACCGAGCTCGCCCAGGTCGGGCGGCATGCCGTGGCCAGAACGACGTCGCTCCCTTCCATCCTCTCTTGGTGCCTTTCCCGGCCAGCCTCGAAATGTAGGGCGAGGAAAGCATTGACATCCATCGCGCTTAACGGCTGCGTCTCCGAACACCACGATGTATCGTTGAAAGTTAGCCCCATTTCAGAAGCGATCCGGGGCAAGATCGGCGTTCGCTCCTCGGGCTGCAGTTCCGGAAGGTTCGATGGCCAGGCCGCCACCAGCGGTGTACCGACAAGCGCCTCGATTTCATTTAAAATATATTGATACAGATACGTCGTCGGGTGATCAGGAATCAGAAACAATCGACGATCCTGGTAATTTTTTAATATAAAGTCGCTCACCCTGATTTCACATTTGGAGCCAATTTCCTGGTCAATGATTCGATTGGTAGAATACTCATAGCTCAATTTAATAGTTTCGTACGACGGAAATTCGTTAAGCGCGAAGTAAACAAAATCATCGAAGTTCGTAAAATTACAGGAACTTGAGACGAGTTCAGGAAAGTACCAGCCGTGATGGCCCCAGAAAAGCTTTTTCTGCGCGCTAGGCGCGTAACCATGCCATTCCAGCCACGGAAAGCGGATAGCCTGCACGTTGGCCGCCAAGCATGCCTCGTCGAGGAAGCTGGTGTTATACTCACCCTTATTGCTAATGGGCGAATATATGACCGCGTCGTACGCAGGCAGGCTTTCATAAGGAAAAGACTTTCCTGAATTGATCAGCTGAAAATTCACGAGGCACTCGACTTGGTGCCGGTGAGCGGGTCCCAGCTCATCTATCAAACGCTTGATGATGACAGCATGGCAACCGCCGTAGAGGAGTAATTTCATGAGCGTATCCGCGTGATAACCAAAATCGCTGAGATTAACTATTACAGTACTTGAACCTGTTTAAGCTGAAATCCGAGAGCTCGAAAATCTTCAGACTGCCCCATCTCGCGTGGCGAACGGCATCCGTCACTATTGATAAATAGCTGCAATAGGTTGCCTTGCGAGTATTCCGACCCATCCGGCAGAGCAATCTCGAACACCCTCCCCGCGTTTGACGGGACTTGCCGCGCTTCTATTGGACCCGCGCGCGTCTGGGCTGTGATCGCAATCTTAATATCCTCGACGTTGTCCATCGTGTTCCCATACAGCATGATACTTTTCGCCCGCGGTGCAGGGAAAACGAAGAGACAGGCGCTTGGGGGCATAGTCCAGACATGGTCCCCGTGGATTTCGTAGAACCCAACCATCTTTAGATACCGTACTTGCTCGTCAGAACCTATTCGGATGAGTTGCCCAACGGGACATGGGTCGAGATAGATGTCACATTCCGGCCCTGCGGCGGCCCGGAGCCACTTTGTCAATGCCTCAAATAATTTTGAAGATACTTTTCTCTCGCCGGAGGGCCGACGCTCCAGGGCATCAGCGAGATACACGCGCGATAATGGACCGAACGCGTCTGGAGATCTCGGAACCGGCGTGCAGTTGGGGAGCGATCCATAGGTGGCCGCATGGGCAACAGTGATGAGCGCTTGGTCTGTAACGGCATCCACGACTTCCCAGAATGTGATGTCGTCGTACGGGACTATGTCCGGGAACAGGGCGATCAGAGAGGGGTCAAACGTCTCAATGGCTGTTTTAACCGCCTTGATGGTCCGTGTCCTACGAACGACATCTAACTTTCCAGCAAGGTATCGATGCAGCGCAACGGTCAAGCGGCGGCTAGTGCTGGAACGCAGAATTGCCGCCTGCACGAATTCGACGAGAGCTTCGGTATCCAGGCTTTCTATCAAAACAGGATCGTCTGCGAGACGCCCCTGCTCTAGGAGATCGAGGGATTCCCTTGCCAACGCCAAGTCCCGCTCCCACGATGCGTCCTCTGCGACACCTTCAACATAGAGGCGCGTTCCCTCGAGGAAGGACTCCGCGTGGACGAGGGCTCGCCTGCGAAGCAAAGCCTCGTGCTGTTTAATGAACCCCAGTACTTGACAAGCGTAGCTTCGACAGTCGATCAGTCGCGCGTAGTCGCGTCCACGCGCGCCGATCCGGGCGAGCGTGTCCGGTTCTTCCAGCAACCGATACAGCGCACTGGCAATAGCCTCCACGCTCCGAGACGCAGCAACCTTTATAACTGCATCGTCTGGAACTTCCGAGTAGCAACCAGTATCAAAAACCACGACCGGTTTGCCAGTTAGGAGTTGCTCAATCAGCGACACCGAGGCGCCTTCCGTGTTTGGGAACCTGAGGTTCACGAAGCCATCGGCCTCAATGCATTGCTCTTCCAGTGCGGCGTCACTCAGGTTTAGCGCAAAGCGCACACATTCACCAAGATTGTTTTCCGCGACGAAGTCCCACAACTTTTGGAGATAATGCGCATCGCTAGCGAAGCCCGCTATTACGTAGACGATCTTGCTCCGTAGCTTAGGTGAATCGGCGATAGCCGCGAGCACGTCGTGAATACATTTCGTGCTTTGAATATGCCCGAAGGAGATAATCGTGCGACGTCGCCTAGTTCGAGCTTCTGAGTCCGTAGAGATCGCATGTGGCCGCTGATCATGCGGCATGCCGAGGCATAGAACCGGACCTGAGAATCGCTGTGAGTTATATCGCTCAGCGTATCGTGAGTGCACCACCAGGCCCGAGCCCAGCTGAAACAGTGGAGTTCCGAGCGGCATATCTCCACTCATCTCAGAGTCCCACACGGCGTATCGCAATCCATACGGCTGGGTAATGTTCGACTGACGCACGCGGCGCAGATCGGTCAGAGACCCGTAACGGGCGGCAATTGCGACATAATCCGCGAACATACTCCCGCGATCATGGACAATTTTTGCAAGCACGTGCTGGTAAACATAATCGTGGCAGATAACAATTCCGGGATAGTTTCGAAGTACGTCAAAGATATGCTTATGATGTTCTTCGTTATTACCAATGTTGTATATTATAAAATCAAAAAGACTGTAAAAATTGCTGTCCGATGCTGTTTTCTCGATGTCAATGATCCTGTGTTTGGTTTCGTACAATCCATCGGATATCTGTGTCACGATACTCAGTTCGATGCGATGGTCGCCATATGTCTCAGGCATCGCATCTGTTACGGCTTTACTGAAAGTCCCCACACCGGATCGATTTGTAAACGGTGTTAGCCAGCCAATTCGCAGGATCACGCCGCAAGCTCCTGCACCAATGTCTGCCATGATTGTGCTGCGCTCGCGACAGAAGCCCGGCCGCCTTCGATCAGTTGGTTGTAGAGGCTTGGCGTCTCGAGTAGCAGGGTCAGGAGATCACTGGCTTCATTGTAGGTGTTGCACCGGAGGACATCCCCACCGTCCTTCAGCTCGTGGCCCTCGCTGCGCCCCTGGATCGTCGTGTTCAGGTCGAAATGAAGGACTGGAACTCGGCTTTGCCAGCTGTCGCATATCCGGAGGCGTTCCGAGTCGGTTTGCTGCGAACCGATGTGAATATGCACCCACGAAGCGGTATCACTGATCTGATCGTCGCCAAGATAACGGGTCCGATTGTGCGACTCACCAGACATGCCATACCCGTCGATGAAATAAGATGTTTCGGCAATGAGCCGCCCGACTATCGTCCGCGCCAAACAGTCGCGATCGAGATGATTGATCACTGCCAGCCTGGGCGCCGAGGCCGTCCGCGGAGACTTCAGGTTTAGATTGAGAGGGGGAAGATCGTGTGCCGCGGTTTGGTCGTGCTGGATTAAGACCGATGCCTTCCGTGCTCGGTCGCCGAGCAGACGGACGCGCGACTGTTTCCTGGTGCTTCCAATGCCGTTCAACAAATTTGCGATGTCGTCGCCGGTGGAAAGCTTCGAAGGTTTGGGATCTAGGTAGATCAAACTGGTTCTGATGACATTCGACAGACGCTCGTGCGATGCCAACCCGATAGCTATGACGCTATGGATACTCCTATACATCGTACATGGGCGTTTTTCGCCTAGAATTTCCGGTCTAAAGTTCGAATGAACTTCGCGGCCTTCGGCCTGAGCGAAACGGCGTAGTGCAAATTCAAAATTCCTATAGACGATAGCCGACTTCGATTGCCCGTCACACTCATCATTGCGGTATAATATAGCTTTGGGCATTGGTTTGCTCCCACTCGATACCCATTTAGCCGGCTGTTCAGCCCGAAATGGGGGACGTGGCCGAGATCCCTTGTTGCAACCCAGAATGGAGTTCTCCTCCGATTAATGCAACCCATTAGCGAAAAAAAAACGAATTATGGTCGCGCGGGCCTGGGTGGGAGGTCTCTTGGAGGCGCAGACGGCCCCAGCATGATTTCTGGCCAGGGCAATCTTTCTCAGTAAATATTCCGCGGTTTGTCAGATTATTCGCTGAAAACAAAGATATAGTTAGACAACCAAGGCACATATCGAAGGTAAAATTGCCATTTGGCGATGAATGATATCGAGCAACTGAAATCAGAAGCCGCGGGCGACGTGGAAACGCTCCGGACCGATATCGTCATCTCCGTACGGGTTCCGAGTCCAAACCGGGCGTCCATCCCCGTCTTTCGACTAAGCCCCTAACTTCGGACCGTCTGGCCGACCGTCTTCCTCACCTCGATCGAGGCTCCTAACCGCTCTGGTTGAAAAAGATTCCATAATGCACTCATAGATTGCAATCCGTGAGCTGGCTTGTATGCTGGGCGGCGACGTCAGCGCCTGCACACGAACTCTCGCGAGGAAGCGGTCATCGCTGTTTGGCAGATGCATGTGCAGAACGCTCCAGGCGCAAAGCGTCGGGGTCGTCAGATCCCCGGCATCGGTCGTTGGACGATCGATCAGAGGACCGGTCGCGTGGTTTTGTGCAAGGCGTTGGGGCGCCCTCTCAAGCGGGAGGTGTGGGCGGACGGCTTTATCAGTCTTCGACGGCACATCGTCAGCCATCACCCGCGGGAGCGTTCGCGTCTACTCCGTGCGTTTCACCGGGGAACGCGCGGCACGTTAAACTACGCTGATGGCGCCTTTGTTGGACTCAGTCGTATGCTGCGTACCTACGGCTCTGTGCTGGAAGTTGTGGGTCACGGATGGACGGGGCGCGAGGGGTCGGGTGGAGGGGCAGCGATCTCGGGTGTGGTCGTGGATGTCACCGACCTGATCCGGTTCGGGAGATAGCTGCAGATGTCGAAGATGCGTTTTCGCACGATCCTGGAGCATATCGATCAGGGTCTTATAATGACTGACGCTAACGATTGCGTGCGTGTCTATAACCAACGCGTCTTGCAGATGCTTAATGTTCCAGAGAATCTTCTGCGCGGGGGGGCAGCTTTCGCCAATGTTCGAAACTGTCAGGCGGCCCGGGGGGAGTTTGCCCACTTGCCGCAGCCGTTAAGGCGATGGCTGGAAGAGGGAGATTCAGATAGTATGATTGAAGACTATGAGCGCTCGCGGCCGGACGGCACGGTGCTCCATGTCCGCACCGTGCCGATCCCGGAAGGCGGATTGGTTCGAACCTTCACCGACGTCACGCAGCGGAACGCCGCGGAAGCCGCATTGCGCGACAGCGAGCGCCGTTTTCGGCTCTTGGCCGAAAATTCCAACGATATCTTCATCCTCGGCGACCTCGACTTGCGCCGCCTTTACGTTTCGCCGGCCGTACGTACCGTGCTGGGTTACGAGCCGGAGGAACTCGTCGGAAGCGTGCAACTCGAGCACGTCCATCCCGATGAACAGAATATGTTCACCGAGCTTTGGACCAAGGCGCAGGGCGAGCGCGAGGGCCGATTTGTCGCGAGTATGCGCTATCAGCATAAAGCAGGGCATCACGTCTGGCTCGAAGCCTCAGTCCGGGTGGTGCGTGAGCCGTCTGACGATCGCGCTATCGGCTACGTGGCGGCGCTGCGCGACATCTCTGAGCGGCGCCGGGCAGAAGAGCAGATCCGGTATCTGGCGCTGCACGACGCGCTCACGGGCTTACCGAACAGGGCCCTATTCTGGGATCGCCTCGACCAAGCCGTAGCGCAGGGACACCGCACGCACGGCTTCGTTGCGATGCTAGCCTGCGATCTTGATCGGTTCAAAGCGGTCAATGACAGCCTCGGACATCCGGCCGGAGACGCCCTTCTGCGCCTTGTGGCCGATCGGATGACGGCGGTGTTGCGCCCCTACGACACCTTGGCGCGTCTCGGCGGTGACGAATTTGCGGTCCTGCTCACGCATCTCGACCTGCCAAGCAACGCCACGCACCTGGCGGAGCAACTGATCGCGGCGGTCAGCCAGCCGGTGACCCTTGAAGGGCGGACGGTTGAGGTGGGCATCAGTATCGGGCTCACACTTGCGCTCAAGAGGGACGTCAGTACCGACGAAATCTTTAAGCGCGCCGACATCGCCCTTTACGAGGCCAAGGCCGCCGGCGGAAACATGTGCAGAGAATTCGAGGCCAATGTCGGCGTCCGCATCGCGCTGCGCAGCCAACTTGCCCTTGACATGGGCGAAGCGATCCGCCGCGGCGAGTTCCGATTGTTCTACCAGCCTGTGGTTGATGCAACGACGGGTGTCGTTCTCAGTTTCGAGGCCTTGATGCGTTGGAGGCATCCAGTGCACGGCGAGATCTCGCCCGGCATCTTCATCCCACTGGCCGAGGAAACCGGATTAATTGTTCTATTGGGGTCTTGGGCACTGCAGGAGGCCTGCCGTGTGGCCGTCGATTGGCCGGATCCGATCCGCGTGGCGGTAAACGTCTCGGTGGTCCAGTTACGGCGTGGCGGACTTGAGGCGGCTGTGCTCTTGGCACTCGCGACCAGTGGGCTGTCGCCTACCCGGCTCAAACTGGAGGTGACGGAAAGTGTCCTTGTGCATGACGCGGACTCGGTGCTCGCTAGCCTGCACGCGTTACGCGCACGTGGTGTGAGGATCGCGCTCGACGATTTTGGCACGGGCTATTCGTCGCTAGGCTACCTGCGGATCTTCCCATTTGACGAAATTAAGCTCGACCGCACGTTCGTTAACGACATCGCCCGCGCGGACTCGGCCGCGATCGTGCGGGCTGTGGTCGGCATAGGCGAGCGGTTGGGTATGGGCATCGTTGCCGAGGGCGTCGAGACTGCTGAGCAGCTCAGCCTGGTTCGGCGGGAAGGCTGCGCGCAGATCCAGGGATTTCTGATCAGCCAGCCTCTGCCCGCTCATGAGGCCGCTCTTTATTTGGCTGCATCTCCAATTCTGTGTGATGGCCCGGGGTGATTGGAGTCGATTTCTGTCCCTAGCGTCGGCGGCGCGTGGATCTCGTCTGCGACGCCCCTCCAACCGGGGCACCGATTAAGCGCACGATCGGAGACGCCCTGCCGAGGCTGAGAAATCGCTGAACCAGCTGGTGCTGCCACCCGCGGCGGATTACCGACATTCCGGGTCGCCATGGTTCGTGAGCAGCGTTGCGGCTACGGCCCGGGACGCTTCGGCCGCCGGGACCTTGCCTCATCGGCGCGGGAAGGCCTCGGCCCTCTACCGGCCGGCGCAGGGTTGGGCGACCGCGTCGGGCTCTAGGCCGTCGTCGCGCGTCTCCGCCTCCCGGACACGGTAACACGGCACATGATAGACGCGCGGGTGGCGATCGCGCCGATGGCCCGCGCCACGCTCTGGCCCGATCGCCGCCACCGAGGCGACCTGCCGGGCCTTGACACTTGATCCGGCGCTCAAGGACGAACGCCTGAGAGACGTAGCCCGAACCAGCCTGGCGCCCGTGCGCCGGCATCCTTCAAGTCTTGGCCACGCGCGACGTGCATCGTCTCGGCCAGCCAACACCGCGGCCGTTCGGCGTTCATCAGGTGTGTGCCGCCCTGCGTGGGACTATGCCGGCGCCCAAATGGGCATTGACCGGCCGGTGGCCCGCCTCCAGGCCGAGGGGATCCGATCGTGTTCGATCCCTTGGACTCTCCTGCCGAGCCCGGCCAGGTCTCAGGGGGCGGTCTGAGCGTTACGTCGCGAAAAGTGGTCAGGCCGCGTCGGATTCCGGTCGCAGGCGCACAGCTGCCTTCACGATCGACAGGACGCTGTCGCGGGTTGCGTCGTCCGGGATTCCCGTGAACGCCATCACAAGTTCCATGACCTTCGCATCGTCTAAGAACGTCGCGGCTTCAGCCCCGGCCGATCCTGGCCGACCGGCGAAGAAGGTCTCGACCGGAACCTTCAAAACATCGGCGATCGCCTGAAGCCGCCCGACACCGACGCGGTTGCGACCCTTTTCGTACTTCTGCACTTGCTGGAAGCTGACGCCGAGGGCGTTCCCAAGTGCCGTTTGGCTTAAGCCCTGTGCCGCCCGGAGCGCTGCGATGCGGCTGCCGATCGTGCGATCAGCATCGGTTGCCATTTTCGGACATTTGTTAAAAATCACGAGGGCGGTCATTCGAAGGCGACTTTCGGAAAAGTACGACCAGGGTTGGCCGCGGCGTCGATCGCCCCAACTCCATAACGCACGATTGAGTTTCGGAAAGACATGCAATTCAGGCGTGCGTCAATCGTCTGGCTGGGTCGCAGGGACTGAAAATTCGACAGCCACGCAGTCTGCATCATCGGCCCGCGCCGGCCAGAGACGACATGGTGAACCGATCATACCGGGAGCCAGGACACCCCGCCGAATGTCCAGGGCGTCATAGCCCGCAAGGCAGAGTGGGACCCATCACGCGGATACCATCAGGGCCAGCAGTCAACATGCACGACTGCATCGACAGGCCGGACACAAGACTGCACCCAACCAACGCGACAGAACCTTAATTTGCGACTTGCAATGCGGAGCCTTCTACACAAGGCCTTCCGGCAGACAGTGAAGATTCGAAGTCAGTTTTTAAATGTCAATAGGCGTCGAAGCCTCGCCCCTCCCGGAATTGAGTTCAATGCGTTGAGATAGGTGCTGAATTTTACTTCGAGGTGGGGTCACGGTCGGCGCCGATAGTGACCCCATCTCTATCTCGATTTTCGCGTTTTGGAGAAAGCGTTGGCTAAGTTTTTGCCGGGGTCATGCCTCAAAGCCGATTCACAGCCTATGCCGCCGCGATGACCGGCAACTCCTTAACCCGGGTCGTGTACCGGGGCGAGCGCATGTCAAACTTGGTTGACCATTCTCGTTTGGAGGCGAACCCGGCGCTGCCCGGGACGACCGCGCCCCGCCCGAAGCGGCGATTGCAGGCATCGAGGGCGCTCATCAGCGCCGCCCCGTGTTCCCGGTCAAGTTGCCCCAACCCCGGGAAGGCCCGTTGCGAGGCAGCAAGGGGCACGAGGTCGGTGGTGACGACTCCGGCCTTGGAATAGCGGTACCCATTCCTCCAAGTCTTCCGGACGCCGTGGAGGCACGCCTTCACCAGGACGAGGGTGTCGTTCGACGCCTCCGGCAGGGTCACCACCGACGAGACCGACCGCTGCGGTCGGTCTCGGTCGTGCTCCGAGGTATGGAAGAACACCGTCACGTGGTTGGTGCCAAGTCCCCCCGCCCGCAGCTTTTCGCCCAGTCTGGCGGCGTGTGCGGCGACCACCTGCTCCATGGTGCCGAGGTCCTCAACGCGGTCGGAGAAACTCCGGGTCACCGCGCATCCCTTCCGGGTCGGGGCGACTTCCTCCAGGTCGAGGCAGGCCATGCCTCGCAGTTCCTGCACCAGCCGCTCGCCCACCACCGTCATGGCTTTGCGCGCCGCCCGGGTGTCGAGGTCGCGCACGTCGGCGACGCTTTCGCAGCCCAGGGCCTCCAGCTTGCGGGCGTTGGCAGGCCCGACGCCCCAGATGTCCTCGGGCGGGATGCGGGCCATCCAATGGTCGTACTGGACCGGGTCGGTGAGGTCGCAAACCCCGCCGAGTTCGGGCACCTTCTTGGCGACGTGGTTGGCGAGCTTGGCCAGCGTCTTGGTGGCACCGATGCCGACGCAAGTGGGGATGCCCGTCCAGGCCCGCACCGTCTCGCGCATGTCCCGGCACAGGGTCACGCGGTCGGCCTCGCGCACGTCCGAGAGGTCCAAAAAGCTCTCGTCGATGGAGTAGATCTCGATGCGGGGAGAGAAGCTCCGGTAGACCGTGTTCACCCGGGCCGACATGTCGCCGTAGAGGGCGTAGTTCGAGGAGTAGACCCTCACCCCCTGCGACCGGCACATGTCGCGGATCTTGAAGAACGGCTCGCCCATCCGGATGCCGAGCGCCTTGGCCTCGGGCGTCCGGGCGATGGCGCAACCGTCGTTATTGGACAGCACGATCACAGGCACCCGGACCAGGCGGGCGTCGAACACCCGCTCGCACGAGCAGTAGAACGAGTTCCCATCCGAGAGGGCGTAGGCCCGGGGGCTCATTCCGCTCGGCGCCTCGGGTTGATCGACCCCGACACCACGCCCCAGACCTCGACCACCGCGTCGGATGACAGGCGGAACTCGGGAAAGCGCGGGTTGGCGAAGTGCAGGGTCACGCGCGGACCCTTCCGGCGCCAGACCTTGAACGAGCGCTCGCCGTCGACGTCGACCACCACCACGTCGCCGTTGCGCGGGGTCAGCGAGCGGTCAACCACCGCGAGGTCGCCGTCGTGCAGGCGGGCCAGCAGCATGCTGTCGCCGGCCACCCGCACCAGGAAGGTCGCGGGCCGGTTCGCAATCAGCAGCTGCTGCAGGTCGATCTCCTCCTCGACGAAGTCGTCGGCCGGGCTGGGGAAGCCCGCCCGGACGGCGCGGGCAAGCATAGGAATGGGGGTCGGCAACCCGACGACGATGTCCAGCACCAGCATGCGCTCGCTCCACGAATTCAACAGAACAAAAGTGGAACACGTTGGGGCGGTTCCGCCAAGCGGTTGAGCTCACGGCGTAGCGAGGCTGTGGACACGTGTGGATAACGCGCAAAAGACATTGACGTTGGCGCCACAAGTCGAGCGCCCATCGGGCCTCGCTGCTCAAACCCAGTGCTGGTCAAGGGTCGGCTTCCTGTCACTGGCGACCCGTGCAGACACCGTCGACGCGTACCAGGGGGGATGCGTCCACGGCCGCACTGCGTGAGCGGGAACTGTCGCGGGGCCGCGCGATTGGCCTCGGAGCGTAAGGTGAGGCTCCGCCTGTCAGAGGCGGAGCGGCGCGACCATCCCCACCCATCATTTGGTCCCGATTCGACTGCCAGGGGGTAGGTCCGGTCGCTGGTCCGGAGCGTCATGCATGGAAAACGGTGTGGCGACGGCGGTCCTTTGCGTCGTCGGTGGTGGCATCGCAGCACAGGTTCTCGCATCCCGGCTGCGCATTCCTGCCATCGTCCTCCTGCTCGCACTCGGCTTCATGGTCGGGCCCGTACTGGGCCTGATGCATCCGACGCACGATTTCGGACCGAACCTCCGGCCCTTGATCGGCTTGGCGGTCGCCATCGTGGTGTTCGAGGGCGGCCTCGCGCTCGACTTCCGCGAGTTGCGGGCTTCCGGCGAGGGGGTGCTACGGCTCACCGCCTTCGCCCTGCCCATCAACTTCGTCCTGGGCACGCTCGCAGCCCACCTGATCGGGGGCATGCTGTGGGGACCGGCGTCGGTGTTCGGTGCCATCCTGGTCGTCACGGGACCGACCGTGATCCTGCCCGTCCTGCGCCACGCCCGGCTGGAGCGACGCTCGGCCGCCTTCCTGAAGTGGGAGGCCATCGTCAACGACCCCGTCGGGGCCATCCTGACCGCGGTCGTCATCGAGATCCTGGTGGGCGTGCCCCACAGGTCCGGGGAGGATGCGGCCACCGCGCTCATGCTTCACCTCGCGGAGGGCGTGCTGGTGGCGGGCGCCCTCGGCGTCGGCTCGGCGTTCCTCATCGCCTGGGCGTTCCGGCGCGACCTCATCCCCGAGATGCTGAGGACGCCGGCGCTGCTTGCGCTCGCGCTTATCGCCTACGTCGTGCCGAACCTTCTGATGAACGAGGCCGGGCTTATCGGTTCGACCGTGTTCGGCATCGCGCTAGCGAACCGGCACGTGCCGGGTCTCGCGGAGCTTCGTCGGTTCAAGGAAAGCCTCGTCGTCCTCCTGGTGTCCTGCCTCTTCGTCGTGCTGACTGCCGACCTAGACCTCGCGGTCCTCGGCAAGCTGTCGGCGCCCATCCTTGGGTTGACGGCCGCGATCCTGTTCGTGGTTCGCCCGGCGGCAATCTGGTTGGCCACGCTGCGCAGCGACCTAACCCGGCGGGAGCGCCTGTTCGTCGGCTGGATCGGACCTCGCGGCATCGTCGCGGCCGCCGTCGCCGGCCTGGCCGGCCCCCGCCTCAGCGCGGCGGGGTATGCCGGCGGCGACCTGATCCAGCCCACCGTGTTCGCGGTCATCGTCGCGACCGTGCTCGCCCACGGCTTCTCCCTGGCGCCGCTTGCCCGCCGGCTTGGCCTATCGACCGCCGCCGATACCCAGCGGCTCGCCGTAGTCGGTGCATCCCCATGGGCGAGCGACATGGTGATCGCGCTTCACCGGGCGGGCGTGCCGGTCGTGATCATCGACATCTACCCCGGCGCCATGCTTGCCGCGCGGGAGGCGGGCGTGCCGACGCTTCAGGCCGAACTCCTGTCCCGATCCGCCGAGGAAGGGATGGCCGACCATCCCCCAGACCACTTGCTCGCCGCGACCAGGGACGAGCTCTACAACGCCCTCGTCTGCACGAGGCTGGCTCCGGAGATCGGTCGCGAGCGTGTTTACCAACTGGCGCCTTCGGAGAACCACATGCTGCACGCCGACACCGGCGTCACCCGGGATGCCCGCGGGAAGGTGTTCGGTGCCGCGGACGCCAGCTTCGACGCGCTCGCTGGGCGGCACGAGGCCGGTTGGCGGTTCGTCGTGACCCGCCCGGATACCCTCGGGCAGCCGGACGACATTCCCCTGCTGGCCATCAAGATCGACGGGAGCCTCGAATTCGCCTCCGCCGATCACGAGGCGAACGACGCTGCCGAGGACGACCGATTGCTGGTCCTGCAGGCGCCGGGCATGGCAATGGTCGACGCTGATGATGACCGGCTCGTTCAGGTGCCGGCCTGAGCGGAGGCGTCCGGCGGGATCGAACAGTCACGGCCGCGGCGCCGCAGCCGCACGAATCTTGGAAGTCGTGTCAGCCCTCCTCAGCTTTGGCCCATGGGTAACGCGTTCGACGTCATCATCGTAGGGGGAGGCGCCGCCGGCATCGGCGCCGCGCGGCGGCTCGCGTCACAAGGCTCATCGGCCTTGTTGCTGGCGGCGTCGTCGCGTCTCGGAGGCCGTGCCCACACGCAGGATCTCGGAGGCTACCCGCTCGACCTCGGTTGCGAGTGGCTCCACTCCGGCGACCGCAACACCTGGGTCGGTATCGCCGAGGCATCGGGCTTCCCGGTCGACCGGGGCGAGCCGCCATGGGCGAAGGCGCACCCGGGCATCGCCGAGGACGAGGAGGCCCAGGAGGCGGCGCAGAGGGCGTACGGCGACTGGGAGGAGCGGCTCCGCACGGTCGCAGCGGGCAGCGACAGGGCCAGCGACGCCCTGGAGCCCAGCGGCCCCTGGAACGCCTACGTGCGGGCCATCGCCGGCTTCATGAGCGGCGTCGCACCCGAGGCGATCTCAGCCACGGATTACCTTGCCTACGACGATGCCTCGACGGGCCGGAACTGGCACCTGCCGCTCGGCTACGGCACGCTGGTCGCCGCCAGCCTGCCGCCCTCGACGACGCTGCGGCTCGCCACGCCCGCCGAGCGGATCGACCTGACGGCCGACGGCGTCGCCGTCACCACCCGCGCCGGCGCCGTCCGCGCTGGGGCCGCCATCCTTACGGTCTCGACCGCGGTCCTGGCCGGGGACGCGATCCGCCTTCCCGCCGGTACCGAACCCTGGCGCGACGCGGCCGCCGACCTGCCGCTTGGCCGAAACGAGAAAATTTTCCTGGAGATCGGGCGCGGGGCCGCGTTCGAGCCGGACACGCACGCCTACGGCAACCTGCACGACCCGCGGTCTGCCGCCTACTCGATCCGCCCCAACGGATGGCCGGTGATCGAGGCGTTCCTCGGGGGCGAGGGCGCCCGGATCCTGGAGAAGGACGGTCCGGCCGCGGGCTTCGACTTCGTGTCGGCCGAATTGGTCAGCCTGTTCGGCAGCGCCGTCGCATCGGTGATCCGGCCGCTCGCAGCGACGTCCTGGAGCCGGATGGCATCCATCGGCGGTGCCTACAGTTGCGCCCTGCCAAACAAATCCAAGGCGCGTGCACGGCTGGCCCGGCCCTTCGAGGATAGGCTGTTCTTCGCGGGCGAGGCGACCCACCCCTCCGATTTCACCACCGCCCACGGAGCTCACGACAGCGGGCGAAGGGCTGCGGACGAGGCCATGGCAGCGCTTCGGCACAGACAAGAGGAAGCGGCCTGACGAAAGCCCGGCAGCATCCGTATGGCCGCAGGCGCCGGAACATCCGAGGTGGACTTCCGACGCTCTTAGACACCACCACCGCCGACGACCGCCGACGCCTAGCTAGGCAGGCCGACCGGGTCATTCGGAAGGGCCAACCCTTCTTCCAAAACCTGGTGGATGCGGTTGGGCCGTTCGTCATGCCCTAGTCCGAAGCGGTCGAGGGCCGAGGATCGGATTGCAGGGGCTTCCCAGTTCGGAAACGCAAGCCGGTCCCAGGCGACGACCTTCCCGACGAAGGCAAGGATGCCGGCCGGCGATGTCCGGGGTATTGCCCGACGCATCGTTTGGGACGTTGGCACCCATGCGTGGATGCGAGGCGGCCACTGATGCCCTTCGAACGAGGCGAGCCATCATGACCCAGTTCGAGCAACGGCAACTGGCGCAGGTCGTCGACGGTCTCGCGGAAGGCGTCATCCTGATCGAGCCGGACCACACCATCGCCTACGCCAATGACGCCGCCCTCGCGATGCATGGGGTCACCGAACTCGGTGACCTCGGAGCCACCGTCGCCGAGTACCGTGCCAACTTCATCCTGCACTACCGCAACCATCGCGAGGTCGGGCCGCTGCAGCATCCGGTCGAGCGCATCCTGGCCGGCGAGGCGTTTCGCGATGCGGTCGTCGAGGTCCACCATTTCCGGGATCCCGCAAGGACGTGGACGCACCGGATGCGGGGACTTGTGACGACGGACGATGCCGGAACGCCAAACGGCCTCGCCCTGCTGATGCAGGACGCCAGCGACCGCTACGAGGCCGAGGAGCGGTTCGAATGCATGTTCCGGGCGAACCCCGCCCCGGCCGTGGTGTGCCGGCTCTCCGACCTGCGTTACGTCAAGGTCAACCAGGGCTTCGTCGAGCTGACCGGTTACGCCCGCGACCAAGTCCTCGGCCGGACCTTCACCGAAATCGACCTCATTGGCCAAGGCGAGCGCCGCGCCTCCGCGGTCGAGCACCTCCATGCCGGCACCACCATCCGCCAACGCGAGGCGTGCCTTTCGGTGCCGTCCGACGCCGAGAAGTACGTCATCGTCGCCGGCCATCCCATCGAGATGCCCGGCGGCGAGCGCTGCATGCTGTTCACCTTCGCCGACCTGGAGGACCGACGGAAGGCCGAGGCGGAGCTCCGTCTCAGCGAGGAGCGCTTCGCCAAGGCGTTCGAGCTCAGCCCGATCCCGACGGCTCTCCTGAGTTCGGACGCGAAGGTCCCGACCAGCGTCAACGAGGCCTACGCCGCAACCTTCGGGAACGCCGCGCACGCCACGTCCGTGCCCTGGGCCGAGGAAGCGGAACGGACCCGATTCAAGCGTGAGCTCCAGCGCTACGGAAGGGTCCGGGCATTCGAGGGACGGCTGCGAACCCAAGACGGCGACGAGTTCGACTGCCTCGTCTCCGCCGAGAAGGTCACCGTCAACGGCGGTGACGGGCTTCTCTGCGCCGTCCAGGACATCTCGTCGAGGAAACGGACGGAGGTCGAACTCATCGCGGCCATCGAATCCGTCATGGCGGAGGCGTCGTGGTTCAGCCACGGCGTGATCGAGAAACTCGCCCAGCTACGCAATCCTCCCAGGCCGGGCAAGCCGCTGGCGATGGTCGAGAGGCTCACGACCCGCGAGGGCGATATGCTGGAGGGCATCTGCCGCGGCGACACGGACGAGGAGATCTCCAAGGCGCTCGGGGTCTCGCTAAGCACGGTGCGCAACCACGTCGCGAGCCTGTACCGCAAGATCGGTGTCAACCGCCGCAGCGCCGTGGTGGTCTGGGCCAGGGAGCGTGGGATCGGCGAGAAGACGTCGATTGAGCATTACGGCAAAAATACAACGCGAAAACCAGGTCGAAAACACTAAGCGGCCTAGGCTTAATTACTTTTATGTAAATCGCCGGAACATCGCTTCGATAGAAGTATTCGGTGGGTGTAGCTCTGCTCGATCCGGGCATCTCAAAGACGGCTAAGCCGGACAGAGAGGTGTGGTGGATGGGCAAGGACCGGAAGGTTCTATCGAGCGATCATGCCCGAGCCCTGATCAAGCAGGCCATCGGCGTGATCTTTGGTGACACCAAGGTCGAGGCGGAGGCCACGACCGAGATCGTCGCGACCAAGGCGCGGCACGCCACGACAAAGACCAAACCCGACCAACCCCGCAGGCCATCGAGGTCGTAGCGGCCGAACCAACACACCTTCGAGACTCATCCCAGCCCGCGCAGGCCCTGCGCCGGGACCCTTCCGCACGCCAAGTTAATGGAGCCCGTCATGTCCCTCCTCGCCTGGATCGTCCTCGGCCTGATCGCCGGCTTCATCGGCAGCAAGATCGTCAACAACACCGGACAGGGCCTCGTCGTCGACATCCTGCTCGGCGTCGTCGGCGCGGTCGTCGGCGGCTTCCTGTTCAACCAGTTCGGCGAGCCTGGCGTGTCGGGGGTCAATCTCTACAGCCTGCTCGTCGCCATCGTCGGCGCCGTGATCGTGCTGTGGCTCTACCACATCGTCATGGGCCGCCGCCGGGTCGTCTGACCCACCGCGCCCTTCCAGCTTTCCGAGCTCAATACTTAGGAGATCCACCATGGCCACCGTTACCGAGCCCGCGCCCGTATCCCCCGGACGCCCAATACCCGACCGCGCCGTCGTCGACCGCGAGCTGCCGCAGGCCACCATGGTCACCCCCGCTGAGGACATGCGCGCGATGATGCTGCATTCCGTCTCCTGGGGTGCCGTGCTTGCCGGTGCCACGGTGGCCCTGATCTCGCAGGTCATCCTGAACATGCTGGGGCTCGGCATCGGCCTCTCGACGGTCGATCCGATGGGTGATGGCACCCCGGCGGCGAGTTCGCTCGGCATCGGTGCCGGCCTGTGGTTCGTCGTCTCCGGCGTGCTGGCGGCCGTCGCCGGCGGCTACTTCGCCGGACGCCTGTCCGGTAAGCCCTCGACCTCGACGGCGGGTTATCACGGTCTCCTCGCCTGGGCGGTCTCGACCCTCGTGGTGCTGTACATGCTGTCGTCGGCCGCCAGCGGCATCGTCAGCGGCGCCCTCGGCACGGCCTCCTCGGCCATCGGCGGGGTCGGCAACGCGATGGGCGGCTCCGTCTCGACCCTGGCGCAGGCCGCCGCCCCGTCGCTGACCAAGGTCACCGACCCTTTCTCGAACATCGAGTCCAATGTCCGCAACGGCACCGGATCCGATCCGGCCGCGCTGAAGGACGCCGCTGTGACCGCGATGCGCGCCGCCGTCTCGGGTGACGGCGCACAGCAGGCCGCCGCTCAGGAGAAGGCTGCCGTGGCTCTTTCCAAGGCGCAGAACATCCCGGTCGAGCAGGCCCGGACCCAGGTCGCGCAGTACACCCAGCAGTTCAGGGAAACCGTCGCCTCGGCCAAGGAGCAGTCCAAGCAGATCGCCGACGCCACGGCGCGCCGCGTGTCCCAGGGTGCGCTGTTCGGGGCCCTCGCGCTGATCTTCGGGGCGCTCG
>NZ_JAKSYC010000266.1 GCF_022829585.1 Methylobacterium sp. J-026
ACGACGAGGCCAAGGGCCGGGAGACCGGTGGCGGCGAGGCCCGGCCGCACTGAAACGCGACGGGCTCCCTCCCCCCTCTGCGGGGGAGGGGGGCCCACGAAGGGGGTCGGGAGAGGGGTGCGACGCTGTCGAGGAAGGCTGCGGCCTTCATCACAGCTGCGCCACTTTCTGAACCCGGGTTCCCCGCTTGCGGGTCTTCGTCACGGCCCGCCCCATGCTGACGCAGGGGCCACCCTCCCCCCTCTGCGGGGGAGGGTGACCCCTGCTGACGCAGGGGCCACCCTCCCCCGCAGAGGGGGGAGGGAAAGGCGCGCGGTTCCGGAATCGACCGGGTGGAGACGGCACCGCCGCCACACCCTATCTTGTACGAAACGGCCGCCCCGCGCCGCGGAGCCGGCCCCGTCAGGCGAGTGAAGGCCGATGACGATCCACAGCGATATCCGCGACGGCGATCCCCGCCCCCTGCACCATGCCAAGGCCGAGACGCCGGAGGTGCTGTACGTCCCGCGCTACACCGGCGTGCAGCGCGTGAACCACTGGATCACCGCGATCCTGTTCACCCTGCTGACCCTTTCGGGGCTGGCGATGTTCACGCCCTACCTGTTCTCGCTCACCGGCCTGTTCGGCGGCGGGCAGGCGACCCGGGCGATCCATCCCTGGTTCGGCGTGGCGCTCGCCGTGAGCTTCTTCTTCCTGTTCGTGCGCTTCTGGAAGCTGAACATCCCCAACAAGGATGATGTCGCGTGGTCCATGAAGATCGGCGACGTGGTCACCAACCGCGAGGACCGGCTGCCCGAACTCGGGAAGTACAATGCCGGGCAGAAGGGCGTGTTCTGGGGCCAGACCGCGCTGATCGGCGTGATGTTCGTCACCGGCCTCGTGATCTGGAACACCTATTTCGGCGGCTTCACCTCGATCGAGACCCAGCGCTGGGCGCTGCTTGCCCACTCGCTCGCCGCCGTGATCGCCATCGCGATCATCGTCGTGCACATCTACGCCGGCATCTGGGTGCGCGGCACCGGCCGGGCGATGGTCCGCGGCACGGTCACGGGCGGCTGGGCCTATCGCCACCACCGCAAGTGGTTCCGGCAGATCGCCGGCAGCAAGGCCCGCGACGGCGCGGTGGACAAGAGCGGATCCTGAGGCGTGGCCAATTTCTTCCGGCGGAAGCCCGCGGCGCCGGCCGCGGATGAGTCGACCCCCGTCGCGGCCGAACCGAAACCCCGCCGCCGGGATTTCTCCGAGCTGCAGCCCGACCCCGACAAGATCGGGATCTCGGGCTCGGTCCCGTTCGTGCGCCTGCCCGATCCGGCGACGCTGTTCGCCGACCGGGCCGAGCGCTTGATTGCGGTCGCGCCCGGCCACCCGCTGGAGGCCTATCTCCGGTTCGTGGCCGCGATCGCCCGGGCCCAGGCGACGCTCCAGGCGAAGGGGCCGCCGGCCACCCCGCCGGACGCGGCCGATCTGGCGCTGCGGAGCGAGCACGGCATGCCGCCCCTGTCGCGGCACAGCCTGGAGGCCGATACGGGCTTCGACGCCTGCCTCCTGGGCCTCCTCGACGCCGTCGACCTCGCCACGGCACCGGAGGCCTCACAGGCGGCGCGGGAGACCCTGCGCGCGGCGTCCCCGGCGGATCGCCTCGACCTCGCCCTGCAGGTCTTCGAGGGGGCGCTGCCGATGGACCGGATCGCCGAATGCGTGTTCGTGGCGGCGGCCCTGCAGATCCGCCTCGCCGAACAGGCCGCCCGCCTCGACACCAAGGTCCTGAAGCCGGTGGCCGACGGCGTCTGCCCGTGCTGCGGCGGTGCCCCGGTGGCGAGCGTCATCGTGGCCTGGACCCCGGCCGACAAGGCCCGCTACCTGAGCTGCTCGCTCTGCGGCACCTTCTGGAACCATGTCCGCATCCGCTGCACCGCCTGCGGCGCAGGCGAGGGCGTCAGCTATTACGGCCTCGACGAGGTCTCGAAGGACGTCCAGGTCGAGACCTGCACGACCTGCCACAGCTACATCAAGCACCTGCACCAGCATCGGGCGCCGACCCTCGACCCGGTGGCGGACGACATCGCCGCCTACGGGCTGGATCTCAAGATCGCCGAGGAGGGGTTCCGTCGGGCCGGGCTGAACCTGCTGTTCGTGATCTAGCTGAACTGCGTCCGCGTTGGGGCAATCCCTATCCTAAGCCAATCCCCCTCATCCTGAGGTGCCGCGGAGCGGCCTCGAAGGAGGGCTCCAGGAATCGCGCGGCCGGCTGGAGGGCTCCTTCGAGGCCTCCGCTGCGCTCCGGCGCCTCAGGATGAGGGAGATGGGTTGGACGCACGTTGAGGATTGAAACCAGAGGCCCCAACGGCGCGCCGAACCGAAAGACTCCGCTCACCGATACCCGTACCGGCTCTTGGCGGCGGCCAGGAGATGCACAGCCTCGCCGGACTTGCCGGCGGCGCATTCCGAGGCGGCCTGCGCCAGATCGGCGTTGAAGCGGTCGCCCACCGGCTTGTTGAGATTGCCGGTGGCGACGTCGCTGTCGACGATCGCCTTGGTGCGCGCGATCTCCGGGCCGCAGCCGCTGCCCGTCGGGAGGGCCAGCGGGGCCGGGACGATGGGCGAGGGCTCCGCCACCGCGGGCGCGGCGCGCTGCTGGCAGGCCCCCAGCGCAGCGACGGCGAGCACGGCGAGGCTGAGGCGCATCGGGAGACGGGACGCGGGCACGGCGATCATCCTGTTGGGGCGCGAGGGGCCGCGCCGCCCGGGTTTTGAGCCGAGCTTGGCAGCGGGTCAATCGCCGCCGCGATAGGATCATCGATCACAGGATGAGGGGCGGCGGATACCCGCCGTGCGGAATTTTGGTGTCATCAGAGGGGTTTGGCGCGCGCGGCCGCCATCACGGTGCCGCCGCGCACGCCAAATCGTGACGGCGGCTACTTCGCCTTGTCGGCCAGCGCCTTCAGGCCGGAATCGTAGATGCCCTGGACCGCGTCGACGGCGACGGTGTCCGGCGCACCCTTGGCGTTGAAGGTCCCGGTCCAGGTCACCTTCGAGCCGGAGCCGGCGGGGGCGACCGAGAGGGTCGACTTGTAGTCCGAGACCGGCAGCGGGCTCTCCAGGATCGTGTAGGTGTAACTCATCACCTTGTCGTCCCGGGAAACCTGCTCCTCCTTGATGGTGCCGCCGCCCTTCAGGCTGAGCGTGCGGACCTTCATGCCGTCCTTGTCGGACAGGGCGCATTTCTCGATGGCCGGGTGCCAGTCGCCGATGCCGCAGAACTCCCCGATCGTCTGCCAGACCTTGGCCGGGGGCGCGGCGATGTCGGCCGAGCGCGTCACGTCCAGGGCGTAGCCCGGCACGGTGGCCGCGGCGAGCGCCAGGGCGGCGAGGGGAAGGGACCGGCAGAACGCGAAAGGCATTTCGGGGGTGTCTCCATCCGTGTCGGATCGCGGCCGCAGCCGCGTGGGCTCTGGGGCCGCGGTGGAGCTAAGCCTGGACGGGGTCCGCGGCAATGGGCGGGCGCCACCGCGCATGACGTTCGCGCCCGGACCACGCGACCGGCGGTCGTCCGGGCGGAGGGGTCTTACCGGGCCCCGCCGGCGGCGCCGTGCGGGACGCGGGTGGCCTACCAGGCGTCCGTCGGGTTCGCGTCGACCGGGTAGCCGTAACCCGCCGCCGGCACGTAGGTCGGGCGGCTCTCGTAGTAGGCCGGCCGCGGGCGGCGGCCCATCTGGTCGCCATCCGCCTGCAGGAATTCCGGCGCGTCGGATCCGCGGCGGCGGGCGACGCGGATGGCGCGCGGCTCACCCTCGACCACCGGCATGTCCGCGCCCTCGATCACCACCCGGGTCCGGCCCATGCCCTGTGCCTTCACGAGATTGAACAGGGTCGCGGCGTTGCGCACCGACAGGCGCACGCAGCCATGCGAGGCCGCCCGGCCGAGGTTGCGGACGTGGTTGGTGCCGTGGATGGCATGGCCCTGGTTCGTGAAGAACATCGCGAAGGGCATCGGGGCATCGTCCCACTCCTTCGAGAAATGCGCGCGCTCCATCCGGAACGGGCGGTAGGACCCAGACGGGGTGTCGTAGCTCTCGACGCCCGTGGAAACGGGCCAGGAATAGCGGGGCTGACCGTCGACCGCGACCTCCATGCGCTGCGTGCCCTTGTCGACGCTGACGAGCACGTCCGCGGAGGCGGGCGCCGGGATTGCGGCCCACAGGAGCAGGCCGGACAGGACCGAGACCAGACCGATACGCATGAGCCACTCCGACTGCGAAACCGCGACGGTTTGCCGTTTGGCTAAGCCTTTGGCAACACCGCGGTTCCCGGCGCAGGCGGTCACGCTTTGCGGAGCGCGGGCCTGCGGTCCCCCGCCCGCCGCCCGGGCCGCGCCCGAATTGAGGCGGGATCCCGCCTCGGTTGACACGCGTCCGGGGCCGGGCGCTTCCTCCCGATTGCAACCTGCCGGAGATCCCATGGCCCTCGACCCCGCCCTCGCCGCCGAGATCGAAGCCTCCGTGGCGGAGGGCTTTGCCGATCAGGTCGCCCACACGCAGGCGCTGGTCCGGTTCGCCTCCCTGCGCGGCGCCGAGCATGCCTGCCAGGACTACGTCTTCGACCGGTTCCGATCCCGCGGCTACGCCACCGAGCGCTTCGCCATGGACCGGGACGCCATCGCGGCCCATCCGGGCGGCTCGAAGATCGACCCGGCGCACCACTCGGACGCGCCGATCGTCGTCTGCCACCACCGGCCGAGCACCGAGACCGGGCGCTCCCTGATCCTGCAGGCCCATGTCGACGTCGTGCCGACGGGCCCCCTCGACCTCTGGACCCATCCCCCCTTCGACCCGGTGATCGAGGGCGACTGGATGTACGGCCGCGGCGCCGGCGACATGAAGGCCGGGCACGCGGCCAACCTGTTCGCCCTCGATGCGCTCGCCCGCCTGGGCCTGCAGCCGGCGGCCTCGGTGACGGTCCAGTCCGTGGTCGAGGAGGAATCCACCGGCAACGGCGCCCTGATGACCCATCTGCGCGGTTACCGGGCCAATGCCGTGCTGATCCCCGAGCCGGAGGACGAGAAGCTCGTGCGCGCCAATACCGGCGTGCTGTGGTTCACCGTCGAGGTCCGGGGCGTGCCGGTCCACGTGCGCGAGATGGGTGCGGGCGCCAACGCCATCGACGCCACCTACCGGGTGATCGGCGCGCTCCGCGAGGTCGAGGCCCGCTGGAACGCCGAGGCGGCCGGGCACCGGCACTTCGAGGGGGAGGACCACCCGATCAACCTCAATATCGGCCGGATCGCGGGCGGCGACTGGGCCTCCTCGGTCCCGGCCTGGTGCCGGATCGACTGCCGGGTGGCGCTCTACCCGGGTGTGCCGGCGGCGCGGGCCGCGGCCGAGATCGAGGCCGCGGTGGCGCGGTTCGCCCGCACCGATTCGTTCCTGGCCAACAACCCGCCCCGGGTGGCGTTCAACGGCTTCTTCGCCGAGGGCTACGTGCTCGACGCCGGTTCCGAGGCCGAGGCCGTGCTCGGCCGCGCCCATGAACGGGCGATGGGCGCGCCGCTTCAGAGCTTCATGAGCGCGAGCTACCTCGATACGCGGGTCCACGCCCTCTACGACCGGGTGCCGGCCCTGTGCTACGGGCCGAGAGCGGAGGCGATCCACGGCTTCGACGAGCGCGTGAGCCTGGCCTCCGTGCAGCGCTGCACCACCGCGATGGCGCTGTTCGTGGCCGAATGGTGCGGGACGGAGCGGCGGCCGGGCTGAGACGCGCCGCGCGCTGACAGGCGCTACACCCCCGCCCCGTACGCCGCCCGCGTCGCCTGGAGCCCCGCATCGAGGTCGAAGCGGGGCTGGAAGCCGACCTCCGCGCGCAGGCGGGTCACGTCCGCCGCGATGCAGGCCGGCTCGCCCGCGGCGAGCGGCCGGGCGCCGAAATCGATCCGGTCCGGGCGGCCGGTCAGGCGGCCGATCCGCTCCAGGATCGCCCGCACCGGCGGCGCCGTCCCCGAGCCGATATTGACCGGTCCCGCGACCTCCGAGTCCACCAGGGCCGCGAACGCCCCGGCCGCGTCCGCCACGTGGCTGAAATCCCGGCGCTGATGGCCCGGGCTGGTGCCGAAGCGCGCCCCCGCCTCAAGCGCCCGGATCGCGTCGCCGACCAGCCGGCCGGGCTTCTCCCCGGGCCCGTACAGGAAGAACAGCCGCCCCCAGGCGAGGGACAGGCCGGTCTCGCCCGCATAGGCCTCGAGGACGCGCCGCGTGCCGTCCTTGGCGGCGCCGTACAGGGTCGCGGGCGCGCAGAGCGCGTCCTCGCGCAGGTGCTCCGGCCCCCAGGCATATTCGGCGCAGGTGCCGGCCGCGACCGCCCGCCCGCCCCCGGCCTCCCGGAAGGCGCGGACCAGCGCGAGGCTCGCCGCGACCCAGTCGAGGTTGGCGGGCGAGCGCCAGTACAGGCCCGGCTCGGCGTACCAGGCGAGGTGCAGAAGGTGGCTCGCCCGGACGGCGCCGACGACACGCCGCATCGCCGCCGTGTCCAGCAGGTCCACCGGGTGAAAGGTGGTCTCCGCGGCCGGCGGCCGGCGTCCGAGGGCGTGGACCGCGAAGCCGCGGGCCTGGAGCGCCGGGATCGCGTGGGCGCCGACGAACCCGGTCGCCCCGGTGAGGAGGACGCGGCGCTCG
Organism: Methylobacterium sp. J-026; assembly: GCF_022829585.1. GTDB lineage: Bacteria > Pseudomonadota > Alphaproteobacteria > Rhizobiales > Beijerinckiaceae > Methylobacterium. Next base: position 6,666 of record NZ_JAKSYC010000266.1, read on the forward strand.
CCCACGCTCATACGACCGGATCCGCGCCGGTCCAGGCCGGATAGGTGCGGTCGCGCTCGGCGATCACCGCCACGGGCTCCGGCCAGGCCACGGCGAGCGCCGGGTCGTCCCAGCGCAGGCCGCGGGCGGCCTCGGCCACGTAGGCGCGGTCGATCATGTAGAGCACCTCCGTGTCGTCGCGGAGCGTCTGGAAGCCGTGGGCGAACCCCGCCGGGATGTACAGCGCCGCCCGGTTCTCCGCCGAGAGCTCGATCCCCGCCGCCCGGAGATAGGTCGGCGAGCCCCGGCGCAGGTCGACGATCACGTCGTGGATCGCCCCCATCGTGCAGCGCACGAGCTTGGTCTCGGCGTGCGGGGCCAGGGCGTAGTGCATCCCGCGCACCGTGCCGCGCAGCCGGTTGAACGACACGCTCGACTGCCGGAACCGGCCGACCAGGCCGCGCTCGGCCAGCGTGTCCTCGCAGACCGTGCGGGCGAAGAAGCCGCGTTCGTCCGTGTGCGGGCGGATCCCGATCCGATAGGCGCCCGCCAGCGGCAGCTCCTCGACGATCACCGGCCTACTCCACGCTCAGGCTCGGGATGCAGGTGACGAAGCGTCCGCCCCAGGCGCGAATGCCGGCCATCTCGTCCATGACCTCGGCCTTCAGGTTCCACGGCAGGATCAGCACGGTGTCCGGGCGCAGCGCCAGCAGCGCCTCGGGGGCGATCACCGGGATCCGGCTGCCGGGCAGGAGCCGGCCCTGCTTGTGCGGCGAGCGGTCGGCCACCGCCGCGACCAGCTCCGGGCCGATCCCGCAATAGTTCAGGAAGGTGTTGCCCTTGGCGGCCGCCCCGTAGCCCACGACCCGCCGGCCCGCCCGGCGCTCGGCGATCAGGAAGTCCAGGCTCGCGCATTTGATCGCGATCACGGACTCGGCGAACCGCGCGTAGCCCTCGGCCGAGAACAGGCCGCCGGCCCGCTCGGCGTCCAGCACCCGCGCCACGGCGGGCGTCGGCGCGTGCGGCCCGTCGGCGTGACAGAAGAACACCCGCAGCGAGCCGCCATGGGTCGGCAGTTCCGCCACGTCGAACACCCGCAGGCCCGAGCGCTCCAGGATGCCGGACACGACACCGAGCGAGAGGTAGGAAAAATGCTCGTGGTAGATCGTGTCGAACTGCTTGTGCTCGATCATGCGCAGCAGGTGCGGGAACTCGAAGGTGCCGACGCCGTCGCGCTTCAGCAGCACCTGGAATCCGGCCACGAAGTCGAGGATGTCGGGGACGTGGGCGAGGACGTTGTTGGCCGCCATCAGGTCGGCGCCGTGGCCCTGGGCCTTCAGCCGCTCGGCGGTGGCGCGGCCGAAGAACGCGACCTCGGTCGGCACGCCCTTGTCCCGTGCCGCGGCCGCGACGTTGGCGGCCGGCTCGACGCCGAGCACCGGCACCCCGCGGGCGACGAAGTACTGGAGCAGGTAGCCGTCGTTGCTCGCGACCTCCACCACCGTGCTGTCCGGCCCCAGGCCGAAGCGCCCGGTCATCGCCGCGACGTAGGCCTCCGCGTGGCGCAGCCAGCCCGCGGAGAAGCCGGAGAAATAGGCGTAGTCGGAGAAGATCTGCTCCGGGCTCTCGAACGCTTCGAGCTGCACCAGCCAGCAGGTCTCGCAGACATAGGCGTGGAGCGGGTAGACCATCTCCCCCTGCCCGGCCCGCTCGGGCGGGACGTAGGCATTGGCGAGCGGCGACAGGCCGAGATCGGCCACGGTGCGGGTGAGCGGCGCACCGCAGGACCGGCAGCGGGCCCGGGCCGCGGCGGCGGGGAGAGGTTCCGTTCCTGCGCTCATGCCCGGTCCCCCGTCTCCGCCAGCGCTGCGTAGCGCGCGATCTGATCCAACGTCAGCGCGGCGGCGTCCGCGCCCTCCCCTTGGGCGCGGTACCACGCCCCGGTCCAGTCGAGCGCCTCGGCGAGCGCCAGCCGCCGGTCCCAGCCGAGATGCGCGCGCGCCTTCGACGCGTCGACCTTGAGGAAGGTCGCCTCGTGCGGGTGGGGGCCGGCGGAAAGCCGCCACTGCGCGCCCGCCCCCCAGCCCCGGGCGAGCCCGGCCACCACCTCGGAGACCGGCCGGCAATCCGCGTCGGCCGGGCCGAAGTTCCAGCCTTCCGCGTAGCGTCCCCCGTCCGCCCCGCACAGGGCCTCGGCCAGCGCCAGGTAGCCCGAGAGCGGCTCCAGGACATGCTGCCAGGGCCGCACCGCACCCGGCGCGCGGATCTCCACCGGCGCGCCGCGCGCGAAGGCGCGCACCGCGTCCGGGACCAGGCGGTCGAGGGACCAGTCGCCGCCGCCGATGACGTTGCCGGCCCGGGCGCTGGCGATCCGCGCGGGGTGGGCGCCTGCGCCGAAGAACGAGGCGCGGTAGGCGCTGGTGACGAGCTCGGAGCAGCCCTTCGAGTTGGAATAGGGGTCGCGCCCGCCCATCGGCTCGTCCTCGCGGTAGGCCCAGACCCACTCGCGGTTCTCGTAGGCCTTGTCGCTCGTGACGATCACCACGGCGCGGACCGACGGGCAGGCGCGCACCGCCTCCAGCAGGTGGACCGTGCCCATGACGTTGCTGGCGTAGGTGCCGACCGGGTCGGCGTAGGACGGCCGGACCAGCGCCTGGGCGGCCAGATGCAGGACGATCTCGGGCCGCGCCTCGGCCACGCAGGCGGCGAGCGCCGCGGCCTCGCGCACGTCGCCGATCCGGCTGTCGATCCGGGCCGGCAGATCGGTGAGCGCGCACAGGCTCGGTTCGGTCTCCGGCGCCAGCGCGAAGCCGGTGACCCGGGCGCCGAGATGCGTGAGCCACAGGCTCAGCCAGCCGCCCTTGAAGCCGGTATGGCCGGTGACCAGCACCCGCCGGCCGGCCCAGAAGCCCGGATCCGGATTGCGCGCGCCCATCACCACACCATCCAGGGGGCGGCCCGGCGCGTCCAGAGCGCCTCGAGCTGGTTCTTGTCGCGCAGGGTGTCCATCGCCTGCCAGAACCCGGTATGCCGGTAGGCCTGGAGCTGCCCCTCGCGTGCCAGGCGTTCCAGCGGCTCGTTCTCCCACACGGTGCTGTCGCCCGTCACGTAGTCGAGCACGCGCGGGTCGAGGACGAAGAAGCCGCCGTTGATGACCGCGCCGTCGCCGGCGGGCTTCTCCCGGAAGTTGCGGATCGCGTCGCCCTCCAGCTCCAGGGCGCCGAACCGCCCGGGCGGGGCCACGGCGGTCAGGGTCGCCATCCGGCCGTGGGCCCTGTGGAAGGCGGCGAGCGCGGTCAGGTCCACGTCCGAGACCCCGTCGCCGTAGGTCATGAAGAACGGCTCGGTCCCGAGATAGGGGCGCACGCGCTTCAGCCGGCCGCCGGTCATGGTCTCGGGCCCGGTCTCGATCAGCGACACGCTCCAGTCCTCGGCGCCGCTGCGGTGGAACTCGATCGCGCCCGTGCCGGTCTCGACGGTGACGTCGGAGAGGTGGAGCCGGTAGTTGAGGAAGAATTCCTTGATCATGTAGCCGCGGTAGCCGAGGCAGATCACGAACTCGCGCACCCCGTGGGCCGCGAAGCCCTTCATGATGTGCCACAGGATCGGCTGGCCGCCGATCTCGACCATCGGCTTCGGGCGCGTCCCGGTCTCCTCCGACAGGCGCGTCCCGAGGCCGCCCGCCAAGATCACCGCCTTCATCCCTGCCTCCCCGGCAATCCGTCGGTCCCGCCGGAGCGTCGCGCCGCGCCGGCGGCGCGGGGGCCGGCCTTCCACTCCGATCCCGTGCGGCTTACGCGCGAAGGCCGATGCTGTACAACCCGTCATCACCCCGGGCGGCGACGCCTCCTCCGGACGCGGCCGGGTCGGCGGGAGCCCCCGCCCGCGCGGACCCCCCCTCGTCACGCCGGCCGGCAGCCTCTATCAGCCTCGCCGTGAAGGCCCGCGGTCCGGCCGCCCGGGCCCGCCACGCCGTCGGAGTGCCCGAAGACCATGTCGACCCGGACCGCCGCCGTCCTCTACCTCGCCCGCGGCTACGACGCCGACCACGCCGACCGGTTCCGGCGCTTCGCCGCCTCCTACCGGGCGCATCCGGCCGGCCACGACCACGCGCTCTACGTGATCTTCAAGGGATTCGCCGACGCCACGCAGCGCTCGGCCGCGGAAGAGGCCTTCGACGGCCTGCCCGTCCAGGCGATCGATACCGACGATCTCAGCTTCGACCTCGGCGCCTACGCGGATGCCCTGTCGCGCGTGCGCGAGGACCACGTCTGCTTCCTCAACACGAACGCGGAGCTCAACGCCCCGCACTGGCTCGCCAAGCTGCTGCGCAACCTGGACAGCCCCGGCGTCGGCCTGGTCGGCGCGACGGGGTCCTTCGAGAGCCTGCGCTACATCAACCGGCTGTTCCCGGATTTCCCGAATCCGCACCTGCGGACCAACGCCTTCGCGATGCGGCGGGAGCACGCCGCCGCCCTGCTCGGCACCTATGCCATCCGGTCCAAGCTCGACGCCTTCTTCGCGGAGAGCGGCCCGGACGGCCTCACCCGGCGGGTCATGGCCCTGGGCCTGACCTGCCTGATCGTCGGCGCAGACGGGCGCGGCTACGCGCCGCCGCTCTGGCCGGAGAGCGAGACCTCCCGGCAGGGCGGCCAGGCCAACCTGCTCGTGCACGACAACTACACGCGCGGCTTCGAGGCGATGGACGCCCGCGCCCGCACCGAGGTGACCTTCGCATCCTGGGGCCGCGCGATCCCCGCCACCGTGATCGAGGCTTAGGACCCTCGGACGCGATGGTTTCGGAAGGTCCGGGCCCCAGCCCATGTCGAGGTGTCGAGCGGCCCTCTGGAAACCTGGCTCAGAGCCGGTCGTCGAAGGCCAGATTCGCGGCCGGGTAGTCGATCATCAGCCGGCGCTGGGCCTCGGTGTTCGCCCAGTCGCCGATCTTCATGTACCCGCCCCCGACATCCCGGACCTCGATGGCCTGGCCCACCGTCTCGATCGACTGGAAGCCCTGCGGCCAGTTGCACGAGAAGTAGAACACCTGCTCCACGCGCTCCGAGACGTGGCAGACGCCGGGGCCGAACGAGCCGAAGCCGAAGACGAGGTAGCGGCCGTCGGCGATCGCCGCGACGTCGTCGGCGAGGGTGCCGCTCTGCGTCGTCAGCGGCAGGCCGATCTCCGCGACATAGGCCTCCAGCGCCGGGATCACCGGGTTCGCCCGGTTCTCGAACACCATCTTGACCGACCGGATCCGGCCTTCGCCCATCAGGCGCTCGATCACCATCCGGTAGAAGGCGAGCGGCGGCTGCGGGTAGTTCGGGTCGATCCAGGTGCTGAAGATGTCGCCCGACCGGATGTGGATGATCAACTCGTCCGCGGGCTTGGCCGGGAACGCCGCCGGCAGGCCGTTGAACACCCGGCGGATGTAGGTGTGGACGATCGCGCGCACCGGCAGGGGATCGCGCGCGTTCACGAGGGGCTGGAACGGCGAATCGAAGAACATCCCCGACAGGAAGTAGCCGTCGTCCGGCAGCGGCTCGTCGGCGGGGATGAACGTGATCCCGGCGCAGGTCAGGCGCTCCGTGAGGAAGATCACCTGGCTCCGGTCGATCTTGGGGATCTTCACGAGCTTCAGCCCGAGGGCGCGCGCCACCGAGATGGCGATGGCGTACTGAACGAGGCAATTGCCGAAGGCGCCGTTCTCCAGGAGCGCGAGGCCGACGATCGCCTTGGAGCGCGGATGCGGCGCGCACACGAGGCTGTAGGAGGTGTGCAGCACCGCCTCCGGACGCTCGTGCAGGATGTTGAAGGCGACGCCGAGCTGGCTGCGGAAGGCGATCAGGTCGAGCGCTGCGGCGGCGCACCAGACCTGCAGCCGCCCGGGCGTCGCCCCGGCTCCGACGGGGAGCACCGCGCGGACGTGGCGGGCCCAACCCGCCACCCCGGCGGCGACGGCCAGCCGGATCGCCCCGTCCGCCTCGGTCTGGGTCTGCCCCGCCGGCTCCACCTCCGACCACGTCAGCCCGTCGGACGAGACGGCGAGCCGGAGGGCGGCCCCCGCCCCGCTCCGGCCGTCCTCGACCGGGCTGACCGACACGGCCGAGATCGGGAAGCGCGCGCCAAGATCGACCTGGAGCGTCAGCGCCATGCCGTCGTGAGAGCGTGTCTGATCCCGGGTGGCCGCGACATCCACGCAATCTTCGGTCCGATCGGCTGCTGCGGCCATGCGATGCTCTCGTCGGCTCCCGGATGCCCCCGTCACGGTCGGCGGACCGGCATTTACGGCGGCGCGCGGGCGGCCGGGTCGAGCCGCTTCCGCCCGTTCCGGGGCGATGGCGCGCGGGCGCGTCCGACAGGGCCACGCGGTGACGGGACCGCGTCACGCCCCGCGCGGGCGCAGCTCTAGCCGGATGTCTCGCGGCCAGGCAAGGCGCGGCGGCCGCGGGATGGCCTGGTGCCGGCAAGGCGGTTGACCGCGCCCCCGCGACCTGCTCAGAGCCCGGCGATGACCGCGCCGTTCGACGATCCGGACCTCTACGTCAACGTCGCCCTGGGCAGGCCGGCGAGCCAGAGTTCCCGGCCGGCCTGGTGCCCCCTGGGTCCGGACGGGCTCGTCGACGGGGATTTCAGCCGGGAATACAACGCCCATACGGAAGCGGACCCGCCGGCCTGGTGGCAGGTCGACCTGGGCCAGCGCCTGCCCCTGGCGGCGATCGTCGTCCACAATCGGCGGGAGGTGGCGCGGGAGGCGGCCCGCTCGCTGCGGGTCGAGGTCTCGGAGGACGGGACCGCCTGGACCCTGATCCACGCCGGGCTGACCCATTTCCGGGCGAAGGGGCAGGCGATCCCCCTGCAGCTTCCCCTGGCCGGCTTGGTCTGGGCCCGCTTCGTCAGGGTCTCCCTCGACGAGCGCCAGCCGCTGGTCCTGACCCAGGTCGAGGTCTTCGTCGAGCGGCCGGCCCTCGAACTGATCCGCCTGCGCGACGCGATCGGCCTCGACGTGCCGCTGCTGGCCGAGACCCCCGGCGCGGTCGAGCAGATGAGCTACGCCCTCGTCGGCGTCCCCGGCACCCGGGACGCCCCGCTGATCGGCGTGTCGCTCGTGCTCAACGCCGCCCTCGGCAACGGCCTGATGCAGCACTCGATGGCGATCGCCATCGCCCGCAGGCTGGGCCTGCGCTACGTCAAGCTCGCCACCCGGGAGAGCAGCGGGGTGATCGCCCGTACCGAGCCGGTGGAACTCGGCGGCCTCACCTTCCTGCCGGCCGCCGACCCCCTGCCCCCGGGCGGCTGGTTCCTGGAGGGCTATTTCTGGGAGCTGGAGCACCACACCCGCTTCGCCCGGGACCTGCTCACGCCGCAGGAGAAGCGCGCGATGGTCCGCACGGTCATCCACCCGCTCTACAACCTGCTGCCGCCCGTGTTCGCGCCGAAGCCCGAGGACGAACTGATCATCCATCTCCGGTCGGGCGACGTGTTCAGCACCTGGGTCAACGCGGCCTATATCCAGCCGCCGCTGTCCTTCTACACCCTGGTCATCGACCGCTTCCTGGAGGCGGGCCGCATCGGCCGGGTCAAGCTCGTCTACGAGAACCGCCTGAACCCGGTGATCGAGGCGCTGGAGGCCCATCTCGCGGCCCGGGCGATCCCGTTCACCGTGCAGAGCGGGACCATCGTCGAGGACACCGCCGCCCTGGTGAACGGGCGCCACCTCGTCTTCGGGTTCGGGACGCTCGGGCCGGCGATCTGCTACCTGTCCGACTCGGTCGAGACCGTGGTCACCTTCGCCAACGGCTACGATCACCGGTTCCGGGAGATCCCGACCGTCCGAAACGTGGTCGAGGTGGTCGATACCGGCGACTACATCCGGCCGGGCGGCTGGACCAATTCCCCCGAGCAGCGCCGGACGATGATCGACTACCCGGCCGCCAACCTGCGCCTCGACGGGACGATCTGAGCCGCCGGATTTATGGGCCTCCGGCACAGAAAAAGGTAAGCCGGCTTCGATGTTCACGTATCGCTGCCGGATGGGGGCAATGGCCGTACCCCGCGCGCCCTCCCTCCCCCCTCCCGACCCCCTTCGGGGGCCACCCTCTCCCGCAGAGGGGGGAGGGAGACGCGCGGGGGGCGGCCTGGCCTGCATCCGGCCGCGCTGTGCGAACGTCGGAGCCCACACGCGAGCGGAGACCCGCGCCCTCTCTGCCCAGAGCATGACCGCGACGGCGATTGAGGCCCGGATCGCCCGGGACGGCGATCAGGCCGCGTCCGCGGCGGCGAGGCGTTCCGTCCCGGCCGGCGCCGGGTCCAGGCCGTAATAGTCGCGCATCAGATCGCCGTACTCGGCCGCCGCGATGGGCCCGCGGATCCGGCCGCGTGGCGAGACGTCGACCGCGAGCAGGCGGTCGTTGAACCCGGACGGATCGTGGATCAGCCCGTAGGGCAGGACGTGCCCGTGCGGATAGGCCCGCAGCCGCTCCCCCTGCGCGCCGAGGTCGAAGGCCACCACCGGCAGGCCGGTGCGCAGGCCCAGGGTCAGGGCGTAGGAGTAGGTCTCCGGCCAGATCGCCGGCTGCAGCACGATGTCGGCGAAGGCGCGCGCCGTGAGGTCCAGGGCCTCGTCGTCGCTGCTGTAGCGGCCGGTCTCGGTCACGCCGACGGCCTTCAGCGCCGGACGCAGCGCCGGGTCGGAGTAGCCCACGATGGTGAAGTCGATCGGCAGGTCCCGGTCGCGGGCATCCACGGCGAGCGCCTGGAGGAAGCGTGCGCCCTTCATCATGTTGATGGCACCGAGCACCGCCACCCGGCGCCGGCCCTCCTGGCGCTTGCGGATCGCGGGCCGGATCCGGCGGTCCGCCTCGAAATGGGGCCGCACGGTGATCGCGAGATCCGGATAGGCCGCGGCGAGGCGCCCGGCCGTGTCCGGCGAGGGGGCGAAGACCCGCGCGGCACCGGCCAGGAACGCGCCGAACGCCGCCCGCCGCGCCTCCGGATCCGGCTCCTCGAAGCCCTGCTGGTCCGCATTCAGGCAGCCGCGGCAGACCGGGACCGGGGCGAGCCCGCAATAGCTGCCGTCGGGCTGGACCAGGTGGTTGCGGTGGCAGACCGGCGAGAAGTCGTGCAGCGTCCAGGCGTAGGGGCGCCCGGACTCCGCCACCAGCCGCATCATCGTCCGCGCCGCCGACCAGCGCAGGCCGGCCAGCGAGTGGACGTGGATCAATTGCGGCGCCAGCCAGCCGAGGAACTCGGCGATCTGGGCCTCGTCGTGGGGGAGATACAGGCTCTCGACCGTCGGCAGGTAGAGCAGGTCGCCGCTGCGGTACGAGACGTTGATCTGGAGGTTGCGGTCCCGGTCGACCGACAGCAGGACCACGCTGGTCCCCTCCCCCTGGAGTCGGGCGATCATGTCCTCGATGTGCCGCTGGATGCCCCCGCCCCAGCTATGGGTCACGAACAGGACGGCCCGCTCCCGGAAGTGCCGGGCCAGCCGGTACAGGTCGATCCGCGCCCGCGTCCGGCGGCCGGGATCGGCCTGGACGAACTGGCCGACCACGGCCGGATAGTCGGGGTGCTTGGCGAGCAAGGCCGCCTGCCCCTGGTCGTACTCGCCGCCCTCGTCGAGCCCGAACGAGATCTGGCCGGCGTGATAGACGAACACGTCCTCGGCGAGCAGGTTGACGTAACCCGCCTTGAGCGCGCGCATGCACCAGTCGTTCTCCTCGCCGTAGCCCTTGCCGAAGGCGATTTCGTCGAGCACCCCGACGGCCTCCAGGGACGGCGCCGTCATGTACATGCAGAAGCCGACGCCGGTGGGCACCGTCACGGCATGCCCCCGGTTGATCCGGGCCACGGCGGCGTCGAGCTCGGGCCGCGCGATCTCCAGCTGCATGCTGTTGTTGGCGTTGAACTTCGGATAGCTGCAGATCGTGGCGTTGTTCGACAGCGGCGTGATGCTGCCGACAAGCGGCCGGGCCTCGGCATGGGCGACCAGGCGGTCGAGCCAGTCGCCGAAGACCTGGGCGTCGGAATTGAGCAGGACGACGGCCTTGCCCTGGCGCAGGGACAGGCCGCGGTTGACCGAGCGCACGAAGCCGAGATTCTGCGCGTTCTCGACGAGGTGGAACAGGCCGCGGCCGGCGAGATCCGCCAGCTCCGCGGTGAGACCCGGATCGGGCGAGCGGTCGTTGATGGCGAGCAGCGTGAACCGGGTCCGCTGCCGGGCCGAGAGGCAGGCATGGATGGCGCGCAGGGTCTCGCCGCGCCCCTTGTAGACCGGCATGATGACGACGACGTCGGCCCCGGCGATCGGCAGGGCCCGGGGCAGGCCGTCCCATTCGTGCGGTTCGGGGGCGGTCATGGCCGGCCAGGTGCCGAGATCCTCGGGGCAGGCCATCAGCCCGGCGGCGTGGCCGGTGCGGACGTAGTGCAGGAACGGCGATTCCCCCGCGGCCAGCAGGTGGCCGTAGGTCTTGCCGTAGAAATCGTACGAGAAGCGCTTGTTCGGCAGCCGTCCCTCGTGCTGGCCGTGGGCGACGAAATGGGCGAGCGGCCCGCCCCGGGCCCCGGCGACGTCGGGATAGCGCCTCGCGTAGAAATCGGCGTCGAAATGGGGCTCCATCAGGAGCGCCTCGTCGGCCAGGGCCTCGTCCGCCTCCGAGGGCGGCGCCCCGTAGCGCGGGTCGAAGGTTCCGGCCGCGACGTCGACGCCGAGCATCACCGCGGTGGCGAGGTGGTGGACGAAGGGCGCCACCCCGGTCTCCAGCACGGAACCGTGCTGGTCGAGGTAGTCCTGACCGTTGAAATCCGCGCGCGGATTGCGCCCCGTCCGCCAGCCGCGCTCGCAATAGTCGCGGACCGCGTCGACCGTATCGGGCACGCCGTAGCGCGCGCGGTAGTAGGCGTGATCGAAATGCAGCGCCGCCAGGGCGGTCTGCAGCCGCAGATACGCTTCGCGATCGACCGGCTCGCGGCCGATCTGCGCGATCCAGGCCGTGTCCTCCACGGGCGGCCGTTCCGGGCGGAAGCCGCAGACGCGCAGCAACGTGTAGAGCGTCGCGTGCTGCGGTCCCGGATCGCGGCCCTCGCGCCAGCCCGTGCTGGCGAAATGCGCGTAGGGCCGCAGGCCGCTGCCGCGCACGTCCGCGTAGGTCGCCCGGTACCAGTCGTCGTCGACCGCCGGGAAGCTGACCTGGCCGGGACCCGAGAACGGCGTCTCCCCCGCGAGCAGCGTCTCGGCGATGGTGCGGAAGAACGGGTCGCCGCGCACCACGCGGTTGTCGGCCCGCGCCTGCACGAACCCCGCCGGGTCGAAGTCCTGGCGCGGGCTGCGCATCTCGCGCCACGCGCCGGCCGCGTAGGCGCGCAGGAGCTTCTCGTCGGACCGGTCGTCGCCGCGGCCGCGGTAATAGGCGGCGTCGAAATACGGCGCGATCGTCGCGATCCGGAAGGCCACCGCCTCGTCCTCGCTCGCCGGCCGCGCCTTGCCGCCGTGCCGGACGTAGTGCAGCAGCGGATTCTCGGTTGCGTAGCTGATGCCGTGCGACAGGCAGTAATACGGGACGTCGAAGTTCGGCGACGGGTCGCGGCCCTCGCGCCAGCCCGAGCTCATGTAGTGGCTGCCGGGATCGACGCCGGCGGCCCGGAGGTCGGGGTTTCCGGCGAGATAATGGTCGGCGTCGACGAGCCGGCGCGCGAGGCGGGCCGCGCGGCGGGGGTCGGGTTGCGGGATCGCCTGCACGCCCCGGGCCAGCAGGGCGCGCAGGTAGTGCAGGAACGGATTCACCTCCGTGTGCGCGAGGAACGGGTGCGCGGCGAGGTAGGCGGCGGTCGAGAAGTCCGGGCGCGGGTCCCGGCCCTGGCGCCAGCCGGTGCGGAGATAGTCGCGCAGCGCCGCCGGGCCGCCGATCCCGTACCAGCTCTCGTAGAAGGCCGCGTCGAAATGGGGTGCGAGGGCGGCGAGCTGCTCGGCCTCGGCGGTCGGATCGGTCGCTGCCGGCAGGCCGCCGCGGGCGAGGAGGCGCACCAGGGGATTGCGGCTCGCGCGGGTCTCCGGCGCCCCCGCCCACCGGTGATAGCGCCCGTCGAGGCGGCTCAGCGCGCGCAGGGCGCCGCTGTGGGCGATGGCTGTGCCGACGGTCCGGCCGAGGCCGCTCAGGCTGCGACGGCCGCCCCGGGTGAAGCGCAGCACCATCACGGCACCTCTCGGCTCGGGCGCAGGGCGCCCGCAGGGCTCGCGGGCGCGGTCGCGCGGATCGGGTCGGTCGGGCTCATGAGGACTTGGTGCCGGAGGACTCGGTGCTGGGGCGGCGGTCGATGGCCGCGCGGATGTGGTCTCGCTGAGCGCACTAATGGAACCGCTCGGCCCCGTAAACTCGCCCGCCCGCGCCCTCAGGGCACCGGCTGGCCATCGTAGTTCGGCGGCCCCAGCCGCAGGACGGCCGCGTTGTAGTAGGGATCGTGCGCGATCCGCGCCCCCCAGCGCCGCGCGAAGCGCGCAGCCTCGTCGGCCCGGATCGGCGATGGCCGCCCCGGGCGCGTGTCGGCCAGCACCGCCCCCGGCTCGTAGACGACCCGGAGGCCCGCCGCGCGCCGGCCGAGGCAGTAGTCGACGTCCCACAGCGCCCCGTCCAGACCCGCGTCGAAGCCGCCGGCCGCGCGGAACGCCTCGGCCCGGGTCATCAGGCAGGCGCCGCTCACGGCGAGGAAATTCCGGGCCGCCGCCGCGCTGAAGAAGTAGCCGTCGGCGCCGCCATGGCCCTCGCGGATCGGCTCGGGGCTGCCACCGTTCATCACGATGCCCGCATGCCGGAATTGCCCGTCCGCACCGATCAGGCGGGCCCCGACGACGCCGATCCCGGGCTTGTCGAACTGGATCAGCATGCGCTCGATCCAGTGGCGTTCGACCGGCTCCAGATCCGGATCGAGGAAGAGCAGGAACGGGCCCGTGGCCGCCCGGGCGCCGGCGTTGAACCCCCGCGCGGGGCCGGCCGTGGGCTCGGCCGCGACGGTCCGGCATCCGGCCGCCCGGAGCGCCCCCGCCTCGGCGGCGCCGGCCTCCCGGTCCAGGACGGCGACCACGTCGAGGGGGCCGTGGCTCGATGCCTCGCGGATCGCCGCGATCCGATCGAGGAAGGCCGCGACCGCCCGCGGCTCCCCGCCGGCGGGCCCGAGTGCCAGCGCGGCGATCAGCGAGACGGTCTCGTCGCGCGGGCCCGGAGCGACAGCGTAGCGACGTGCGCCGCGCGCGGCCTCGACGCGGGCGCCCGCGCGGCCGGTCCGCGCCAGGTGCTCGCCGATCAGCGCCCGCTCGGTCTCGTCCGCGCCGGAGCGCCGGTCCGGCCCGCGCAGCAGGATCCGGCGCAGGTGCCGCACCGGGGCGCCCGCCGCCCCGAGGCGCAGGCTCAGCGCGAAGGCGCTGCGCGCGTCCGGGACGAGGTCGGCCACCGCCGCGCCGCGGTAGCAGGCCGCCCGGCCGATATAATCGACGCTCTCCAGGTAGTCCGGGCTCCAACCGGGCTTGAAGAACGGCAGGATCCCGTCCGGCCCCTCGATCTCCTCGTCCCCGTAGATCAGGTCCGCCGCGGGGGCCCGGTTGATGTCGCAGGCGAGGTCGTAGAGGGCGCGCGGCGGCAGCGCGTCGCCGGCCTTCAGCCAGAGCAGGTAGGCCTCCGTCCGATCCCGGAGGGCCTCGGCCGCGGCCGCCCGCGTGTCGCAGACCTGGATCCGGTCGTAGATCTGCCGCGCCAGCGAGGCGCGCGTGCGCGCCTCCGCCTCCGCATCCCCGCCCTCGACCAGCACGACGAAGGTCGGCCGCACGACCATCAGCCCGATATGGCGGTGGATGTCCTGGATCTCGGCGGCGAGCGCCAGCCGTTCGGCGGCGACGCGCCGGGCATGGAGGGCCTCCAGCGGCAGCGGCGCCCGACCCTCGGCGCGCCCGGCGACGGCGAAATGGGCGAGGGGGTTGAGGCCGGCGCGCGCCACGTCGGGGTGGCGTTCGAGATACCAGCGGGTCGAGAAGTCCGGGCTCGGATCCCGTCCCTCCGCCACGCCGAGATGCAGGTAATGGTGCAGCGGCGTCTCGTAGGCGTCGATCAGGTCCGGATAGGTCCGCAGGTACCAGCCGCCGTCGAACAGCGGGTGCGGCTCGGAGCCGATATGGACCCCGCGCGCGATGTAGTCGGCCAGCGGATCCGCATCCGGGCCGAGTTCGGGATGGCGCGCCCGGTACCACGCGGCGTCGAACAGGGGGTTCGGATCGATGCCGGCCCGGATCCCGTGCGCCAGATAGTGGACGAGGGGGTTGGCCGCGCCGAGATCCGGGACCCGGCCGCGATACCAGCCGCTGTCGAACAGCGGGTGCGGGTCGCGCCCCTCCCGGCCGCCGTCGCCGAGGAAGTGGACCAGGGGGTTCTGCCCGGAGCCGGCCACGTCCGGATTGCGCGCGAGGTACCAGGACGTGTCGAACAGCCGGCAGGGGTCGCGGCCCTCGGCGGCGCCCCCCGCGATGAAATGCGCGAGCGGGCTCCCCCCGCTCGCGACGAGATCCGTGTTCCGGGCGCGGTAGAAGGCGGCGTCGAACAGCGGATGCGGATCGAGCCCGGCGCCGTGCAGCCGGTAATGCAGCAGCGGGTTGCCGCCCCGGGCCGCGGGGTTGCGCTGCAGATACCAGGCCGCGTCGAACAGGGGATGCGGGTCGGTCTCGCCGCGGTCCTTCAGGTAATGCAGGAGCGGGTTCGCCCGGGCCTCGGCCGCCTCCGGCACCTGCCGCAGGTAGTGGGCGGGATCGAACAGCGGGTGCGGGCCCAGGCCGGCCCGGGCCCCCTCGGTGAGATAATGGATCGCCGGGTTCATTCCGCTCTCGGCGACGTCCGGCGCCTGGTCGAGGTACCAGGGCGAGTCGAACAGCGGGTGCGGCTCGGCGCCGTCCTCGGGATCCCGGCCGAGATAATCGAGCAGCGCGTTCTCCCCCGCACCCGGGAACCGGCCGCGGTACCACACCGTGTCGAACAGCGGGTGCGGGTCGTAGCCGAGCCGCGCGCCGGTCCGCAGGTAATGGACGAGGGGGTTCTCGCCGGTGGCCGCGACCTCCGGGTGGCGGGCGAGATACCACGCGCTGTCGAACAGGGGATGGGGATCGACGCCCTCCCGGCCGCCATCGGCGAGGAAGTGCAGCAGCGGGTTGAGTCCCGCCGCCCGCACGTCCGGGCGCTGGCGCAGGTACCATCCGGTGTCAAACAGCGGATGGACGTTGCGGCCCTCGCGGCCCCCCTCGGCGAGGTAGTGCTGCAGCGGGTTCGCCCCCGCCCCGGCCACGTCGCTGTTGCAGGCGAAGTACCAGGCGGTATCGAAGAGCGGGTGCGGATCGAGCGTCGCGGCGGCGCCGTGCGTGACGTAGTGCAGGAGCGCGCCCGCCCCGGCCTGCGGGGCCTGGGCCCGGTACCACGCGGTGTCGAACAGGGGGTTCGGATCGAACCCGGCCTCGGTCCGGTGCGCGATGTAGTGGGCGAGCGGATCCTCCGCCGCCTCCGGATGGCGGGCCGCGTACCAGGCGGGGTCGAACAGGCCGGATTCCGAGATCGCCTGCGCGACCGCGGCGGTCTCGGGGGATACCGCGCGGGCGGGCTCCGAACGTTCCGGAGCGGACAGGTCGGAGTGCGGCGCGGCGTCCATGTCGTCCTGAGGTCTCGAGCGGGCGCAACTGATAGCCAGGGCTCCGGCGGGCCGCAACGGCCGGCACCGAGATCGCCCGGGCGCCGCGCGGCCTCCCGGGACGCGGCCCTAACCGTCAGCGGGCCGCAGCGTCGGCAGTTCGGAGGGCGGCGGCCGCAGGTCCTGGCGCTCGGTCGGCGGCAGTCCGTCCCAGGCCCGGCGCAGCCTGTCGTAGGCGCCGCGATAGCGCTCCAGGGCCCGCTGGATGTCGGTGGCCGCGGGCAGCGCCGAACCGTCGATGACGGGCGCGCCGGCGGGCCGGGGGATGGGGCCAACGCCGGTGATGCTCACCCGGTCGGTTCGTGCGCGCAGCAGGTCGGCCGCTTCCGACAGCCGCGCGGCGTAGTCGGCCAGCGTTCGCCGGCAGGTGTAGAACTCCGCCTGTGCGAAGGCATAATCCGCGACGGTCAGGGCGGCGTTGGTCATCGTGGTCATCCCGCGCGATCCCGTCGAAGCATGGACGATGGACACCGGTTCGGCGGCGCGCGCGGTCGAGGGCTCGACGCCATGCCCGGCACCCGGCGATCCCATCCCGCCCGAAGGAGGCCCCCGGCCGGCCGCGCGATCCCCGGAGGACGCCGCTGCGCTTCGGCAGTTCAGGAAGCGGGCGTGGCTTGGATCGCCCTCCCCTCGGGAAGGACCGGCCCCGTCAGCGTGTCGCGTAAAGTGTGGCAATCCGATCGCGGCGGGCTTTAGGGCCCTCGGAACGGCCGAGTCAAGGCAGTGCCCGGGGGGCGGTGATCAAGTCCGGATGCCTCAGTCCGCCGCCGCCGCGACGTTCGAGGCCCCGCCGGCATCGCGCGACTCGGACGCAAAGATCGAAAACGACGTGCCAAACTAAGAGCGCCTAACAGAACGGCACCGAGCGGGGTTTTCAGCGTTGGTTTGGCATGGCCAGACTGCTTCTTCCCGTTGATCTCTGGGATGAGATCGCGCCGCTCCTGCCGCCGCCTCGGCCGCGTCCGAAGGGCGGGCGT
>NZ_JAKSYC010000269.1 GCF_022829585.1 Methylobacterium sp. J-026
TTCGCGCATCGGCAGTTCCGCTTCTCCCCCTCCCCCGCTGTGGGCTGCCGAATTCACATATCGCTGGCCGACACGTTCTCTCCTCTCCCTTGCGGCTACGGGCGACACAGGTTTGAGCTCTCAGCGAGTTCGCCGGTCAGAACGCAGGTTCCGCTTGCGCCCCCGCCGGCCAGCCGCTATAGGCCCCGCCCACCGGAGCCGTACGGATCCGGCCCGGCTGCATCGCTCAGCGGGAGAGCACTACCTTGACAGGGTAGGGGTTTCCCCCAACAAGTCGCTGATCCGGTTAAGCTATTTCGGCGGTTTCAGGTTCGACGAACCTGGACGGGTCGGAACGGAGACGTAGCA
>NZ_JAKSYC010000289.1 GCF_022829585.1 Methylobacterium sp. J-026
CTCCAGCCAGCCGCGCGATCCCTGGAGGGCTCCTTCGAGGCCCGCTTCGCGGGCACCTCAGGATGAGGGGGGTTGGGTTGGAACAGGCCGGAGACGGCCGCCCTCGTGTATCGTGTTATTCATCGACCTATGTGCTGGCGCGCCCCGCGCAAGCCCGAATCGCGCCCTGCGTTGACCGGCTCCGGCGCAGATATGCTATCGCGGCTCCACCGTGCCGTCGGTGTTCCCCGGAACGGCCGACGAGCCCCACACCCCACCGGATCCATGACCAGCACTGCCGCCCCCCAGCCCGTCGAGCGCTACAACGCCAAGGATGCCGAGCCGCGCTGGCAGGAGGCCTGGGCCGAGCGGCGCCTGTTCGAGACCGACAATGCCGACGGCCGGCCGAAATACTACGTGCTGGAGATGTTCCCCTACCCGTCGGGGCGCATCCACATGGGCCATGTCCGCAACTACGCCATGGGCGACGTGGTCGCCCGCTACAAGCGCGCCCGGGGCTTCAACGTGCTCCACCCGATGGGCTGGGACGCCTTCGGCCTGCCGGCCGAGAACGCCGCCATGGAGCGCAAGGTCAACCCGCGGGACTGGACCTACACCAACATCGCGTCGATGCGCGACCAGCTGAAGGCCATGGGCCTGTCGCTGGACTGGAGCCGGGAGATCGCCACCTGCGACCCCGACTACTACAAGCACCAGCAGCGCATGTTCCTGGACTTCCTGGACAAGGGCCTCGTCACCCGCCGCACCGCCAAGGTGAACTGGGACCCGGTGGACCACACGGTGCTGGCCAACGAGCAGGTGATCGACGGGCGCGGCTGGCGCTCCGGCGCCCTGGTCGAGCAGCGCGAGCTGACCCAGTGGTTCTTCAAGATCACCGACTTCGCCGAGGATCTGCTGACCGCCCTCGACGGGCTGGACCGCTGGCCGGAAAAGGTCCGGTTGATGCAGAAGAACTGGATCGGCCGCTCCGAGGGGCTGGAAGTCCGGTTCGCCCTGGCCCGTCCGGTCGCCGGCGCAGCCGATTCGGTGACCGTCTACACGACCCGGCCCGACACCCTGTTCGGTGCCAAGTTCCTGGCGATCGCCGCCGATCACCCGCTCGCCGCCGCTCTGGCCGCAGACAGGCCCGGCCTCCAGGCCTTCATCGAGGAATGCCGCCGCACCGGCACCGCGCAGGCCGCGATCGACACCGCCGAGAAGCACGGCTTCGACACCGGCCTGACCGTCCGCCATCCCCTCGACCCGTCCTGGGAGCTGCCGGTCTACGTGGCGAATTTCGTGCTGATGGAATACGGCACCGGCGCGGTGTTCGGCTGCCCGGCCCACGACCAGCGCGACCTCGACTTCGCCAACAAGTACGGGCTCGGCAACACCCCGGTGGTCTGCCCCGAGGGCCAGGACCCGGCGACGTTCGTCATCACCGACACCGCCTATGTCGAGGATGGGCGGATGATCCATTCGCGCTTCCTCGATGGCATGACCACCGACGAGGCCTTCGAGTCCGTGGCCCGGCGGCTCGAAGGGGAGGGGGTCGCGACCCGCAAGGTCCAGTTCCGCCTGCGCGACTGGGGCGTCTCGCGCCAGCGCTACTGGGGCTGCCCGATCCCGATCATCCATTGCGAGTCCTGCGGCCCGGTGCCGGTGCCGGTCTCCGACCTGCCGGTGAAGCTGCCGGACGAAGTCTCCTTCGACCAGCCCGGCAATCCGCTGGAGCGCGACCGGGCCTGGCGCGACGTGCCCTGCCCGCGTTGCGGTGCCCCGGCCCGGCGCGAGACCGACACGATGGATACGTTCGTCGATTCGTCCTGGTACTATGCCCGCTTCACCGCGCCCTGGCTCACCGACGCCCCCACCGACCGGGCCGTGGTCGACCATTGGCTGGCGGTGGACCAGTATATCGGCGGCATCGAGCACGCGATCCTGCACCTGCTCTACGCCCGGTTCTTCATGCGGGCGATGCGCGAGACCGGCTGGTCCGGGGTGTCCGAGCCCTTCGCCGGGCTGTTCACGCAAGGGATGGTCGTCCACGAGACCTACAAGGACGCCGCCGGCGCCTGGGTGCCCCCGGCCGAGATCCGCTTCACCACCGAGGAGGGCGAGCGCCGCGCGTTTCACGTGAAAACTCAGGCGCCGATCGCGATCGGCCCGATCGAGAAGATGTCGAAGTCCAAGAAGAACGTGGTCGACCCGGACGACATCATCGCGAGCTACGGGGCCGACACGGCGCGCTGGTTCATGCTGTCCGATTCGCCGCCGGAGCGCGACGTGATCTGGACCGAGGAGGGGGTGCAGGGCGCCGCCCGGTTCGTCCAGAAGGTCTGGCGGTTGGTGAACGCCGCCGGACAGGCGACGGGAGACGGCGCCGCCGATCTGCCCCTGCGCAAGGCCGCCCACCGGGCCCTGGCCTCCGTGCAGGACGATATCGAGCGCCTGCGCTTCAACCGCTGCGTCGCCCACATCTATACCCTGGCCAACGCCCTGGAGGATGGCCTGCGCGGTCCGGTCACGCCCGCGGCGGCCGGGGAGGCGGCCGGCATCCTGGTCCAGCTCATCGCACCGATGATGCCGCACCTGGCGGAGGAGTGCTGGCTGGTTCTGGGGCGCTCCGGCCTCGCCGCGCAGGCGCCCTGGCCGGAGGCGGAGGCCGGGCTGCTCGTCGAGGACGAGATCACCCTGCCGGTCCAGATCAACGGCAAGAAGCGGGCGGACGTGACCGTGCCGCGCGACGCCGACGCCAAGGCGGTCGAAGCGGCGACGCTGGCCCTGGAGGCGGTTCAGCGGGTGCTGGAGGGCAAGGCGCCGCGGAAGGTGATCGTGGTGCCGGGGCGGATCGTGAATCTGGTGGTTTGAAGATTCTACCCCGGCCGAGGTTCGATGCAGGAGTCCGCTCCGTGCCGACTCAGAGAGCCGTTCAGAAAGCGTTTCTCCAATCCTCGGCCTCATCCTGAGGTGCCCGCGAAGCGGGCCTCGAAGGAGGGCTCCAGAAGGCGCTGCTAGCCCTGGAGGGCTCCTTCGAGGCCTCCGCTGCGCTTCGGCACCTCAGGATGAGGTGGAGGATTGGAAATGGCAGGGGTGCCTCGGTGGTGAGGGCTCAGCGCAGGGCGCATGTTGGAAAAACCGGCGTTGACGTCTCGCACGCGCTCGCTCTTCCTCGATCGCGGCTGAAGGCGCAGATGTGAAAGGTCGATACGATCTAGAGGCTGACGCCCTGTATCTCCGCTTCGCCGATACTGTGGTGCGTGAGAGTGAGGAGGTCCGACCCGGCATCATTCTAGATTTCGACGTAGAGGGCCGCGTTGTTGCCATCGAGATTCTCGATACCAAGGAGCGTCTCTCGGCGGGCGCGGATTTGGCACATTTGGCCGCCGCCTGAAGCCCGCAGGCATTGGAACGCTCGGACATGACCGCACAAACCTTCGTCAGCGTGTTCGAAGCTTTGACCGATACGCCCATTGAGGCTGCCAACATGACGGCCCGTGCCGACCTGTTGCTGGCCATCCGGGAACGCATCCGAGCGTGGAACCTGCCGCAGGAGAAGGCAGCGGCGCGGCTCGGCCTGACGCGTCCCCGTCTCAACGACCTGATGCGTGGCAAAGTCGACAAGTTCTCCCTGGATGCGCTGGTCAATATCGCCAGCGCGACAGGCCTCGCACTTCGCATTCAGGTCGTCGAGGCGGCCTGATCCGTTACGGCGCCGCCAGCCCCGGATCCTGCCCGCTGGCCTCGAGGCCGCGGCGCACGAGCCCCTCGCGCTTTGCCCACGCGATGAAGTCCGCGAGGTAGGCCGCCCCGGCCGGGCGCCCGACCGGCAGGCCCATCGCCTGCGGGATGGCTATGAAATCCCCGGGCAGCAGCCGCACCTCCGGATGGCCGGCGGCGTAGGCGGCGAGCGGCTGCGCGACCCCGGCCGCCACCTCCAGCCCGTCCCGCGCGAAGGCCGTGACCGCCTCGGCCGAGGTCGGCGCCCGCACCAGGGTCGCGTGTTGCAGGCTCCGGCTCAGGAACAGGTCGTAGGCGCTGCCGCGGCCCACCGAGACCCGCACGCCCGGGCGGTCGACCGCCTCCAGGGTCCGGATCGGCGAGGCGGCCGGCACGAGGTAGCGGCCGGTGATCAGCACGTAGGGGTCCGTGAAGGCGATGCCCTCGGCCCGTTTCGGGTCGATCGCCAGGAAGCAGATGTCCCAGGTGCCGGACCCCGCCGAGCCCGAGACGGCCCCCGCCCCCGGGAAGGTCACGAACGCCACCGGCACGCCGAGTTTCTGCGCCAGCGCCCTGGCCAGGTCGACCGACACGCCCGCCGGAGCCTCCGCGCCGCCCTGCGCCAGCACCGGGTTGCCGAGATTGATCGCCGCCCGGAGCGTGCCCGTGGGGGCGAGGTCGTGCAGGATCGCGGAATCGGGGGGCATCGGTTGCGGCTCCGCACGCGCCGGGGCGGACAGGACGAGCAGGCAGAGCGCCGCGCGGATCCGCATCAGGCGCGCCCGACCTGGCCGGCCGGCGCCCGAGCCTCGCCCCTGGCGCCCCGCCGCCGCCGCCGGGCCAGCATATTGAGCCCCTCGACGCCGGCCGAGAACGCCATGGCCGTGTAGATGTAGCCCTTCGGCACGTGCGCCCCGAACCCCTCGGCGATCAACACCATGCCGATCATGATCAGGAAGCCCAGCGCCAGCATCACCACCGTGGGGTTCCGGGCGATGAAGGCCGAGAGCGGCTCGGCGGCGACCAGCATCACCGTCACGGCGACGATCACCGCCACCATCATCACCGGCACGTGCGCGGTCATGCCCACCGCCGTGATGATCGAGTCGATCGAGAAGACGAGGTCGAGGAGCAGGATCTGGCCGATCGCCGCGCCGAAGCCGAGGCCGCCGCCGGATTCCTCCGCCTCGGGCTCGGGATCGACGCTGTGGTGGATCTCCTTGGTGGCCTTCCACAGCAGGAACAGGCCGCCGCCGATCAGGATCAGGTCGCGCCAGGAGAAGTCCTGGCCGAGAACCGAGACGACCGGCTCGGTCAGGTGCACGATGAACGCCACGGTGCCGAGGAGCCCCAGCCGCAGCACCAGCGCCAGGCCGATCCCGATCCGCCGCGCCCGGGTCTGCTGTTCGGGCGGCAGCCTGTTGGTCAGGATCGAGATGAAGATCAGGTTGTCGATGCCGAGCACCACCTCCATCACCACGAGGGTCGCGAGGGCGGCCCAGATCGCGGGCTGACTGGCGAGGTGGATCAGGTCGGTCACGGCTTGGGGGCCTCGCTGGTCGGGAACAGGCGGTCGCCGAGGGCGGCGAGGTCGAAGCCGGGGGCGCGGCGCACGGGCTCCGGTGCGAAGACCTGCAGGATCTTCGGGACGACCTTGAAATGGGCCGGCGTGTGGGTGGTCAATTCACCGTCGGTGTTCACCGGCCGGGGCCTGCGGGTCGAGATCCGGATCTCCTGGGCGTGGAAGGCGCGCACGTCGGCGGCCCGGCCATGGGTGCCGCGGCGGAGGGCCGGCAGCAGGGCGATCAGCCGCCACCAATGGTCGATCTCCAGGCTGTAGAAGTCGAGCTTGCCGTCATCCACCGCCGCGGTCTCGGCCACGGTCATGCCGCCGCCGTAGTGCCGGCCGTTGCCCACCGAGACCTGGATCGTCGTGACCTTCTCCACCGTGCCGTCGTGCTCGATCGTCACCGTGAAGGGCCGGACCCGGCGCAGCACCCGCACCGCCGCCACCGCGTAGCCGAGCACCCCCCAGGTCTTCTTCGATTTGGCCGTGAGCTCCCCCGCGAGCTCGGCCGAGAAGCCGACGCTCGCCACGTTGAAATAATAATGGCCGTTGACCCAGCCGAGATCCACCGGCCGCGCCGCGGCGGTCGGGATGAAGCGGGCCGCCGCCAGGGGATCGAGGGGCAGGTCGAGGGAGCGGGCGAGGTCGTTGGCCGTGCCGAGCGGCAGGATGGCCAGCGGCAGGCCGCTCTCCACCAGGGCCGGGGCGGCGAAATTCATGGTGCCGTCGCCGCCGCCGAGGATGACCAGATCGACCGAACCGGCCCGGTTGCGGATCGTGTCGCGGCAATCGGCGTCCGGCGGCGGCTCCTCCGGCTCGATCCCGCCCGCGCGCAGGATCGCGCGTACGGCCTCGAGGTCGAGGCCGCCGTTGCGGGCCTTGGCGTTGCAGATCAGCAGGGCCCGGCGCGGTGCGGCGCTCATCGGGGGGCCCCGGATCGCGGGGTCGGGCGGGCCTGGAGTTCGGGTCGGGCCACAGGATCCTCGGGGCGCGGCGGCGGGGGCGGGCGGGATGGGAACCTGCGTGCGGCCCGGGCCAGACGGCCAAGGCCGGAATTGTCCCCGACTTGGTACCCAAACGCGCGAACGCAACCCCATCATCCCCGCAATCCAGGGCTGGTCGCCGCCGCGCAATCTGGCAGGATATGTGGCGCGCCCGGGACGATCGTGGAACCCCTCCCCCACACGGGCGCGTTCCCGATGAGGCCCGCCCCGGCCGCCAGGAAGACACCGATGTCCGCCACACGCCCCGCCCGAACCCCGGCCCTGGCCCTCGGCCTGGTCCTGCCGCTCGCCTTTGCCGGCGCCGCCGCGGCCCAGCAGGGCACGGCGCCCCGGGCAGCCTGGGTCGACCCGCCGCCCCGGGCCGCCGCGCCGGCGCCGGGTGCCGCGCAGGGGCCCGCGCAGGAACCCGCACGGGAGCCGATGAAGGCGGCGGCCAATCCGCCGGATTCCGGCAGGGCGCCGGTGAAGGCCCAGACCGAGGGTCCGGTCCGTCAGGCCGCCACGCCGGAACCGTCCGAGGACGCCCTGCCGAAGGCCGCGGCGACGCGGGTGCCGGGTCCGAGGCGGGCCGCCGCCCTGGAGCGTCCGCCGGTCCGGGAGACCCTGCGCCGCCATGCCGGTCATCCGCACCGGCTCGCGGAGACGCCGGCCGCCTTCGCCCCGGCGCCGGGGGCGTCCGCCGAGCGCGCCGCCGCGGCCCGGGCGCTGACGGCGAGCTACCTCGCCACCGTCTCGGGTTCCAACGACACCATGGTCGGCGCCGCGACCCAGTTCTACGCGACCCGCGTGCGCTTCTACGGCCGGCCGGTCACGACGGCGGCGCTCGTGGCCGAGAAGCGCAGCTTCGTCCAGCGCTGGCCCGAGCGGCGCTACGAGCCGCGGGCGATGCGCACCGCCTGCGATGCCGAGACCTGCACGATCCGCACCCTCGTCGCCTTCCGCACGGCCAATCCGGGGCGCGGCGCCGTCTCCAGCGGCGAGGCCGAGCTGATCCTGGAGGTGGGCTTCGCGGGGACGCGGCCCTACATCCTGGGCGAGACCGGGCGCGTCCTGCGGCGGAGCATCCAGGCCGGGAGCCTGGCCGCCTCCCCCGGCAAGGCGTGAGAGTCCCCCGGCACCATCCCGCCGCCGCGGGACGGGCCGGAGCCGCCCCCGGTTCCGGCGTCCGGGACGATGCGCTAAGGGATAGATCCTGGCGCTCGGACGTTGCGTGAGGCGCTCCCGGTTGGGCCCCGTCGGGCGGGCTCCGGGCCGCGCGCCGGTGAGGCCGGGATCGGGTGCATGACGTCTTCAACGGTTGTGGCGAAACAGGAGGCGGACCCGGCCCGTCCGGTGCTCGACGGTCCCGACCGGAGCGCCCTGCGCGCGGCGATCCGGGCCGCGGTTGCCCATGCCCGTCCGCGCCCCGTGGCCATCCGGACCCTCGAACTCCTGGCCGAGGCCGCGAGCGTCCCCGACGCGGCGGGCACCAGTATCCGCGTGCTCGACCGGCAGGGCGCCGTGCGCCTGCGGGGTGACACCGCCGAGCCGATGACCCTGGCCGATCTGGTCGCGGAGCTGCGCGAGCGGCATCCCGCCCTGTTCCTGCCCCCCGAGGCGGAGCCGGTTCCGGCCACCGCCGACGAGGCCCGGGATTCAGCCCTGCTGAGCGGCGCCTACGAGATGACGGCCGCCACCGCGCGGTTCGTCGGGACCCAGTCCGAGCGGGCCCGCTCCCTCGCGGAGCGCTCCTCCGAGCAGGGCCGGGTGCTGGCCCAGAGCGCCGCCGGCCGGTTCGCGACCCTGGGGACGCGCCTGCGCGGCCGGTTCGGCCGCCCCCCCGCCAGCGCCGACGCGGCCGGCGGCGCGCCCCAGGAAAGTCCCCAAGGAGCCCCCCGAGAGCCGGATCCGGCGGCGGCCTGGAATGCCGGGCCCGGCCGGTTCGGGGAGACGGTCCGCGACGGCCTGGACCACCTGCGCGATCGGCTCGGCTTCGGCGGGGCCCCAATGGACGACGGCGCGCGCCGGCAGCGCCGCTGGCTCCTGGGTGCGGGCGCGGGTACCCTGGCGGCTGTGATCGCCGCGGGGCTCGTCCTGGAGGGCCAAACCCCCGACTCCGCGCGCCCCGCGGCTCCGGCCCGGACGGACACGGCGAACGGCGCCGCCCCGAGCGTGCCGCCCACCGCCTCGCCTGCCCCTGCCTCGCCAGCCCCTGCCGCCCCCGATACCGTGACGCCGCCCCCCGAGACCGCCGGCGATCCCGAGCCCGACGCGCCGCTGCCGCCGAACGCCGTGACCGGGCAGGCCCAGGTGATCGACACCGCGACCCTCAAGGTCGGCGGCAAGGTCGTGCACCTGTTCGGCGTCGAGTGGGTGCGGGGCGGCCAGGCGGACGAGCTGGCCCGCTACATCGGCACCCGGCCGGTGACCTGTCAGCCGGCGCCGGGCAGCGCCACCCTGAACTGCCTCGTCGACGGGCGCGACATCTCCGAGGTGGTGCTGTTCAACGGCGGCGGCCGCGCCTCCCCGGAGGCGAGCCCCGAACTGGTCGCGGCCGAGGACCACGCCCGGAGCGAGCGGCTCGGCGTGTGGAAGCGGTAGCTGTCGCACGACGGCGCGTGAGGGCTCACGCGCGGGGGCGGGTCGGGGTGGAGAGCGGACCCTGATCCATCGCCCTGATGCGGGCGTTCCGGATCCGAACCCTGTCGGACACGCCGGCCGCTCTCAGCACTTGCCGAAAGCCGTCCTGAGTGGCTGCTCGGAAACCGACATACAGCCTCGCGCCCGCCTCTGCTCTGAGGCCCGGCAGAGGGGTGGATCGGAAGGTCGGCGCCGCGAAGGTGCAGGCAGGTTGGCAGCGCCCCGTAGGCGGACCGACCGGCGCACCCTGCGATGCGCCGGACGACCAGAATGCTGCTACTTGCCGGCTTTAGCGCCCGCGGCGGAGCCATGCGCCTGCGACGCGTCGGTGTTCGCGGCGGCGTTACCCTTCTGCGGGAGCGCGATGGCATCGATCATATCGAAGCGGACCCTGTCCTGGGCCGTCTTCAGGACTGCGTTGGCTTCGTAATACTTGCCCTGGCCGATCAGCGTGGCCGCCTGATCGACATCGGAGATGGTCTTGTTCAGCGGCAGGACGGCCATCGTGAAGTTCACGTCGACATGGGCGAGCTTGAGCTTCTCCAGTGCGCCCTTCTGGTCGCCCTGGGCGAGGTTCTTATTCGCTTCGGTCACGGCGGAGGCCTTCTCGGGCGTGGCGACGAAGTCGTCACCCAGGGTCAACTGCGCATCGACCGGCACCCAGGCGATCTGTTCCTGAGAGGCCGGCTTGGCCTCGGTCGTCGTGGCCGGGGTCGTGGCCGGGGTCGTGGCCTTGTGGCCCGCGAGGTCGGCTTGTGTCCTGAGATCGGCCTCCGCCTTGTTGAACTGCGCATCGTCGGTCTTCGCTTTGGCGAAGGCCGCCTGCGTCTTGCCGATCAAGTCCTTGGCCTGGGCGGGGTTCGCCTCGAAGATGGCGAGGCGCGTGAGCTGGAGGTCTCTGAAGCCCTGCGCGCCGTCCTTCGAGAGCTTGCCGACATCCTTGCCGACCATACTGGTCTGCGCGGCGTTCGCCTGGGCCGCTTGCTCGGCCGCGAATGCGGTGCCACCGAGGAGGGTCGTGAGCACGAGTGCCGCGGCGAGTGATCTCTGGTGAGCCATCGGTATTGTTCCATTTGAGCTAGAAGTGGGATCTTTGACCTTATTGGTACGATCAATCCCATGTGCCTATAATATAGTTTGGGTCTTTTTATCTCATGACTATTTGATTAAAAATCAGCAATGGAGACAATGGCGCCGCATCAAAGGCAGGAGAGGCGCAGCGGTCTCACCTGCGAGGCTCGAGGGTGACTGCGCCATTAGCCAACACCGCTAAACAGGTGATCTGAAAATTATCCCGTATGATTGGCGTATGACTCGTAGACATCGAAAAAACCGAAGCATCTCGACCAGCGCAGGCCGAGCTTCGATAAGAACTGGATTGCTCAGCATCAGCTTCCGAGTCAGGCGCAGCCGATTTGCCATTGTCTTTCAGCCGACATTCCCGGGGCCCGCAACGGGTCGCGAGCCGCCTCTCGACGGAGGCACTGGGTTATCCAGGTCTACATCCTCGGCGCGTCGCCGATCCCGGTGCATTCGGCAACGGCTGCAAATCCTTGATACAGCCGTCACGCCGGACCGGTCTGCGCCGCGGCGGCGGGTCGTTCAGCGCGGGTGGAGCGTGGAGGAGACTGCATGGCGGGTGAATGTTTCGGGCGCACAGCGGACGGGCAGGCGGTCGACCGGCACGTGCTGATGCGGGGGAGCCTGCGCGTCGCCGTGATCGCGTTCGGCGCGGTCGTCACGGCGATCGAGGTGCCGGACCGGGCCGGCCGTTCGGCCAACGTCGTCCTCGGCCTCGACACCCTGGCGGGCTACGAGACCGTGAGCCCGAGCTTCGGCGCGATCGTCGGCCGCTACGCCAACCGCATCGCCGGCGGGCGCTTCAGCCTCGACGGGCACAGCTACCAGCTCCCAATCAACGAGGGCCCCAACACCCTGCACGGCGGCCCGGAGAATTTCGGCCGGCGCCTGTGGCGGGTGGAATCGTCCGATGCGACGCGCCTCGTCCTGAGCCGCCGCTCCCCGGACGGGGAGGCGGGGTTTCCGGGCACCCTCGACATCCGCGTGACCTACAGCTTGCCGGCGGACGGCGTGCTGCGGATCGATTACGCCGCCGTAACCGACTGGCCGACGGTCCTGAACCTCACCAACCACAGCTATTTCAACCTCGCCGGGGAGGGGGCGGGCAGCGTCCTCGGCCACGTCGTGCAGGTCGAGGCGGATGCGTTCGCGCCCACCGACGCGACCCAGATCCCCACCGGCGCGCTCCGGCCGGTGGACGGCACCCCGTTCGATTTCCGCACGCCGCGCCCCCTGGAGGCGCGGATCCGCGACGGGGATCCGCAACTCGCCTACGCCAAGGGCTACGACCACACCTTCGCCCTGCGCGGGCCCGCCGGGACCCTGCGGCCGGCCGCCACCTGCCTGGATCCCGGCAGCGGGCGCCGGCTCGACGTGTGGACCACGCAGCCGGCGCTGCAGCTCTACAGCGGCAACAACCTCGACGGCACGCTGACCGGCCCGTCCGGACGCCTCTACCGCTCCGGCGACGGGGTCTGCTTCGAGACGCAGGCGTTTCCCGACGCCCCGAACCAGCCGGACTTCCCCTCGGCGGTGCTCCGGCCGGGGGAGACCTTCACGGCGGCCACGGAGTTCCGGTTCTCGTGCCCCGCCCCGGAGCCCGGAACCGGGGGCTGACGGCCCGGGCGCGGGCCCAGACCTTTCACCATCCCTCACGCGGCGGCGCGCTCGGCCTCCCAGGATGCGGGGATCGCCGCGGCCGGGGCCGCGGGGTGGGGGTGCCCAGTCTCGCCGAGCGCCAGGAGGGCGGCCTTCACGGCGTCGAGCAGCGACGGCTCGCCCTCCGCCATGCCCTCGGCGGCGGCCACCTCCTTGAGGTACTCGTCCCAGGCCCAGCGCCGCAGGATTTCCCGCTTGCAGGCGCGCAGCAGCCGCGGATGGGCGAGCACCTCCGCGGGGGAGGCGAACACCGCCGCCGGGTTGACCAGGGCCCGCTCCAGGTCCGGCAGATCCGGCGCGCCCGCCCGCCCCGGCCATCCGGTTCCGGCGCTCCGGGGGACCGGGTGCCGGGGGCGGGTGTTGTGGTCCAATCCGATTGTCCGTTCCTCCATGGGGACCTCCCAAACCGATCTCGGCCTCGTATCGGAAACCGGAGCCGGGCCGGTGCGCCCGAGCCCCGGCTCCGCCTCGTCCCGGGAGCCGGTGCGCGCGTTCCGGGGCGCGGTGTGTCTTGGGGATTTGCCGGCGCGGGTCAGGCGCCGAGGAGCCCGAGCCGCGCGGCCGCCTGCACGCCGAAGCTCGCCGCGAAGGACAGCAGGGCGGCGTCCCAGGCGGTCAGGTTCGGGGACGCCGCCGGCGGCCCGCCCCGGACGAGGGCGACGGCGAGCCACGCCAAGCCCGACAGGCTCAGCAATCCGGCCGCGACCCAGGGCAGGGCCGGCGGCGGGCAGGGCGCCGCCAGGGCCAGGCACAGCAGGGCGGACAGGAGCCAGACGCCCAGCACGGTCCGGTTCGTCTCGCCCGCCGGGGCGCGGGCCCAGGCCCGCCACAGGCGCCCCGGGACGGGGTGTCGATCCTTCAGGTCGAATGTCGTCATCGAAGGCCCTCCGGGTTCAGTTCAGGACGGGTTCGGGCGCCGTCCGCCCGCGGCGGGTGACGGCGGCCCGGATTGATGGCCGGCGCGGGGCCGGCGCGGCCGGGCCCTGGTCCAGGGCCTGGAGCGCCGCCAGGACCGCGTCGACCGGGACGGGCTCGGCCCGGCAGCCCGGCAGGCAGCGCAGGGTCGGGCAGGCCTCGACCGCCCGGGCGTCGGAGGCCCAGGAGGCCAGGATCGCTCGCTTCTCGCCGGGCGACAGGCCGGGATAGGCCAGCACCTCGCGGGGGTGCCGGAAGACGTCGCCCGGCGCCACGAAGGCCGCGAAGGGGTCGACCGCGGCCGCCCGGAGATGGGCCGCCGCCATCGGGCCGAGGCGCTCGATCCCGGTCCGGACCCGGCCGGACCGGGTGGAAGTGGTGTCGCTCTGCTGCATGGAATCCTCCGCATTCGCGCAAAGGTTGGGGCGGCCGGCACGGTCCGTCGGTCCGCGCCGGCCGCCACGTCCTGCGTTCGGCCCGAAGCCGGCCGGAGCGGTGGCGCTCAGTGCGTCGCCGTCGCGCCGCCGGTGCCGTTGATCGGGATCCGGCGCCGGCGCTCCGGCGCCGCGGCCCCGCGGGGCAGCGTCACGGTGAGGACGCCGTCGCGGAAGGTCGCCTCGGCTTTGTCCTCCTGCACCGCGACGGGCAGGGCGATCGACCGCTCGAAGCGGCCGTCGCTGCGCTCTGAGCAGCCGCGCGCCGTGTCGGTGGTCTCGGCGCGCTTCCCGCCCCTCAGGGTGAGCACGCCGTCCGCAATGAGGAGCTCGACGTCGGTCTCCTCGAGGCCCGGCAGCTCGACGGAGACGCGCAGCGCGCCCTCCGCCTCCGTCAGATTCGGCCAGCCGAAGCTCCGGCCGGGCGGGCTCGGGGCGCCGCCGAACCCGCCGAACCCGTCGTCGAACAGGCGGCTCATCTCGCGGTGCAGCGTCGGGAACGGGCTCGCCGGCTCGGTCACCAAGCCGCCCGCTGCCAACCCGCCCGCTGCCGGGGCGCCGGTGCTGCGGGTCCAGGGAATCAGATCTCTCACGCTCATGGTTGTCACGCCATCGCAAGGGGTGCCGTTGCGGAAGCGGGCCCCGGGGTCCGGGGACCCGCGCGGAGGTGTCGTCTCCCGGTCCAGGAGGTGACCGGGATCAGGCCGCCTTGGCGTCGCGCCGGGCTTCGCCGTGAACCGGCCGCTCGGGTGCGATCTGCGCCGGGGCATTGTCCTGCCCGGAGGGCGTCGAGACGCCGCCGATGGCGATGCGCCGGGGCTTCAGGGCCTCCGGCACCGCGCGCCGCAGCGCGACGGTGAGCAGCCCGTTCTCCAGGGTCGCGCCCACGACCTTCACGTGCTCGGCCAGGTTGAACGTCTGCCGGAAGCCGCGCGCCGCGATCCCGCGGTGGAGATAGTGCTTCTCGCCCTCCGGGGCCGCCTTCTGGCCGGTGACCAGGAGCGTGGTGTCCTGCTGCGTCAGCTCGATCTCGTCGGGGGTGAAGCCCGCCACCGCCATGGTGATGCGGTACTGGTCCTCGGCGACCTTCTCGATGTTGTAGGGCGGCCAGGCGGCCGAAGGCTCGACCTGCTCGGCCTGGTTGAGCAACTCGAACAGCCGGTCGAACCCGACGGACGACCGGAACAGGGGCGAAACGTCGTAAGTCCTCATAACCACATCCTCCGATGAGCAACGTGACTACAAGCGACGCCGGACACCGTGCCCGGCGCCCTCCCGCGAGCCCGTTTCCGGGCCTCGCCCGCGCGTAACGTCCCGATCGTGGCCGGGTTCCGCGGCGAACGGAGATTTTTCGGGGCCTTCGGGGCGCGGCCGGGACGCGCGATGCCTCACACCCACCCGATCCGCGCGAAGAACCCCGCGATCGCCTCCGCCGCCCGGTCCGGATCCTCCCGGTGGGGGAAGTGGCCGACGCCGGGGAACAGCGCCAGATCGAGATCCGAGAAGGTCTCGCCCAGCCGGTCGGTCCAGGCGGAGGGGAAGATCGGGTCGTGCTCGGCCCAGCGCACGCAGGTCGGCACGGGGATCGGCGGCAGGGGCGGGGCCTCGCCCTCGAGCATTGCGATCCGGCCGGCATGGGCCGCCCGGTAATGCGCGAAGCCGCCCGCGAGGTTTCCGGGTTTCCGGAAATTGTCCACGAAGGCGTCGAGCACCCCGTCGAACGCGTCCTTCCGGTGTGACCAATGCCGCAGGAAATGGCCGATATAGGCGGCGCAACTCGCCCGGCTGGCGCCGACCAGCTGCACCGCCAGGTCCATCTGGTTGAAGGACTGGTACCAGATCTCGTTCAGGCGGTCGGGTGCCCCGAGGCGGGGGCCGATGCCCGGATAGACGAAGTCGAACAGGACCAGGCCGGCGCAGCGCTCCGGATGGGCGCGGGCGAGCGCCTGGATCACCGCCCCGCCGACATCGTGGCCGACGATGCCGGCGCGCGCGATCCCGAGGGCGTCGAGCAGGGCGACCATGTCGGCGGCCTGATCGGACGCCCCGAACGGGCCTTCGGGCTTGTCGCTGTCGCCGAAGCCGCGCAGGTCCGGGGCGATCAGGGTGTGGCGGGCCGCGAGCCGTTCCATCACGGGCTCCCAGGTCAGCCAGAATTCCGGCCAGCCGTGGAGCAGCAGCAGCGGCGCCCCCGTGCCGCAGCGCGCGACGTGCATGTCCGCGCCGTTCGCGCGGATCCTCAGGTGCTCGATCCCGTCCATCGTCCCTCCATCTCGGCGCGCCGCGCCAGCATCTTCGCCTGAAGACGGCTGCGGCGGGCGGCGATCACCGTGCCGTTGATCTCGCCGCCGAACAGGAACATGGCGGCGAGCCAGTACAGGAACACCAGGAACACCATCGCGGTGGCCAAGCCCCCGTAGGTCGACGCGTAGGCGTTCGAGAACCGGTCGAGGTAGAAGCCGAAGCCGAGGCCCGCGAAGAACCACAGGACCAGCGTCAC
The DNA here is from genome assembly GCF_022829585.1 of Methylobacterium sp. J-026. Taxonomy (GTDB): domain Bacteria; phylum Pseudomonadota; class Alphaproteobacteria; order Rhizobiales; family Beijerinckiaceae; genus Methylobacterium. The sequence continues at coordinate 15,478 of NZ_JAKSYC010000289.1, forward strand.
CCCGATCCCCGGCAGCACCGACAGGATCGAGCGGCGCCCGGCGGCCACGAACTTGTGGGCGATGACCAGGATCACGCTCAGCAGCAGGGCCGTGACCGCGATCCGCCCGATCGCCACCGTCAGGCTCAGGGGTTCCAGCCCCGGCGCCACCAGCACGACGTTGCGCCAGATCAGCGGGCCCAGCACCACGAGCAGCGCGAAGGCCAGCATGGCGAAGGCGCCGCAGACCACGTAGCCGATCGATTCGAGCCGGGTCAGCCACCAGGGCCGGCTCTCGCGCAGCCCGTAGGCCCGGTTCAGCCCGACCCGCAGGCTCTCGACCCCCGAGGACGAGAAGTACAGGGCGAACAGGGCGCCCAGCGTCAGCACGCCGCTGCGCTGCTCGGTGAGCACCCGGTGGACCTCGCCGACGATCGGCTTGGCGATCTCCCGGGGCCAGGCGTCGAAGATCAGCACCCCGGCCTCGTCGGCGAGCGACTGCGTGCCGAACAGGCCGGCGAGCGCCGCGAGCAGGATCAGGAACGGGAACAGGGAGGTCAGGGTCGAGAGCGCGATGTGGCTGGCGATCGCCCAGCCGTCATGGGAGACGAAGCGCTGCGCGGCGACGCCCATGACCTGTAATCCGCTGCGGAGAGGTTTCACGGGTGTCCAACGATCCTCGGGAACGGCGCGGCACGCCGATGAACGGCGCCGGGGCCGGCCCGTCAACGCGGACGACGCGATCCGGTCCCGAACACGAAGCGGTGACGCGCCCGCGCCACGCCGGACCGGCGCATCGGATCGCCGTTGCGACTCGCGGCCCGGAGGCGCCTTAAGATACGGCCATGCTTAACGCTCCGCGACCCTCGACGCGCGCCGCCGGCGCCCTCCCGGCCCTGTTCGTGCCGATCTGGGCGACGGGTTTCGTCTCCGCCCGGGCGGTGGTGCCGCACGCCGATCCGCTGGCCTTCACGGCACTCCGGTTCACCGCCGTCGCCCTGGTGCTGGCCGGGATCGCCGCGGCGTCCCGGGTGCGCTGGCCGGGGGATTGGGCCGGCTGGCGCGATCCCGTCGTGGCGGGCTTCCTGATGCAGGGGATCTACCTATCGGGGGTGTTCTGGGCGGTGAGCCACGGGCTGCCCGCCGGGATCGCCGCGCTGGTCGGCAGCCTCCAGCCGCTCCTGACCGCGCTGCTGGCGCGGCCGCTGCTCGGCGAGCGGGTCAGCGGCCGGCGGGCCCTCGGCATCCTGATGGGCTTCGCCGGGGCCGGGCTGGTGCTCGCCCCGAAACTCGGCGCCACCGACCCGTCCGGGATCCCGCCCTGGGCCCTCGCCGTCAGCCTCCTGGCGGTCCTGGCGCTGACGCTCGGCACCCTCTGGCAGAAGCGTACCGGCGGCCGGATCGATCTGCTCGCCGGGGCGACGCTCCAGTTCGTCGGCGGCATGGCCTGCGCGATTCCCCTGGCGCTTGCCTTCGGCCGCGCGTCGTTCGAGCCGGTGGCGCCCCTGTGGCTGGGGCTCGCCTGGGCGGTCCTGGTCAATTCGGTGGCCGGCATCCTGCTGCTGCTGGCGCTGATCCGGCGGGGCGCGGTGGCGGGGGTGGCGGCCCTGTTCTTCCTGGTGCCGCCGGTGGCGGCCGTGCTCGGCTACCTGCTGTTCGGCGAGGTGCTGACGCCGCTCCAGGGCGCCGGGATGGCGCTGGCCGCCCTCGGGGTCGCGGTGGCCAACCAGGGCTGAGCCCGCGCCGGCCTGCGACCCCGCGCCCCGGAAACCCCGGGCGGCCTCGCGGTTTGGTGCGCGGGGCCGCGGCGGCCCGGGCGGGCATCGAGCGAGGCGAGCATGGACCAGGACAAGCCCCGCGAGATCCGGATCGCCCTCGATGCCATCCCCCTCGGCGGCAAGGCCGAGGGCAAGGCGGGCGAGGACGCGGTCCTGTTCGTGCGCGACGTCGACGGCGTGCGCGCCTTCCAGGCCAAGTGCCCGCATCTGGGGGCGCCGCTTGCCAAGGGCGAGATCTGCGGCGGCCGGCTCTACTGCCCCTGGCACAAGGCGGCCTTCGCGGTCGCCGACGGCAGCCTGGAGGAGCCGCCGGCGCTGGACGGGCTCACGCGCTATCCCGTCCGGATCGAGGGCGGCGAGGCCGTGGCGACCCTGACCCCGGAGCCCGCGCCGGCCAAGCGCGCCGAGACGCCCGTCGCCCGCGTCCTCATCGTCGGCACCGGCGCGGCCGCGGTCGCCTGCGTCACCACGCTGCGGCGCGAGGGGTTCTCCGGGGCGATCACCATGGTCGGCCGCGAGGCCCACCCGCCCTACGACCGGACCAAACTGTCCAAGCAGTTCCTGGCCAAGCCCACCCCGGCGGAGAAGACCCTGCTGGAGCCGGACTTTTCCGCGGCCCACGGGGTGGAGCGGATCGAGGCCGAGGCCACCCGGATCGAACCGGACGCCCGCCGCGTCACCCTGGCGGACGGGCGCACGATCACGGGCGATGCCCTGCTGATCGCCACCGGCAGCCGCGCCGTGGTGCCGGATTTCGAGGGCAAGGACCTCGACGGCGTGATGACCCTCCGCAGCCTCGACGACGCCGTGCGGCTCAGCGCGGCCGCCGAGTCCGCCAAGCGCGTGGTGGTGATCGGGGCGGGCTTCATCGGCCTGGAGGCCGCGGCCTTCCTGACCAAGCGCGGCCTCGCCGTGACGGTCCTGTCCCGGGAGGACATCCCCTTCGCCAAGCGCTTCGGCGAGGCCGTGGGGGCGGCCCTGAAGCGCTACCATGCCGGCAACGGCGTGACCTTCGTGACCGGGAGCGTCGCCCGGATCGTGGGCGACGGCCGCGTCGCGTCGGTGGAGACCGAGTCGGGCGGGAGCCTGCCGGCCGATCTCGTCCTGATCGGCGCCGGGGCTGCGCCGGAGACCGGGATCATCGCCGGCGTGGAACCGGACGAGACCGGCGGGATCCCCGTGGGGGCCGACCTGCGGCTCGCCGACCGCGTCTGGGTCGCCGGCGACATCGCGGCCTTCCGGGAGCACGGCAGCGGGGTCACCGCCCGGATCGAGCACTGGCGGCTCGCCCAGCAGCACGGCACCCACGCGGCCCGGGCGATCCTGGGGGCGCCGGGCGATTTCTCCGGGGCGCCGTTCTTCTGGAGCAATCAGGGCGACAAGCGCCTCGATTACGGCGGCTACGCGCCGGATTTCGAGCGGATCATCCTGCAGGGCGATCCCGCCGCGCTCGACTTCATCGCCTACTACGTCCGGGAGGGCCGTGCGGTGGCGGCCTGCAGCATCGGCCGCAACGCGCCGTTCACGGCGTTCCTGCACCTCCTCGGCGAGGCCCGGGTGCCGAGCCCGGAGGCGATCGAGGGCGGTGCCGACCTTGCCGCACTGGCGTGATGGAACCCTGACAGGCACCCGCGCCTTTCGCTTGCTGGTGCCCGCCGTCCGAGAAGCCGGGCCGCTCCGGGAGGCCCCATGAACCAGATCCTCGTCGTCGCCCTCATCTGCGCCGCCTCGGTCCAGGCCCCGGACTGCTCCCGCGACACCGCCATCGACGTGGTCACCGGCCCCGCCCACACCTTGCAGGAATGCCTGATCCAGGGGCCGGTGCTCGCGGCCAATTCCGGCTTCCGGGGCGAGGACGGCGCCTACGTGAAGACCCGCTGCGAGCAGAAGCACTGAGGTCGTAGAGCGCGCTCGCAAGCGGTTCCGCGAGGCTCCCTCCCCCCTCTGCGGGGGAGGGTTGCCCCCGAAGGGGGGCAGGAGAGGGGACCCCGGCCGCCGGATGGGTCCCAGGCGTCATGAGGGCCTACGCGCTGGTCCGCACCGTGGCTCTCACCGCCCGAACCATGCTAACGCAAGACCCACCCTCCCCCGCCGAGTGCGGCTCGATACGCGCCGCTCGGGCATATAGCGTTGCCCGATAACAGACGCTGGAATCCCCAGGGGATCC
>NZ_JAKSYC010000290.1 GCF_022829585.1 Methylobacterium sp. J-026
CGCAGCACCTGCGCGGTGATGTCGGTAGCGAACTTCACCACCTTCGTGACTCGACCAGCCCTGTCTAGGACAGGATTGTACGTGGCCTGAATCCAGATCTCGCGCCCGTCCTTGGCGATGCGTTTAAACTCGCCGGTTTGACCTTCGCCACTGCGCAGTGCCTCCCAGAACGTGCCGTACGCGTAGCCATTGCGCTCGCTGGCGGGGACGAACAGCTTGTGATGCTGCCCTTTCACCACGGCGAGGGTGTAGCCCATCAGGTCTAGGAAGAGCGCGTTAGCGGCCAAAACCGTGCCATCGGAGGCGAACTCGATCCGAGCTCGGGATTTGTCGATCGCCGCCATGAGAGCGCGCAGATCAGCATCGAACAGCGGCATGGATGCCTCCCCCAACTCAACCGCTTGCCAAGCAGCGGTCACTTTAGGCAAAATTGTGCACGAGTACGTTGAGCAATTGTTAGCGAGAGTTATAGCGCGGCTTCATCTTTCTGTGAGCCCTCTACGACAGGAAAGCCCTACTTGAGGTAGTCAGGGTGGTGTCGATGCAGGCGACATCACCGAAGCTTCCCACGGTCTTCTCGTCGCACACAGCATCAACGATTCCGCGTCCGCCCTGCCGAACGCCTCTAGGCCCTCACCGCATGGCCCAGCCGCCTCCACCACCCGCGCGGATTCTCGCGCGGTCTGATCGGTCGAGGTCGCCCGCCGCTTGTCGGCAGCCCTTCTTCGGCTCCGTTTTCCCCGATTTTGACAGGACTAGAACTCTGTGGTCGGCCTTGAAGCCTTCGGCGAAGGAATCCGGGATCGAGCACCATTCCTTGTTGGCGGTGATCCACTTCATGCCCTCGGCGCCGTTGGTCTGAAGCTTCCCGAACAGGGCGGAGGCTTCCTGCGGCGTCATCTTCTTCTTCGTCTGGGAGGCCGCATTGGCCCGCCCGACCAGCGCCTTGCGCTCGG
>NZ_JAKSYC010000295.1 GCF_022829585.1 Methylobacterium sp. J-026
TCGAACTGCTCGCCCGCTACCGCGCCGAGACCGACGAGGACCGGCGCGAGGCGGTGAAATCGGCCCTGCTGCTGTCGATCAACTGCATCGCGGTCGGCTTCGGGTCGACCGGATGAGGCGTTGCGCGATTTTCCCTCCCCCCTCTGCGGGGGAGGGTGGCCCCCGAAGGGGGTCGGGAGAGGGGAGCGACGGTGCAGGACCTGGCTTTACCCGTCCCAATAGTCGCGCCTTATCCGGAACCCGGGTTCCCCTCTCCCGACCCCTGCTGACGCAGGGGCCACCCTCCCCCGCAGAGGGGGGAGGGGGACGCGCGGGTGTCATGAGCCGATGGAGCAGACCGAAACGCATCGCCGCGCCCTGTCAGGGAACCCTACGCGCGCCATTTGCCGCCGATGAACGGGATTGCATCCCGCAACGGCAT
>NZ_JAKSYC010000306.1 GCF_022829585.1 Methylobacterium sp. J-026
GGCCGACGAGGCCGATCACCACGGCGGGCATCGCCTCGACGATGAACAGCCACTGCCAGCCCGAGAGGCCGAGCCAGCCGTCAAACCCGAGCAGCGCCGCCGAGATGGGCGAGCCGACGATGCCGGCCACGGGGCTTGCGACCATGAACAGGCCGATGACCCGTGCCCGCTCCCGGGCCGGGAACCACTGCATGAGGTACAGGATCACGCCGGGCACGAACCCGGCTTCTGCCGCGCCCAGTAGAAAGCGCAGCACGCAAAACGAGACCGGGCCCGACGTCAGCGCCATCGCCCCGGAGACCAGCCCCCACGTAATCATGATCCGCGCGAGCCACAGCCGCGCCCCGACCCGGACCATCGCGAGATTGCTCGGCACCTCGAACAACAGGTATGCGATGAAGAACATACCGCCGCCGAAGCCGAAGGCGCTCGCCGTCAGCCCGACCTCCCGGTTCATCTGCAGGGCGGCAAAGCCTGCGTTGACCCGGTCGATGTAGTTGGCGAGATAGCTCAGCGCCAGAAATGGCAGCAACCGCAGGCTGATCCTACGCAGAGCTTCACGGCCGATTGGGTCAGCCGTCGTCGACGGGTTGCTCACGGTTTCCTCCCAGTCTTTGGGCCGGCCAGCGTCTCGACGCGCTGGTCGCGGCGGCTTTAGAAAGGCGATGGCCCGAACGCGCCGGAGAGCGAAAGCCGCATCTGCGGTGGTCCCGGGCCGGAGGCGACGCCATGCGCATACGAGATGTCACGGTCACTCTGTTCGTCTGGGACGATATCCCGCCGACGCGCTACTCCGGGCGCACGGCGCGTGCGGTGGGCAGCAGCCAGCTCGGGCTCGTCACGATCCACACCGATGAGGGCGTCGAGGGGCATGCCTTCCTCGGCTCAGCTTACGGACCGGCCGATCTCGACGCACCGCTTCTCGTGCGAGTGCTCAAGCCGGTGCTCATGGGGCGCGATCCCCTCGATCGCGAGCGCCTGAACCAGGAGCTGTGGGCGCGCGTGCGCGCCGCCTCCGTCCGGACGATCGGAGCGCTCGACGTCGCCCTGTGGGACCTCGCCGGCAAGGTCGCCGGACTGCCGATCCACCGGCTCATTGGCACCTATCGCGACCGGATACCCGCCTACGCCAGCTCGCAGATCCTCGACTCGGCCGCCGCCTACGTCGAGCAGGCGCACGCGTACCGCGAGGCCGGCTGGAGCGCCTACAAGATCCACCCGCCCCAGGTCTGGCGCGACGACATCACGATCTGCGAGGCGGTGCGGGCCGGGATGGGTGACGGGTTCACGCTGATGCTCGACGCCTGCTGGGGGTATACCTACGAGCAGGCGCTGCGGGTCGGCCGCGCGATCGAGGCGGCGGGCTACTACTGGTACGAGGATCCGCTCGCGGATTCCGACCTCTACGGTTACGTCAAGCTCAAGGCCAAGCTCGATGTGCCAATCATGGCGACCGAATATCCGCAGGCCGGCTTCGAGTCCTACGCGCCCTGGATCTTGCAGCGCGCCACCGATTTCCTGCGCGGCGACGTGGCGGTGAAGGGCGGCATCACCACGCTCGTCAAGGCGGCCCATCTCGCGGAAGCCTTCGGGATGAACTTCGAGGTCCACCACGGCGGCAACTCGCTCAACAACGTCGCCAACCTCCACGTCATCATGGCGATCCGCAACACCGAGTTCTTCGAGGTGCTGCTGCCGGATGCGGCGCAGAAGTACGGGCTTGCCGCGGACATCGCGGTCGATCCCGCCGGCATGGTGCACGCGCCTACGGCGGCCGGGCTCGGCGCGGAGATCGACCGCGATCTCATCCGGGCTAAAACCACGGCCAACCTGACGTGAGGGCTCGTCCATCCCGGTCATGATGCCGCGTGCGCCTGTGGCCGGTGGCATACGGCCGGGTTTTCGATGAGCCCAGCGGCGTCCGCGAGCCCGACGATGTAGCGGCCTGCCTCGCGGATATCCTGTCGTATCGCCGTGGCCGCCGCGTCAGCATCGCCGGCGCGCAGGGCCGACAGCGCGGCGGTATGCAGATCGCTGCCCTTCTCCAGCAGCACGTAGTCCGGGATGACGTATGTCAGGACCGGACCGCACCTCAGCCAGATGTTCTCGATCAACCCTTCCAGGATCGGCATGCGCGCGAGCGCGTAGAGCTCGAAGTGGAAGCGCCGGTGCAGATCAAGGTACACATTGAGGTTCTGGGCCCGGATCAGAGCCTTCATCTCGGCGAGCAGTTCGTCGAGGACGCCCAGGTCGCCCGATGCGCAGCGCTCGGCCGCGCGGGCCGCGGCTCGACCCTCAAGGTCACAGCGGATCGTCAGCAATTCGTCGAAGCGCACCACGTCCATCCGCGGAACCACGGCGCCCCCGCCCTGGCCGGAACTGCCGCGCTCGAGCACGTGCTCCGCGATCAGTCGGTTGACCGCATCGCGGACCGGCGTGAGGCTGATGCCGAGTTCAGCCGCGACCTCGCGCAGGAGGATCCGCTCTCCCGGCCCGAACCGGCCGCCGAGCATGGCTATTCGCAGCTCCGCGTAGGCCTGATCCCAGAGGGGCAGTCGCTCGACCTGTCTCAACCCCGTTGCCCCCCTGCCCCTTGAACAACCCGCCCATCGCGGATCGGGACCGATCCGCGAGAACCGGTTCGACCCCGCTTGACATCCTAGCCGCCTTCGATCGTTATAACAAACAACGAAGACGGGAGAAACGCCATGCTGACCCGCCGTAGCCTCGTCGGAGGCCTTGCCCTGGGGGGGCTTGGCGCACGGATCGCACTGGCTCAGTCTGGCTTCCCGGCGCGGGAGATCACGTTCGTCGTACCCTGGAACGCGGGCGGCTCGAACGACATCCTGGCGCGTGGGCTGCAGCCGCTGCTCAAGGAGCGCGGCATCACGATCATCATCGAGAACCAGCCCGGCGCCACCGGCGCGATCGGGATGCGACGCGTGGCGACGGCGAACCCCGACGGCTACACGCTCGGCATGGGGACGAGCTCGACGCTGGCCTACATGGCCGAGGGCAAGACGCCCCTCAAAAGTGGTCAGTTCACGCACATCGCCCGGGTCTCGATCGACCCGCTGATGCTCCTCGTCCCCGGGTCGAGCCCTTACCAGACGCTCGACGATTTTCTCGCTCATATGAAGAAGAACCCGGGCAGCGTGTCGATCGGCACGCCGGGCAACTACAACCTCAATCACATCTTCGCCTCGATGACCGCCCGGGCGGCGGGCGTCAATTATATCAACGCTCCGTATACGGGCGGGGCAAAGGTCATCACCGACCTCGCCGGTGGGCAGATCCAGGCCGCGGTGCTCAAGCCCGCCGAGTCGCTCGGTCAGTTGCAGCAGGGCCTGGTGCGAGCCCTCGGCGTGTTCGCCAAGGAGCGCCTCCCGCAGTTCCCCGACGTTCCGACCTTCGAGGAGCGCGGCTACGACGTGTTCCCGTTCGGCCCGGTCGTGCAGATGGCCTACGTGGTCGCCCCTGCCAAGCTCCCGCCGGAGGTGCGCACCAAGCTGACAGACGGCTTCAGCGCCGCGATCGGGGACCAGCGCTTCACGGATTTCGCCGCGCGCAACGCCTTCCTGATCGCGCCGCTGACCGGCGATGCGCTGACCGCCGAGGTCGATCGGGTCGAGCAGTCGATCAGGATCGTGGCCGAGAAGGTCTTCAAATCCTGAGCCGCCGCGCTTCTCCGAGCGCTCGAACGATCTGAACAGAGACCGGGACGGATAGCGTGACCAAGATCAAGACCATCACCTGCCATGTCGTAACCACGCCGATCAAGCGGCCGTTCACCTCCTCCCGCGGCTGGCTGTACAAGACCCGCGGCACCTGCCTCGTGGAGATCGAGACGGCGGACGGTATCGTCGGCTGGGGCGAGTGCTACGGGCCGTCCGCGGTCGCCAAGGCGTTCATCGACACGCAGCTCGCGCCCCGCGTGATCGGTCAGGACCCGTTCGACGTCGAGGTCGTCTGGGAGGACCTCTACAACCGGATCAAGGATTACGGGCCGAAGGGCATGTCGATCGCCGCGATCAGCGGCATCGACATCGCGTTGTGGGACATCATCGGCAAGAGCGTCGGCAAGCCGGTGCACAAGCTCATCGGCGGCGCCTTCCGCACCAGCGTCGACGCCTACGCGACCGGCCTGTACTTCACCGACATGGACCGCCTCGTCGATGAGGCGGTCGAGGAGGCGCGCGGCTACGTCGAGGCCGGCTTCAAGGCCGTGAAGATGAAGATCGGCCTCGGCTCGATCGAGCGCGACATCGCCCGCGTGGCGGCGGTGCGCGAGGCGATCGGCCCGGACATCCGCCTCATGGTCGACGCCAACCACTCGCTCACGGTGCCGACCGCCATCCGCATGGGGCGGCGGCTCGAGGAACTCGGCATCGAGTGGTTCGAGGAGCCGATCTCGCCGGAGGATCTCGACGGCTACATCGAGGTCACCCGCGCCCTCGACATCGCGGTGGCCGGCGGCGAGAACGAATTCACCCGCTGGGGCTTCCGCGACGCCATCGCGCGCAAGGCGATGGACATCGTCCAGCCGGACGTGTGCGCGGCCGGCGGCATCACCGAGTGCAAGAAGATCGCCGCGATGGCGACCGCCCACGGCGTCGAGTGCGTTCCCCACGCCTGGGGTTCGGTGGTCGGCCTGGCCGCGACCATCCACTTCCTCGCCTCGATCCCCGATCAGCCCCCCTGCCTGTTCCCGGTCGCGCCGATGCTCGAGTTCGAGCAGGAGGAGAACCCCTTCCGGGATCACCTCGCCCTCGAGCCGATCCGTCAGGTCGGCGGCAAGGTCGCGGTCCCCACCGCGCCGGGCCTCGGCGTCGAGGTCGACCGCGCCGTGATCGACCGCTACCGCGCCGCCTGAGGCACGCCGCGATGCGTTTCGTCACCTTCACGAGCGGCGGTGCGGAGCGGGCGGGTATCCTGCTGGGCGACGCCAGCGGGCCGGACGACACGGTCGTCGATCTCGCCCACCCCGCCCTGCAGCCGGCGCTTGCCGGCTGCCCGCCGCAGGTCCTCGACCTGATCCGCTCTGGCCTCGTGGACGCCGCCGTGCGCCTGCGCGATCACGCCATTCCCGAAGCGGCGCGCCTCCCGCTGCGGTCGGTGCGCCTGCGCGCGCCGCTGCCCAAGCCCGGCCGGATCTTCGGGATCGCCCACAACTACGTGGACGCGCTGGCCGAGCGCGGCGCGCCCCATCCGACCGAGCCGTTCCTCTTCATGAAGGAGCCGTGGACGGTGATCGGGCCGGGCGAGCCTGTGGTGCTGCCGCCGGGTATCGGCGGCAGCACCTACGAGGCCGAGATCGCCGCGGTGATCGGCAGTCGCGCCGACCACGTCGCCGCGCAGGACGCGCCGGCCCATGTCTGCGCCTACGGCGTGTTCAACGACGTCAGCGCCAGCGAATTGATCCGCCGCGAGGGCTTCGGCCCGGGCAAGAACATCGCGACCTTCGGCCCGTTCGGTCCTTATCTCGCGACCAGCGACGAGGTCACCGATCCGCAGGCGCTGCGGATCGGCCTGTCGATCGACGGGGTGAGCCTGCAGGACTCCACCACGGCCCGGATGCTGTTCTCTGTGGCCGACCTCGTCGCTCACCTGTCGGGGCAGACGGTGCTGGAGCCGGGCGACGTGATCGCCACCGGCACGCCGGCGGGGATCGCGGCCCTGCGCCAACCGCCGGCCTGGATCCGGCCCGGCTCGACGATGACCGCGTGGGTCGAGGGTCTGGGCAGCCTGATCAGCCCGGTCATCGCAGGGGAAGTCCGATGAGCGAGCGCCCCGTGGTCCTGCTGACCAACCCGATCCATCCGGAGGCGGAGGCGATGCTGGCGGCCCACGCCCGTCCTGTCACCGCGCCCGACCCAAGCCCCGCGACCCTGCGGGCGCTCGTCGCTGACGCCGAAGGGCTCATCGTGCGGGTCAAGCTGCCCAACGACATCCTTGATCACGCCCCACGGCTGCGCGGCATCGTCCGTCACGGCGTCGGCCTCGACATGATCCCCGTCGCGGCGGCGACCGTGCGCGGCATCCCGGTCGCCAACCTGCCCGGCAGCAACACGCAGGCCGTGGCCGAGTACGTGTTCGCGGCGCTGTTCCACCTGCGCCGCCAGGTCTGGTGCCTCGACGGCGGCCTGCGCGCAGAGGGATGGGGCGCCGTGCGGCCGATCGCCGACGGCCTCGCTGAGATCGGTGGCAGCACCCTCGGAGTGCTCGGCCTCGGCGAGATCGGCGGCCGCGTCGCGCGGATCGCCCATCACGGCTTCGGCATGCGCGTGCTCGGGGCCTCCCGCAGAGGCGCGACGCTCGGCGGCTTCGTCCAGGCGGTCGACCTGGAGACGCTGTTCGCGCAGAGCGACGCGGTGGTGGTCGCCTGCCCGCTCACCGAGGCGACCTGCGGCCTCGTCGATGCGGCGCTGATCGGCCGGATGCGGTCGGGCGCCGTGCTCATCAACGTCGCCCGCGGCCCGGTGGTCGACGCGGCCGCGCTCGCCACCGCCCTGCACGCGGGCGCGCTCGCCGGTGCGGCGCTGGACGTGTTCGACGTGCAGCCGCTGCCCCCCGACCACCTGCTCCTGGCCTGTCCGAACCTGCTGCTCACCCCGCACGTGGCCGGCATCACGCAGACCAGTTCACGCGCGATGAGCGTCGGCGCCGTCGAGGAGATGCTGCGCATCCTGCGCGGCGAGCGACCGCGCAACCTCGTGAACCCCGAAATCCTGCCCGAGACCCTGTCCGTCTGAGAGAACCCATGCGCATCACCCGCATCCAGTCCGTCCCGATATCATTCCGGGTCCCCGAAGGTCAGAACGTCCGGCTCGGCATCGGCCGCGCAGTCAAGCGCGACGCCGTGCTCGTGAAGGTCGAGACCGACGAAGGCCTCGTCGGTTGGGGCGAGGCCCATCACGGGCGCTGCCCGGGCGCCATCGCCAAGCTCATCGACACGACCCTGTCCGAACTCGTCCTCGGCATGGATCCCCTCGACGTCAACGGCGTCTGGGCACGGGTCTACCGGATGCAACTCGCCAGCCACGGCATGGGCGCGGCCGCCGCGATGGCGTTGTCGGGCCTCGACATCGCCCTGTGGGACATCCGCGGCAAGGCGGCCGGATGGCCGATCTACCGGCTGCTCGGGGGTGGCCGCCGCGCGGTTCCGGCCTATGCCGGCGGCATCTCCCTCGGATGGCAGGAGCCGGCCTCCCTGGCCGATGAGGCGCGCGCCCACGTCTCCGCCGGCTACCGGGCGTTGAAGCTGCGCGTCGGCGACAGCCCCCGGCGCGACATCGCCCGGGTCGAGGCGGTGCGCGAGGCTTTGAGCGCCGATGTCGAGGTCCTGGTCGACGCCAACACCGGCTACACGGTCGACGACGTCCGCCGGGTGATGCCGGCGTTCGAGGCGGCGGGGGTCGCGTGGCTGGAGGAGCCGTTCCCACCCCACGACGCCTACAGCTACGGCGAGGCGGCGCGGCTCGGCACCGTCCCGCTCGCGGCCGGCGAGAACCACTTCACCCGCTACGAGTTCGTGCAGGCGCTGCAGGCCGGTTATCTCGGTTTCGTCCAGCCCGACCTGTCGAAGACCGGCGGCATCACCGAGACGATGCGGATCGCCGCGCTGGCCTCCGCGTGGAAGATCTCGGTCAATCCGCACACCTCGGCCACCGGCATCAACATGGTGGCGACGCTCCACCTCCTCGCGGCCGTCGACAACCCCGGCTACTTCGAGGGGGACGTGGCCCGGCACAACCCCTTCCGCGACGACGTGGTCGGTCTGCCCTATCGGCTCGACGCCGAGGGCAGAGTGTGCCCGCCGGACAGCCCGGGCCTCGGCGTCGAGGTCGACGAGCGCTTCCTCGCCGCCAATCCGCTGATCGACGGCCCCTGCTACGTCTGATCGTCCCTGAGGGACCGAGCGGCCCCGTTACGCCCGGGGCCGTCGCACGAGTCAAAAACAGAAAAGCCAAAACGACCGGAGGGACGCGTGCTTCACTCGATCCAGCGGCACAGGGAGCGCTACGCCGGCGTCCTGACCGCGCTGATCGGCCTCGGCGCCATCGTGGAATCAGCGACGTACGGCCTCGGCACGCTGGCGGCGATCGGGCCGGGTGCCTTCCCGCTGGCCATGGGCGTCATCCTCGTGGCCTGCGGCCTCGGGATCGGGCTGTCGGAGGCGACGACCGCCGACACGCACGACCACGACCGCGTCGACCTCAGCCGACCCGAATGGCGCGGCTGGGCCTGCATCATCGGCGGGATGCTCGCCTTCCTCCTGCTCGCCCGGACCGCCGGCCTGTTCCCGGCGACGTTCGCCTGCGTCTTCATCGCGGCGATGGGCGACCGCACCACGACGGTGCGCGGCGCCTGCCTCCTCGCGACCCTGATCGCGGCGCTCGGCTGCGCCCTGTTCTACTACGGCCTGCACATCCAGCTGCCGCCGCTCGCCTGGGGACAGTCATGATCGGCACGGCGCTCACCGACCTCGCCCAGGGCTTCGGGGTCGCCCTCCAGCCGACCAATTTCCTGGCCTGCTTCGTCGGGGTCCTGCTCGGCAACATCGTCGGCGTGCTGCCCGGGATGGGCGTGATGGCGGCGATCTCGATCCTGCTGCCGCTCACCTTCGCCATGCCGCCGGTGGCCGCGATCCTGATGCTGTCGGGCATCTTCTACGGGGCGCAGTACGGGGGCGCGATCTGCTCGATCCTGCTCAACCTGCCCTGCCATCCGCCGCACGCGGTGACCTGTCTCGACGGCTATCCCCTGACCAAGCAGGGCAAGGGCGGCACGGCGCTGGGAATCACGATGCTGGGCGGCTTCTGCGGCGCCTCGTTCGGCATCGTGATGATGATCTTCTTCGCGCCCCTCCTCGTGCGGGCGGCGCTGAAGTTCGGGCCCGCCGACGTGTGCTCGCTGATGTTGCTCGGGCTGCTCGCCGGCTCGACGCTGGCCCGCGGCTCGGCGCTGAAGGGCATCGCCATGACGACGCTCGGCCTCCTGCTCGGCATCTTCGGCACCGACGTCACGTCGGGCTACGAGCGTTTCACCTTTGGCCTGCCCGAGCTCGCCGACGGGATCGAGATCGTCGCCCTCGCGCTCGGCCTGTTCGGGATCGCGGAGTTCCTCAAGAGCGTGAACAAGGTCGAGCCGCTGCGCGGAGGCGCGAGCGTGCGCCTGCGCGACATGCGGCCGAGCGGAGCGGACCTGAAGCGCTCCGCCCTGCCGATCCTGCGCGGCACGCTGATCGGCAGCCTGTGCTCGCTCATCCCGGGCACCGGCCCGACCATCGCCTCGTTCGTCGCCTACGCGGCCGAGAAGAAGATTTCGCGTACTCCTGAGCGCTTCGGGCGGGGCGCGATCGAGGGCGTGGCAGCGCCCGAGACCGCGACGCACTCCTCGGTCCAGGGCGACTTCATCCCGACTATGAGCCTCGGCATCCCGGGCGACGCGGTGATGGCGCTGCTGCTCGCCGCCCTGACCATCCAGGGCATCACGCCGGGGCCGCTCCTGATCTCGCAGCACCCGGACATCTTCTGGGGGCTGATCGCGAGCTTCTGGGTCGGAAATATTCTCCTGATGGGGCTCAACGTCCCCCTGATCGGCATCTGGGTGAAGCTGCTGACGATCCCCTACCGCTACCTCTATCCGAGCGCGCTGTTCTTTGTGTGCATCGGTGTCTACTCGACCAGCAGCAGCCTGTTCCAAGTTGGCGAGACGCTGGTGATCGGGATCTTCGGTTATCTCCTGCTGATCCTCGGCTTCCACCCGGCCCCGATCCTCCTCGGCTTCGTGCTCGGTCCGCGCTTCGAGGAGAACTTCAGGCGCGCCATGCTGCTGTCGCAGGGCGACCTGACGGTGTTCGTCGAGCGCCCGATCAGCGCCGCCTTCCTCGCCGTCTGCGCCATCCTGATCCTCGGACAGCTCTTTCTGCGCTGGCGACGCCGGGGAGCGTTGGTGCCCGATGGCCCCGTCGTGATGGAAGGCTGAGCCTTATAAAGTTGACTGGGGGAGCGGTATCGCCCTGAACCTCGACATGGTCCGCGTATGTTCGCACGCGCTTCGCGCGCCGCATCGGCCGATTGCGGGCCGCGCGTGATGCGGGCGCAATGGGTGGGTTACAGGTGGCTGCCCGAGGTCGTGAACGATCGGAGAGCTCGGCCCGCGCACACCAGCCCATCCCGGTGGGTGCCATTCGTTCGCGGCAAGGCCTGGTTTGATCCGGCCGTCTTCGGCTCGCTTTGCTTCAAAAACAGATCGGCCGCTCAAGATGAGGATGGTCCCAGCGGGGGCAAGCGGCTTTGCCGGCTTGTCTCAGCGTCCGCTTCGGGGCGAATGCGCTCGTCGGCTGAATGACCGGGATGGGCGCCAAGCAGCCGGTCGGAGCTGATGAATTTCAGTCTAGCCACTTTTGGGCCAGACTGGCAGTAGACCGGACGTCGGTGTCGTCTCCGATTGCCGTGTGGCGGTCCCCTGTCGTCTCAGCCACGCTCCAATCGATCGAAGCCGAATCACGCCTGCGGAGGCTCACCGTAGCCGTGTCGCGTCGATGACCAGGAAATACTGACACGCGTCCGTCCCGAGATTGGTGAAAGCGTGTCCGGCATCGGCCTCGAAATACAGGCTATCGCCCTCCTCGACGACCACCGCGCGGTCGCCGATCGTGGCGCGCAGGCGCCCCTTCAGTACGAAGATGTACTCTGACACGCCGCGGCGGTGGGCGACGAACTCTCCTGTGGTGGCACCCGGCGGAAGCGTGTTGAGGACCCAGTCGATCCCGCGCCCGGGCAGCACCGGAGAGAGGCATCGGCGCAGGAAGCCCGAAGCCTCGTCGCGCAGCACCGGCTGGCGGGAGGCTGGGATCAGCAGCACCTCCAGTTCTGTGGCTGGAGCCATCAGTCGGGAAAAGGTCACGCCCAGTGCTTCGGCGAGGCGCGAGAGGACCGCCGTCGACGGGACGGCCTCGCCGCGCTCGATCTTCGAGATCATCGAGCGGCTGACCCCCGACAGTGCAGCCAAGGCCTCGAGGGAGAGGTCGCGCTCCCGCCGTCTGCGTCGAATTTCCTCGGCGAGCACCTGGATCTGAGAGCGGGCCTCGGCCTCGATCTGAACCCGCCGTACCTCTGTCGTGACCGTCATTCGCGTTTCGTCCTGGCCCTCCGGCTGACGCGTCATCCTTGAGCGCCTGGGGCTGAAGGCGGGGTGATTAGCACAGGTCGCGTAGCGGCGCCCGTGCGACCGGCACCCCGGTTGGCACGCCACTTGTATCGGGCAGAGTGGAAATTCATCTTGAAAAGTGGATGCCCGCGAATGCTCGACGCCGCACTGCCGTTGGATACGACACGGATCGCCGAGCCAGATGCGGTGGCGCTTGCGGACAGGCGCCAGATCGTCTGGTCGAGCGTCATCGGCACCACCGTCGAATGGTACGATTTCCTGATCTACGGCACGGCCAGCGCGCTCGTCTTCAACAAGCTGTTCTTTCCCAGCATCGACCCCGCGGTCGGCACGATC
>NZ_JAKSYC010000311.1 GCF_022829585.1 Methylobacterium sp. J-026
GAGGTGAGCAGTGGCACAGAGTACGGCGACGCCCGCCGGACGCTAAGCCATGACTCAGTCGAAGGCGTAACCGAGGCGGGCGCGCACGGTGCCGAGGTAGTCGAGGCTAGACAGGGCGCGCGGGTCGGTGAAGAAGTAGCCGGGGGCCAGGGCGCCGTTGATGAAGGCGTTGTTCCCGCTGCGGCCGAAGTCGAGGTAATGGGCATCGGCCTCGATGCCGACGACCACGCCCGAGCCCGGGGTGAACTGGACGTTGTAGCCGACCTGGGCGCCGCCCGAGAAACCTTCCTGGTTGCGCTGGCCGAAATAGGCCGTCGTGCCGTTGCCGTACGGGGCCGGGACGGCGAAGCTCGAGGTGTTGTTGCTGCTGGCGTCGAACGCGTAGCCGGCGTTGATACCGAAATAGGCGCCCGTCCAGGTGAACACCGGCACGGGGGTGAACACCGGCGGCGGCGCGGCGCGGCGCGGCAGGTCGGCGGCCGAGGCGGCGCCGGTCAGGAGGGCCGTGGCGGCGCTCGCGAGAAGAAGCTTCTTGATCATCTGGTCCTCTGTCTCCCGTTGGGCGGGATGTGTACCCGATCACAGAACGACAGGTTGCGGCCGCGCGATAGTGCAGCGCTGCAACAGCGCGAAGTGATGTTTTCGGGCGGCCGATAATCCCGTGCGCTGCGGCACATTCCCGATGAAAGTGCCGCGATGCCGGTATTCCAGATGATTCCGTGAACAAGAAGCCCCGCCGCGCGAAGGCGTGCGGGGCTTGAGTTCGCTTGTGAACGTTCCCAGGACCAACCAGGAAGCTTCCCGGTGCGTTAGACCGCACCGGGTGACGGCCCGCAAGCCCACTCGGCGCGGCAGAAAGCAGTTACCCTTAACCGACGCCCGGTTGCGATCGTGCCCGCCGTCGAACGCCCGGAGACCCGGCGGGTCGCCGCCGCGTTCCACCGGGACCTCACGTCAATCTTCCGCGGGTCGGACCGGCCGGCGCCTGGACATGACCAGTGATCGCCGGGGCTCATCCGCCGCCGACAATTGCGGCTCATCTCGGCGACCCGCGGTTTATGCCCTTGGCCGATGGGGTTTCAGCAGTGCAGGGTCGCGCCGATACGACGAAGCGCGGGGTAAATCACGCACCCTCGCACGATCTGGCGCCGGCACAGCCCGCGCCCGGGCGGAGCGACCGGCCTGTGGAGAAGCGGCAGATGTCGAGCGTGACCGAGCGGACCGCCCGGCATCAGCGGATCGTGGCGCCCCTCCCCGGCCCGTATCCGGCGCTGCGGTCACGATCCCGGGACACGCGCATCAACCCGGTCGCGCGGCCGTTGATGGCGGCTTGCGCGCGGGGGCCGTCCTGTGGTGACCCTGTCGGCATGGTGCCGCTGCGATTCCCCGTCCGAGCCGGTCCCGGGCGTGGCCCGGGCGTGCCTTGCCTGCGGGCCTAGCGCGCCGATGTTCGGCTTCTCCCTCAATGCCACCGAACCCGACAGCATCGCGCACATCATCCAGGTGGCGCTCGCCCCCGCCTTCCTGCTCTCGGCGCTGGCGACGCTGCTCAACGTGTTCTCGACCCGCCTGGGCCGGATCTCCGACAAGGTCGACGCCCTCTCGGCCGAGGCCGCCCGGGCGACGACCGCCGAGGCCGCCCGCCTGTCCCGCCGGCTGACCTTCCTGCGGCGGCGCTCCTTCGTGCTCGACGTGGCCGTCGCCCTGGCCTCGCTCGGGAGCTGCCTGATCGGCCTGGCCGTGCTGACGCTGTTCGTCGGGGCGCTGCGCGACGGCGCCGCCGCGTCGATCCTGTTCGCGTGCTTCGGGGCGGCCCTGGTCTGCACCGTCGCGGCGATCACCGCCTTCATGACCGAGATCCTGATGGCCGGTCGCGGCGTGCGCGACGAGGTCGACCGCCATCAGGAACAGGCGCACGCGCGGCGGTGACGCCGCCGGCCCCGCACCCGGCGCCGTGTGCGCTCCGATCCCGTCCGCGCCGCCGCCGGCCGTGTTTCGATTGCATCTTGGCGGGAACCGGGCCTTAATCGGCTCGGTGCTTCATGTCGCCGCACGCGACGTCCGAGGGTTCCGTCATGACGATCGCGATCCTGGTGGCCCTCCTGGCCGGAGCTCTCTCCCTCGGCGTCCTGTCGTCGGTCGCGCCGTTCCGGCGTCGCGAAGAGATCGAGCTGGATGACGGTGGCCCGCTCGACGACGCGCTGTTCGATCCGGCCGGTCCGGTGATCGATCTGGAGCCGCGTCGCTAGAGCCTCGTCCCGACAGGCGGCTGCCGGCTTTCGGACCAAGACGAGGCCGATCAGAAACTCAGCACCTCGTGCCGGTGCCGATATCCGGCATGATGCGGCGGACGCGGCCGGGCCGGCGCTCTCCGCGGCGGCGTTACGATTCGGTCTCGGGCGCCCCCGCCCCGGAGGGCGTGTTCTTCTGCCCGGACCAGACGATCCGGCCGGCCGCGTCCCTCAGGGCCGCCGAGCCCGAACGGCCGGAGAGGAGCTGCGCGAATCGGGCCTTCGCGTCGGCCACGGCCGCGGCCTCGGAGGGCGCGTGGATCTGCTCGTCGTGGATGATGATGCCGCTGGCGCTCTCCCGGTGCACGACGCAGTGCAGCCGATAGGGCGCCGGCGGTGGGGGCGCGGCCATGGCGATCTCGGGACCGGCTGACGGCACCTACGCGGCGACCGGGCCGCCGGGCGCCGAGGATCCCCCGTCCCGGCTCGCGAAGACACAGCCCGACACGCACACCTCCCCAGTTGACCCTTGGGACAGACGGCATATCAGAAATATCCGGCCCGAAAACGCACGCTCGATATCGGTCTTTCCCCTGGCCGATCCGGTTCCGGCCCCGCAGACCCGGCCGCGAGTGCGTTCCGCCGCAGGGGATGCCGGTTCGGCGCAGGAACGCACGTTTTGACCCGGAGCCGGAGCCGTTCCCCGTCGCAGGCGACCGCGAACGGCCCTCGCGCATCGTCCGGGACATCGGAACCCGGACGATGCACCAGGTCTTCGGTTTCGCGTCATCGTTCCGGAAGCCGGAAACCACCGTTCGGCCTGATGCTTTACCGGCGCCGATGCGTGTGCCGCTCGACCACCCGCTGCCGATGCGTCGGCAGGCCGGGCCCGCGGGCGGGCGCCGTCCGGAGGCCGGCGGGGCGGGGCGCGGGCAGCAATTCCGGCGGGGCCCTGGGTGTCTCCACCACGACGGCCTCCAGAACCATCGGCCGTACCGGTCGCGCGGGGCGCGTCGGCCGCGCCGCGAGGGTCCCGAGGGCCCAGAGTCCGAGGCAGAGCAGGCCGACCAGGATCCCGTCCCCGGACGGCTCCGCGCGGCACATCAGGATCCCGGTGCCGGTGAGGGCGGCGGCGGCCGCGAAGAGCCGCGGTGTCGGATCGCCGGAAATCATGCCGCAGCCTCCGCGCTTCGTGCTGAATTCCCCTCGACGAGGCCGCTGCACGTGTCGTCAGCGGCCCGGCGCGCCGGACCTGTCCCGAGGCCGGCGCAGAACGCTCCCGCCTCAGCCGGCCAGGCTGGATGGCGGCTGCCACGCGACCCCGGGATGCTCGCGAATGTCGCCCGCCCTGGTCCCGGTATCGGCATCGCTCGTCCAGTCGCCGGGCTCCGCGATGGCGGCGATCTCGGCCTCCGGATAGGCCGCCGTCAGGAACAGGCGCGCCTCGCCCTCGGCCTCCGCCCTGACCGTGACGAGGGGCTTCTGTCCCCGGGCGTCGCGCACCTGCGCGATGAACAGCTTGGTCATGATCCCCCTCAGGCCTCCACTTCCTCGACGTGAAGGCCGCCGGCCCGCAGGTGGGGCGGGATGCCGGCACGGTCGCGGTAACCGGCCGCGTGGGCCATCGCGTCCAGGGCCGTCAGGGAATCGAGCGCTGCGCCGATCCAGAGGATGACACCCGTCGCCGCCTGCATGATCCGGAAGACCTTCACGCCACACTCGCGTCCGCACAGCCCCATTGGTCGGACAAGCTCGGCGCGCGCCCGGCTGTTCCCGGTCGAAACGGTCGCGACGAACGATTGTGCCGGCGCCGCCGAAGCGTCTCGCCCCGGAACGGGCCCGGGCGGCCGGCGTTGTTCGGCCCGAGTCGGCGGCAGCCGGAGGTTTCAAGGTCATCGCCGGCTGCAGCCGGCACGGCGAGACCCGATCGGGACGGAGCATCATGACCAGCCGCACCGTCCCGTCCGCCCTGCTCGCCCGCGTCGCCGGCTCCGCCGGACTGGCCGTCGCGCCGCGCACGCCCAACGGAAGCACCGGCAATGGCGCCATGGGCAGCGACGCAGCGCCCGGCGGCCGGTAACGCGCCGTTAACCATGACCGCCGAAACCCCGGGGCCTCACGACCGTGCAACTTTCCCGTCCCGCAGCCGTCCGGCTCGCGGGACGTCTCGTATCCGGCCCGTCGTCCCGGATGGCCGCAGGCGCGGCACCCCTCGGCGCGCAACGCGCTCACGGGTCGAGGGCGTCGTCATCGCCGTGATCGCCGGCTTTCGGAACCAGGCGAAGCCCCCGCGCTGTCCGGGTCCGCATTCGATCACCGGCGGGGCATCGTCTCTTCCTCTTTTCTTTAAAGCCGCATCTCCTGTAAGAGGCGCGGCCGGACGAGTACTCGAACACGGGGGTGTACGACACGGGTGATGCGATCGAACTCAGTTCTCCGGCTCGAGGATGAGCGGCCAGGTCTTCATCAGGCGGCGGCCTGGCGCGAGGCCGTCGCGCCGTTCTGGACCTTCGCGATCCGGAAGGAAGATCTCGCGGATTTCCGCGGCCGGTCGCATGTCCAGCACCTCGGCAATGCGATCTTCTGCCGTGCCGGCGCCTCGGGCCTGCGCTTCACCCGCGAACGCGCCCTCGTGGCCCGCATGGGGGTCGATCACATCCTGGCCCATGTCCGCCTCTCCGGACGGTCCCGGATCGAGGCCGGCGGCGGCGAGCGGGATTGCGGCCCGGGCGACATCTGCCTGCTCGACCTATCGCGGCCGCTCTCCGCCTGCTCCACGGACTACGAGGCCCTGACGGTGGTGCTGCCGCGCGGGCTCTTCGGCGCGCATCAGGGGGGGCTCGATTCCCTCCACGGTCGGGTGATCCCGGGCGCGAGCCCGTTCGGCCGGATGCTGAACGATCATCTGCGCGCCCTCGCCGCGCACGCCCCCGGCTTCTCGGAGCCGGAGGCCGCGGCGGCCGCGCAGGCGACGGCTTTGCTGCTCGGCACGGCGGCCTCCGGCCTGCCCGGCGCGGGGCCGGCCGGCCGAGACCCGGACAGCGCCCCGCTCCGCCTCGCCCTCCGCCGGTTCATCGAGGCCGAGCTGGCCGCCCCCGACCTGAACGCCGAGACGCTCGGGCGGCGGTTCGGCCTCTCGCGCAGCGCCCTGTACCGCCTGTTCGTCCCGCTCGGGGGCGTGTCCGGCTACATCCGTCAGCGCCGGCTCGCTCGCGCCTACCGCGACCTCGCCGCGGGCGGCGGGCGCGGCGCCCGCATCTCGGAGGTGGCGTATCGCTGGGGGTTCGAGAGCCCCGCGCATTTCGCCCAGGCCTTCCGGGCCGCGTATGGCCACGCCCCCCGGGACCTCCGGACCCGGCCCGAGGCCCCCGCGGACGCGGCCCCGACCGAGGCCTGGACGGATTTCTACGGCTGGGTCCTCAGGCTGGCGGCCTGAAGCGCAGGCCCGTGCGGCGCGCGCGTCGGGACAGGCCCCTTGTGCGCCCCGCCCCGCATCGACCATAACCCCCGCGATGATCTTCTGGGTTCGGCATGGGCGCGCCGTCCGGGCGCGGGGCTGGTGGGCGCTCGCCGTCCGCATGCTCGCGCTCGTCCTGACGCTGTCGGTCGCCGGACCGGGCTTCGGCCTCGCGGCGGATCTCGCCTTCCACGCGGGCAGCCATCACGGCCGGGGCGCGGGACCGGCCCTCGACGCGCCGGCAGCAGCCGCCGCTACCGCCGATCCCGGCCTCGACACCCACCTCCATTGCGGCTGCCATCAGGCCGCCCGCCTGGAGATCGCGGCGGTGGCGCCGGCCGCCGTCCCGGGCCGGCCGCTGCGGGCCGGCCGCGCCGAGGTGCGCGCCTCCGTCAGTCCCGACCGGCTGCCGCGGCCCCCGCGGGCGTGAGCTGACGCCGCCGACCGGCGCGCGTCCCGCCCGGAGACCGGAAACGGCCCGGGCCCGCCCTCACGCGACCCCTGAACCGGACCTCCGGGCCGCCGCGCGCGGCGCCCCGCCGTCCCGGCCGAGCCGATCCCATGCGCATCCTCCCGTCCGCGGCCCTCGCCGGGGCCCTTCTGGCCGCCGGCATCGCCCTCGGTGCCGCCGTTCCGACCCTGCCCGCCCGCCTGCGGCAGGCCCTCTCCGTCGCCGGGCTCGCGCCGGCCCCGGCCGCCGGCGACGGTCACGCCGCACCGGACGACCACCCGCACGACGGCCCGGCCCACGAGGCGGGCCAGGCGGAGGGGGTGATCCGGATGCGGCCCGATCAGGTCGCGGGCCAGGACATCGTCACGGCGCCGGTCGGCGGCGGCACCCTGGCGCGCCACCTCCTCGTACCCGGCACCATCACCCCCGACACCGACCGGATCGCCCGGGTCCCGGCCCGGGTGGTCGGGACCGTGGCCGAGATGCGCAAGCGCCTCGGCGACGCCGTGCGGACGGACGAGATCGTGGCGATCCTCGACAGCCGGGAGGTCGCCGACGTCAAGAGCGAGTACCTCACCGCCCAGGTCCAGGCCGAGCTCCAGCGGATCAACTACGAGCGCCAGCAGAAGCTGCTCGCCTCCCGGAGCGCCTCGGAGGCGGCCTTTGAGACCGCCCGGGCCGCCTTCCTGGAGACCCAGCTCCGGGTCGACCTCGCCCGCCAGAAGCTGTCGGCGCTCGGCCTCGACGCCGCCGAGGTCGCGGCCGCCCAGAAGCGCGACGAGGCGACCCCGAACCAGTCCACGCTCCGGCGCTACCCGCTGCGCGCGCCGCTCTCCGGCCGCATCGTCGAGCGCCGGGTCGATGTCGGCACGGCGGTCGGCAAGGAGGGCGACCCGGCCGACCTCTACACCGTGGCCGATCTCTCCACGGTCTGGATCGAGCTGTCGGTGCCGACGCTCGATCTCGCCCAGGTGCGGGAGGGCGCCCGCGTCACGGTCACCCCGGGCCGGGCGGGCGAGGCGGAGCGCCGCGCGGAGGGACGGGTGATCTTCGTGAGCCCGTTCCTCAACGCCGACACGCGCTCGGCCCGGGTGGTGGTCGCCCTGCCGAACGCCGACCTCGCCTGGCGGCCCGGGACCTTCGTCACCGCCGAGGTCGCGATCGCCGAGGACGTGGTCCCGGTCCGGATCCCCAAGGCGGCCGTCCAGACCCTCGCGGGCCGGAGCGTGGTCTTCGTGCGCACGGCCGAGGGTTTCGCCGCGCGCCCGGTCACCCTCGGCCGCTCCGACGACGAAGCCCACGAGGTCACCGCCGGGCTCGAGCCCGGCGCCGAGATCGCGATCGGCAACACCTTCCTGCTGAAGGCCGAGCTCGGCAAGGCCGAAGCCGGCCACGACGATTGAGGCGGCGGACCATGATCAGTCGCATCCTCGCCGTCTCGGTCCGCCAGCGCTGGCTGGTGCTGCTCCTCGTGCTGCTGGTGGCGGGTTTTGGGGCCGCCGCGCTGACGCGGCTGCCCATCGACGCCGTGCCCGACATCACCAACAACCAGGTGCAGATCAACACCCTGGCGCCGTCGCTCTCGCCGGTCGATGTCGAGCGCCAGGTCACCTACCCGGTCGAGACGGCGCTCGCCGGCATCAAGGGGCTGGAGTATACCCGCTCGCTCTCGCGCAACGGCTTCTCGCAGATCACCGCGGTCTTCGCCGAGTCCCTCGACATCTACTTCGCCCGCCAGCAGGTCGCCGAGCGCCTGTCGCAGGCCAAGGAGGACCTGCCGCCCGGGATCGAGCCGCGGATGGGCCCGATCTCCACGGGGCTCGGCGAGATCACCATGTGGTCGGTCCAGTACGCCCCGCCGGCCGAGCGGACCGTGGTGCCGGCGGGGCGCCCGGGCTGGCAGCCGGACGGGCGCTACCGGACCCCGGAGGGCCAGATCCTCGCGACGGAGCTGGAGCAGGTCGCCTACCTGCGCACGGTCCAGGACTGGATCATCCGGCCGCAGATCAAGTCCGTTCCCGGCGTCGCCGGGGTCGACGGGATCGGCGGCTTCGAGAAGCAGTACCACGTCCAGCCCGACCCGACGACGCTGACCGCCCTCGACCTGTCCTTCGCGGACGTCGCCCGGGCGCTCCAGGCCAACAATGCCAACCAGGGCGCCCGCTACCTGGAGGAGAACGGCGAGAGCTACGTGGTGCGTGCGGCCGGGCGCCTGGAGAGCCCGGAGGCGATCGCCGACGTGGTGGTGGCCAGCCGCGGCGGCGTGCCGGTGCGGATCCGCGACGTCGCGGCGGTGCGGATCGGGCGCGACCTGCGCACCGGCTCGGCCAGCGAGAACGGGCGGGAGACCGTCATCGGCACCGCCCTGATGCGGATCGGCGAGAACAGCCGCACGGTGGCGGCCGCGGTCGACGCCCGCCTGGATCAGATCCGGCGCGCCCTGCCCCCGGGCATCGTGGTCCAGACGGTCCTCGACCGGACGCAGCTCGTCGACGCCACGATCCGGACCGTCGCGAAGAACCTCGCCGAGGGCGCGGCCCTCGTCATCGTGGTCCTGGTGATGCTGCTCGGCAACATCCGGGCCGCGCTGATCGCCGCCCTGGTCATCCCGGTCGCCATGCTGATGACCGTCACCGGCATGGTCGCGGGCAGGATCTCCGCCAACCTGATGAGCCTCGGGGCGCTCGATTTCGGCCTCATCGTCGACGGGGCGGTGATCATCACCGAGAACGCGCTCCGCCACCTCGCCGAGCGGCAGCAGGCCCTGGGGCGTTCCCTCGCGCTGGAGGAGCGCCTGGAGACGGTGCGGGTCTCGGCCGAGGAGATGATCGCGCCGTCCCTCTACGGGCAGGCGATCATCATCCTGGTCTACGTGCCGCTCCTGACCTTCACCGGCGTCGAGGGCAAGATGTTCCAGCCGATGGCGCTGACCGTCATCCTGGCCCTGGCCGCGGCCTTCGTCCTGTCGCTGACTCTCGTGCCGGCCCTGATCGCCATCGCGCTCACCGGCCGGGTCACGGAGGCGGAGAACCCCCTGCTGCGCGGGCTGAAGGCGGCCTACCGGCCCGTCCTCGGCGCGGCGATCCGGGCGCCCGCGCCCTTCGTCGGGGCGGCGCTGCTGCTCCTGGCGGGGGCGGGCCTGCTCGCCGCCCGGCTCGGGACCGAGTTCATCCCGCTCCTCGACGAGAAGAGCATCGCGCTCAACGCCACCCGGATCCCGTCGACCTCCCTGACCCAGTCGCAGGCGATGCAGCTCAAGGTCGAGCAGGTGATCGCCCGGTTCCCGCAGGTCGCCTACGTGTTCTCGAAGACCGGCACCGCCGAGGTCGCCACCGACCCGATGCCGCCGAATTCCTCCGACACCTTCGTGATGCTCAAGCCGCAGGCGGACTGGCCCGACCCGGCCCTGCCGAAGGCCGAACTGCAGGCGCGGATCGAGGCGGCGCTGAGCGAACTCGCCGGCAACGTGTACGAATTCTCCCAGCCGATCCAGCTGCGCTTCAACGAGCTGCTCGCCGGCACGCGGGGCGACCTCGCCGTCAAGGTGTTCGGCGAGGCCTTCGCGCCGATGCTGGAGACCGCCAACCGGATCGCCGCGATCCTGCGCGGGATCCCGGGGGCCGACGACGTGAAGGTCGAGCAGATCGCCGGCCTGCCGGTCCTCGAGATCCGGATCGACCGGACCGAGGCCGCCCGGCTCGGCCTCAGCACCGGGGCGATCCAGGAGGTGATCGGCGCCGCCATGGGCGGCAAGGCGGCCGGGCTCGTGTTCGAGGGCGACCGGCGCGTCCCGATCGTGGTGCGCCTGACCGATCAGGTTCGCGAGGACCGGGAGGCCCTGGAGAACCTGCCCGTCCCGCTGCCCCCGGGGCCGAACGGCAAGGCCGCCTCCGTGCTGCTGCGGCAGGTGGCGCAGTTCTCGGTGACCGAGGGGCCGAACCAGATCAGCCGCGAGGACGGACGGCGGCGGGTCGTCGTCACCGCCAATGTCCGCGGACGCGACATCGGCTCGCTGGTGGCGGAGGCGCAGGCGCAGGTCGCCGCTCAGGTGAGGCTGCCGGCAGGCGCCTCCGTGACCTGGGGCGGCCAGTTCGAGAACCTCGCCTCGGCCCGGGCGCGCCTCTCCGTGGTGGTGCCGGTCTGCTTCGTGCTGATCGTCCTGCTGCTCACCGCGGCGCTCGGCGGCGCGCGGGACGCGCTGCTCGTGTTCAGCGCCGTGCCGCTGGCGCTCACCGGCGGCATCGCGGCCCTGTGGCTGCGGGGCATGCCGCTGTCGGTGCCGGCCGCGGTCGGGTTCATCGCGCTCTCGGGCGTGGCGGTGCTGAACGGCCTCGTGATGCTCAGCGACATCAAGCAGCGCGTGGTCGCCGGACGGCCCCTGCGGGCGGCGATCCGGGACGGCGCCCTCACCCGGCTGCGGCCCGTGGCGATGACCGCGCTGGTGGCGTCGCTGGGCTTCGTGCCGATGGCGCTCGCCACCGGCACGGGCGCGGAGGTGCAGCGGCCGCTCGCCACCGTGGTGATCGGCGGCCTGATCAGCGCCACCCTGCTGACCCTGGTGGTCCTGCCGGCGCTCTACGCGCGATTCGGCCGGGCCGGCGGTTCCGCATCGCCCGGAGGGTGACCGGATCCGGGCCCTGCATGGGTGCTGCGCGTCGGCGGCGGGCCCTGCCGAGACGCACAGGCATGTGCGGCATCCGGATTATTGAGGAGCCGACTTTGGATAAGTGCCGCCATCATTCGTTCTGTCGTGACTATTGTTTGTGATGCTCGACGTGTAATTACCCGTATAAACCAAACAATATTACGACAGGGTTTGAAACTTGACAGAGTGCCGTTTAACTTACAAGAAATAGTGTTTCATGGGCGCAATCATATCCGACAATGAGGCCTAGAGATTTATGAAAATCGGCATTCGTTTGCGACTATACGCGGGATTTGGGCTGCTTGTTCTGATCGCCGCCGGTATCAGCGGATATTCGCTCTACCAGCAAGCTGTCATCAACGAGCAATATGCGCTCCGCGGCCGCCTGGAGCTGATTGCGCGGACGATCTTCACGGTCAACAGCCTGGCTGCGCGCCTCGCCGGTGAGGCCGAGCAGTACCGGCTCGCCCCCACGCCCGAGCGGATCGTCGCCCTGGAGCAGACGCGCCGCGACATCGAGGAGACGGGCAAGACGCTCATCGGATTGGCGATCACGGAATCGCGCCGCAAGGTGTATGTCGAGATCGAAGACAACGCCCGCGCCCTGAAGCCGGAGCTTGACCGCCTCGCTTCGGCGGGCGTCAGCCTGTCTCAGGCCAAGGAGCGCCTGTTCACGGGTGGCGACGAGCTGACCAGCGCGACCAATACC
This sequence comes from Methylobacterium sp. J-026, assembly GCF_022829585.1. GTDB lineage: Bacteria > Pseudomonadota > Alphaproteobacteria > Rhizobiales > Beijerinckiaceae > Methylobacterium. Next base: position 11,494 of record NZ_JAKSYC010000311.1, read on the forward strand.
CTGGTCGCTGAGGCGCACGCCCGCGCCAGCGCGGCGCTGCTCGGCGACGCCCAGACCGTCGAGAGCGCCGTGCTGCTGGTTCGCGTCGCCAACTGGCGCTTCCTGGCGACGCTCGACCCGAAGGGCCCGGCGACCTTCACGAAGAACGTCGAGAAGGCCGAAGCCACCCTGAAGGCCTTCCAGGGCGCCGAAGGGAGCATCGCCTTCGCCCCCCAGATCAAGGCGGTGATCGAGAAGCTGGAGGCCTATGGCAGCAACTTCCAGACGACCGCGAGCGCCCTGGACGGCCTAAAAACGGTGTTCGAGACCGGCATCAAGCCGCACACGGGCGTGATCGTGGCGCGCAGCAACGCGGTGCGCGACGGCATCAACGTCGCGGTCGAGGAGAACGCCCGGGCCGTGGAGACCGCGGTGGCGAGCGCGCGCAGCGTCCAGTTCGTGCTCGTCGGGCTGGCGCTGGTGCTGGGCGTGGCCCTGGCCCTGGTCATCGGCCGCAGCATCATCCGCCCGGTGGCCGGCATGACCGATGCGATGCGCCGCCTCGCCGCGGGGGACACCACCGTCGCGGTGCCGTCGCGGGACGCCACGGACGAGATCGGCGCCATGGCCAAGGCCGTGGACGTGTTCCGGCAGAACGCCATCGCCCGGACCGAGCTGGAGGCCGCCCAGGCCGCCGAGCAGGAGGCCCGCCAGAACCGGGCCGACCGGATCGACCAGCTCGTCCGTGCCTTCCAGGAGAAGATCACCCATTCGCTCGGTATCGTCACCGCGGCCACCACCGAGCTCGACGCCACGGCCCGCTCGATGACCCAAGTCGCCGACGACACCAGCAGCCAGGCGGTCGCCTCCAGCAGTGCCGCCGAGCAGACCGCGTCCAACGTCCAGACGGTGGCGGCGGCGGCCGAGGAGATGGTGTCCTCGCTCCAGGAGATCGAGCGGCAGGTGGTGCGCTCCAACGCGGTGGCCGGTCAGGCCGCCCACGAGGCCGAGGCGACCAACGCCGCCAGAAAGCCGATCGACGAACGCCATCGGCTCGGCTCGCTCGCCCAGGGCGGCTTGCGCCAGCTCGTAACCTGGTGAACGGCTCGATCGCGGCGAGGAACGGCCTCGAGAAGCACCGTTCGCGCCGCGCGGCTCACGGCTGGGC
>NZ_JAKSYC010000326.1 GCF_022829585.1 Methylobacterium sp. J-026
CCGCGCGGTTAGGCCGGCGGGGCTTCGTTGCAGCAACTGCGAATGATGCAGTGTCTCAGCGCCGCGACCCTCGCCTCTGGACCCAGGTCATCGAGGGCCGCCGCATACGATGGCGCCGCATCATCCGCACTGGGGCAACCAAGCCTAAATTGACTCTGCCTGTTGAGGTAGCCGCCTAGGTTGGGCGTGATCGCTGCAAATCATAAATCTTGAAGCTAAGCAAAAGATTTGAATAACTGCACACTGAGTGGACGCGGGCAGACCCGAGAAATGTCAAAGTTTGGCTCCTGCAGGGCAATCAAAGAGCTGTAAAGCGGGCATTCCAGTGTGCCGCGATGGGACAAGCGCAGGAATGATATGACGTCAGCTTCCATGAACTTCCGCCTAAAAGCAGACCGGCAGAAAACCACCCGTTGCGGATCCTCGCGAATGGGTACCAACCGTGAGATTTTGACCACTAGGATGCCGGAAGCGGGTTCTCTGCCCGATACTCAG
>NZ_JAKSYC010000334.1 GCF_022829585.1 Methylobacterium sp. J-026
TCACGAAGGGGACGGTCTTGGTCGCCTCGCCCAGCGCGATCGGCAGGATGCCGGAAGCCAGCGGGTCGAGGGTGCCGGCATGGCCGGCCTTCTTGGCGTTGAAGGCGCGCTTCACCACCGCGACCGCGTGGGTCGAGGTCATGCCGACATGCTTGTCGAGGATCACCCAGCCGGACACATCCTTGCGCTTCGGCCGGTCGGGACGCGGCCCGCGCTGCGGACGGCGCTCCTCCGGGGCTCGGCGCTCGGCGCCCGGCGCGGGAGCCGCACGCTCAGCCGGCGGCAAATCTTCCATGGAAACCGTCATGTCCGCGTGTCCCCCGGGGTCGATGCCCCGTCCATGTCCGTCCGGTTCCGGGACTCAATGTCCCGTCCCGGTCTCCGGTTCGTCGTCGGGTGCGGAATCGAGGTCGCGCTGCACGCGCTCGTTCCGCAGCAGCCTGTCGATACGCGCCGCCTCGTCGAAGGTCTCGTCGCGGCGGAAGCGCAGTTCGGGCGCGAATTTCAGGTTCACCCGCCGCGCCACCTCCTGGCGCAGCACCTTCCGGTGGCGCTCCAGCGCGGCGATCACCGGCGCCTCGTCGAGGCCGCCCAGCGGCATCACGTAGGCGGTGGCGAGCTTCAGGTCCGGCGACATCCGCACCTCCGGCACGGTCACGACATGCGTGCCGAGCACCGGATCCTGGATGTCGCCGCGCTGGAGCACCTCGGCCAGTGCGTGGCGCACGAGTTCGGCCACGCGCTGCTGGCGCTGCGAGGGGCCGGTGGAGGTCGGTTTCTGGGCCATTCTGTCTCGGGCCGGCTTCGCCGGGGCGGCCGGTTCACGTCCTGAAAAAAGAAAAGACGGCCGCGGCAGGTGCCGCGGCCGCCCGGTCCGGATGAGTCCGGGTTCTCAGAGCGTGCGGCGGATCTCCTCGACCCGGTAGCACTCGATCACGTCGCCGGCGCGCATGTTCTCGAAGTTCTCGAAGGCCATGCCGCATTCCTGGCCGGAGGTGACCTCCTTCGCGTCGTCCTTGAACCGCTTGAGCGTCTTCAGCTTGCCCTCGTGGATCACGACGCTGTCGCGGATCAGGCGGACATGGGCGCCCCGCTCCACGATGCCATCCTGGACGCGGCAACCGGCGACCTTGCCGACCTTCGACACCTCGAAGACCTCCTGGATGGTCGCCTCGCCGAGGCGCTCCTCCCGCAGGGTCGGCGGCAGCATCCCCGACAGCGTGGCTTTGATGTCGTCCACCAGGTCGTAGATGATGTTGTAGTACCGGATCTCGACGCCCGCCCGCTCGGCGGCCTCGCGGGCCTCCTTGAGGGCGCGCACGTTGAAGCCGATCACCACGGCCTTCGAGGCCTGCGCCAGGGTGATGTCCGATTCGGTGATGCCGCCGACGCCGGACAGGAGGATGCGGGCCGCGACCTCGTCGTTGCCGAGCTTCTCCAGGGCGCCCGAGATCGCCTCGACCGAGCCCTGCACGTCGCCCTTGATGACGACCGGCAGTTCCTTGCGGCCCGCGCCTTCCTTGAGGTCGCGCATCATGTCGACCAGCGAGCGGTTGGCACCGCCGGTGCGGGCATTCTGCCGCTCGCGCTTCTGACGGGCGCGGTACTCGGTGACCTCGCGGGCCCGCGCTTCGCTCGGCACCACCGTCACCCGATCGCCGGCATCGGGGGTGCCGTTGAAGCCTAGCACCTCCACGGGAACCGAGGGGCCGGCGTATTGGACGTTCTCGCCGAGATCGTCGATCAGGGCGCGCACGCGGCCCCACTCGGCGCCGGCCACGACGATGTCGCCGGTGAACAGGGTGCCGCGCTGGACCAGGATGGTCGCCACCGGGCCGCGCCCACGGTCGAGCTGGGCCTCGATCACCGTGCCCTCGCCGTCGCGCTTCTCGTTGGCGCGCAGGTTCATGATCTCGGCCTGGATCTGGATGCCCTCCAGCAGCTCCGGCAGGCCGTCGCCGGTCTTGGCCGAAACCTCGAATTCCAGGGTCTCGCCGCCCATCGACTCGACCTGGATGTCGTGCTGGAGCAGTTCCGTGCGGACCCGCTGCGGGTTCGCGTCCGGCTTGTCGATCTTGTTGACCGCGATGATCATCGGGACGCCCGCCGCCTTGGCGTGCTGGATCGCCTCGATGGTCTGGGGCATCACGCCGTCATCGGCCGCCACCACGATCACCACGATGTCGGTGACCTTGGCGCCGCGGGCGCGCATCGACGTGAAGGCCGCGTGGCCCGGGGTGTCGATGAAGGTGATCATGTCGCCGGACGGCGACGCGACCTGATAGGCGCCGATGTGCTGGGTGATGCCGCCGGCCTCGCCCTCGACCACGTTGGCCTTGCGGATCGCGTCGAGCAGCGAGGTCTTGCCGTGGTCGACGTGGCCCATGATGGTGACCACCGGCGGACGGGGATCGAGATCCTCCTCCAGATCCGGCTCGTCGGAGGACAGGCCCTCCTCCACGTCGGACTCGGCGACGCGCCGCACCGTGTGGCCGAGCTCCTCGGCGATGAGCTGGGCGGTGTCCGAGTCGATCACGTCGGTGATCTTGTGGATCTGGCCCTGCTTCATCAGCATGCGGATCACGTCCACGGCCCGCTCCGACATGCGGTTGGCGAGTTCCTGGATGGTGATCGTCTCGGGGATCGTCACCTCGCGGGACAGCTTCTCCTTCTGCTCCACGTGGCCGCGGCCGCTCATCCGCTGCTGGCGGCGGCGGAACGAGGCGACCGAACGCGTGCGCTCGTCCTCGCCCGACGTGGCCGTGGCGATGGTCAGGCGACCGCGGTTGCGGTCTCCGCCCGGGGACTTCGGCGTCTTGGGCGGCGTGATGATCTTGAGCGGCATGCCGGGACGGCGGATCACCCGCTTGGTCTCCGACTCGTCCTCGTTGGTCTGGGCGCCGCGGCCGGCCGGGCGCGCGGCGGTGGCGGCACCGGCGGGGCGGGCGGCGGTGGCGGGCGTCGCGCTCTTCTCCGGCTCGGGTGCCGGAGCAGGGCGGGCCATGAAGTTGAGGTCGCGGGGCTTGCGCGTGTCGGCCGTGATCGTCTTGCGCGGCTCACCCGTGGAGGGGCGCGGCGTCAGCGGCGGACGCGGGGCGGCCACCGGAGCAGCGGACGCCGCCGGGCGGGCGCCCTCGGGCCGGCGCGGCGACGCGGCGGCCGGGCGGGGCGGCGCAGCTGCCGGGGCGGGCTGGGCGGGCGCCGGGGCCGGACGGGGGGCTGCGGCGGCGGCGGGCGGCGCCTCCGGGGCCGGTGCCTCGGCGGCTGGAGCCGGAACTACCGCGGCAGGCGCCGCGGCTGCGGCCTTCGCGGCTTCCTTCGCGGCGTCCTTGGCAGCCTCCTCGGCGGCGCGTGCGGCCTCGGCGGCGGCGGCCTTGCGGGCCTCCTCCTCGCGGCGGCGGGCCTCGGCGGCCTCGGCGGCCTTGCGGGCCTGCTCCTCGGCCTCCCGGCGGCGCGCCTCGGCCTCGGCCTCTGCGTTGCGGCGGGCCTCGGCCTCCCGGCGCTGCGCGTCGGCGAGGGCTGCCGCGCGGGCCGCGCTCTCCTGCTCGCTCAGCGTGCGCAGCACGACGCCGGAGGCGGAGCGCTGGGCCGGGCGCGGGGCCGGCGCCGTCGGCGCGGGGGCCGCCGGACGGGGCGCCGGGGCGGGCTCGCGGGCAGGGGCGGCCGGCGCCGCGCCGATGACACGGCGCTTCACCGTCTCGACCACGACCTGCTTGGAGCGGCCATGGGAGAAGCTCTGACGCACCGTTCCCGCCTCGATCGGCCGCTTGAGGGACAGCGGCTTCGGGGAAGTCCTGTTCAGAGTCTTGTCGCCCGGGTTGTTCGTATCGCTCATTCAGCCTGAACCCTGAGGGTTTCCATCGTCCCGTGAACCGACGCCCGGTGGCGCCGGTCAAATCATTCCTGCGTCGTCAACGTGAGGCTTCGTCGATCCCGCCGATTCGGGCTGGATCGGGCTCCCCGGTCGCCGCGGCGGCGCCCTCGAAGGAGCGTAGCCGACGCCAACGCGACAGGCAGCCGGCGGCCCCGGCTCCTGCGACGAGCGCAGCGTGTATCACATGATCCCGACCTAAGGCCATGTCCAATTCATCTTCGGACAGGTCGTCGATGATCGGTATCCTCGACATGGCCTCACCGTGGCGCCGGTGCAAGGCCGCGGCGATCTTGCGCCGCCCGTCCGCGGTGGCCTCGGCGGCATGGATCACCGCGACGGCACCGGGCTGGCCGCCGATGGCCGCCTCGACCTTTGAGAAGCCCGCGACCAGGCAGCCCGCCTTGTTGGCCAGGGCGATGGCCTGCCGCAGATCCTCGCGCAGCGCGGCAGCGATCCGGTCGGGCAGGTCGGGATCGGTCGGGGCCGGCCCCTTGAACGCCCGTGCGAACAGGTTTTTTCGGACCGCCGTGGCGACGGCCTCGCGCCGGGCGCTGATCCAGGCCCCGCGCCCGGGCAGTTTCGCGCGCAGGTCCGGCACCACGGTGCCGTCCGGGCCGCGCACGAATCGGATCATCGCCTCCGGCGGCTGGGCGACGCGGCTGACGATGCAGGTGCGCGTGGGCGCGCGGCGGCCGGGGCCGGCATCGAGCCCCCCGGCCTCCGGCCCGTCCTCGGGCAGAATCGTCTCGACCGCGACCATCGCGCCTCCGCCGCCTTCTCTCGGCTCAGGCCTCGGCCGGCGCGGGGGCTGCGTCCTCGCCCTCGGCCGCCTCGGCGCCCTCCTCGGCCTCCGGCTCCGGCAGCGCCTCGATCCAGCCGGCCTTGAGGCGGGCGGCCATGATCAGGCCCTCGGCCTCGGTTCGCGACAGGTCGAACCCGTCGAGATAGCCCGCGTGACGCACGGCCTCGGGACCGCGCCCCTCCGTGTAGCCGACGAGATCGTCGGTGGCGCAGCCGGCCAAATCCTCGACGGTCTTCACTTCGTTCTCGCCGAGGGCGACCATCATGGGCGTGGTGATGCCCTCGATCTCGCGCAGCTCGTCGGCGACGCCGAGTTCGGTGCGGCGGGCGTCGTGCGCCTGCTCGATCCGGGCGAGGTGGTCCTGCGCACGGGCCTGGATCTCGGCCCCCGTCTCCTCGTCGAGCCCCTGGATGCCGGACAGCTCCTGGGTGTCGACATAGGCGATCTCCTCGACGTTGCGGAAACCTTCCGCCGCGAGCAGCTGGCCGACGGTCTCGTCGACGTCGAGCGCCTCCATGAACACCTGGGTCCGCTCGGCGAACTCCTTCTGGCGGCGCTCCGATTCCTCGGCCTCGGTCAGGATGTCGATGTCCCAGCCGGTGAGCTGGGAGGCGAGCCGCACGTTCTGGCCGCGCCGGCCGATGGCCAGCGACAGCTGGTCGTCCGGCACCACCACCTCGATGCGGTCGGCCTCCTCGTCGAGCACCACCTTGACCACCTCGGCCGGCTGGAGGGCGTTGACGATGAAGGTCGCCTCGTCCTCCGACCAGGGGATGATGTCGATTTTTTCTCCCTGCAGCTCACCCACGACAGCCTGCACCCGGGATCCGCGCATGCCCACGCACGCACCGACCGGATCGATGCTCCCATCGCGGGAGATCACAGCGATCTTGGCGCGGGAGCCTGGGTCGCGGGCCACCGCCTTCACCTCGACGATGCCGTCGTAGATCTCGGGGACCTCCTGGCCGAACAGCTTGGCCATGAATTGCGGGTGCGAGCGCGACAGGAAGATCTGCGGCCCGCGCACCTCCGAGCGCACGTCGAACAGGTAGGACCGGATCCGGTCCCCCGGCCGGAAGGTCTCGCGCGGGATCATCTCGTCCCGGCGGACGATGCCCTCGCCGCGGCCCAGATCGACGATGACGTTGCCATACTCGACCCGCTTGACGATGCCGTTGAGGATCTCGCCGATGCGGTCCTTGTACTCGTCGAACTGGCGGGCGCGCTCGGCGTCGCGCACCTTCTGGACGATGACCTGCTTGGCCGATTGCGCGGCGACCCGGCCGAAATCGAAGGGCGGCAGGGTGTCGGAGATCACGTCGCCGACGAGCGCGCCCGGATTGTAGCGGCGGGCCTGGTCGAGGGTGATCTCCCGGGCGTCATTCTCCACCTGGTCGACCACCAGCAGGTGGCGCGACAGGCGGAGCGCGCCGGTCTTGTTGTCGATCTCGGCATGCACGTCCGTCTCGGCGCCGTAGCGGGAGCGCGCCGCCTTGGCGATCGCCTCCTCCATCGCGTCGATCACGATGGAGCGGTCGATCACCTTCTCGCGGGCGACCGCGTCGGCGATCTGGAGGAGTTCGAGCCTGTTGGCGCTGACCACGGCCATCGGTGTCGGTCCTTCTCTTCCGTCAAATCTCTGTGCCGGCCGCGCGGCGGCCGACGCGGGGTCTCAGTGCAGCGAGTCGCGGTCCTTGAGCCGGGAGGCTTTGCTCACCACCGGCTTCCTGGGCCCGGTCCGCGCCGGTTTCGTGGGCTTGGCCGCGGGGCTGGCCTTCTTCGGCCCCTTGGGGCGGAAGGCGCTGCGCGCGGGCGACGCCTGCGGCTCCTCGGCCGGCTCGTCGTCCTCGACCTCCTCGGCCTCGTCCCCGGCGGGCGGCCCACCGCGGCGGAGCGACTCGCGGATCAGCTCGTCGGTGAGGACGAGATGGGCGTCAGCGAGGGTCTTGAGCGGCAGGTCGATGCGACTCGGCAGACCTTCCTTCACGTCGGGCAGGTCGATCGGGACGGTGAGCGTCTCCGGATCCGGAACACCCAGAATCCCGCGAAACCGCTTGCGCCCGTCGAGCGGCGGGCTCAGCTCGACCTTGGCCTCGTAGCCGGCCCAGCGGGCGAAGTCCGAGACCCGGACGAGCGGCCGGTCGATGCCGGGCGAGGACACCTCCAGATTGTAGGCGCCGCCCACCGGATCGTCGACGTCGAGGATCGGCGAGATCGCCCGGCTCACCGCCTCGCAATCGTCGATCGAGAAGGTGCCGTCCGGCCGCTCCGCCATGATCTGAACGGTGCAGCCGTTGACGTTGGACATCCGCACCCGGACCAGCCGGAAGCCCAAGCCCGCGAGAGGCCCCTCGATCGCCTGCGCGACGCGCGCGGCAGCCCCGGCCTCGCGGACGAGGCGCTTCTCGGACAGATCCGCTTCGATCTCGGACGACATGTGTGGTGGTGCGCAACCTTCGCGGCGTTCTGCGTGGCTCGCCCACGGCGTGCGGCGAAAAAAAAGAGCGGACCCGGTGGGGCCCACTCCCGAACCGCAGCCTCTCGACTGCCATCAGAACTGTTGAGCGATAGATAGCCGCGGTCGGTCGCGAGTGCAAGGTCGATCAGCGCGCGTCGTGACGGCTCGCAAACATCGCGGCGTACGGCAGCCTTCGCAAAACTGCCGTTTCGCACGCGAGCCGGTACACGGCAGGCGCGAAAGCTCGGTCCCAGCGCAGACCATCTCTATGCCCTGTTGGATCCGCGGCGTCCCTCATGGAGCGAGTTCGCTATGCGAACCGATGCGGACCCAGTGCAGTTTCGGTCGATCTGGCTCCGTATGCGGTTTTGCCGGTGGCGGGTCGAAGGGCAACCGGCCCTCGGCAACGACCCGTTGCAGCATCAAGCGGAATGCGTCCGACAATGAGAGGCCGACCGCACCGAGAACAGCCGCGGCTTCAGGCTTCACCCCTGGATCGACCTGCGCCCGGACCGACTTGGTCTTGGTCGCAGGTCTGACCTTTTCGTGCGTCCGAGCGGCCATTGTCGCCCGCCCTCTTGCCAGCCCGACATGTCGCACGGCGCATCGGCGCCACCATGGATGGCCGGGCGCAACATGCGGCCGAGATCAGCCGCCCCGCGGCACCCGCCCCTCCAGCGGATAGGCCGGGTCGTTGTAACCGGGCGTGGTCGGGTGCCCCGCCGCCACGAAGCCGTCGACCAGGGCCTCGTCCTCCGGGGTGAAGGCGTAGTCGAGGGCGCCGAGATATTCCTGCCATTGCGCCTCCGTCCGCGGCCCGGCGATGACGCCGGTGACGAGGCGGTTGTTCAGCACCCAGGCGGTGGCGAACTGGCCGGCCGTGATGCCGCGGCCCTCAGCGTGCTCCTTGAGCGTGCGGGCGATGCGCAGGGATTCGGGCCGCCACTCGGTCTGCATCATCCGGGTATCCTGGCGGCCGGCGCGGGATTCGGCCGGGGGCGGCGCGTCGGGGTCGTACTTGCCGGTCAGCACGCCGCGGGCGAGCGGCGAATACGGGACGACGCCAAGGCCGTAATGGGCGCAGGCCGGCAGGTGCTCGGTCTCGGGCATGCGGTTGAAGGCGTTGTAGTAGGGCTGGCTCACCACCGGCCGGTCGATGCCGGCCTCGTCGCAGAGCCGGCAGATCTCGGCGACCCGCCAGGACCGGGTGTTCGAGACACCGAAATGGCGGATCTTGCCGGCGCGCACCAGATCGGCCATCGCCCGCACGGTCTCGGCGAGCGGCGTGTCGTGATCCTCCTTGTGGAGGTAGTAGATGTCGATGAAATCGGTGCCGAGCCGGCGCAGGCTGTCCTCGGCGGCCTTCATCACGTGGACCCGGGACAGGCCGCGATCGTTGACGCCGGGACCCGTCGGGTTGGCGACCTTGGTGGCCAGGATCCAGGCGTCGCGCTCCGCCTTGATCGCCCGGCCGGTGATCTCCTCCGAGCGCCCGTCCGTGTAGACGTTGGCCGTGTCGATGAAGTTGATGCCTACGTCCCGGGCGCTGCCGACGATGCGGCCCGCGGTGGCCTCGTCGGTGGGGCCGCCGAACATCATCGTGCCGAGGCAGATCGGCGAGACCTTGAGGCCGGAGCGGCCGAGAGTGCGATACTGCATGGGATCCATCCGGTGTCCGTCGCCCTGCTATCTCGGCACGGGGCGACGGAGGTCAACACAGGGAGCGACGGAACGCTGTAACCCGCGCGCCGCCGCGGCGAACCGACCCGCGGCGGCACCGATGGCCGGAGGCGATGGTTCTCGTCGCGGGCGGTCCGGATCGCCGAGTCTCACCATCCGACGGAACCTTGTCCGAGACCCATGATGGACCGTCTGACCGTTCCCCTTGGAATCCCCCTCCCCTGGCGCGACCGGGCCGGGCGCCTGTCCGGGCTGAAGCTCGCGGTGTTCCTCGCCTGCGTCGCGCCGGCCCTGTACCTCGCGGCCGCCTACCGGCTCGACGCGCTCGGCGCCAAGCCGATCACCGCACTGATCCACGCCACCGGCGAATGGGCGGTGCGCTTCCTGCTGTTCTCCCTGGCGATCTCGCCGCTGCGCCGGATCGCCGATTGGGGAAAGGTTCTGGTGGTCCGGCGCATGCTCGGCGTCACCGTGATGGCCTATGCGGTGGCGCATCTCACCCTCTACGCTGTCGACCAGAACCTGATCCTCACGAAGGTCGCGTCGGAGATCGCCCTGCGGCTCTACCTGACGATCGGCTTCGTGGCGCTGATCGGGCTGATCGCCCTGGGGTTGACCTCCACGGACGCGGCGATCCGCAACCTGGGGCCGAACTGGCACCGGCTGCACCGGCTCGTCTACACGATCACCGTCCTGGCGCTGGTCCACTATTTCCTGCAATCGAAGATCGACGTCAGCGACCCGGTCTTCTCGGCGGGGCTGTTCCTGCTGCTGATGGGCTGGCGGGCGATGCGGCGGTTCAAGTGGCCGGAGCGGCCGTGGTCGCTCTTGCTCCTCGCGATCCTGTCCAGCCTCGCCACCGCGGCGCTCGAAGCCGCCTGGTACGGGCTCGCCAGCGGGGTCCCGGCCAGCCTCGTGCTCGCGGCCAATCTCGACTTTTCCGGTCCGATCCGGCCGGCCTGGTGGGTGCTGGCAACCGGGCTGCTGATGCCCGCCATCGCGCTCCTGCGCGGCGCGCGGACCGCCGGCACAACGGCCAGTCCCGCGCCCGGCCGGCAGCGCGCGGGCGAGGCGCGCGGGACGACAGGAAGAGCCGCCGCCTCGGAACCCTTGTCGCCGCCCGCCTGATGCCGCAGAACCCGCCGCCGGCGGACCTCGCCGCAGCGGAGTGACCTGGGCTATGCGCGGCACGCTTCTCCTCATCGCGGGCATGCTCGCCCCGGCCATCGCCCTGGCGGCGCCCGCCAAGCCCGGGCCCGACAAGGCAGCCCCGGCGGCCACCGCCCCGATGGCCGCGGTCTGCAAGCCGCCGGAGCCGCCGCCGGCCGCGATGCGCCCGAGCAAGCCCGCGCTCCCCGAGAAACCGGCCTGCCTCGACGCCAAGGGCGGCTGTCCCGGCTGGGAGGCCTACAGCTTCAACGACGCGGTCAAGGCCTACAATCTTCAGGCGCAGGCGTTCCGCCCGATCGCCGAGGCCTACGCGCAGAAGCTCAACGCCTACGTGAAGGCGAGTGCGGAATACGCGCAGTGCGAGATCAACGCGATGCAGAACTGACGCGTTCTGCGGCACGGTGGAAACCGGTTTTCGGGGATCCTGATGCGATAACCGAAGCGCCGCCTGAACGGCGGCCAACGGCCGACGCGGCAGGGGTTCAGCCGGCGCGGCGCAGTCTCCGGCATCGACGGCCGCGATCCCCGCCGCCGCTTCCTGCCGAGGCCGTACAGTGCCCCTCCGTCATGTCATCGGGCGCGCCGGGTTCTGCGCGCTGCTCCTCGCCGTCGGCCCGGCACACGCCGCCGATTTCGACGGCCCGTTTCCGCCGGCACACGGCTATGGCGGCCCGCCCGATGGTTACGAGCGGCGGCGGCCGCCGCCACCCCCGCCGCCCGAGCCGGAATTTCGCGGACCGCGCTTCTCCGCGGCACCGCCCGAGGCGTGCCGCGAGTTCGTCCGGCGCCGGTTCGATCCGGACGGCGCGCCGGTGGTGCGCCGGGTGCGGGTCTGCGACGCGCCGGCCTTCGACCGCGAGCCGCCGCCCCCGCCGCCCGACGAGGAGCCACCCCACCGCTGGGGCGGACCCCGCTGGGGGGGACCGCGCTGGTAGGACGGCCCGGCTCAGATGCGGGCCGGCGCCTTCTTCAGGACGGCCGCGAAGGCCTTGAGCTGGCGGTTCAGATCCGCCAGTTCGTTCAGCGCGATGGTCTTGTGGCCGTCGCGGACCGCGCGCTCGATGTCCTCGACCTGCGCGGCGACGATGCGGCGGATGGCGGTGGCAACGTGGTGTCGGTTCATCGGTCTCGAGCGTCTCGTGGAGCGTCCTGGTGGGCCTGAAGGGACGGCCGTGACGCGGCCGTCGACACGATCCGGTGATAGGCCGGTAGGCTTAACCGTTGGTGTCGGTCGCTCGGCCCGGGCGCGCCCGATCACAGGATTCCGCGCCTATGGCGCACGCCACCGGAGCGGATACGGGTCCGGCGTGCGCGTGCACGTCAAATGAATGAACGGCTCTAGCGCCGCCCCCGCATCTCGGCGCGCCGCATTGGCATCGCATCGATGGTCGCAAACAGCCGCGCGGGGGCGATCGGCGTGGCCGAACTGAGCTTGGCGCCCCCGTCCTTCCCGATCAGGACGGCCCGGAAGCCCTCCGCCGACAGATCGAGCCGCGCGCGCAGGGCCTGCGCCTCGGCCCCGGCCCCGACGGCCTCCAGCACCACGAGGTCGCGCTCGGCGAGGCCATCGCGGGCCGAGTCCAGGGCCGCGCGCTGTGCCCGCAGCCGCGCGTCCGCACCATCGGGCGCCGAGAGCACCAGGACCCGGGCGCGATCCCGATAACCGTCGAGCGGGCCGGCCGCCGCAGCCGCCGTCAGCATCGCGAGTCCGAGACCGAGCACCGTCCTCAGCATGGGTTTCTCCGCGTTCAGGCACACGACAACGCCTGAGTCCCCCAGGAGATCGCTTCCGCACCTTTGCCGCCGCGGCCCGGAGCCCCAGATCGGGGCTGGAAGCCAGTCACCGGGAATCCACCATGACCGCCATGAACCGTCGCATCGTCCTGGCCTCGCGTCCCCATGGGGAGCCGCGCCCTGAGAATTTCCGCCTCGACGAGGTCCCCGTGCCGCAGCCCGGGCCCGGGCAGGTGCTCCTGCGGACCCGGTGGCTGTCCCTCGACCCCTACATGCGCGGCCGCATGAGCGACGCGAAATCGTACGCGGCCCCCGTGGAGATCGGCGCACCGATCACCGCCGAGACGGTGGGCGAGGTCGTCGCCTCGAACCATCCGGATTTCGCCGTCGGCGAGTTGCTCACGGCCTTCGCGGGTTGGCAGGCGTATTTCGTGACGGACGGCAAGGGGTCGCGCCGGGTCGATCCGGAGGCCGCCCCGCCCTCGACGGCCCTGGGCGTGCTCGGGATGCCGGGCATGACCGCCTATACCGGCCTCCTCAATATCGGCCGTCCGAAATTCGGCGAGACCGTGGTGGTCGCCGCCGCCGCCGGCCCGGTGGGGTCGCTGGTCGGGCAGATCGCGAAGCTCAAGGGGGCCCGGGCGGTCGGAATTGCGGGGGGCCCGGACAAGTGCCGCTACCTCACCGAGGAACTGGGCTTCGACGCCGCGGTGGATCACCGGGGGCCCGACCTCCCGGCGGCCCTGGCCGCCGCCTGTCCGAAGGGGATCGACGTCTATTTCGAGAATGTCGGCGGCGCGGTCTTCGCGGCCGTGATGCCGCTGCTCAATCCCTTCGCGCGGATCCCGGTCTGCGGCCTCGTCTCGGCCTACAACGCCACCGAGGTCCCGCCCGGCCCCGACCGCCTGCCGGCGCTCATGCGCTCGGTCCTGACCAACCGGCTCCATATCCAGGGCTTCATCGTCTGGGACTTCGCCGACCAGGCGGAGACCTTCCGGACGGAGGTCGGCGGCTGGATCCAGGACGGCCGGATCCGCTACCGCGAGGACGTGGTCGAGGGCCTGGAGAACGCCCCCGAAGCCTTCATCGGCCTGCTCAAGGGTCGGAACTTCGGCAAGCTCCTCGTCCACGTATCGTGAGCCCGGCTTGCCGCCTTTTGTGAACAGATGTAGAACAAACAGACTCGGCGACGATGCGGATATCGGGCACAAGCTCCATCCGCAGGTTGTCGCCTCGGAGGCCCGGGCGCATGGTTCGCGCGACGGCGGGCTGGTGCCCTGTGAGATCGGTACGATCAGGAGAGAGCGATGGCGGGCAGCGTCAACAAGGTGATTCTGGTGGGCAATCTCGGGCGCGACCCCGAGATGCGCCGCCTCGGCTCGGGTGATCCGGTCTGCAACCTGCGGCTGGCGACCTCAGAATCGTGGAAGGACAAGGCGAGCGGCGAGCGCAAGGAGAAGACCGAGTGGCACTCGGTCGTGATCTACAACGACAACCTCGCCCGGGTCGCCGAGCAGTACCTGCGCAAGGGCTCGAAGGTCTACATCGAGGGCCAGCTCCAGACCCGGAAATGGACCGACAATTCCGGCGTCGAGAAGTACACGACCGAGGTGGTGCTCCAGCGCTTCCGCGGCGAGATGACGATCCTCGACGGGCGGGGCGGCGGCGGCGACATCGCCGGTGAGGACGAGGGCGGCGGCCAGATCAGCCGCGGCGGCGAATCCGGCGGTGGCCGGGGTGGCGACCGGGGCGGTGATTTCGGCGGCGGCCGTGCCCAGGGTGGAGACCGGCGTCCGGCGCCGGCGGCCTCAAGTGGCGGCGGCGGCGGTGGCCGCGGCGGCTACGATCTGGACGACGACATCCCGTTCTAGTTTTTAAGTGCTCATCGGACCCGCCGCTCCGCGCGGCGGGTTTCGATCTACGGGGCAAGGGGCGCCCGGATCCGTGTCGTCCATGCGAGCGATGCGACGGCGGCCGGGTCCGGCCATCGCTCCCTCTCAGTACATCGGCATGCCGCCGGTCACCGGCACCAGGGCGCCCGACATGTAGCTGCCCTCGCGGGAGGCGAGCAGGACATAAGCCGGCGCCAGTTCCCCGGGTTGGCCGGCGCGCCCGAGGGGCGTCTGCGCGCCGAGCTGCGCGATCTGCTCCGGATTCTTCACGATCGGCTGGATCGGCGTCCAGATCGGGCCGGGGGCGACGCAGTTCACCCGGATACCCTGCGGCGCCAGCAGGTTCGACAGGCCGATCGTCAGGCTCGCGATGGCGCCCTTGGTGGCGGCGTAGATCAGCATGGTCGGATCGGCGACCTTGGCCTGGACGCTCGTGCTGTTCACGATCGCAGCGCCCGGCTTCATGTGCGGCACCGCCGCCTGGGCGAGGTGGTACATCGCGAAGACGTTGGCTCGGAAGGAGCCCTCGATGTCGGCGGACTTCAGGTCGTCGAGCCCCTCGTTCACCACCTGCGCGGCGGCGTTGTTCACGAGGATGTCGAGCCGGCCGAAGGTCGCGACAGTGCGGGCGACGAGGTCCCGGCAGAGGTCCGGGTCGCGGATGTCACCGGGCAGCAACAGGCATCGGCGCCCGGCCTTCTCGACCCAGGCCTTCGTGTCCTCGGCATCCTCCTGCTCGACTTCGAGATAGGAGATCGCCACGTCGGCACCCTCGCGGGCATAGGCGATGGCCACGGCCTTGCCGATACCGGAATCGCCGCCGGTGATCAGGGCGGCCTGCCCGGCGAGCAAACCCTTGCCGACATAGCTGGTCTCGCCGTGGTCGGGCCGCGGCGTCATCTTTGTGGTCAGACCCGGGCGGGTCTGCTGCTGGTCACCGGGATAGGGCGGGCGCGGCCCGGCCTCGCGCGGATCCTGAGTCATGGGGGGCGGCTCCTCGGCGGATGTGATCGCCGCCGACGAGGGCCGCGCGGGATGGGGCATCCTGCACCCGGCCGTCACAGCCGGACACCGGCGCGGGCGTCGTCCTAATACAGTCTCAGAACGCGCGGCCCCGGGTCGGGTGCGGGTTGCCGTACCGGCGGTGCAGGAAGGAGACGACCTTGGGAAGCAGAAGGGCGATCAGGATCTTGCGCATGGGGCCAGCTCGCATCACGACGTTGCGAGCGGGCAATGCCCGGCTGCGGTCGCAGTTCCGCGCCGCGCCCCGGATCAGAGGTCCAGCGTCAATGTGACCGGCGCGTGGTCGGAGGGACGCTCCCAGCCCCGGGCGTCGCGCAGCACCGCGACCGCGCGGATCGTGCCGGCGAGATCCGGCGACACCCAGGCGTGGTCGAGGCGCCGGCCCTTGTCGGCCGCGGCCCAGTCGGGGGACCGGTAGCTCCACCACGTGTAGATCTTCTCCGGCTCCGGGGTGAGGTGGCGCGCGGTGTCGATCCAGCCCGCCTCCCCGCGCAGGGTCTCCAGCGCCGCGGTCTCCACGGGGGTGTGGCTGACCACGTCGAGGAGTTGCTTGTGCGACCAGACGTCGTGCTCCAGGGGCGCCACGTTGAGGTCGCCCACCAGGATCGCCGGTCCGGAGGCGCGCTTGCCGCCCCAGGCGCGCAGCTCGGCCAAGAAGTCGAGCTTGTGGGCGAATTTCGGATTGCGGTCGCGGTCCGGCACGTCGCCCCCGGCCGGCACGTAGAAATCGTGCAGCACGATCCCCGCGGCCGCCCCCGCCTCCGGCCCGAGCACCGCCGAGATGTGGCGGGCGTCCGGACGCTCGCAGAAGCCCATCACGCCGCGGGTGTGCAGGGGGAACCGGGACAGGATCGCGACGCCGTTGTAGCCCTTCTGGCCGGCGAACATCACGTGCTCATAGCCCGAGCCGCGCAAATCCTTCAGGGGGAAGGCGTCGTCCGGGCACTTGGTCTCCTGGAGGCAGAGCACGTCCGGCCGGTGCTCGGCGAGGAAGCGCAGCACGAGGTCGATGCGCAGGCGCACCGAGTTGATGTTCCAGGTGGTGACGGTAAACTGCACGGGCGGGGCCGGGGTTGGGACGGCGGGGTTGGAACGGCAATGTGTTCCGATAGCCGATTTCGCGCCCCGCGACAGTCCGATCACCGCCGCCGGCGCGAAATGCCGTGCGCACCTGACCGGCAGGCGCTATGCCCGTCTCTCTGCCCTCTCCGGGGCCCCTCGTCGAGGCCCCGCATGGCCCATGCCCGCTCGCTCCTGTTCGCCGTCTACTGGGCGGCCTGGACGACCCTGTTCCTCGCACCGCTGGCGATCTTCCTCCTCGCCGGGGCCCCGGAACGGCCGATCCGCCGGGCGACGCGCCTCTGGGCGCGCGGCATCCTAGCCGGGCTGCGGCGCATCGTCGGGCTGCGCTACGTCGAGGAGGGCCGCCAGCACCTGCCCGCCGAGCCCTGCCTGATCGTCGCCAACCACCAATCGACCTGGGAGACCCTGGCCTTCCTGGTCCTGGTTCCGGACGTGGCGATCGTCGCCAAGCGGGAGTTGCTGGCCATCCCGGTGGTCGGCTGGTTCCTGCGGCGCTCACCGATGATCGTCATCGACCGGGCCAACGGCACCCAGGCCCTGCGGACCATGATCGACGGGGGCCGGGAGGCGGTGGCGGCCGGCCGATCGGTGCTGATCTTCCCCGAGGGCACCCGCGGCGGGATCGAGGATCCGCTGCGCTTCAAGCGCGGTGTCGAATTGCTCTACGGCCGGCTCGGCCTGCCGGTGGTGCCGGTGGCGGTGAATTCCGGCCTGTTCTGGCCGGGGGGCGCGGCGACCCGGGCCGGGACCGTGGTGGTGAGCTACCTCGCCGCCCTCGCCCCGGGCCTGCCGCCCGCGGAGTTCCTGCGCGGCACCGAGGGTGCGATCGACCGGGAGCTGAACCGGTGGCGGCCCGGCGGCGCGGCCGGGCTCAGCGCGACCTGAGGGCAGGCCCCGTCACGGCTGCGCCTGCTGGATCTGCTGCTGCATCGCCTTGTCCTCGGCGCGCCCGTAATTGATGAAGAACAGGCTGCCGTCGACGCTCTTGCCCTTCTGCAGGTTCGAGAGGGTCACCGTGGTGATGTAGCCCTGCGGATCGGTGATCCGCCATTGCGACAGGGTCTTCATCTCCGAATCGAAGAACAGCTGGATCTTCGAGGTGCCGCCGAGCGTGGCCCGATCCTCCAGGCTGATGCGCACGCCGCCGGGGTCGTTGGCCACATCGATGACGGTGAGGTCGCGGGCGAGGTCGATCTTCTCGCGCAGGAGGAATTTCAGCGGCGTCTGGGCGATGAAGTAGAGATCCTGGGTGTTGAGCTTGCGGTCGCGCACCGCCACCGAGGTCCCGTCGGCGACCACCTGCAGGGGCGAGGGCTGCTCATAGTCGAAGCGCAGGCGGCCGGGCTTGGCCAGCGTCAGCTTGCCGCCGATCCGCCGCCCGTCCGCGCCGGTCTGCATGAAGCTGCCCGTCAGGGTGTCGATCCCGTTGAAATAGGCGTTGGCCTGGGCGAGCAGGGTCGCGGCATCCGCCGGCTCGGCGGGGTCGATCGCCGCGGGGGCGCCGACCGCCGCCACCTTGGGGTCGCGGGCCTTGTGCTCGGCCTTCTCGGTCGGCTTGTCGACGGCCTTGCCGGGCTTGGGGGTGCCGGGCTTCGAGGCCTCCTTCGCCGGGTCCTTCGGCTTGGGCGCGGCCTTCTTGGCGGGCGCGGGCGCCGCCGGGGCGGCCTCCGGCTGCGGGGCGGGCTCGTCCTTGTGGCCGAACAGGCTGTCGATGAAGGCGCCGACCTGCGCCTGAGCCGGGTCGGCGGTCGCGAGCCACAGCCCGGCGGCGATCACGGAGCCGGCTGTGCGGATGCGGCGGCCGATCATCGGCAGAATCTCCTGCGGACCCGCTGGGCGGGTTCCGGCGGCCAAATGAGGGCGGACCATGACGTCGGCAGGCCGCCGCGGACGTTGCGGCACGCCGTCCTCGCGAGCGGGGCGAGGACGGGACGGGTTCGCGGCGGCCGTTAGAACCCCGCCCTGTGGCGAAGATGCGACGCCCGGGCCGCCCCCCCGGAGGGAACGGCCCGGGCGGAGGGCCTCACTCGTCGTCGTACATCCCGCTGCCCATCCCGCTCGACTGGTGGGCTGCGCCGGCGACCAGGATCTCGCGCTTGCCGGCGTGGTTGGCCGGGCCGACGATCCCCTCGACCTCCATCCGCTCCATGAGCGAGGCGGCGCGGTTGTAGCCGATCTGCAGGCGGCGCTGGATGTAGCTGGTCGACGCCTTCTGGTCGCGCAGGACCACCTGCACGGCCTGCTCGTAGAGGTCGCCGCCGGCCTCGCCGAAGGAGCCCTGGTCGAACACCGCGCCGTCGAGTTCCAGTTCCGCCGCGCCGGCCTTGCCCTTCCCGCCCTTCTCGGGCGCGCCCTCCTCGTCGTCCGCCGTGACGGCGTCGAGGTAGCTGGGGCGGCCCTGGCGCTTGAGATGGGCGACCACGGTCTCGACCTCGCTGTCCGAGCAGAACGGCCCGTGCACCCGGGTCGTGCGCCCGCCCCCGGCCATGAACAGCATGTCGCCCTGACCGAGCAGCTGCTCGGCGCCCATCTCGCCCAGGATCGTGCGCGAGTCGATCTTGCTGGTCACCTGGAAGCTGATCCGGGTCGGGAAGTTGGCCTTGATCGTGCCGGTGATCACGTCCACCGACGGGCGCTGGGTCGCCATGATCAGGTGGATGCCGGCCGCGCGGGCCATCTGGGCGAGCCGCTGGATCGCCCCCTCGATGTCCTTGCCGGCCACCATCATCAGGTCGGCCATCTCATCGACCACGATCACGATGTAGGGCAGCGGCGTCAGGTCCATCGCCTCCTCGACGAACACCGCCTCGCCGGTATGCCGGTCGAAGCCGGTCTGGACCGTGCGGGTGATGGTCTCGCCCTTCTCCCGGGCCTCCTTCATGCGGGCGTTGTAGCCGTCGATGTTGCGCACCGCGATCTTGGCCATCTTCTTGTAGCGCTCCTCCATCTCGCGCACGGCCCATTTGAGGGCGATCACCGCCTTCTTCGGGTCGATGACCACGGGGGAGAGCAGGTGCGGGATGCCGTCATAAACCGACAGTTCCAGCATCTTCGGATCGACCATGATCAGCCGGCACTCCTCGGGCTTCAGCCGATAGAGCAGCGACAGGATCATGGTGTTGATCGCCACCGACTTGCCCGAGCCGGTGGTGCCGGCGACCAGCAGGTGCGGCATGCGCGCGAGGTCGGCGATGATCGGCTCGCCGCCGATGTTCTTGCCCAGGCACAGGGCCAGCTTGTGCTTGCTC
>NZ_JAKSYC010000337.1 GCF_022829585.1 Methylobacterium sp. J-026
GCGTTCGTCATCAACGCCGCCAGCAACTTCCCCGCCGTCTACAGCAGCGGCATCGGCCGCCGCTCCGACGAGTTCGCCGTCGTCCGCGCCGGCCTGAACTACAAGTTCGGCTCGTACTGAGATCCGGTCGCGCTGCTCCCGGCATCCGTGCCGGGAGATGCGATGGTGGGCGAGGGGTAGTTGGTCCTCCTCACCGCCCGTCATCGCCGAAGAGCAGCCGATCGGCTGACCTTCGCATCCCCAGCTCGATCAAACTGGCCGCGAGGTCGGCGACACCCCGGGAGCACCCGCTCCCGGGGTGTTTCTTTGTTGTGGGATTAGGCGCTGAGAGGTTCAGCCGATCGCCCAGAACAGCGGCAGGGCGCCAGCCAAGAACAGGGCCGAGGACAAGAGCACGGCCAAGCGTTCGCGATGATAGTGAATGAAGGCGTGGGAGCTGGCGAACATGGCGATGCCGGATCGGAGAAGGCATCTTACGCTCGCCCCTGAACCTTGACCAATCAGAGGCATCCGACGTCGTCCACAGATGGTCGTCGATGCGTGTCACCGCCGAGCCACATGCGGATGGACGTGCTCAGGCGCACCCCGCGAAGGCGGGGCTGGGCGTATCCGTTTCGTCGTCGCCGTCATTGCCCCCTCAGGCGGCCCGACCAGCGGCGCAGTGACCTCAAGGTGGGCGTGTCGCAAACCTAGACGGCCCTTCTGTTCATGGGTCGTTAGCCACACCCGCCCAGCTTGCCGCCTCCGCCTTGGAGCCGGCCCATGATCCTCCACACCATCGCCGCCAAGCTGAAACAACGCGCCAAGGCCGACTTCCGGGGCCGGCACTTCGAGGCGGCGCTGATCGTCCAGGCGGTGTCCTGGTACCTGCGCTACCCGCTCAGCTACCGTGACATCGAAGAGCTGTTCCTGGAACGCGGTCTGGAGGTGGACCACTCAACCCTGAACCGCTGGGTGCTCGCCTACGCGCCGCTGATCGAGAAGCGGCTGCGCGCATTCCGCCGGCCACACTGCGGCTCGATCCGGATCGACGAAACGTACATCAAGGTGCGCGGCGAGTGGCGCTACCTGTACCGGGCCATCGACAAGCACGGTGACGCGGTCGACTTCCTGTTGACCGCCCGGCGCGATCTCGATGCGGCCAAGCGGTTCTTCCGTAAAATGCTGGCGGACCAGCCGCTTCTCGCCCCTGATCGGATCGGCACGGACGGCGCCGGAACCTATCCGCCCGCCATCGTAGCTGCGAGGAGCGACGGCCTGCTACCCCGCACACCCATCCACTACGTCACCAAGCACCTGCAGCAAGGGATCCAGGGCGACCACTTCCGGGTGAAGCGGACGATGACGCGGGTCGGCGGGTTCCGCTCGTTCCATACGGCGCGCCGCACGATCTGCGGCTTCGAGGCCATGCTGTGGCTGCGCAAGGGCTTCGGCTTTGCCGGCACGTGGACCGTGCGCGAGCAGAACCAGCTGCTCGGGGTCTGCTTCGGGCTTCAAAAGGTTAACGAGATCTGAAAACAAGGCGGTTCTCGCCTTTCCTGCGGTTTACGATACGGCTTGCGACAGGCCCCGGATACTCGGCTACAACGGTGCCGAGATCGGCACTGACGCCGTGATGCTCTCAGCAAACGCAGGGTAGGGCATGCGCGCATACATCTTCCGTGCTGTCTGTCGGCAACAGGACGGCATCGTTGGTCCGACACTCGACGAGCGCAGGATAACTGCAGCCGATGACGATGCGGCGGTCGCCATCGCACGCGACCTCGATTTGGATTTCCAAGCCCTCGGCGCGAAGGCTGTCTACCTTTCCACCCCAGGTGGCCGAGCGATTTGGAGCTTGCACGCGCCAAACCCTTGCTCAGACAGCTAAACAATGGTCGAAATTGTGCCGCTGCATCGCTGGTTTGAACCTACAGCCGATATGCCCGGTTGAGGCTGCATGTCAGAGCCGGGTCGAAACATGGATCATCATTGCGACTGTCTTCAGCGCAGGCTTGCCCTTAACATTCTGCTCGACGAACAGGCTATTGCCGCACTTGCTAGAGCGGCTGCCGCTCTCCGCGAGCAGAACGATCAGAGCGTACTTGACCTTGAGTATGCGATCCGCGCACATCGCATTGGCATCTTGAAGCAGCGGGCCGTCTTGGGGGCTGCCGGGATCGATGTGTGATGGAACAGCGTCGCCTCTACGTCGTCCGGGGCGCCGCACGTAATGGTATCGTCACCTACAAATGCCCGACGGCGGACTGGGCGCTGCGTAAGCTGCGCGACTTCAGAGACGCCGAGCGTCAAGATATCACTGTCACTGATCCGGATGGTGTCTCAGTGACCGAAGCCGACCTGGTCGGCATCGTGGATGGCTCCGGGGCCCCGCCGTCCGGAGAGGCGATACCGGCAGCTTCTCAGATCACGCGTCAAACAGCTTCGGCAAAGGCGTAGAGCTGATGCATCCGCAAGGACCGGACCTCACCGCCCTTGGATGTCGGCGGTAGTTCATTAATCGCCCAGCGTGATCATGCTCTCAGCGATCGGCCTCGGCCTCAGCCGGCAGAGCAGCACCGCGGCTTTACCCCCTAGAGCTCGGTGCGGCCTCGCTTGCGCAGTCGCGCTGAGCATGACCCAGGCGCTAGCGCAACGGATTGAATGAGGCCTGCGAGGTCATCGATAAGGGTGTCCGATCAACAACCACTCAATCCGTATAGATCACTTCCTCTGTTCCGACTCTGCCTTGGCTTTCTCGAAGGCCTCATGGCCAGTGGTGTCATCGGTCGGCTCCTTACTTGCGAGGCCGTTGCCTGCCGTCGGATCCGGCACATTGATGTTGCGGATCGGTACCGTGGGCGGCACCACGCTCACGCCGTGAGGCCTGTCGGTTTCGGTCATGGCTAAGTCGCTCCCAGTGACAGGGGCACGTCGGCTGGACCAGATCATCCGCCCGGCATCATCCCTCAACGTCGCAGATACTACACGATTGGCAATCAAGTTCACGAACCGGGCGTCCGCATGGGCGATCGCCTCGCTAGAGCCGAACTTGCTGCCAAGCTTGAGCGCATGCGACTAACCTCGGCCGCGAGGTGCTCGGACTGGCGCGACAGTAGCGTTAGTCCGCCAGCATAGCGATGAGCGAGAACGAGCCGGCAAGCGCGAATGTGCCTGCCACCAGGGCCATGATCAGGAGCATTGGAGAAGCCTCAGGCGCTCAACAGCGCCGCTTCGATAAGAACGCACATGGCTAAGCTCGGTTGCGCGGCCCAATGCTGAGCATCGGCCGCTCGGCCCCGCCCCGATCTGCTCAAGGGGCGGGGGAGCGTCCGATCTCACCTGCGGTCGGGCCGATACACAACGCGGCCCATCAGCGGGATGGCAGAACCCGGTTACGACCGGGTGTAGCGTATAGTTGTGTCGGGCTCAGTATCCGTACCCACCGTAGTAGCCGTACGGGCGGCGGTAGTAGCCGTAGGGTCCGCCGTAGTAGCCCACCGGAGCATACCGCCGTAGCCATATCCATAACCGCCGTAGGGATACCCGTAGCCGCCAGCGAGGCCGTATCCGACAGCTGCACCGGTCAAGAGGCCCAGACCCAGACCGTAGCCGCCGTAGCCATGACCGCGGCCATAGCCATATCCTCGGCCGTAACCGCCGTATCCCCCGCGGAAGCCACCGTAGCCGCCGCGGAAGCCAGCGCCGCGGAAACCACCACCCCAGCAGGACATGCGCCGTGCCGCTCCCGGGGCCGACCCGCGCGACGATCCGGTCGCCGTCCCAGGCCAGCGCCACCGGGATGCCGGGCCCGGCCCCGCGGGCCCGGGCGATCGCGCCGCGTAGCGCCGCCTCATCGGATC
>NZ_JAKSYC010000020.1 GCF_022829585.1 Methylobacterium sp. J-026
CCCCTGCGTCAGCAGGGGTCGGGAGAGGGGAGCGAGGGTGCAGAACGAAGCTCTGGCCTACACGAGAGCTGCGCCCCTTCCGGAAGCCGGGCTCCCCTCTCCCGACCCCCTTCGGGGGGCACCCTCCCCCGCAGAGGGGGGAGGGAGACGCGGCGCGGGTCATCTCACGCCTCCGCCTCGGCCTTGGCGTCCTTGCGGCCGAACAGCTCGCGGAACACCGGGTAGATCTCCCGCCGGTGGTTGACCTTGCGCATGGCGATCGGTCCGCCGGCCTTGGCGATCGCCTCGTAGGTCCGCCACAGGGTGGTGCGGTGCTCCACGAACCCGGCGCGGGGGCCGTTCTCGTCGCCGACCTCCAGATAGGCGAAGTGCTGGCAAGCCGGCAGGATATGCGCCCGCAGGAGGTCCGTCGAGGTCGGCGCGTCGGAGGAGACGTTGTCGCCGTCCGAGGCCTGGGCGGCGTAGATGTTCCAGTCGTTGGGGTCGTAGCGCTCGGCGATGATGCGCTTCATCTCCACGAGTGCCGAGGAGACCAGCGTACCGCCGGTCTCGCGGGAGCCGAAGAAGGTTTCCTCGTCGACC
The DNA here is from genome assembly GCF_022829585.1 of Methylobacterium sp. J-026. GTDB lineage: Bacteria > Pseudomonadota > Alphaproteobacteria > Rhizobiales > Beijerinckiaceae > Methylobacterium. The sequence goes on from NZ_JAKSYC010000020.1 coordinate 583, forward strand.
TCGGTGGCCCGGTCGGTGTGGCGGATGAACACGATCTCCACGTGGCGATAGCGGCGCGTCAGGAAGATGTGCAGCAGGATGTAGAACCGCTTGGCGAGGTCCTTCATGTGCTCGGTCATCGAGCCGGACACGTCCATCAGGCAGAACATCACGGCCTGCGCGATCGGCCGCGGATACGGCTCGAACCGGCGGAAGCGCAGGTCGATCGGGTCGACATAGGGGATGCGCTTCGACCGCTCGCGCAGCTTCAGCAGCGCCTCCTCCACGTCCGGCCGCTCCGGATCGCCCTCCGGCAGGGCGTCGAGCCGCGCCACCAGGGCCGCGACCTCGTCGGGCTTCGGCCGCTTGAGGGCGATGCGCCGCGACATCGAATTGCGCAGGGTACGCGTGAGCGCGAGGTTGGCGGGGGAGCCGGTCACCGTGTAGCCGGCCCGGCGCAGCCCCTCCGTGTCCACCACCGCGAGGCGACGCTTGGCGAGGTCCGGAAGCTCCAGATCCTCCAGGAAGAGTTCCAGGAACTCCTCGCGGGTGAGCACGAACCGGAACGCGTCCTCGCTGTTCTCGCCGCCCTCCCCGCCCTCGCCGGAGCCGCGCCCACCGCCGCCGCCCGGCGGCCGCTCGATCGTGTCGCCCTCCACGTAGGTCTTGTTGCCCGGCAGGATGTGATCCTGCAGGCCGGTGCCCGGCTGGCGGGAGAAGCGGGGCTCGCGCACGCCGTCCGCGGGCACGGTGACGCGGCCGTCCTTGCCGAGATCCTTGATGTCCTTCTCGCGGGCGGATTCCCGCACCGCGCGCTGGGCGACATCCTTCACGCGCCGCAGGAAGCGCTGCCGGTTGGGGAGGCTCTTGCCCCCCGGGTTCAGGCGTCGGTCGACGATGTGCATCCGCTGCGAAAACCCTCGTCCCGCGTGGTCCGGCCGGTTCTAGCCTCCCGTTATACCATGCTGCCGTCCGAAAGAGTCTTCCCTCTTTCGCACAGTCTGGTCTAACGCGCCGCTCCCGCATGATGTGTTCGGAAAAGCGGTTTTCCCTTTTCCCACGTCATGCTTGCGAGCCTCGCCGGCCGGTCGTCCGAAACTATGGCGGCGGAGGGTCCGAAACTTGTCCGCCCGGGCTGGCCCCGGGCGGAGTCTTCGTCCCTCAGCCGGCCTGCTTCACCCGCATGTACCATTCCACCAGGCGGCGGACCTGCCGCTCGGTGTAGCCGCGCGCCACCATGCGGTCGACGAACTCGCCGTGCTTCTTCTCGGTGTCGCCGTCCTTCTTCGAGCCGAAGGAGATCACAGGCAGCAACTCCTCCACCTGGGAGAACATCCGCCGCTCGATCACCTCGCGCAGCTTCTCGTAGCTGGTCCAGCTCGGGTTGCGGCCGCCATGCTGGGCCCGGGAGCGCAGGGCGAACTTCACGACCTCGTTGCGGAAGTCCTTCGGGTTGGCGATCCCGGCGGGCTTCTCGATCTTCGTCAGTTCCTGGTTCAGGAGCTCCCGGTTCATGAGCTGACCGGTCTCCGCGTCCTTGAAGTCCTGATCCTCGATCCAGGCGTCGGCATAGTCGATGTACCGGTCGAACAGGTTCTGTCCGTAATCGTGGTACGATTCGAGGTAAGCCTTCTGGATCTCGTGGCCGATGAACTCCGCGTAGCGCGGGGCCAGCTCGGTCTTGATGAATTCCAGGTACTTCTTCTCGGTCTCGGGCGGTAGCTGCTCGCGCTTGAGCGACTGCTCCAGCACGTACATCAGGTGCACCGGATCGGCCGAGACCTCGGTGGTGTCGTGGTTGAAGGTCGCCGCCAGCACCTTGAAGGCGAAGCGGGTGGAGATCCCGTCCATGCCCTCGTCGACGCCGGCAGTGTCCTTGTACTCCTGCATCGAGCGGGCGCGGGGATCGACCTCGCGGAGCGATTCGCCGTCATAGACCCGCATCTTCGAGAAGGCGTTGGAATTGGCGTGTTCCCGCAGGCGCGACAGCACCGAGAAGCGCGCCAGCATCTCCAGCGTGCCCGGCGCGCAGGCCGCGTCGGACAGTTCCGAGCTGGAGATCAGCTTCTCGTAGATGTGCTGCTCCTCCGTGACCCGGAGGCAGTACGGGACCTTGATCACGTAGATCCGGTCGATGAAGGCCTCGTTGTTCTTGTTGGTCTTGAAGGTCTGCCACTCGGATTCGTTCGAGTGGGCCAGGATCACGCCGGTGAACGGGATCGCGCCGATATTCTCGGTGCCGACGTAATTGCCCTCCTGCGTCGCGGTGAGCAGGGGGTGCAGCATCTTGATCGGCGCCTTGAACATCTCGACGAATTCGAGAACGCCCTGGTTCGCCCGGTTCAGGCCGCCCGAATACGAGTAGGCGTCGGGATCGGCCTGGGACAGGGTCTCCAGGCGGCGGATATCGACCTTGCCGACCAGCGAGGAGATGTCCTGGTTGTTCTCGTCCCCCGGCTCGGTCTTGGCGATGGCGATCTGGCGCAGGCGCGAGGGCCGGACCTTGATCACCTTGAACCGGGAGATGTCGCCGTTGAACTCGTCGAGGCGCTTGAGCGCCCAGGGGCTCATCAGGCCGGTGAGCCGCCGGCGCGGGACGCCGTAGCGGCGCTGGATCTCCTCGCCCATGGTCTCGGGGTCGAACAGTCCCAGCGGGCTCTCGAAGACCGGCGAGACCTCGTCCCCGGCCTTGAGCACGTAGACCGGGTGGACCTCCATCAGCAGCTTCAGCCGCTCAGCGAGCGACGACTTGCCGCCGCCGACCGGTCCGAGCAGGTAGAGGATCTGCTTGCGCTCCTCCAGCCCCTGCGCGGCGTGGCGGAAGAACGAGACGATCCGCTCGATCGTCTCCTCCATCCCGTAGAACTCGCGGAAGGCCGGGTAGGTCCGGATCGTTCGGTTCATGAAGATCCGGCCGAGGCGCGAATCCTTGGAGGTGTCCACGAATTCGGGCTCGCCGATCGCCGCCAGGATGCGCTCGGCGGCCGAGGCATACATCAGCGGTTCGTCGCGACAGGCTTCGAGGTACTCGGAGAGCGTCATCTCCGTGTCGCGGCGGGCCTCGTACCCTCGGGCGAAGCTCTGGAAAAGGTCGTTCGTCGCATGCATCGGCATTCGATAACCCTCTCAGACCGTGACAGCTTCATCCTGTATCGGCTCGGATGCAACCGACAGGCCCGCTTTTGTCGCAGTGCGGCGAGCAAGGCGCCCGGCATGTCGATTGCTTGCAACACCTCCGGCACCTGAAGGCCGCGGAGCCGAGACTCTGTGCCGTCTCAGGACGCCTGTCGAGGGCCGCAAAACTGCGCAGGCGTCGCGGATCTGTGCCGCGACTCACAGATCGGTGCCCTCTTTCTTGGCATCGTCACCCGACTTGGCCCCGGCTGCGCCGACCGTGATTTTGACGGTCTGCGTCTGGACTTGCCCGTCAGCGCCCTTCACTTCGAAAGTCACCTCGTCGGATCCGGTGAAACCGGTGTTGGGCTGATAGAACAGCGCCTGGACGGCGGCCTCCTTGTTGGGGCAGCGATAGCTCGCCGGCGTTTTCAGCTTGCCGACCCTGGTGATCACCGAGCCGTTCTTCGGCGGCCCGGAGACCTTGAACTCGGGCATCGGTCCAGGAGAACAGTCCTTCTTGAGGTTGGGGGCGATCTCCAGCCGCACCGTCTTGCCGGGGGCGACGGTCTTGGATCGGCTCGCCGGGGACTGGGCCAGCGCCGGCCCGGCGAAGGCGAGGCTTCCGGCGAGCAGCGCGGCGAGCGGACGAAGGGCGATCATGACAGCGTCTCTCCGGTGCCGAAGCGGGCGCGATCTCCGGACCCAGCTCCGGGTGCCCCGTCCATCGGTCGAGGACCATGTGGGGACGCCCGGGACGGGCGTCGAGGGCAGCCGGTACTGCCGGGGCGCCTTTCCCGATCGCGCGGCGATCGCGAGCGGCCCCAAGCCCTCGAATCTTCGCGCTGAACCGGCGTCCGGTTCGGCGGCGCGCGCTCTAATCCTGGAGCACCGCCGCCACGACGCCGGTGACCCGGGCGATCTGCGCGGCATCGAACTCCCCCGCCAGGGCGGCGGCGAGCCGCGCCTCGACCCGGGCGCGCTCCCCGGCCTCGGCGATCGGCGTCGGGGGGATGTCCTGCTCGTCGAGGCGGCAGACCCGGCGGATCGTCTCGGCAGCCGCGAGCAGCTTATCCCGGTCGCTGGGGCCCATCTCCCAGAGGGGGTTGCGCAGGCGGCTGATCACCCGCCGCGCGTCGCGGTACTCCCGGTCGACCGTAGTGGCCGCCTCGATCTGACTGACCAGGAACATCAGTTCCAGCACTTCGGAGGCCGCCTCCGGGCAGGTTCGGACGATCCGCATGATGCGGGCCATCAGTTCCTGGCTGGGCGACAGCTTGGATTTGGACGCGGGCATGCGGGCGACAACGCGAGTTCCTGCCGGAAAGTTCGCCGCGCAGTTGCAAGAGCGCTGCCGCGCCGCCGGGCCGGGGGTCTTACGCCTCCGTGTCGGGCAGCGCGCGCAGGTCGTCGAGCAGGGTGCGGCAGGCGCGCAGCTCCCGGAGCGCCTCCGCCAGCGCCGCGCGATCCGAGGCCGCGAGCGTGCCGTCGGGGGCCGCCGCCTCGGCCTCCTGGACCAGGGGCTCGGCCGCCACCGCCTCGCCGCGGCCGACGGCCTGGACGAAGCGGACGCCGTTCTCCTTGAGCACCCGCTGCGCCCCCGCGATCGTGTAGCGCTGCACATACAGGAGCTGGCGGATGCCGGCGACGAGCTCGATATCCTGGGGCCGGTAATAGCGCCGTCCGCCCGCCCGCTTCACGGGCCGGATCTGACCGAATCGGGTCTCCCAGAAGCGCAGGACGTGCTGGGGCACGTCGAGTTCCTCCGCGACCTCGCTGATCGTGCGGAACGCGTGGGCGCTCTTCTCGCCGGTCTCGGCGGTCTGTTCGGCGGCGAGGGCTGGGGGCATGGCGGTCTGATGCGGCGCGGGCGTCGATCTTGCCGGTCCGCGGGGCCGGGCTCAAGCCTTACCGGGGGGCGAAGAGAATATTGTTTGCCGCCCTGGCGCCGCCGGCACCGGTCCTCGCCGCAGTGCTGCCACGCGCCCTCCCTCCGCCTCTACGGGGGAAGGAGATGCAGGACGGTGTCCGGCCATTGCCGTCATCTGGAAGCGATGTGCGGACAGGGCAGTCCCGCACGCGGGGAGACAACCGCGTCACCGTTGTGGCGGCCCGTCATCGAGCCGCGGGGCCCGGCTCACTCATCGTCGTCGTCGTGGCCGTTCGCGCCGTTGAGGCCGTTGATCTTGGCCTTCAGCACGTTCGAGGGCTTGAACACCATCACCTGACGCGGCTCGATCGCCACCTCGACGCCGGTCTTCGGATTGCGGCCGACGCGCTTGCCCTTGCTGCGCACCACGAACGAGCCGAACGAGGACAGCTTCACCGTCTCGCCGCTCGCCAGACAGGCGCAGATCTCCGACAGCACGGTCTCGACCAGGGCGGACGATTCGGTTCGTGACAGGCCCACCTGATGGTAGACGGCCTCGCTCAAGTCGGCGCGCGTCACCGTCTTGCCTGCCATACGTGTCCCCTCGCCCGCATCGCTCGCCCCATGGCGTCGGGCGCGGCGATCGATGCCGCGCCGAACAGTGAAGGCGTATCCCTATGATCCGGCACGCTAATCGGCGCTCCGCCCCCGGTCAACCGCGCGGGGACGCCGATTTGTTTCAGGCGTGTCACCAGCGGATCAGCGCCGCCCCCCAACTGAAGCCGCCGCCGATAGCTTCGATCATCACCAGATCGCCCGCTCGGATGCGGCCGTCCCGCCGGGCCACGTCGAGGGCGAGGGGGATCGAGGCGGCCGAGGTGTTGCCGTGGCGGTCGACCGTCAGCACGATCTTCTCCCGGGCGATCCCGAGCTTGTCGGCCGAGGCCTCGATGATCCGGCGGTTGGCCTGGTGAGGTACGAACCAGTCGAGATCGGCCGCCGTGAAGCCGGCCTGCGTGAAGGCCTCGACGATCACGTCGGTGACCTGCCCGACGGCGAACCGGAACACGTCCCGGCCGGCCATCCGCAGGTGGCCGGTTGTACCGGTCGAGCCCGGGCCGCCGTCGACGTAGAGCTTTTCGCGGTGCCGCCCGTCCGAGCGCAGGCTGGTGCTGAGGACGCCGCGGCCCGCCGCATCCGCCTGAGCCTCGAGCACCACCGCCCCGGCGCCGTCGCCGAACAGCACGCAGGTGGTGCGGTCCTCCCAGTCGAGGATCCGCGAGAAGGTCTCGGCCCCGATCACCAGCGCCCGGCGGGCCGCCCCGGTGGTCAGGAACTTGTCGGCGGTGGCGACCGCGAACACGAAGCCCGCGCAGACCGCCTGCAGATCGAAGGCCGCGCCCTGGTGGATGCCGAGCGCCGCCTGGATCTGGGTGGCGGTGGCCGGGAAGGTGTGATCCGGCGTCGAGGTCGCGCAGATCACCAGGTCGATGTCCTCCGCCGTCAAGCCGGCATCGGCGAGGGCAGAAGCGGCCGCCCGCGCCCCGAGGACCGAGGTGGTCTCGCTCGCATCGGCGATGTGGCGCTGGCGGATGCCCGTGCGCTGGACGATCCAGTCATCCGATGTGTCGACCCGCTCGGACAGGGCTGCGTTGGTCACCACCTGCGCGGGCAGGCTCGATCCGGTCCCGACCACCACCGAACGCAGCGCCTGCGGAGACTCTATGCGGAGGGCTGACATCGCTTTCCTTCCCGGGCGGCGGGGACCTCGGACATCCCCGCTGACCGTCAACGCCTTGACCATGCTGTTCGAATCGCCACCCCCTCACGGACAGGGAGGAGCGCCGTCCCGTCTTCGCGTGAACGCCATAGAGCGGTGTGCGGGCCCGCACACCGTATCTTCTCCGGACGGTCAGGCCGGCGCCAGGGCCGCCGTCTGGTCGAGCATCTCGCGGATCGTGCGGATCATGTCGTGGCGGGCCATGTCGTGCGCCAGGTCGACCGCCGCGGCAAAGCCCTGCGCGTTCTCCGAGCCGTGGCTCTTGATGACGATGCCCTCCAGGCCGAGGAACACGCCGCCATTGGCGCGGCTCGGATTCATCTTGTCCCGGAGCGCCCGGAAGGCCTGCCGGGCGAACAGGGCGCCGATCTTGGCCGCGAGCGTCCGGGTCATGGCGGCCCGGAGATAGGTGCCGATCTGCTTGGCGGTGCCCTCGGCGGTCTTGAGGGCGATGTTTCCCGTGAAACCCTCGGTCACCACGACGTCGACGGTGCCGCGCCCGAGATCCGTGCCCTCGACGAAGCCGTGATAGGCGAGCCCCGGGTTCTCCATCTCGCGCAGCAGCCGGGCCGCCTCCTTGACCGCCTCGTTGCCCTTCATCTCCTCGGTGCCGACGTTGAGCAGGCCGACGGTCGGCCGGTCGAGGTCGAACACGATGCGGGCCATGGCCGAGCCCATCACGGCCATCTCCACGAGGTGCTCGGCATCGGTGCCGATGGTGGCGCCGACATCGAGCACGACGCTCTCGCCGCGCACGGTCGGCCACAGGCAGGCGATGGCCGGCCGCTCGATGCCCGACATGGTCTTCAGGCAGATCTTGGACATCGCCATCAGGGCGCCGGTGTTGCCGGCCGACACGCAGGCCTGGGCCTGCCCGTCGCGCACCGCCTGGATCGCCTGCCACATGGACGACTTGCCCCGGCCCTGGCGCACCGCCTGGCTGGGCTTGTCGTCCATGGCCACCGCCACGGTCGTGTGGCGGATCTCCACGCAATCCTTGAGCCGGGGCTCCTTGGCAACCAGCGGGGCGATCACCGCCTCGTCGCCGAACAGCAGGAAGGTGGTGTCGGGATGGCGCTCTCGGGCGAGGGCGGCGCCCGGCACGACCGTGGAGGGCCCGTGGTCGCCGCCCATGGCGTCGAGCGAGATGCACACGCGTTGGGACATGTCGGTAGCGGGTCGCGGGTCTCGGCGGGGGATCCGGCGGGACGGGCCCCGCCGGGCGCGGCGGACCATAGCGATACCGGCCCGGCGGGCAAATGAAATCGGGCGCCGGGCGGTTCCGTTCTCCGCCCGGCGACGCCGCAGCGCCGGTTTCGAGCCGGGCTTTCCGACGGTCGATCGCATCCCCGGGTGTCCTCCGCCCTGCGGGGAGGCCAGGAGGGCGCGTGGCGGCACTGGACCGCCGTGCCCGTCGACGGGATGATGAACACACATCTGAAGGGTGAAACCGCAAGCCCGGGCCGGAGCCAGTGACCGCCGCGCCCGCCGGCGGGGGCGGTTCGCAACGGCGCCGCCGGGCACTAAGTCCGTGCCACGCGCGGCCCCGCTCCTGCGGTCGCGCCCGGGACCTCGGCATGGGTGAATCCTCTGCGACCTGGCAGCGCCGCGGCCCGATCCGCCCCGGCCTTGACCCGCTGGGCGCGATCCTCGCCCTCCTGATCGGGCCGAGCCTCCTCGCGCTGCCCCTGATGATCGCACGGCCGAACAGGATCGCCGCGGGCACGTCCCTCATGGCCTGGTCGGCCCTGCCGGCCGGCGCGGCGCTCGCCCTCCTGGTCGTTCTCGGACTCGCCGCGACGCTGCTGGCCCTGCGGATCCCGCCGCCCCTGCGGCTGGCCGCGGCGGCTGCCGCGCTCCTGCTCCTGGGCCTCGCGGCCGGCTGGGCGGCCGACCACCTGACGCCGCCCGGCGATCGCTACAGCCGGGTCTCGCCGGATGCGGGCTGGTGGCTGGCCTTCGTGGCCGCCGGCCTCGCCACCGGCGACGGGCTGGCGCGCCTGCGGCCGGGCCCCGCGATGCGGGTCGCGGCGCTCGCGGCGATCCTCGTCCTGGGGGGCCTCGCCCTGCGCTCCGGGTTCTGGGACAACCTCTCGCTCCTGCGGGAATATGCCGGCCGCGCCGACACCTTCGGCCGGGAGGTCCGGACCCATCTCGGCCTCGCCCTGTCGTCGGTGGCCGCCGCCGCCGCCCTGGGGATCCCGGCCGCCCTCCTGGCGCGCCCGATCCCGGCCCTGCGCGGGGCGCTGCTCGGGGTCCTCAACGTCGTACAGACCATCCCGTCCATGGCGCTGTTCGGGATGCTGATCGCGCCGCTTGCCTGGATCGGCCGGACCATCCCCGGGGCGGCGGGCCTCGGGATCGCGGGGATCGGCGCGGCGCCGGCCTTCCTGGCCCTGTTCGCCTACGCGCTCCTGCCGGTGGCGGCCGCGACCGTCGCGGGGCTCGACGCCGTGCCCGGGCCGGTGCGCGACGCCGCCCGGGGCGTCGGCATGACCGGGCGACAGCGCCTCGCGCAAGTGGAGCTGCCCCTGGCGCTGCCGGCGATCCTCACCGGGATCCGCATCGTCCTCGTCCAGAATATCGGGCTGGCGGTGATCGCCGGCCTCGTGGGCGGCGGCGGCCTCGGGGTGTTCGTCTTCCAGGGCATCAGCCAGACCGCGGGCGATCTCGTCCTGCTCGGGGCGCTCCCGACCGTCGCCCTGGCCAGCGCCGCCGCCGTGCTGCTCGACGCCGTCATCGAACTCAGCCGCGGGCCCGGGGCCGGGGCGGAGCGGACGCCGTGAGGCCGGATCCGATGATCGCGCTCGCCGGGGTCGGCCGCGTCTACGGCGGGCGCGCGGTCGTGGCGGAGGTCAGCCTGCAGGTCGCGGCCGGCACGATCCTGGCGATGGTGGGCACGTCGGGGTCCGGCAAGACGACCCTGCTGCGGATGATCAACCGGCTGATCGAGCCGAGCACCGGCACGATCCGGATCGCCGGCCGGGACATCCGGGACGCCCCGCCGCATGTCCTGCGCCGCGGCATCGGCTACGCCATCCAGGGGCACGGCCTGTTCCCCCACCGGAGCGTGGCGGAGAATATCGGGGTCGTGCCGCGGCTCCTCGGCTGGGACCGCCGCCGGATCGACGCCCGGGTCGACGCGCTGCTGAGCCTGTTCGACCTCGATCCGGTCGCCTACCGGAACCGGCTGCCGGCGGCCCTCTCGGGCGGCGAGCAGCAGCGGATCGGGGTTGCCCGGGCGTTGGCCGCCGAGCCGCCGGTCCTGCTCATGGACGAGCCGTTCGGCGCCCTCGATCCGATCATCCGGGGCCGGGCCCAGGCGGATCTGCTGGCGATCCAGAAGCGCTACGGCACCACCATCGTGCTGGTGACCCACGACATGGACGAGGCCCTGCGCCTCGCCGACCGGATCGCCGTGTTGGACCGGGGCCGGCTCGTCCAGGAGGACGCCCCGGCGGCGCTGATCGGCGCGCCGGCGTCGGATTTCGTGCGCAGCCTCCTCGGCGTCGGCGACCGGGCCTTCCAGCTCATGGCCCTGCGCGTCGTCGACGACCTCGTCGAGCCCGGCCCGGCGCCGGGCGAGCCGATCCCGGCCGGGACCTCGGTGCGCGCGGCCCTGGCCGAGAGCCTCTGGTCGCGGCGCCCGGCCCTCCCGGTCAGCCGCGACGGCGTGCTCCTGGGCCGGGTGACGCGCGCCGCCCTCGAAGCGCAGGGCGGCAGCCCGTGAACCGGGCCTCCCAGGTAGCGAAATTCGCGCTCCTCGCCCTGCTGGGCGCGTTCCTGGTGATGCCGGAGCGCTTCGCGGGGCTGTTCCGCCCGTTCGCGCCCGGCGGCACGGCGCCGATCTACGCGCAGACCCCGCTCCTGACGCTCGCCGTCGACCACCTGCTGCTGGTCGCTGCCGCGACATTGGCGGCGAGCGTGCTGGCCGTGAGCTGCGCCGTCCTGGCGACCCGCCCGGCCGGGCGCGAGGTCCTGCCCTTCGCCCGCGCGGTGGCCAATCTCGGCCAGACCTTCCCGCCCGTGGCAGTGCTGGCGCTGGCGGTGCCGGTCTTCGGCTTCGGCACGGTCCCGACCCTGATCGCCCTCGTCCTGTACGGGCTGCTGCCGATCTTCGAGACCGCGCTCACCGGCCTCGCCGGGCTCGACCCGGCCCTGATGGAGGCCGCCCGGGGCATGGGGCTGACCGACCGCCAGCGGCTCGTGCAGGTGGAGCTGCCGCTCGCCCTGCCGATGATTCTCTCCGGGATCCGGCTGGCCGCCGTCATCGGCCTCGCCACGGCGACCATCGGCTCCACGGTGGCGGCCAGCACCCTGGGCGAGGTGATCGTCTCGGGCCTGCTCACCGGCAACACCGCCTACGTCCTGCAGGGCGGCCTCGTGGTCTCGGCGCTGGCGATCCTGACCGACGCGGCCTTCCGCGCCCTGGAACGGGCAGCGGCACGACGGGCTGGATTTCGTTCCTAGAAGCGACGAGAAATCCGGCGGGGCCGTACGCGCGGCCCTGGGGCGTGGAACCCCCTGTCTGATGGTTGCTGCCGACCAGAACGGCACGCGCATCCTTGACCCCGCGGTCGGGGTGACTGCGGCGCATGTCCAGGCGTTCCGGCGCGAAAGGTCGTCGGGACCGTTCAGACACGGTTTTCCAACGCCCCGGTTCGGGAGGGTCCAGGGCTCGTGTGCGGGGGCGCACCGCAGACCAAGGCCCGCCGGAAGGATGCGCCGTGGGCTCCAGCGATCCCGAGACGCGCATGCGCCAGCTCGCCCAGCTGCGCGCGGCCTACGACGCCTCCTGTTCGCGCCTGCCGGACGACGTCGGCAGCGCCGCACGCCATTCCAAGGCCCTTCTGAGGCGCAACCTCGTCATGCCGGGCGGGGTGCAGGACGGCAAGGGCGCGCGGACCGGCGGACCCTCCAGCGAGGGGCTCTGACCGGAGGACGATCCTCCGACGCGGGACACTTCGGAAGAATGCCACGCGATCGCAGCCCGGCCCGGACGTAGAAGCGCAACGTTACCGAGCGTTCCACCACCTGACGCAAATCGATCCGCTGCCGATCCCGACGACCGCGCATGTTTCCGCAGCACATATCAATTTGTGTTGAATATTTCTTACAACGGATTCAATAATCGACCGGCGATGCCGATTCGAACGGTGCGAAATCGGCAGCGATATCGCGAACGAACAATCTTGAACGCGCCGAACTGGGAGATCGCCATGACGTTTGAACGGAGCCTCATCACATCATCGGCACGATGTGCGGCCGCGGCATTCGGTTTCCTGCTGCTCGTCCCGGTCACGGCAGGGGCCGAAGACATGGCGCGTCAGGGCGAATTCCGGATCACCTATACGGCGATCAACCCGGCCGTGCCGAAACCTGTGTCGATCGGCAACAACCGGTCGGCCTCGGCCATGATCCTCACGATGACCGCCGTCAACGAGGCGGGCAGTGGGCTCCTGCACAACATGGCCGGGCGCTGCTCTTCGAGCCCGCTGGTCGACAGCGGCGCGAAGACCTTCGAGAATCACGGCTACTGCGACTACGTCGATGCCGACGGGGACCACGTCTACGAGAAGTGGGACTATCCGGTGCAATCCATGGCGGCCGTGAGCGAGGGGACGGGCGCGTGGATCGGCGGTACCGGCAAGTTCGCGGGCCTGACCGGCACGATGACGATCCGCTCCCGGCGGCTGAACTCCCCCGTCGACGGCGCCACTCAGGTCGTCGGCGAGAAGCGCGGCAGCTACAGCCTCACCGACACGGTCGCGAGCGCCAAGCCGGATTGACCGGGCCGGGCTCCGGATCGGCGGGACAGGCGGCCCGACTTGGCGGTATGACACCGGTCATGACGGCCTCCATGACGCCCGCCGATCGCGACCGGTTCGAGAAGTGCCTGGCGCTCGCCGCGCAGGGCGCCACGGACGGCGAGCGCGCGGCGGCCCGGGCGGCGGCGGCGCGTATCGCCGCCGGTGCCGGCCTGACGCTGGCCGAGGCGACCCGCGCGGCGCCGCGTCCGCAGGCGGCCCGGCCCACCGGGTCGCCGCCGCCCCGGCGCCCCTATTCCTGGGCCCAGCCCCGGGAGCCGGTGAGGCCGATCACCGTCGCGGAGTTGCTGCGGCAGAAGGCGGAGACCGAGGCCTGGCGTCGGCGGGCCTCCACCGCCGCGGAGCGCCGACGGCGGCAGACCCGCGCGGAGCAGGACGCCTACACGGCGGAGCAGCGCGCCCGGCAGGCCGAGCGCGACCGGGACTGGGCGCACACCCGCGGCGGCGTGGCCGGGGCGCCCACCGAAGAGCCCTAGACCCTTGGTCCCGAAAGCGCGCGGCCTCGGTTCGCGTGCGGCGTCACTGTTTCACCAGCTTGCACGTGCTCTCCGACAGGGGCTGGAACGCCTGCGCGCCCGGAATGGTCTTCAGGATCGTGTAGAAGTCCCACGGTCCGTGCGAATCCGCGGGCGCCTTCACCTGCGCGAGGTACATGTCGTGGACCATGCGACCGTCCGGGCGCAGCGTGGCGTTGCGCGCGAAGAAGTCCTGGATCGGCAAGTCGCGCATCTTGGCCATGACCCGCAGGCCGTCATCCGTCCCGGCGGCTTCGGCCGCCTTGAGGAAGTGGAGCACCGCCGAATAATCGCCGGCCTGCACCATGGTCGGCATCCGGCCGTCCATCCGCGCGGCGAAGCGCCGGGCGAAGGCCCGCGTCTGCTCGTCCATGTCCCAGTAGAAGCCCGTCGTCAGGATCATGCCCTGGGCGGCCTGGAGCCCGACGGAGTGGATGTCGGTCAGGAAGATGTTGAGCCCGCCCAGCGTCTGGCCGCCCTGCGGGATCCCGAACTCGCTCGCCTGCTTGATGGTGTTGATCGTGTCGGCCCCGGCATTGGCCATGCCGATGATCTTGGCGCCCGACCCCTGCGCCTGCAGCAGGTAGGAGGAGAAATCGGCGGTGGGGAACGGATGCTTGACCGAGCCGAGCACCCGGCCGCCCTTCGCCGTCACCACCCGGGTGACCTGGGCCTCCAGATCGTGCCCGAAGGTGTAGTCGGCGGTGATGAAGAACCACGTGTTCTTGGGATCGTCCGCCAGGGCCGTGGCGGTGCCGGCGGCGAGGGCATAGGTATCCCAGGTCCAGTGGGCGCCGGTCGGCGAGCAGGCGGCGTTGGTCAGCGCCATGGAGCCGGCGCCGGAATTGATGTCGATCTTGCCCTTGGCGCGGGCGACCTCCCGCACGGCGAGCCCCGCCACCGAGGAGTTGGTGTCGAAGATCGCGTCGACCCCCTCGGTGTCGAACCAGCGCCGCGCGATCGCGGAGGCGATATCGGCCTTGTTCTGGTGGTCGGCGAAGATCAGCTCGACCTTGCGGCCGTTGATCGGACGGCCGAAATCCTCCACGGCGAGCTGCGCCGCCGTCACCGATCCCCGGCCGGCGAGGTCCGAATAGCCGCCCGACATGTCGGTCAGGACGCCGATCTTGATGCCGCCGTCGGCATATTGCGCGGCGGCCGGCGTGACCGCGAGGGCGACCGCGCCGAACGCCGCCGCAACCACGGCCATGCCCCTCCCGCGACGCGCGCTCCGGTGCCGAGCCGGCCTCCGCCGTGACCGCGCCCAGGTCCCATCAGCCATAGAGATCCCCCCCGTGTGTTGATCGTCTTGTCGGATCGCGATGCCGCGCGCCGCCGGCGGCTACGGGCCGCCCCCGGCCCCGGCGCCGAAGAACGCGAGCAGCGCTCCGTTGAAGCGCTGCACATCTTCGAGGTTCGTCAGATGCGCGCCGCTCAGTTCGAGATACTGCGCACCGACGATGTGGTCCGCCAGGAAGCGGCCCTGCGCCGGGGGCGTCGAGGCGTCGTGCGTTCCGGCGATCACCAGCGTCGGCACGCGGATCTGCGCGAGCTGCGCGCGGAAATCGGCATCGCGCACCGCCAGGCAGGCGGCCGCGTAGCCCTCCGCCGCCGTGGACGCGAGCGTCCTGCGCAGGGCCGCCGCCAGTTCGGGCCGGGCGGCCGCGTAATCCGGCGTGAGCCAGCGCGACACCACGGTCTCGGCGATGCTGCCGACGCCGTCCGCCCGGACCTTCTCGACGCGCCCGGTCCAGGTCTCCGGGGGGCCGATATAGGCGGCCGTGTTGCACAGGGCGAGGCGCCGCAACCGCTCCGGATGGTTCAGGGCGATCCACTGCCCGGTCAGGCCGCCCATCGACACGCCGGCGAAATCGGCGCTGCCGATGCCGAGGTGATCCAGGAGGCCGAGGGCGTCCCGGCCGAGCTCGGCGATCGTGTAGGGTCCCGGCGGGACATCCGAGGCGCCGTGGCCGCGCGTGTCGTAGCGGATCAGGTGGAACCGGTCCGCGAAGGGTTCGACCTGCGGTGCCCACATATCCAGCGCCGCGCCGAGCGAGTTGGACAGCAGGAGCGCGGGTTTGGCGGGGTCGCCATCGGTCCGGTAGTGCAACCGGACGCCGCCGAGGTCAGCGAAAGCCATCTGCGTGCCCTCCCCTTCAGAGATAGCTTCGGCCGTCGAGATAGGCCTTGCGCCAGCGCCGGATCTCGACGCGCGCGAACAGGCCGACCGCGTGGAAGGGATCCGCCTGGATCAGCGCCTCGGCCTCGGCGCGGGTCTCGACATCGACGACGTACAGGCCGCCGCCCGCGTCGCTGCCGTCGTCGTTCAGCTTCGCGCCGCAGGCGAGGAGACGGTCCTTGATCCGGTCGAGATAGGCGAGATGCGCGGCGCGATGCGCCTTGCGGACCTCCAGGCTGCCGGCCTTGTCGAAGGTCTCGATGATGTAGGGCATGATCCGCGACCTCTCAGTTGGCGGCGATGGCGGAGGGATGCTGCGCCAGCGGCGTGACCTGGATCGACATGTACGGGTAGAGCGGCAGCGCCGTCAGGGTCTCGTGGAGCGCGTCGTTGCCGGCGACGTCGAAGACGCTGTAATTGGCGTACTGGCCGGCGACGCGCCACAGGTGCCGCCACGTCCCCGCCTGCTGCAGTTTCTGGGCGTAGGCCTTCTCGTCGGCCTTCAGGCGATCGGCCTCCGCCTTCGGCAGGGTGTCGGGAATGTTGACCTGCATGTGGACCAGATAGAGCATGTCGTCCGTCCTTCGCCGACCGGATGTCAGTCCGCATCAGCCCTGAGAGGCGCCCCGGTCACCGGTGAGGAGCAGAGACGGGGCCGGGCCGCAACGGTCGCGGCGGGCGGACCGGAACCATCCTGCCGATTCTGTAGCCCCTGATACCCCGCGGCCCGCACCGGGGCCACGTCGGCGGAGGGGGCGGGGCCGAGCCGCCGATCGTTGCGGCGCCCCGGATGCAGGCCTATTCAAACGCCGGTGGGGCGAAGTTCATACCGGGTGGATGCGGCCGACGATGACGGGACATTCGACAGACGAAGTGGTCTTCGAGGCGCGCGGGCCGCTCGGACTCGTCACGCTCGACCGGCCGAAGGCCCTGAACGCCCTGACGCTCGGCATGATCCGGGCGATGCAGGCGCAGCTCCGGGACTGGGCGGCGGATGAACGCGTGACCCGCGTGGTTCTGCGCGGCAGCGGCGGACGCGCCTTCTGCGCGGGCGGTGACGTCCGGCGCATCTACGAGGCCGCCCGCGCGGGCGAGATGGAGGCGATGTTCGCGATCTGGCGCGGCGAGTACGAACTCGTCGCGGCGCTGGCCCGCTATCCCAAGCCCGTCGTCGCCCTGATCGACGGCATCGTCATGGGCGGCGGCGTCGGAATCTCGGTGCACGGCCCGTACCGGGTGGCGTCCGACGCGTATGCCTTCGCCATGCCGGAGGTCGGCATCGGCTTCATTCCGGATGTCGGCACCACCTATCTGCTGCCGCGGCTGGCGGGTCACAGCGGCACCTACCTGGCCCTGACCGGATCCAAGATCGGCCCGGGCGACGCCCTGGCCCTCGGGCTGGCGACCCATGCCGCGCCCGCCGCCGCGTTCCCGGCGCTCCTCGACGCCCTGGCGGCCGGCGGCCCGGTCGAGCCGATCCTGGCCGCGCACGCCGCCCCCCCGCCGCCGCCGGGGCCGGTCGTCCGGGAGGCGGCCCTGATCGAGGCCTGCTTCTCCGCCGGAAGCGTCGAGGCCGTCCTGGCCCGGCTCGACGCGACGGAAGGGTCGGATTTCGCCGCCGAGACTGCGCGCATCCTCCGCAGCCGCTCGCCGACCAGCCTCTGCCTCGCCCACGAACAGATGCGGCGCGGACCCGGCCTGACCCTCCTCGACGCCATCCGGACCGAGTACCGGCTGGTGACGCACGTCATGCGGGGCCACGATTTCTTCGAGGGCGTGCGCGCGGTGCTTGTCGACAAGGACAACCGGCCGGCCTGGCAGCCCGCCACGCTCGACGCCGTCGACCCGGCCGCCATCCGGGCCGCCTTCGAACCGCGGGACGCGCCGGAGCCGAGCTTCACCTGAGGCGTCTGGCCAGCCGGATTCGGCCCGTCCCGTGACGGGGCTCAGATCGTCCAGCCGCCGTCGGCGACGACGGCCTGGCCGGTGGTGTAGGTCGCCCCGGCCAGATAGACGGCGAGGTCGGCGATCTCCTCCGGCGTGCCGAGCCGCCCGATCGGCTGGCGGGCGACGAAGGCGGCGCGGGTCTGCGCGTAATCGCCCTGCGCCCGGATGCGCGCCTGCAGCGACGGGCTCTCCACCGTGCCCGGACAGATCGCGTTGCAGCGGATGTTGTGGGCGACGTAATCGGCCGCGACCGACTTGGTCAGCCCGATCACCGCCGCCTTGGTGAGGCCGTAGGCGCAGCGGTTCGGCACGCCCTTCACCGAGGAGGCGACCGAGGCCATGTTGACGATGGCCCCGTCGCGGCGTTCCACCATGCCGGGCAGCACCGCCCGGATGGTGCGGACCATCGCCTTGACGTTGAGGTCGAGGGCGAAGTCGAGCTCGGCCTCCTGCATCTCGAGGACGGTCCCGCCCTGGACCACGCCGGCGCAGTTGAACAGCACGTCGACCCGGCCGATGCGCTCCACCAGGGCGGCGACGGCGCCCGCGTCGAGCACGTCGAGGATCGCGGTGCTGAGCGTGTCCGCCCGGAGGTCGGCGAGGGCGGCCGCGTCGATGTCGGTGGCGTGGACCCGTGCCCCGGCGCGCGCGAAGGCGAGGGCGCTCGCCCGGCCGATTCCCTGCCCCGCCGCCGTGATCAGGACCGTCTTTCCCGAGAGATCTGCCATTCCCCGCCCCCAGAAGGTTGTCGTCGGTGCGGAGCCGGTCGCCGCGATCGCCCTGGACGACGTCCTCGATCGGCAAGAATTCTTCGCTCGGCGACCGGCCCTCCCGGAAGGGTGGCACGGATGCCGTGCCGCCGCCACGCGGCCGCCGCCGCGATCGTCCCGACAGGTTTTTGATCCGATCGCGCGGAGCGCATCACGCACCGGCGCGATGCCGGGACCGGGGCTTTCGGGGGTGCCGGCGGCGAATCCGCGCCGGGGGCGCGGCCTGCGGCGGCGCGACGGCGGGCGGGGGCGCGGCGCGCCCGTCATGGGCGGCGATGATGCGCCGGGCCTCTTCGACGCTCATGTCGCAGGCGCTCGTCATCCCCTGCAGGGCCCCGAGGGCCCGATTGTACTCGGGCAGATTGGTGCATCCGGGCACGCCCCAGGCCAGGGCCGTGACCGGCGCCCCGCCGACCACCGCCAGAACCAGGCCGGCAAGACATCTGCTGTACGCCACGTTCCGTCCTCCCCAGGGCGGAGACCGGGGTTGGACGGTCTCACGGCGGGGCAACGCGGCTGCCCCCGGGCCGGGTTCGCCCGACGGATCCGGGATGCGGCGATTTTGGGCACCGCTCCGGCGAAGGAAGTGCTTCCGGTCGACGGCGGTGTTCGCGGTATCGGCTGGACCACCGCTTGAGGCAGCGCCGGCCGAGTCGGCATCCGGCGCGTTGCGGCCATTGTTCAGGGTGTCGTGGGCGGGACGGGTCCGCTCTCAGGCCGGGACGCGGCGCAGGAACTCCAGGCGCTGCGCCCCCACAGCCGGATCTCGACGACATCGACCAGGCCGCCCGATGGGGCGCACAGCAGCAGAATTTCGGGCCGCGGATCGATCACCCGCCGGCGCTGGCCCGGCTCCTCCAAGGCGGAGACGCACCGCAGGATCGACGGCGAGGACGGCACCGCAGACGGCAAACCAACCGGGAATCACAGACGCCCCTATCCACGCTGAAGCGATCGCGCCGGGTTCCGGTTCTCGCCGCTTGCTCTGTCATCGCAACCCCGTTATGACCCGCCTCGGTCATCCTCAGCGACCGTTGCCGATCTCTATGGCGACGCTCTATCGGTATGACCAAAGCGACGGTTTTGAGGACGGTGCCGCACGCACTTCGTCATCGAGATCGAGGCTGGAGAGGTGGCAGAGCGGTTGAATGCACCGCACTCGAAATGCGGCATGCCTGCAAGGGCATCGGGGGTTCGAATCCCCCCCTCTCCGCCACTTAATTTCGTTAACTGGCTGCTCAAAAAGGGCTTTCGGCCTCAGGTAACGGACTAGCCCCACAAAATAGCCCACATTTTCAATCGGCTCAAAGGGCACGCCGTCGGATCATTTCGGACAGGTGCCTTAGCAGCCGGCCTCAGTGATGCCGCCTCACTCGTTTGAAATAAGCCGCCCAACCGAGTGTTCGCCGCGACGCCAACGTGTCGAGCGCCGCTACGTTTCCGGCTTCACCGACGTCGTCGGGATCTTATGGACCGCAGTGCCACATCAGCACGGTCTCTGCTCGCAATGGCGCAATCGAGCTACCACCCCTACTAACTCCCTATAGTCCCTTCCTGAGGTCGCGGGTGTGGGGCAGCTCGATAGATCGACTCAGGGACGGGATGGGGCTGCGCGGATGTCGGTCAGCAGGATGGACCTCGTAGACGCAGGCTCGTCGGAGGCGCTCGTCAAACGCATCCTACAGGCCGAGCCGAATCTTCCAGTGCCCGTGCCGATCCAGGAACTGTGTGCGCACCTCGGCATCAGCAGGATCGGGGACCTCAATACCGACGAGTTCGAGGGTGGCCTCGTTACGGACGCGAAGCGGTCCGAAGGCACTATCCTAGCCAAGCGCGGGGGCGAACCGCGTCGCCGCTTCACCATCGCGCTTGAACTCGGCCACTTCCTGTTGGCGCACCACGTCCCGGATCAGCCCGGCCGGTTCATGTGCAGGAGCTCTGACCTGCTCCGCGTCACAGCGAAGGTGGGCGATCAGCGGCAGCGCAGGGAGGTCGAGGCCAACTGCTTCGCCACTCTCATGCTGATGCCCCCGCACCTGCTGCGGGGAGCCATGGCGGCTTTTCGCCAGCCCGATCTGCAGCACATTCTCATGCTCGCGCGCGACTTCGCGGTCGGCAAGGAGACGGCGGCACGGGCCTACGTGCAATACCATCCTGAACGGATCGCCATCGTCGTGGCGGGCAACGGCCGGGTGCAGCGGTGCTACCGCAGCCTCTCCTTCCCGGACATCATCTCCGCAGTCGGCAGCCCGGTCCCGACAGGCTCGCTCTATCACAGCAGTCCACATCGGCCGAACATCCCGAGCGACATCGCCGCGTGCAGTTCTGATCTGTGGATCGACGTGAAACGCGACCTCCGCGCGCTGGCCCTCTACGAGCAGGTGTACCTACAGCAGACCAACTTTGCGATGATCCTCCTGCGTCTGGAAGCTGTTCCGGAGGAGAGCGCCGAGGAGCGCAGACTAAGAGCGCCTAACAGAACGGCACCGAGCGGGGTTTTCAGCGTTGGTTTGGCATGGCCAGACTGCTTCTTCCCGTTGATCTCTGGGATGAGATCGCGCCGCTCCTGCCGCCGCCTCGGCCGCGTCCGAAGGGCGGGCGT
>NZ_JAKSYC010000024.1 GCF_022829585.1 Methylobacterium sp. J-026
ATGGCTACGGCGGGTATGCTCCGGTGGGCTACTACGGCGGACCCTACGGCTACTACCGCCGCCCGTACGGCTACTACGGTGGGTACGGATACTGAGCCCGACACAACCATACGCTACACCCGGTCGTAACCGGGTTCTGCCATCCCGCTGATGGGCCGCGTTGCGTATCGGCCCGACCGCGGGTGAGATCGGACGCTCCCCCACCCCGTGAGCAGATCGGGGTGGGGCCGAGCGGCCGATACGAAGGTGAGTGCCCATACCGGGCCAGGCCCTGCATCGCAGCCACGTTCGGGAAGGCCCGCAAGTGGTGAGCGGCTATGCACACATAAGTTGCAACTGGGGGT
>NZ_JAKSYC010000035.1 GCF_022829585.1 Methylobacterium sp. J-026
GGGGCCGTGGGCCTCGCCGACATGCAGAAGGCCGGCGCCCAGACCGTGGCCGAGCACGAGAGCACCGCGGTGGTCTACGGCATGCCGGCGGCGGCGGTGCGGCTCGGGGCGGCCCGGGCCATCCTCCCCCTCGACCGGGTCGCCGACCACGTCCTGCGCCTCGTCGAACCGGGGGTGCGGCCGTGACGGAATCGGCCGGTTCGCCCGAGGGGCCCGCCCGGATCCTGCTCGTGGAGGATTCGGAGACGCAGGCCCTGGAGCTGCGCCTGCTCCTGGAGGCCCACGGCTTCTCGGTGGAACGCTGCGCCTCGTCCGAGACCGCCCTCGATCACCTGAATCGCAGCCAGCCCGACCTCGTGGTGGCCGATTACCATCTGCCTGGCATGAACGGCGACGAGCTGATCCGGCAGATGCGCCTGTCCCTGCGCACCCGGGCGCTGCCGGTGCTGATGCTCACGGGCGGCAGCGGCGGCGAGCGCCAGGGGCTGGAGAGCGGCGCCGACGCCTACCTGCCGAAATCCGCCGACCGCGACCTGATGATCCTGCGCATCCGCGCCCTGCTGCGCGAGCGCCGCTCGGCCGGCGACGGCGAAGGCCCGGGGGCGGCCGCGTTCCGGCGCGGCCGGATCCTGGTGATCGACGGCAGCGCCACCTACCGGACCTTCCTGGCTGGCCTGATGAGCCAGGACGGGCACCACGTGACCAGCGCCGACGGGCCGGAGGCGGCGCTCGCCGCCCTGGACGGGGATGCGGGGGGCGAGGCCTTCGACTGCGTCACGGTCGATCTCCTGGGCCACGCCTATGACGGGCTCGCCCTGTGCCGGGCGATCAGCCAGCGCCGGGCCGGCCGGGCGGCCGGGGCCGGCTTCCACCTCGTCGGCATCGCCGGCAGCGATCCGGCCAAGAATTTCCTGGTCGAGGCCTTCGCGGCCGGCGCCGACGACGTCATCGCCAAGACCGATGCCGAGGTCCTGGCGCTGCGGGTCCGCGGCTTCGTGCGCCGCCGCCTGCTGGAAGAGGACGACCGGCGCATCGCCGGCCAGTTCGGCGAGCGCGAGCGGGCGGTGGAGCGCGCCCGGGCCGAGGCCGAGGCGGCGGAGGCCCGGGCCCGGCTCGCCGACGCCCTGGAGCGGGCCAACCGCGACCTCGCCGACGCCAACCGGCAGCTCACCGACGCGCAGGCCAAGCTGGTCCAGGCCGCCAAGATGGCATCGCTCGGCGAACTCGTGGCCGGCATCGCCCATGAGATCAACAATCCCCTGGCCTTCATCCTGGCCCACCAGGGCACGGTCGAGCGCCTGCTCGGCGAGTTGCCCGAGGCGCCGCCGGAGACCGCCGGGCGCCTCGTCGAGAAGGCGCGCCAGCGGGTCGGCTCGATGCGGATGGGCCTGACCCGCATCCAGGACCTCGTGCTGAACCTGAGGAAGTTCTCGCGCCTCGACGAGGGCGAGCGTGCGCTCGTCAACGTGCCGGAGGCGATCGAGACCGTGCTCGCCCTGATCCAGCACAAGCTCGGCGACCGGATCGCGGTGGAGCGCACCTTCGCGGGCCGGGCCGAGATCCACTGCACCCCGGCGCTGCTCAACCAGGTGGTGATGAACATCCTGGGCAACGCCGCCGACGCCATGCCGGCGGGCGGCACGGTTCGAATCACGACCTGCTCGAGCCCGGATCTGGACGAGATCCGGATCAGCGATACCGGTCCCGGCATTCCGGATACCCTGCGCGAGAAGATCTTCGAGCCGTTCTTCACGACCAAGCCGGTGGGATCGGGGACCGGCCTCGGCTTGGCGATTGCCTACAGCGTCGTTCAGGCGCATAGCGGCTCGCTCACCGTGGAGACGGCGCCGGGTGGGGGAGCCTGCTTCGTGATCGGGATCCCGCGGCAGGCAGCCAGTGCATGAGTGACGGTACGGCAGGTGTAGGGACGATCCTGGCCGTCGACGACGAGCCGGACATCCTGATCGCCCTGGAGGACCTGTTCGAGGATTCCTACCGGGTGCTGACGACCTCGCGTCCCGCCGAGGCGCTGGAGATCCTGCGCGCCGAGCCCGACATCGCCGTGGTGCTCTCGGACCAGCGCATGCCCGGCCTCACCGGCGATGCTCTGCTCGCCGAGGCCCGCGGCTTCCACGACGCGCAGGCGATCCTGCTCACCGGCTATGCAGACATCACCGCGGTGATCGCCGCCCTCAACCGCGGCGGCATCGTCGGCTACGTGACGAAGCCCTGGGATGCGGGCCTGCTGCGCTCGACCGTGCGGCAGGCCTTCGAGCGCCACCGCCTCGGCCGGGACCTCGCCACCGAGCGCGCGCTGCTCCGCGGCCTCCTCGATCACGCCCAGGACGCGATCAGCTTCAAGGACGCGGACGGCCGCTTCGTGCGTCTGAACGCCCGCAAGGCGGCGCTGTTCGGCTGTGACGTCGCCGCCTGCCTCGGGCGGCGCGAGGACGAGGTCCTCGGCGCTCCGGGCATTCCGGCGACCGAGGCGGACGCGGCGGCGATCCGGGCCGGCACGGTGGCCGAGACCCTCACCAGCGACGGCCCGACCGGGGCCGAGCAGTGGAGCCACGTCACCCGGGTGCCGATCCGCGACGCGGGCGGCGCGATCAGCCACCTGGCGGTGATCGAGCGGGACGTCACCGAGCAGCGGAGCCTGGAGGCGCGGCTGCGCCAGTCCGACAAGATGCAGGCGCTCGGCACCCTGGCCGGCGGCATCGCCCACGACTTCAACAACCTGCTGACCGCGATCCTCGGCAGCCTGGAACTGGCCGCCCCGAAGGTCGCGGGCGAGCCCCGGGTCCAGCGCCTGATCGAGAACGCCCGCGGGGCGGCCGAGCGCGGCGCCTCCCTCACGAAGCGGCTCCTCAGCTTCAGCCGGGCCCACGATCTGCAGGCCCGGGCTGTCGACGTGAACGCCCTGATCGTCGGGATGAGCGACCTGTTCGGGCGCAGCCTCGGCGGCCTCGTCACCGTGCGGACCGACCTGGAGGACGGCCAGCCGGCGGTCCAGGTCGATCCCGAACAGCTCGAACTCGCCGTGCTCAACCTGTGCATCAACGCCCGGGACGCCATGCCCGAGGGCGGCACCATCACGGTGGCGACCCGGCGCCTCGGCATCAGCGGGGATCCCGAGATCGCCGACGGCGCCTATCTCGGGATCAGCGTGACCGATGTGGGCACCGGCATTCCGGAGGAGATCCTGCGCCGGGTGTGCGAGCCGTTCTTCACGACGAAGGCGGTGGGCCAGGGGACGGGGCTCGGGCTCGCCATGGTGTTCGGCCTCGCGCAGCAATCGAAGGGCCGGCTGGTGATCGACAGCGCGGTCGGCCGCGGCACCCGCGTCGAGCTGGCGCTCCCCTTCGCGGAGGCGGGGCCGGAGCGGGTCGCCCCGGTGGCCGATCCGGCGCCCATCTCCGGCCGGCGGGCACGGATCCTGATCGTCGACGACGATCCCCAGGTCCGGCACGTCACGGCCTCGTTCCTCACCGGTTTTGGCCACAGCGTGACGGAGGCGGCCGACGGCGCGGCCGCCCTGCGCGACCTCGACCGCGACCGCTTCGACATCGTCGTGGCCGACCTGGCCATGCCGGGCATGAGCGGCGTCGAGCTCGCCGCCGCGATCCGCGACCGGACCCCGAGCCTGCCGGTGCTGATCCTCACCGGCCATGCCGACGCCATGCAGATCCCCGAGGATCTGCCGGTCCTGTCCAAGCCGTTCCGCTCGGCCGACCTCGCCGACCGGGTCGGCACGCTCCTCGACCAGGCCGATAGCCGACCCCGCTGAGCCGGCCCATTTGCCCGGTTCAGCGTCCCTCCGCGGGCCCTGTAGCGCCCGGGTTCCGGAGACATGGTGGACCCTCAAACGCGAGAAGCCGCCCCGGATGCCCCGGAGCGGCTTCTGGCGTTTGACCAGGGACGCCGGATGGCGCCCCCGTGATGGATCAGGCCGCCTCGGCAACCTGGCTCGGACCGGAATCCTTGCCGCGGGCCTCGACGTCGCGGTCGACGAATTCGATCACCGCCAGCGGGGCGTTGTCGCCCTGGCGGAAGCCCGCCTTCATGATGCGGCAGTAACCGCCCGGACGGCCCTTGTAGCGCGGGCCGAGCACGGTGAAGAGCTTCTTGACCATGTCGGCATCGCGCAGCTGCGCCATGGCGAGACGGCGGGTGTGGACGCTGTCGATGCGGCCCAGCGTGATCAGCTTCTCGACCACGGGACGCAGGTCCTTGGCCTTGGGCAGGGTGGTGACGATCTGCTCGTGCTTCAGCAGCGCGACCGACATGTTGGCGAACATCGCCTTGCGATGCTCGGCGGTGCGGTTGAAACGGCGACCGCGATAACCGTGACGCATGGTTCTGGCTTCCTTCTGGTCTCGGCCGCCGTGCCACGGTACGGCCGGGCGCCCCAAAAGCGGGGCTGTTCATTCCGCATGACCCCGCGGCGGGAACTCCGACCCGGAACCCTCATCCTGCGGTGCCCGCGTCAGCGGGCCTCGAAGGAGGGCTCCAGGGATCGCTGTGGTCACGGGAGGCCTCCTTCGAGGCCCCCGCTGCGCTCCGGCACCTCAGGATGAGGGCGGAGCTGGGACGTCCGGCCTAATAGTGCTCCTCGAAGCGCTTGGCGAGATCCTCGATGTTCTCGGGCGGCCAGCCGGGGATGTCCATGCCGAGGTGCAGGCCCATGCCGGCGAGCACTTCCTTGATCTCGTTGAGCGACTTGCGGCCGAAGTTCGGGGTCCGCAGCATCTCGCCCTCGGACTTCTGGATGAGATCGCCGATGTAGACGATGTTGTCGTTCTTCAGGCAGTTCGCCGAGCGGACCGACAGCTCCAGCTCGTCGACCTTCTTGAGCAGCGCCGGGTTGAAGGGCAGCTGCGGCGCGAGCGGAGCGGCCTCTTCCTTGCGCGGATCCTCGAAGTTCACGAAGACCTGCAGCTGGTCCTGAATGATCCGCGCCGCGTAGGCGAGCGAATCCTCCGGCGAGACCGCGCCGTTGGTCTCGACCGTCATGGTCAGCTTGTCCTTGTCGAGATCCTGACCCTCGCGGGTGGTCTCGACGCGGTAGCTGACCTTGGTGACCGGCGAGAACAGCGCATCCACCGGGATCAGGCCGATGGGTGCGTCCTCCGGGCGGTTGCGCTCGGCCGGGACGTAGCCCTTGCCGGTGGCGACCGTGAACTCCATCCGGATCTCGGCGCCGTCATCGAGCGTGCAGATCACGAGTTCCGGGTTCAGGATCTGGATGTCGCCGACCGTGCCGATGTCCCCGGCGGTGACGACGCCCGGGCCGGTCTTGCGCAGGGTCATGCGCTTGGGTGCGTCCGTCTGCGAGCGGATCGCGATGGTCTTGATGTTGAGGACGATGTCGGTGACGTCCTCGCGCACGCCCGGGATCGACGAGAACTCGTGCAGCACGCCGTCGATCTGCACCGAGGTCACGGCCGCGCCCTGGAGGGACGACAGGAGCACCCGGCGCAGGGCGTTGCCGAGCGTCGTGCCGAAACCGCGCTCGAGCGGCTCGGCGACGACGGTGGCAACCCGCTTCGGGTCGTCGCCGGTCGTGACCTGCAGCTTGTTCGGCTTGATCAGTTCCTGCCAGTTCTTCTGAATGACCACGATCCTACCTCTCGTCCATGCCCGGGACCCGCGACGCCCGTCCCCCGTGCTTCGGCCGTCCGGCGCAGTCCCCTGGCGCTCCGGACGGTCCCTGAATTCACAGTCTGTTATTCGCCGCCGACCCAGAGGGCCGGCACGAAGCTGTAGCCCGCCCCGTCCCGGTCAACGTAGCCGAGGGACGGGAATTCGAGATGGCCGCCGGCGATGAGCGTCCGCTCGCGGGCCACCTCGTCCAGGATCGTCTTGCGCGTCTCCCGCGCCTGGTCGCCGTCGACATCGAAGCCGACGCCGGCCTCCGGGTTCTTGAACTGGATCGCCGGCATGTGCACCACGTCGGTCCACATCATCAGCGCCTGTCCACCGGAGACGATGCGGAACCCGCAATGGCCCGGCGTATGGCCGGGCAGGTGGACCGCCGTGATCCCGGGAAGCACCTCGCCGCCCCGGTGCTCGCGCACCCGACCGGCATAGGGCGCCACCGCCTTACGCGCGCCCTCGAAATAGGGCTTGGCTCCCTCGGGCGCCTTGGCGAGCGCCTCGTCCGGAAGCCAATGCGCGGCCTCGTCGGCGTGCAGCACGATCTCGGCGTTCGGGTAGCGCGCCGCCCCGTCCTTCACGAGCCCGCCCACATGGTCGGGGTGCAGGTGGCTGACGAGCACCGTGCCGATCTCTTCCGGCGCGACGCCGGTGAGCGCGAGCGCCGCCCCGGCCCGGCCGAGGGTCGGAGCCGGCGCCAGATCGCCGTAGCCCGTGTCGATCAGGGTCGGCTTGAGGCCGGGGCCCGTGATCAGGAAGGCGTTCAGCGTGATCTTGGGCTGCTCGGTGCGAAAGCCGGCCCGCTGCAGCCGCCCGGCCTCCTCCTTCGAGATGCCCGTGACCAGATCGAGGCTCGCCTGAAACCAGCCGTCGTTGAGCGCGGTGACCGTGAGGTCGCCGAGGTTCCAACGCAGCACGCCCGGAAGCGGCTTCGATCCTGTCATGTGCTTCTCCGTCAAAGGGTTTCGCCGGCTTCGATCAGACCCGGCGCCGCTTGCGCGGGCGGCAGCCGTTGTGCGGGATCGAGGTGACGTCGCGGATCGAGGTCACCGTGAAGCCCGCGGCCTGGAGGGCGCGCAGGGCCGATTCACGACCCGAGCCCGGGCCCGACACCTCGACCTCGAGGGTGCGCATGCCGTGCTCGGAGGCCTTGCGGGCGGCGTCCTCGGCAGCGACCTGCGCGGCGTAGGGAGTCGACTTCCGCGAGCCCTTGAAGCCCATGGCGCCGGCCGACGACCACGAGATCGTGTTGCCCTGCGCGTCGGTGATGGTGATCATCGTGTTGTTGAACGAAGCGTTCACGTGGGCGACGCCCGACACGATGTTCTTGCGTTCGCGGCGACGGACGCGTTGCGGTTCCTTGGCCATTCGGGTCTCACTCTTCCTTCAAGCGCGCCCGTAATTCCAGGCGCTCGGGATTCTTCTTGGGACTTGGCTGCGGCGCCCGTGCAGGGCGGTCGAGCCTGTGCCGGGGCCGTTGCGGGACACCCAGCGCGACGGAAGAAGGCCGCGCGACGCACGGCCTTCCAGGGGCAGGACTTACTTCTTCTTGCCGGCGATCGGCTTCGCCTTGCCCTTGCGGGTGCGGGCGTTGGTGTGCGTGCGCTGGCCGCGGACGGGCAGCTGCTTGCGGTGACGCAGGCCGCGATAGGCGCCGAGATCCATCAGGCGCTTGATGTTCATCGAGACTTCGCGGCGCAGGTCGCCTTCCACCAGGTAGTCCCGGTCGATCGTCTCGCGGATCTGGAGAACCTCGGCGTCGGTCAGCTGGTTGACCCGGCGCTCGGCGGGGATGTTCACCTTCTGGGTGATCTCCTCGGCCTTCTTGGCGCCGATGCCGTGAATGTACTGGAGCGCGATGACGACGCGCTTGTTGGTCGGGATATTGACGCCTGCGATACGAGCCACGATCACTCTCCATGTCGGGCCCGGGGATCCGGGCCGGTGCCGTGCGCGTCCGGTGGAGGCCGGCCCCTGCGCACGTGAAACGACGACGCGGCCCGCAGGCAGCCCTGGACAGGGCACCGCAGACCATCGTTCGGCTGGACGAAGGAGGGCCTGCTAGCGTGCGTGCGGGCCGATGTCAACGACTGAACCCCGAATCCTCGTGCCGCCATGCGTCGCGTGCGGGGCCGAAGCGGGGAAACGGGAGCGGGGATGACGATTGTGACCAGTGACGGCGCCACCCTGCGGGCCTTCGCGGAGGCCGTGCTGCGGGCCGCCACCGAGACCCTGGACGAGGTGGCGCCGGTCGTGATGGCGGTGATCGGCGGAGTCCTCGCCGAGGCCGAGCCCGGCTCCATCGCACTCCAGAGTCAGGACGGCGGCCCCGGCCTGCTCTGGGCGACCTTCGCGGGCCGCAGGATCGTATTCCGCTACAACGCCATGACGGCGATGATCGAGCTGCGCGCCGATACGGCCGAGGGCTTCCCGCTGCGCCTGTTCGGCCGCCGGTCGCTCCAGATGGATATCGTCAACTTCTTCGGTGCGCTCCACCGCGAACGCCGGTCGGATCTCTGACGGCCGTGCGTCAGCGAAATCCCTGATTCTGCAAGCGGCAATAGCCGCCCGTATCCCGGTAGCCGGCCGGGCAGCGGCGGACACAGGTCCCCGCGGCGTATTTGAGCGGCGGGCGGCAGGCGTGCTTGAACCGCTTCTGCCCGTAGGCGAAGGATTGGGCCGGACTCTGCGCCGCGGCCGGCAAGGCTGGGAACGCCACGGCGAACAGAAGCGCTGCAATGGCAACGATGCGCATGGGCGTGGGGTGTCCGATCGCCGTTGCACCCGTCAAACCCGCAGAGGTGTGACGCGTTCGGAAGAAGGGTCCAACCGACGATCGGCAGGCCCCTACGAAGCGACCGGTTCCTCGTGCGGCTCCAGGACCGCCATCAGGTCGGCCGTGACCTTGTCGATCGGCTGCATGCCGTCGATGGTCTCGAGCATGCCCGTCCCGGCATAGTAGGCCGAGAGCGGGGCCGTCTGCGCGCGGTAGGCCTCCAGGCGCTGCTTGAACACCTCGGGCGTGTCGTCCTTGCGGACGGCCTGGCCGCGGGCCTGAGTCTCGGCGGCCCGCCGCTCGATCCGGCCGACGAGCGCCGTCTCGTCCACCTTCAACTCGATCACCGCCGACAGGGTGAGGCCCTTGCCGTCGAGCATGGCCTCCAGGGCCTTCGCCTGTGCCACAGTGCGCGGGAAGCCGTCGAGGATGAAGCCACGCCGGGCGTCCGGCTCCTCGATCCGGTCGGCGACGATCCCGACCACGATACGGTCGGAGACGAGGCCACCCGCTTCCATCACCGCCTTGGCCTCGAGCCCGACCGGGGTGCCGGCCGCGACGGCGGCGCGCAGCATGTCGCCGGTGGAGAGCTGCGGGATCCCGAAGCGCTGCACGATCCGCTCGGATTGCGTCCCCTTCCCCGCACCGGGCGGCCCGAGCAGAATGATGCGCATGGCGTTATCCTCGTCCGTCCCGACACGGTCGGGCGCAAGCGGCGGTGGCGAAGCCTCCCTGGCATCGCCTGGGTCTAGGTTGTCTAGCTGGTCCGGGCCGCGGAAGCATCCGTACCTTGGTGCCAGAGGCCGGCGCGTTCTTAATGCCGGGCCGCCTCTGTAGCAGGGTCAGCGCCGGCGTTGCGTGGTCGAGGCGCCACGCAGCTTGGCCTTCTTCACGAGGCCCTCGTACTGATGCGCCATCAGGTGCCCGTGGATCTGCGCCACCGTATCCATCGTCACCGAGACCACGATCAGCAGCGAGGTGCCGCCGAAGCCCAGGCTCGCCGAGGCGTAGGACGACAGGATCTCCGGGCACAGGCAGACCAGGGTCAGGTACAGGGCGCCGATCACGGTGATGCGGGTCAGCACCTTGTCGATGAAGGCCGCGGTACGCTCGCCCGGGCGGATGCCCGGAATGAAGCCGCCATGCTTCTTCAGGTTGTCGGCTGTCTCTTGCGGATTGAACACCACCGCCGTGTAGAAGAACGTGAAGAAGATGATCAGCGCCGCGTAGAGCACCAGGAACAGCGGCGTGCCATGGCCGAGATAGGCCGTGACCGTGCCGAGCCAGCCGGTACTGCCGCCATTGGCCGAGAAGCTCGCGGCGGTGGCCGGCAGGAGCAGCAGCGACGAGGCGAAGATCGGCGGGATCACGCCCGAGGTGTTGAGCTTGAGCGGTAGGAACGAGGTCTGGCCCTCGTACATGCGGTTGCCGACCTGGCGCTTCGGGTAGTTGATCAGGAGCCGGCGCTGGGCGCGCTCCATGAACACGATGAAGTAGACAAGAGCCACCGCGGCCACGGCCACGCCCAGGATGATCGCCGGCGACAGCGCGCCGGTGCGGCCGAGTTCGAGGGCGCCCGCGATCGCCACAGGCAGGTGGGCGACGATGCCGGCGAAGATGATCAGCGACGAGCCGTTGCCGATGCCGCGCGAGGTGATCTGCTCACCGAGCCACATCAGGAACAGGGTGCCGCCGGTCAGCGTGATCACGGTCGAGGCCAGGAAGAACGGGCCGGGGTCGATGGCTGCCGAGGAGCTCTGCAGGCCGAGGGCGATGCCCCAGGACTGCACCAGGGCCAGGACCACCGTGAGATAGCGGGTGTACTGGTTGATGACCTTGCGGCCGGATTCGCCCTCCTTCTTCAGTGCCTCCAGGCTCGGGATCACCGAGGTCAGGAGCTGCACGATGATCGAGGCCGAGATGTACGGCATGATGTTGAGGGCGAAGATCGCCATGCGCTCGACGGCGCCGCCCGAGAACATGTTGAACAGGCCGAGCACGCCGCCGGACTGCTGCTGGAAGTTCCGGGCGAACTGCTCCGGGTCGATGCCGGGGATCGGGATGTAGGTGCCCAGCCGGAACACCACGAGCGCACCGAGGGTGAACCAGATGCGCTTCTTCAGCTCATCGGCCTTGGCGATCGCGCCGAAATTGAGATTGGCGGCAAGCTGCTCGGCGGCTGAGGCCATAAGCGTCGCGTCCTGGACATGTCGCCGGGCGATCGGGCCCGGATGAAATGAAAGCGGCGGCCCGCGTGGTCGCAGGGCCGCCGCTCGAAGGAGTGGCTTAAAGGGTGCGCGGAGCCCGCGCAACGGGTCCCGCGGTCGCCCCTTCGGCCGCCGTCAGGCCGGGGCCGCCTCGCTGCCGCCGCGGGTGGAGGCACCCTGGGCGTAGACGACGCTGACCGAGCCGCCGGCCTTCTCGACCGCCTCGACGGCGGACTTGGAGGCGCGGGTCACCTCGAAGCTGAGCTTCGCGGTGATCTCGCCGACGCCGAGCAGCTTCACGCCGTCACGGCGACGGGCGATGATGCCGGCGGCGACGAGGCTCTCCACCGTCACGGTGGCGGCCTTGTCGAGCTTGCCGGCGTCGACCGCCTCCTGGATCCGGCCGAGGTTCACCTCGTTCAGATCCTGGGCGTAGAGGTTGTTGAAGCCGCGCTTCGGCAGGCGCCGGTGGAGCGGCATCTGACCGCCCTCGAAGCCCTTGATGGACACGCCGGTCCGGGCCTTCTGACCCTTCACGCCGCGGCCCGCGGTCTTGCCCTTGCCGGAGCCGATGCCCCGGCCGACACGCATCCGGTCCTTGGTGGCGCCGGGATTGTCGCTGATCTCGTTGAGCTTCATCGGAACCTCCTCACGCCACGTCGCCGTGGACGCGCACGAGGTGCGCAACCTTGCGGATCATGCCGCGCACGGAGGGGGTATCCTCCAGCTCGGACACGCGGTGGAGCTTGTTGAGCTTGAGGCCGATCAGCGTCTGGCGCTGGCTGGCCTCGCGGCGGATCGGCGAGCCGATCTGTTCGATACGGACGGTCTTCTGTGCCATCGGACCCTCCCTTACGCGACCGCGGCTTCGGACTGGTCGGCCGGATCGGCATCGCGGCGGCGCGACTGAAGCGTCGACACCTTGATGCCGCGGCGGGCCGCCACGGAGCGCGGGCTGTCCTCGTTCTTGAGCGCCTCGAAGGTGGCGCGCACGAGGTTGTAGGGGTTCGACGAACCCAGCGACTTGGCGACCACGTCCTGCATGCCCAGCGTCTCGAACACGGCGCGCATCGGACCGCCGGCGATGATGCCGGTGCCCTGCGGGGCCGCGCGGAGGATCACCTTGCCTGCCCCGTGACGTCCGTTGACGTCGTGGTGCAGGGTCCGGCCCTCGCGGAGCGAGACGCGGATGAGGCCGCGCTTGGCCGCCTCGGTGGCCTTGCGGATCGCCTCTGGCACCTCACGGGCCTTGCCGTGGCCGAAGCCCACGCGGCCCTTCTGGTCGCCGACGACGACGAGGGCCGCGAAGCCGAAGCGACGGCCGCCCTTCACCACCTTGGCGACGCGGTTGATGTGGACCAACTTGTCCACGAACTCGCTGTCGCGCTCCTCGCGATCGTCGCGGCGGCCGCGGCCCCCGCCTTCCCGTTCACGTGCCATCGTTTTCTACCTGTTCATCTCACTGGCGCAGGCCCGAAGACCCGCTCGCTCGATTTTCCCCTCCCCCGTGCGGGGAGGGGTAAGGGGTGGGGGTGGTGCAGAAGGCACCGGAGTGCCTCGCCCGCACCACCCCGACCTCCGGCTCCTCCCCGCAAGGGGGGAGGAGAGGTTCCTCAGAACTCCAAGCCGCCTTCGCGGGCAGCCTCGGCGACGGCCGCGACGCGGCCGTGATAGATGTAGCCGGAGCGGTCGAAGATCACCTTCGTGACGCCCGCGGCCTTGGCGCGCTCGGCGACGAGCTTGCCCACCGCCTTGGCGGCGGCGACGTCGGCGCCGGTCTTGAGTTCGCCCTTGAGTGCCTTGTCGATCGACGAGGCGGCGGCCAGCGTCTTGCCGGCCGCGTCGTCGATGACCTGCACGTAGATCTGCTTCGACGAGCGGAACACCGAGAGCCGCGGACGGCCGTTGGCGGCCGCCCGCAGCGCGCGGCGGACGCGCGCCTTGCGGCGATCGAGGGCTTCGAGCTTGCGAGACATGATGCCCTCCTTACTTCTTCTTGCC
This sequence comes from Methylobacterium sp. J-026, assembly GCF_022829585.1. Classification (GTDB taxonomy): domain Bacteria; phylum Pseudomonadota; class Alphaproteobacteria; order Rhizobiales; family Beijerinckiaceae; genus Methylobacterium. The sequence goes on from NZ_JAKSYC010000035.1 coordinate 12,640, forward strand.
TTCCTTGCGGAAGATGAACTCGCCCGCGTACTTCACGCCCTTGCCCTTGTAGGGCTCGGGTCCGCGGTAATCGCGGATCTCGGCGGCGACCTGACCGACCTGCTGGCGGTTGATCCCGGTGATCGTGATCTCGGTGGGCTTCGGGGTAACGATCGTGATCCCCGTGGGGATCGCGTATTCGATGTCGTGGCTGTAGCCGAGCGACAGCTTGAGGGCCTTGCCGGCCATCGCCGCACGATAGCCGACGCCCGTGATCTCGAGCTTCTTCTCGAAGCCCTTCGACACGCCCTCGGCGATGTTGGCGATCTGCGCCCGCGACGTACCCCACAGGGACCGCGCCGGCTTGGACTGGTTGACCGGCTCCACGGCGATGGCACCGTCCTTCATCGCCACGCTCACCAGAGCGGGGACGACGAATTCCAGCTCGCCCTTGGAGCCCTTCATCTTGACGGTCTGGCCCGTGACGGTGGCGGTGACGCCGGCCGGCACGGGAACGGGCTTCTTGCCTACGCGAGACATGGGATAACCTCCTCCGTCCCGATCAGAACACGGTGCAGAGCACTTCACCGCCGACGTTGCGCTCGCGCGCCTCGTGGTCGGCCATGACGCCCTGCGGGGTGGAAACGATGGTGACGCCGAGGCCGTCGGCCACGTGCGGTAGCTCGCCGACCGACGAGTAGACCCGGCGGCCGGGCTTCGACACACGCTTGATCTCGCGGATCACCGGGCGGCCGTCGTAGTACTTGAGCTCGATCGCGAACTCGGTGCGGCCGTTGCCGAGGTCGGTGGCCGCGTAGTCGCGGATGTAACCTTCGGACCTCAGCACGTTGAGGACGCTGGCGCGCAGGCGCGAGCCGGGCGTCTGGACCACGTTGCGACGGCGCAGCTGGCCGTTGCGGATGCGGGTGAGCATGTCGCCCACGGGATCGTTGACCATGGGGACCTCCTTACCAGCTCGACTTGACCAGGCCGGGGATCAGCCCCCGGTTGCCAAGCTCGCGCAGCGCCACGCGCGAGATGCCCATCTTGCGGTAGAAGGCGCGCGGACGGCCGGTGATGCCGCAGCGATTGCGGATCCGGGTGGCCGACGAGTTGCGCGGCAGTTCCGCGAGCTTGAGGCGCGCCTCGAAGCGCTCCTCCATCTCGAGGCCATCGTTGTTGGCGATCTCGAGGAGCGCCTTCCGCTTGGCCGCGAAGCGCTTCACCAGCGCCTTGCGGGCCTCGTTCTTCTCGACTGAGCTTTTCTTCGACATGGGATCTATCTCCGGTGTCCGCGTCTGAGGCCCAAGGGCCTCACTGCCGGAACGGGAACTGGAAGGCGGCGAGCAGGGCCTTGGCTTCGGCATCGGTCTTGGCGGTGGTCGCCACGACGATGTCCATGCCCCAGGTCTGCTCGGCCTTGTCGTAGGAGATCTCCGGGAACACGAGGTGCTCCTTGAGACCCAGCGCGTAGTTGCCGCGGCCGTCGAACGAGCGCGGATTCAGGCCCCGGAAGTCACGCACGCGCGGCAGCGCGATGGTGATCAGCCGATCCATGAACTCGTACATGCGCTGCTTGCGCAGCGTCACCTTGCAGCCGATCGGCATGCCCTCGCGGACCTTAAAGGTCGCGATGGCCTTCCGGGCCCGGGTGATCACCGGCTTCTGGCCGGCGATGAGCGAGAGATCGCCCGCCGCAACGGTGGCCTTCTTCGAATCCGCGGTGGATTCGCCGACGCCCATGTTGATCACGATCTTCGTGATCTGCGGCACTTCCATCGGGTTCTTGTAGCCGAACTCCTCGATGAGCTTCTGGCGAACCACCTCGTCGTAATGCTTGCGCATACGCGGGGTGTAGGCGTTCTTGTCGGCCTCAGCCATCGATCTGATCCCCCGTGGTCTTGGCGAACCGGACCTTGCGCCCGTCTTCGAGGATGCGGAAACCCACGCGGGTCGGCTTGCCGTTGGCATCCGCGACCGCGATGTTCGAGAGCTGGATGGCGGCCTCCTTGGAGATGATGCCGCCTTCCTGGTTCTGCGTCTGCTTCTGGTGCTTCTTGACCAGGTTGACGCCGCGCACGAAGGCCCGGCCTTCCTTCGGCAGAACCTGGATCACCTCGCCCGAGCGGCCGGTATCGCGGCCGGTGAGCACGACGACCGTGTCGCCCTTCTTGATCTTCGCGGCCATCACAGCACCTCCGGGGCCAGGGAGATGATCTTCATGTGGTTGCGTGCGCGCAGCTCGCGCGGCACCGGTCCGAAGATGCGGGTGCCGATCGGCTCCTTCTGATTGTTGATCAGAACGGCGGCGTTCTTGTCGAAGCGGATCACCGATCCGTCGACGCGCTTCACGGCCTTGGCCGTCCGAACGACGACCGCCTTCATGACGTCGCCCTTCTTGACGCGACCGCGCGGGATCGCCTCCTTCACGGAGACGACGATGACATCGCCGACGCCGGCATATTTGCGCTTCGACCCGCCGAGGACCTTGATGCACATCACACGGCGTGCACCCGAGTTGTCGGCGACGTCCAGATTCGTCTGCATCTGGATCACGTGCGTGACTCCTTGTTTCAGGCGGGTTTCCGCACGCGGGCGGTATTGCCCGGCGGACGACGCCTGATGGGGATGTTAAATCCCCGGCTCATGTGTTCGACCGCGCTGGCGGTGTCGTGAGACACCGGCGCGGTCACCGCGTTCGCAGGGTGCGAGCACCCATCGGAAATGTCGCGAAGGCCGGGCGCATACTACGCTCAGCCGGCGATGGCAAGCGTGACGGGCCGTAATCCGAAGGGCGCGGGCGCGGCTGAGACGCGGTTTTACGGTCGGCGGACTGCGGCCCCGGCCCGACCGGCTGCGGGCAATACGCCTACGGAGACGGCGCTCAATGGTCGGGAAAAGGTCGCCGCCAGGAACGGGGCTGGCCCGTTACGCGGAACGCGCCTGGCGGGACAGATATGACCGGCGCGCATCGTGGCGCGCTGAGCCTTTCCGCTGGGGGACCTCGACGAGTCGGGATCGTCGAGGCCCGATAACGGGGGCGATCAGGCAGGCTGCCCGGCCGGCTCGAACAGGAAGCCGTCCAGGCTCGGAATGGTCACCGCCGTGCCGCAGGCGGGTTTCGACAGGCGCCAGGGATGCTCGGAGCGGGCGCGGATCGCCTCGGAGGGACGCAGCCGCCGGACGGTCCCATCCGCCCGCAGCTCCTCGATCGCCAGGAAGCCGTAAACCTGAAGGCGCGAGGCCGTGAGCTTGGTCGCGCGGTCGTCGGCCGCCAGGACCATGCTGCCGGTGGCATAGACCGCGTCCAGCAGCGACCGCTGCTCGCTGCGGCGGCGATCCCGCGCGTCCCGCTCACTGGGGGCCTGGGCGGGGATGGGCCGCCGGAACGGAACGACGTTGCTGACGGCGACGCAACCCATACGCAGAATCCTTGACGCGAACCCGGGGCACCCTTCCGGCCGCCCGACGATCGCGACACTTCGACGGTTCGCTTTAATCTTCCGTAGACCGTGACGGCGCGCTCCTGCCCCGATCCGGCACGGTACAGGCGCGACACGCCGTTCCGTCCCGGATCCTTCGGCTCCGAACGCGGCACCGTGTGGGGAGATACAACGCGGCGGAGATGGGGCAGACGAAGGCGCCGAGGAGAATCGCCGCTCCCCAGCCGATCCGACTCACGTCACACCGGCCCTCGTGCGCGTCAGCAGTTCTGAAGTCGACGAGAGGTTTTCCATCGAAGATCGTCCGCTTTTTCTGTTCGAACGTCAGATCCGACGATCAGGACGAAGGCTTTTCAACGATGCGTGGTTCTGTTCCGGCATTGCCGAATATGGATCGAGCCGACCCGATCCGGGGGATGAACGTCAGCGCTGTGTCACCGTGCCAGGGAAGCGCCAGGACGTCGCCGAACAGGCTGACGACTCAGATCCGATCCACCCTGCTCAGAACCGCTGGAGTTGCCGGGGCGCCGGCCTCCGGAGGTCCGAAAGGCCGATCTTCGCCAGAACCGGATCGACGGTGCCGGAGACCGTCCGCTCGACGTGATCCGCCGATGTGCCGGGGCGTACCCCTTCGATCCCGCCGCGCTCGCCGGCATCCCACCACGGATCGAATCGCCCGAGATTGACGACCCCGGTGGTCGCGGCGGATTATTCGAAATCGGGCACGTTCGTCACGCGCGTCACCGCGCCTTGACCGATCTTTAACCTCCTGCGCGGCGCAGATTTCTGCCCCCGGTGCATTGACCTGCCGGGCAACCGCGTCTAGAAGCGCGTCCACTTCGGACGGCCATCGGCTGCCGACGGTCCCTCGGGTTTGCCCTCGGACGCCGTCGCCATCGCCCGCGCGCCGAGGGATCAAATCGCCTGACGCTGTAAGTCAGATCCGTAGGTACGAGCGCGTTCGTTTCGGGCGTGCTCCTCTACCCACACCGCGCCGAGGGTCCGTGACAGGGCCTCCGGCGCATATTCGTTTTGCGGATTGCCCTGGGCAATCCGGCCAAGGTGACCGAGGAAGAGGGCACAGGATGCCGACGATCAACCAGCTGATCGCCCAGCCGCGGAAGATCCAGCGGAGCCGCAACAAGGTTCCGGCGCTCGACGCTTGCCCGCAGAAGCGCGGCGTCTGCACCCGGGTCTACACGACGACCCCGAAGAAGCCGAACTCGGCCCTTCGTAAGGTCGCCAAGGTCCGCTTGACCAACGGCTTCGAGGTGATCGGCTACATCCCGGGCGAGGGCCACAACCTTCAGGAGCACTCCGTGGTGATGATCCGCGGCGGCCGCGTGAAGGATCTTCCGGGCGTGCGCTACCACATCCTGCGCGGCGTGCTCGACACGCAGGGCGTGAAGAACCGCAAGCAGCGCCGCTCCAAGTACGGCGCCAAGCGCCCGAAGTAAGACCGGCGACCGGAGTTTATCCGGTCGTTTCCAAGCGTTTCCACGGCCTCGTAAGGATGTCGCCGGCTTTCTCCGGAAAGCCAAGGCGGCCTGCGCGGGGTGCTTAAGTCAGACTCGTTTGAGAGTTGTAAGAGATGTCCCGTCGCCACTCTGCCGAGAAGCGTGAGATCATCCCGGACCCGAAGTACGGGGACGTGGTGCTGACGAAGTTCATGAATTCGATCATGTACGAGGGCAAGAAGTCGACCGCCGAGCGGATCGTCTACGGTGCCTTCGACATCGTCGAGAACCGCGCCCGCGCCAACCCGATCGAGGTGTTCCGCGCCGCCCTCGACAACGTCGCCCCGATGATCGAGGTCCGCTCCCGCCGCGTCGGCGGCGCGACCTACCAGGTCCCGGTCGAGGTCCGCACCGAGCGCCGTCAGGCCCTGGCGATCCGCTGGCTGATCCAGGCTGCCCGGTCGCGCAACGACCGCACCATGGTCGAGCGGCTCTCCGCCGAGCTGCTCGACGCCGCCAACAACCGCGGCAACGCCGTCAAGAAGCGGGAAGACACGCACCGGATGGCGGAAGCCAACCGCGCCTTCTCGCACTACCGCTGGTAAGCGGTTCCGCCGTCTCTCAGGAGCAATCCGATGCCCCGCACGCACGCGATCGAGGACTACCGCAACTTCGGCATCATGGCCCACATCGATGCCGGCAAGACCACGACCACGGAGCGGATCCTCTACTACACCGGAAAGTCCCATAAGATCGGCGAGGTCCATGAGGGCGCCGCCACGATGGACTGGATGGAGCAGGAGCAGGAGCGTGGCATCACGATCACGTCCGCCGCGACGACGTGCTTCTGGCGCGACAAGCGCCTGAACATCATCGACACCCCCGGCCACGTGGACTTCACCATCGAGGTGGAGCGTTCGCTCCGCGTGCTCGACGGCGCCGTGTGCGTGCTCGACGGCAACCAGGGCGTCGAGCCCCAGACCGAGACCGTGTGGCGCCAGGCCGACAAGTACGACGTGCCGCGCGTTGTGTTCGTTAACAAGATGGACAAGATCGGCGCCGACTTCTTCAAGTGCGTGGCCGACATCATCGACCGCGTCGCCGGCAAGCCGGTGTGCTTGCAGCTGCCGATCGGTTCCGAGTCGAACTTCCAGGGCGTGATCGACCTCATCAAGATGAAGGCGATCGTCTGGTCGGGCGAGGCGCTGGGCGCCAACTTCGACGAGATCGAGATCCCGGCCGACCTGAAGGGTCAGGCCGTCGAGTATCGGACCAAGCTGGTCGAGGCCTGTGTCGAGCTCGACGACGAGGCCATGGGCGCCTACCTCGACGGCACCGAGCCGGACGAGGCCAGTATGCGCAAGCTCGTGCGCAAGGCCGTGCAGCTGCGCGCCTTCCATCCGGTGCTGTGCGGCTCGGCCTTCAAGAACAAGGGCGTGCAGCCGCTCCTCGACGCCGTCGTGGATTACCTGCCCTCCCCGGCCGACCGCGGTGAGATCAAGGGCATCGACTTCAAGACCGAGGAAGAGACCGTCCGTCACCCGACGGATTCGGATCCCTTTTCCATGCTCGCCTTCAAGATCATGGACGATCCCCACGTCGGTACGATCACCTTCTGCCGCGTGTATTCGGGCAAGGTCGATTCGGGCGCCAACGTGCTCAACTCTTCGCGTGACAAGAAGGAGCGCGTCGGCCGCATGCTCCTGATGCACGCCAACAACCGTGAGGACATCAAGGAGGCCTTCGCCGGCGACATCGTCGCCCTGGCCGGCCTCAAGGATACCCGCACGGGCGACACCCTCTGCGATCCGCAGAAGGCTGTGATCCTCGAGAAGATGGAGTTCCCTGAGCCCGTCATCGAGATCGCCGTCGAGCCCAAGTCGAAGGCCGATCAGGAGAAGCTCGGCATTGCGCTGGCGAAGCTCGCCGCCGAGGATCCGTCGTTCCGCGTCTCTACCGACCAGGAATCGGGCCAGACCATCCTCAAGGGGATGGGCGAGCTCCACCTGGACATCAAGGTCGACATCCTGCGCCGTACCTACAAGGTCGACGCGAATATCGGCCAGCCGCAGGTGGCCTATCGCGAGAAGCTGACCCGTCGTCAGGAGATCGACTACACGCACAAGAAGCAGACCGGCGGTACCGGCCAGTTCGCTCGCGTGAAGTTCGTGGTCGAGCCGAACGAGCCGGGCGCGGGCTTCGCCTTCGAGTCGAAGATCGTCGGCGGCGCGGTGCCGAAGGAGTACATCCCCGGCGTCGAGAAGGGCCTGAACTCGGTCCTGGGCGCGGGCGTGCTCGCCGGTTTCCCGGTGGTCGACGTGAAGGTTGAGCTGATCGACGGTGCCTATCACGACGTCGACTCGTCGGCGCTGGCCTTCGAGATCGCCTCCCGGGCGGCCTTCCGCGAGGCCCTGCAGAAGGGCGGTTCGGTGCTGCTCGAGCCTGTGATGAAGGTCGAGGTCGTCTCGCCGGAGGAATACACCGGCTCGGTCATCGGCGATCTGAACTCCCGCCGCGGCCAGATCCAGGGCCAGGACATGCGCGGCAACGCCAACGTCATCAACGCGATGGTGCCGCTGGCCAACATGTTCGGCTACGTGAACCAGCTGCGCTCCTTCTCCCAGGGCCGCGCCAACTTCACGATGCAGTTCGACCACTACGAAGAGGTGCCGCGCGGCGAGGCCGACAAGGTCATCGCCAAGTACGCCTAAGGTTTTACGCCTAGACATCTCTTCATCCGCAACACGAATTCGAATTTAGGAGGCTCTGATGGGCAAGGAAAAGTTCGCTCGCACCAAGCCGCACTGCAACATCGGCACGATCGGGCACGTGGATCACGGCAAGACGTCTTTGACGGCGGCGATCACGAAGGTCCTGGCCGAGACGGGCGGGGCGACGTTCACGGCCTAC
>NZ_JAKSYC010000040.1 GCF_022829585.1 Methylobacterium sp. J-026
GTGGCGCTACCGGAGGGGAGGCCCGCGTGACGGCCTTCACGGCTTCCCCCTATCTCCACCTCATCCTGAGGCGCGAGCGCAGCGAGCCTCGAAGGAGGGCTCCAGCCAGCCGCGCGATCCCTGGAGGGCTCCTTCGAGGCCTCCGCTTCGCTCCGGCGCCTCAGGATGAGGTCGCGTTTCGGATCCGCAGACTCTGAACCGTTCAGCACAGCAGGACATCCCGTGAGAGACTTCTCCGCCCCCGGCCGCTCCCCGGTCTACGCCGCCAATGCGGCGGTCGCGACCTCGCACCCGCTCTCGACGATCGCCGCCATCGAGGTGCTGCGCGCGGGCGGCAACGCCGTCGATGCCGGCATCGCGGCGGTGGCCGTGCAATGCGTGGTCGACCCGCTGATGACCGGCATCGGCGGCGACTGCTTCGCCCTCTACGCCCCCGCCGGGGCCACGACACCGATCGCGCTGGACGGCTCGGGCCGGGCGCCGGCCGCCGCCACGCCCGACTGGTACGCCGAGCACGGCGTCGCCATCACCCCGACCTCGCCGCACGCCGTCACGGTGCCGGGCGCGGTGGGGGCCTGGGACCTGCTGGTCCGCGAGCACGGTACCCGGTCGCTGGGCGAATTGCTCCAGCCGGCGATCCGTTACGCGGAGGACGGGTTCGTGGTCCAGCAGCGGGTCGGCTGGGACTGGCAGCGCTGCGTGCCCCGGGTCGCGTCCGACCCCCACGCCGCCGCGACCTACCTGCCCGGCGGCGAGGCTCCGGCCATCGGCAGCGTGATCCGCCTGCCCAAGCTCGCCGCCACCCTCCGGCGCATCGCCCAGGACGGGCCGCGCGGCTTCTACGCAGGACCCGTCGCCCAGGACATGGTGAGCCGGCTCAACGAGCTCGGCGGCCTGCATACGCTCGACGACTTCGCCGCCGCCCGGCCCGACGCGGTCGTGCCGGTCTCGACGCGCTACCGCGGCTACGACGTTTACGAATGCCCGCCCGCCGGCCAGGGTCTGGCCGCGCTGATGATGCTCAACGTGCTGTCGCATTACGACGTCGGCGTCCTGTCGGAGCTCGACCGGCTCCACCTCTTCGCCGAGGTGTGCAAGCAGGGCTACCACCACCGGGACGTGCTGTTCGGCGACGCCGCCCTCGCCAACGTGCCGGTCGAGCACCTGCTCTCCGACGCCTGGAAGGCCGCCGCCCACGGGGCGATCGACATGGGCCGGGCGCAGGCGCCGGTGATCTACCCCGAGATCGCCCGGGAGATGGAAGAAGGCCGCGCCCACAAGGATACGGTCTACCTCTGTGTTGTCGACCGGGACGGCAACGCGCTCTCGCTGATCAACTCGATCTTCCAGGGCTTCGGGTCCGGCATCCTGGCCCCCGAGAGCGGTGTGCTGCTGCACAACCGGGGCCTGTCCTTCCGCACGGAGGGCGGCCACCCGAACAGCATCGGCCCGGGCAAGCGGCCGATGCACACGATCATCCCCGGCATGCTGATGAAGGACGGGCAGGCGGTCGCGCCGTTCGGCGTCATGGGCGGCCATTACCAGGCCATGGGCCATGTCGAACTGCTCTCCGGCATCCTCGACCGCGGCCTCGACGTCCAGGCGGCCCTCGATGCCCCGCGCAGCTTCGCCTACGGCGGCAGCCTGGAGGTGGAAGGCGGGGTCCCCGATGCCGTGATGGCGGGACTGGTCGCGCGCGGCCACGCGGCGATCCGCGCGCCCCTGCCACTCGGCGGCGGCCAGATCATCTGGATCGACCGCAAGGCCGGGACGCTGGCGGCCGGCTCGGACCCGCGCAAGGATGGGGCGGCGCTGGGGTATTGAGGGGCGCTTCGCCCTCCCTCCCCTCTCTGCGGGGGAGGGTGGCCCCTGCGTCAGCAGGGGACGGGAGAGGGGAACCCGGCTTCAGGACGGGACGCTACCTTCACACCGAACAGAGTTTCGTTCTGCACCGTCGCTCCCCTCTCCCGACCCGCTTCGCGGGCCACCCTCCCCCGCAAAGGGGGGAGGGAAATCCTGCGAAGCCGGCAGCCCGCCTCAGTCGATGTCGTCGACCACGTCGGCGCCGCCATAGAGCCGCTGGGCGAGCGACGCCTCCATGAACGGATCGAGATCGCCGTCGAGCACCTCGTCCGGATCCGTCGACTGGGTGCCGGTGCGCAGGTCCTTCACCAGCTGGTACGGCTGCAGCACGTAGGATCGGATCTGGTGGCCCCAGCCGATGTCGGTCTTCGACGCGGCCTCGGCGTTGGCCTTCTCCTCGCGCTTCTTCAGCTCGGCCTCGTAGAGACGGGCGCGCAGCATGTTCCAGGCGGTCGCCCGGTTCTTATGCTGCGAGCGCTCCTGCTGGCACGCCACCACGATCCCGGTGGGATTGTGGGTGATGCGCACCGCCGAGTCCGTGGTGTTGACGTGCTGGCCGCCGGCGCCGGACGACCGGTAGGTATCGATCCGGCAGTCGGATTCCTTGATCTCGATCTCGATCCGGTCGTCGATCACCGGATAGACCCAGACGCTGGCGAAGCTGGTGTGCCGCCGGGCACTCGAATCGTAGGGCGAAATCCGCACCAGCCGGTGCACGCCCGACTCGGTCTTGAGCCAGCCATAGGCGTTGTGGCCCTTGATCAGGAGCGTCGCGCCCTTGATCCCGGCCTCTTCGCCGTCGGTCATCTCGACGACATCGACCTTGTACTTCCGGCGCTCGGCCCAGCGCGCATACATGCGCTGGAGCATGTTGGCCCAGTCCTGGCTCTCGGTGCCGCCGGCCCCGGCATGGACTTCGAGGTAGGTGTCAAACCCGTCGGCCTCGCCGGACAGCAGGGTCTCGACCTGCCGGCTCGCTGCCTCCTTCTCGACCGCCAGGATCGCCGCCTCGCCCTCGCGGATCGAGGATTCGTCGCCCTCCATCTCGCCGAGTTCGATCAGCGTGGCGCCATCCTCGAGGTCGCGCTCGAGCTTCTTGATCGCCGTGACCGCCTCGTCGAGCTGCTGGCGCTCGCGCATGACGGTCTGGGCGGCCTCGGCATCGTTCCAGAGGTCGGGGTTCTCGGAGGCTGCGTTCAGCTCCGCGAGGCGTTTATCGACTGTGTCCCAGTCAAAGATGCCTCCTCAGCAGTCCTATAGACTGCTTGGCGGCATCCGAGGCTTGCTCGATCTCGGCGCGCATCTGGTTTTTCGGGGGTGGGGTGCGGGAAAGGGGTTCTGTATCGGGCCGGGGTGATACCCCCCGGGGACCGGCCTGTAAACGCCGCCCCGCCGCCGCGGCCTCTCCCCGTGCGGCGCCCGACCGCAGGGATGCGCGCGAGCCGGTTCGCCTCGGACGCGTTGTCGGGCACGAACGGCGTACGAGTGGAGGTCCGCGAATGGCGGAGGACGATCACGCAACGCGGTGGAAGGACTTCAACGAGGCCGTCAACATGACGCCGGCGGCGCTCAAGAAGCATCTCGACAGCGACGCCAGCCAGGAGGTCGGCCAGAAGAAGGACGGCGATGAATCGACCGGCCACGCGATGGGCCGGCGTATCCTGGCCATCAAGGACAAGAAGAAGGCGGACCTGACGGACGACGACTACGCTGCCATGGGCAAGGTCGTGAGCTACGTCCACCGCCATCTCAAGCAGGGCGGTGCGGCCCGCAAGGACCCGGACTCACCCTGGCGGATGTCGCTGATGAACTGGGGCCACGATCCGCACAAGGATTGAGGCCCCGGAGAGTTCGGACGGCTCAGTAGCGCGGCGGCACGGTGTAGGACGGGGCGATCACGTATTCCTTCGGCCGCTTGCGCGCGCCGAACCGGCCTTCGGTGATCTGGTCGTTAAAGTAGTCGAACCCGGTGTAGCCGAAGCCGCCGCCGTTCATCACCTCGGCCACCGGCACCGGCGGCACGGCGAGATCGGAGCGCCCCGGCGGCACGACACCCTGGCAGCAGGTCTCGGCCTGAAGGACGGTCGGGCCATCCGGGGCCGTGAACACGTAGGCGCGCGGCCGGTACGGCGCGGGCGCGTAGGCGGCATCGGCGGCGGAGGCACCCTGCCCCGTGACGAGGGCTAGCAATCCGGCGGCGATCAGGGTCTTGGTGCTCACGCGGTGCTCCGTCACGGGGCCGGTCGGACCGGCAGGTGTCCTGCAGTCTAGTGGATCGCCAGCGGATTGTCCGGCCCGTCCAAGCGGACCGGTTACCGAAATGCCGTTCGCGGTTCAGCCGCGGGCGCGCAGGACAACCTGCGGGCTCGCCGGCACCGGGCGGCAATCCGAGATGAAGGCGTTGACCGGCAACGGCTTCGAGTCGCAGGCATAGACGTCCGTGGGGCCCGGCGCCGGGATCGGATCCCGGGCGATGATCGGGTTCGGCGCGCAGGCCGAGGCCGCGGCGGCGAGCAGCAGGGCGGCGATCAGGTTCAGGCGGCGCATGCGGCACTCGGGACGCGGGAAAACCCCCGTGCCTGACCCTGGCCATCGCGGTCCGCCCTGACAAGCGCCGGAGCGGGCCGACGGTGCCTTTGGCTGAGCCTGTCGCCCCGCGGCAACAACTTCAGCCGGTCCGATTACCCGGCGCGGGCCATTGGCACGACGTTGTGCAGGGTCTTGTCGGTGCCGTCGAAGAACCGGCGGACGTTGCGCGCCGCCTGGCGGATCCGCTGCTCGTTCTCCACCAGGGCGATGCGCACGTACCCGTCGCCGAACTCGCCGAAGCCGATGCCGGGCGCCACCGCCACGTCGGACTTCTCCAGCAGAAGTTTCGAGAATTCGAGGCTGCCCATCTCCCGGTAGCGCTCGGGGATCGGCACCCAGGCGAACATGGAGGCTGCCGGCGCCGGAATGGTCCAGCCGGCCTTGCCGAAGGATTCCACCAGGGCGTCGCGCCGCTTCCTGTAGATGCCGCGCATCTCGTGGATGCAATCGTCCGGCCCGTTGAGGGCCGCGGTCGCGGCGACCTGGATCGGCGTGAAGGCACCGTAATCGAGGTAGGACTTCACCCGCGTCAGCGCCGAAAGCAGGCGCTCGTTGCCCACCGCGAAGCCCATGCGCCAGCCGGCCATGGAGTAGGTCTTCGACAGGGAGGTGAACTCCACCGTGCAGTCGATGGCGCCCGGCACCTGGAGGACCGAGGGCGGCGGGTTGTCGTCGAAATAGACCTCGGCGTAGGCGAGATCCGACAGCAGGATCAGCTCGTGCTGCTTCGCGAAGGCCACGAGGTCCCGGTAGAAGTCGAGGCTCGCCACGTAGGCGGTCGGGTTCGACGGGTAACAGACCACCAGGGCGACGGGCTTCGGGATCGAGTGGCGCATGGCCCGCTCGAGGGCCGGGAACATCTCAGGGGTCGGCTCGGCCGGCACGGAGCGGATCACCCCGCCGGCCATCAGGAAGCCGAAGGCGTGGATCGGGTAGCTCGGGTTCGGCACCAGCACGACATCACCCGGGGCGGTGATCGCCTGAGCCATGTTGGCGAACCCCTCCTTGGACCCGAGCGTCGCCACCACCTGCGTTTCGGGATTGAGGCTCACGCCGAACCGGCGCTGATAATAGCCGGCCTGGGCCTTGCGCAGCCCCGCGATGCCCTTGGAGGCCGAGTAGCGGTCGGTGCGCGGGCGCCCGGCGGTCTCGCACAGCTTGGCGATGACGTGCTTCGGAGCGTCGAGATCCGGATTGCCCATGCCGAGATCGATGATGTCGGCGCCCTGCGCCCGGGCGGCGGCCTTGATCCGGTTGACCTGCTCGAAGACGTAGGGGGGCAGTCGCTTGATGCGGTGGAAGTCGGTCATCGGCGTGTCCATCGGCGCGTCCCGTATCTGGCGTCTTTCGTAAGCCGGTCGCGCGAACCATGTGCTGTAGCAGACTTGCACGTCGCCGCCGACCCACAAAAGCGTGGCTATTGCGGGGGCGCCGGGGCCGGCTTGATCGTCGCGGCGGCGCCCTGACCGGCGCTCGCTGCCGCACGGCCGCGGGCCTCGTTGCGGCCGCGGGCGCCCTCGAGTTCCGCCTCCAGGGCCTTCTGCCCGGTGACGGTTTTCGGTCGGACCGGGCGTTTGGGCGCGTCGACGCCCACCGGCATGTAATCCTGCGTGTCCTTGTTGCGGGATCCGGTCACGAAGTCCGGTGCCGCCACGACCCGCGGCCCGTATCCCGCATCGGTTGCCAGCGTGCGCACGGCGTCCCCCGAGCAGCCGGCGAGCGGCCCCGCCAGGAGGGCGACCATCGCCGCGCGGGCGAATCCGGGGCGGCGAGCCCGGACGTCACTGTTCGAAAAGGCACGATCCATAGTCACACGGCCATGAGACGAGGAATAGGCATGAGAAGATCGGCCGGATGTCTCGGTCACGTTCCGGGGCGGGGTGGCGAAATCCCCGGCGCGTTCCTTATTTTAACGAAAATGTGGCCCGCGCGACAGGGTCGACAGCCCATATCAGGGAGGTACGCGTGACGAGCCCGCAGGCGCCGGACCAGACTGCTCCGCCGAAGCCGGCCCCCAACGGCGCGATGCCGGACGGGACGACCGCGCCGATGCCGGATTTCGAGGCCTTGTCCCGCAATGCCGGACAGTTCGTCGAGGCGATGGGCCGCAACGTCGCCAAGCTGCTCGGCCCCGACGGGCAGCCGGGCACATCCGGGAGCGAGCTGAACGAGGCGGCGAAGGTCCTCGGGCAGGTCGCCGAGGCGTGGCTCGCCGATCCGAGCCGCAGCGCCGAGGCCCAGACGCGCCTCTCGCAGGCCTTCCTGTCGCTGTGGGGGTCCACCTATCTGCGCCTGCAGGGCCAGCCGGCCGATCCGGTGGCGCTGCCGGAGCCCCGGGACGGCCGCTTCGCCCATACGGAATGGTCGACCAACCCGTATTTCGACTTCATCAAGCAGGCCTACCTCCTCGCCACCCGCTGGGCCGAGGGCCTCGTGGACGAGGCCGAGGGGCTCGACGCGCATACGCGCCACAAGGCGCAGTTCTACCTGCGCCAGTTCACCAGCATGCTCTCCCCCTCCAACTTCCTGCCGACCAACCCGGAATTGATCCGCCACACCCTGCAGGAGAACGGGGCCAATCTCGTCCGCGGCCTCAAGATGTACGAGGAGGATCTAGCGGCCGGCGGCGGCCAGCTGCGCGTGCGCCAGACCGACCCGAGCGGGTTCGAGGTCGGCCGCAACGTGGCGGTCACCCCCGGCGAGGTGGTGTTCCGCAACGATCTGATCGAGCTGATCCAGTACGCGCCCACCACCGAGACGGTGCTCCGGCGCCCGTTCCTGATGGTCCCGCCCTGGATCAACAAGTTCTACATCCTCGACCTCAACCCTCAGAAGAGCTTCCTCAAGTGGATGGTCGACCAGGGCCTGACGGTCTTCTGTATCTCCTGGGTGAATCCGGACGCGCGCCACGCCGACAAGGACTTCGAATCCTACATGCGCGAGGGGATCGAGGCGGCCATCGACGCGATCGGGGTCTCCACCGGCGAGAGCGCGGTCACGGCCGCGGGCTACTGCGTCGGCGGCACGCTGCTGTCCGTGACGCTCGCCATGCAGGCGGCCACCGGCAACCGGCGGATCAAGAGCGCGACGCTGCTGACCACCCAGGTCGATTTCACCCATGCCGGCGACCTGAAGGTGTTCGCCGACGAGGACCAGATCCGACTGATCGAGGCGCAGATGTCCGAGCGCGGCTACCTGGAAGGCGCCCGGATGGCCAACGCGTTCAACATGCTGCGGCCGAACGACCTGATCTGGTCCTACGTCGTGAACAACTACATCAAGGGCAAGGCACCCTCGGCCTTCGACCTGCTGTACTGGAATTCCGACGCCACCCGGATGCCGGCGGCCAATCATTCCTTCTATCTGCGCAACTGCTACCTCGACAACACCCTGGCGCAGGGCCGGATGGTGCTCGGCAACGTCCGCCTCGACCTCGAGAAGGTGCAGGTCCCGATCTTCAACCTCGCCACCCGCGAGGACCACATCGCCCCGGCGATCTCGGTGTTCGAGGGCTCGAAGATCTTTGGCGGCAAGGTCGATTTCGTGCTCGCGGGTTCGGGCCATATCGCCGGCGTGATCAACCACCCGTCGAAGCCAAAATACGGCTACTGGACCGGCGGCCCGGTCCGGGGGACGCTGGAATCGTGGATCACCGCGGCGGTCGAGACCAAGGGTTCGTGGTGGCCCTATTGGTTCCAGTGGATCGAGGCGCAGGCGCCCGAACGGGTGCCGGCCCGGAAGCCCGGGGGCGACGCGCTGCCGTCGCTGGGACCGGCGCCCGGAACCTACGTGCGGATGCGCGCCTGAGGCGCATCCGCCCGCGCGGGGTGTCCCCCGGTCACGGGCGTCCCGCGGGCTCGCCTTAGTACTTGCGCACCAGCGGCGCCGGGGCCGGGGCCGGCGGAGCGCCGAACACGTAGCGGAAACCGACCGAGACGATGTCGGCGCTCGAGTCGACTACTCCCGCGAAGGCGATGTTGGCGACGTTGTAGTCGCGCCCGAGCCCGGCGAGGATCCGCGACCGGTTCAGGAAGAAGTGCGAGTAGGCGACGTTCAGGGTCAGCTGCTGGCTCCAGCGATAGCTGGCGCCGACCGAGACGTTGTAGCGGTCGCCGTCGGGCAGGCGCACCGAGCGGTTCGAGAAGTCGATCGGCGAGCTTTCGTAGGCGAAGCCGGTCCGCAGCGTCAGGTTCGGCGCCGCATCGTACTCGGCGCCGATCGAGTAGGTGTAGCCGTCCTTGTAGTTGAGCGGCAGGGAATTCACCGGCAGTCCGAGCGTCTTCGACACGATGCCGATGTTGCCGAGCCTCGACCAATTGTCCCACTCGAAGCCGAGATCCACCCGCGCCACCGGCGAGAGCGCCTGGGTGAGGCCGACACTCACCTTGTCGGGCGTGTTCAGCTTCGAGCGGACCTGCCCGGCCAGCGGCGCCAGGGCGAGCAGCGGCACGCCGATCGACCCGTCGATCTCGTGATGCACGGAGGAGCGGTAGCCGATGCCCAGCACGGTCCCGTCGCGGGGCGTCAGCGTGGCGCCCGCGGTGAAGCCCGCGCCCCAGGACTCACCCTTGAGGAAGGAGCTCGGATAGACGGTCGGCTGGAGGCCGGGGATCGGCAGCGCCTGCCGCAGAGTCAGGCGGAAATACTCGATGTTCGGGCCGGCCGCGAGCGAGAGCCACTCGTTGACCTTGAAGCCGATGACCGGGTTGATCGCCAGGGAGAAGATCCGGGACGAGCGCCCGTAGACTTCGCCGGCCCAGACCTGCCGCGGCTTGGTCACCAGGCCGAAGGGGGCGCCGGTGGAGAGGCCGAGCCAGAGGCGGTCGTTGAGCTGATAGGAGGTCGCCCCCGCCGGCACCACGGCGCCCTGGCCGATATCGCCGGAGCCGCCGAGGCGCGCGAAGCCGGGATTGGTGCCCGGCGCGGGACGGATCTCGGAGGAGAGGCCGATATAGGTGAAGTTCTGCTCCGCGACGAAGCCGGGATTCATCGTGATGGTCGCGGGATTCCAGAAGATCGACGAGACGCCGCCCGATCCCGCCGCCGCACCCGCGAAGGCGAGCCCCTGCGCCTCGGTACTCTGCTCCCGGATGCCGAACGCCCCCGCACGCGCCGCCCCGGCGCCGAGGATCATCGCTGTCGCCGCGAGCAACGCCGCGCGCACCGTCCCGCCCATCTTCTCCCCCAACGCTCGACCCGGCGCCGTCGATTGACCACGACTCGTGATGCGGCACCATTTCAGGCATCGTGCCGGTTCGCCGCACAGATTCGCAATGCCGATCGACATTTCCCGCGCAAAGGCGAAGTTCAATGGAAAGTCGGCAGAAGATCGATCTGTCCTGCGCATATCCTTGCAACGGTGCAATTTTATCATCCGACGTCTATGTTCGCCGGGTCGGCCGCACCCATGAATAATATGTCCTTAAACGGGCACATATGCACTTTCCCGCCGATATGTTGCCATAATGCGACATCGGCTTCGATCCGCGGTGTCGCCGATCACGCTTGCGCCAGGACCGGGGCCCGGCCATGGTCCGGCCAACCGGCGCAGACCGGTTCCAGGGTAAGGATCAGGAGCGCGGCGATGAAGCTCTTCCGGCACGGCCCGAGCGGCGACGAGAAGCCCGGCCTCGTGGACGCGAACGGAGGCTTGCGCGACCTTTCGAGCATCGTGCGCGACATCGCTGGACCGGCGCTCGGGCCCGACTCGCTGGCGCGGCTGCGCGCCCTGGATCCCGAGACCCTGCCGAAGCTGCCGCCGGACGTGCGCCTCGGCCCCTGCGTCGGCGGCACCCGCAACGTGGTGGCGATCGGCCTCAACTTCGCCGACCACGCCGCCGAGACGGGCTCACCGATCCCCTCTGAGCCGATCATCTTCAACAAGGCGCCGTCCAGCCTGTGCGGGCCGAACGACACCGTGATCATCCCCAAGGGCTCGTCCAGCACCGACTGGGAGGTGGAGCTCGCGGTCGTGATCGGCCGGCACGCCAGCTACGTCCACGCCAACGAGGCCTTAAGCTACGTGGCGGGGGCCTGCATCTGCAACGACGTCTCGGAGCGCGAGTGGCAGATGAACCGCGGGCCCACCTGGACGAAGGGCAAGAGCGCGCCGACCTTCGGGCCGCTGGGCCCCTGGCTGGTGACGCTCGACGAGATCCCCGACCTGAAGACCCTCGCCATGAGCCTCGACGTGAACGGCGAGCGCCGCCAGACCGGCTCGACGGCGACGATGATCTTCGACGTGCCCCAGCTCGTCGCCTACGCGTCGCACTTCATGCTGCTCGAGCCCGGCGACGTGATCACCACCGGCACCCCGCCCGGGGTCGGCCTCGGCATGAAGCCGCCGCGCTACCTGAAGGCCGGCGACGAGATGGTCCTCCGGATCGAGCGCCTCGGCGAGCAGCGCCAAAGGGTGATCGCCTTCGACGACTGGACCGCCAAGGTCTCGGCCGGCGAGCCGACGGACTGAGCGGACACGCTTCGGCTGCCCGGACGCTTGATTTCTGGCCGCCGATCCGGCTCAAACGCAGGATGAGCGCAACGTCCCTCCCCGCTTCCCCGCAAGACGCGTCCGGCCCGATCCGCCATGATTGGAGCCTGACGGAGATCCGGGCGATCCACGACCTGCCGCTGCTCGATCTCGTGCATCGGGCCGCCACGGTCCACCGGGCGCACAACGATCCGGCCGATGTTCAAAGGGCGAGCCTGCTCTCGATCAAGACCGGTGGCTGCCCCGAGGATTGTGGCTACTGCTCGCAATCGGCCCACCACAAGGAGACCGGCCTCGCGCGCCAGCGCCTGATGCCGGTGGACACGGTGCTGGCCGAGGCCGCCGCCGCCAAGGCCGCCGGCGCCACGCGCTTCTGCATGGGCGCGGCCTGGCGCAGCCCCAAGGACGGGCCCGATTTCGACGCCGTGCTTACCATGGTCCGGGGCGTGCGGGGCCTCGGGATGGAGGCCTGCGTGACCCTCGGCATGCTGACGGCGAGCCAGGCCGAGCGCCTCGCGGAGGCCGGGCTCACGGCCTACAACCACAACCTCGATACCGGGCCGGGCTATTACGACAAAATCGTCTCGACCCGGACCTATGAGGACCGGCTGGACACGCTGGAGCGGGTCCGGGCGGCCGGGATCGGCGTCTGCTGCGGCGGCATCATCGGCCTCGGCGAGGGGGTGGGCGACCGCGTGGCGATGCTGCAGGTTCTGGCCAACCACGCGCCCCATCCCGAGAGCGTGCCGATCAACGCCCTGGCCGCCGTCGTGGGAACGCCGCTGGGCGATACCGCGACGGCGATCGACCCGTTCGACATGGTGCGGATGTGCGCCACCGCGCGCATCGTGATGCCCCGGGCGCGGGTCCGGCTCAGCGCGGGCCGCCGGGCGCTCAGCCGCGAGGCCCAGGCCCTGTGCTTCCTCGCCGGGGCGAACTCGATCTTCTACGGCGAGCGGCTGCTCACCACGGCCAACAACGAGGCGGATGCGGATGCGGCCCTGCTGGCCGATCTCGGCATCCGCGTCGCCGAGCCGGTTCTCGCCGCGGCGGAATAGGGCCTCAGCCCTCCGGGAGCACGATCCGGAACCGCGCCCCGCCCTCGCAGGTGTCGAGGGTCAGCGCGCCGCCATTGATGCCGATCAGTTCGGCGGCGATCGGCAGGCCGAGCCCGGTGCCGCCGGAGCGCGTCGAGCCGGCGAATGGGGCGAACAGGTTCTCCCGCGCGCGCGCCGGCAGGCCGGGGCCGTTGTCGGCGACCCAGATGGTCACCCGGCCCGGCTCCTCGCGCACGGCCGCGACCTGCACTGCGGCCTCCGCGACCTTCGCCCCGTCCAGCGCCTGCACGGCGTTGCGCACGAGGTTGGCGAGGGCCCGGCCGAGCTGCTCCGGATCGGCCAGGACGGACAGGTCGTCCGCCGCCACCCGCACCGCCA
>NZ_JAKSYC010000055.1 GCF_022829585.1 Methylobacterium sp. J-026
CTCAGGCTCGCTTGACTATGCTGGATCGCTCGACGGACTGCCTCCGTCGTGGTGGCGCTGCCGTGAAGAACTTGGCCCATAGCGCGTCCCTCCACTCCAGCGTGAAGAATGCACCATCAAACCCTGGGATCAAACATCTAGAGGTGAGCATGCCGGAACGGTCCATGTCGGCCGGACCGCACGGTTAAGTCAACGTTGAGGTGGCGATGAGCGAGCTCGAAAAGGTCGGGCACGACATTGTGCTCCTCGAGTCGCATCCGCCATTCGCGGCGGGTGTTAGGGGCCCCGACATCACGTCGGAGGCCGCGAACCGCGAGCACGCCGATTTTGAGCTATTCGGACGGCACACGTATGAACTTCTAACGAAATGGTACGACCTGCGATCGCTGAATGATAACTAAATATTTGATCGCTTGGTGCTTGACCGAAGGGCGCCGCAGCAGAGTCGAAGGCGCCTCAAGCCATGGCGGCAAGCAGCCTATCGAGTCGGTTCGTTCTACCGCGACTTGGTGAAAGGCCGATGGGCCACGGCGGGCTAACCAACCCCGCAGCAGGGAAGATGCGGCGCTCGCCAGGATCATCCGGTTGATAGGTCCTGAACGCGGTGACGGTCGGTGGCAAGACGACCTTAACCTCTTCGGGCGGGCTTACATCGGAGCACGCTCTCTCATATCGGCTGCCAAGTCGGTGAACTTTTGCCTGAACGACCTCGGGCAGTATTACAGAGCTACAGGTGGTCGCTCGTAAAACCAAACCGCGTCCTTCTGAAATTTATTTTGGACCTCCGTATAACCAGCCCAGAACAGCTGGTAGATCGGCACCGACGTTCCCAGTGCTGTCGGAGTCCAGCTGCCTGTTTCGACTACGCAATCGAATTCATGCACGAATGGCTCCCCTTCGGTCTGCCAATTCATGATCTGCTTGTAATATTTTCCCCTCCTCTCAATTTCGTTTCTGATATATATAAGACTTGAATTTGGACCATAGATTAAAAACTTTTCGTGCCGATCAATGAGATCGGAAATTTTATCTTTGTTGATCAAATTAGAGCAAAAATGGAAATGCTCCATAACGTATCGAACGCCGCTCTGATCAGCCTTTTTGACAAGTTTATTTTTATTTTCACGTAGGTAACGCGCGAAAGATGCCATGATACCGGGTTGGTCGAAATCAATTTCATCGTCAATGTAGATATCACAATCTGCTTTGTATTGACCCACGACATGCTCCCATTCCGAGCTGCGGCGACCCGCCGTCTCCTGAAAAGCCACTCGGAAGACCGGAGCTCTCAGATAGGCAGCCAAACGTCGGATTGATGCTTCGGTATCAGTTGAGACCTCTTCGGGCTTGAGCACACGTATCGGATGCAGGTGATGATCCCATGTATAGCGCTGATAACGCCAAGCTAACTGATCCGCGGCGGGATCCCGGACAAAATTATGACTGAATGCCGGCACAAATTGGTGCGAAACTCTGTAATACTCCGAATAATCATCTAGCATTAAAACGCTAGCAGATTTTATCATGCTCGCGACACTTCTGAACTGATCGTAAGCTGAAACTCCACGTGGATCGCGGACCATGAAATAATCATGAAATATAAGATCATTCAGTAAAACAGCAGACGGCGGAGCACAGAATTGTTCGTAAGTAACACGCACACCGAGTTGCTCAGATAAATCTTCAAAATAGCTGGGCGTAAGCCGCTGGAACGCCATTACATCGCCCAAATTGAAGACCCGGATTTGTTGCTCCGTTTCGACAGTCTCTGCCTCGGTGCGCGCGGTGCGATCGGCGGCCTCGACATCTGCTACGGTCAAGCCATCGGTCAGGGCCAAGCCACGCTCCTCCAGGAGCATGCTCACGACGGTGAGTCCGAGTGAATCCAAGGATTCCTTCAGCGGAACGTCCCGCGGTGCCTTGGGAAAAAGCTCGGCGATCACCGCCGCCAGGGGACGCCCATCCCCGCCGCGGCTTGCCCCAGTCGCCTGAAAGGCCCGCGCTGCGATCCAGTCGGCAGCCGTCTTCTTGCGATTGATCTTGCCCGAGGACGTCTTCGTGATGAAGCCCGGCGGCACGTAGTGTACGTCCACCGCCTCAACGCCCGTGCGCTCCGCCACGGAAGCAGCCACCGCCGCCGCATCGTCTCGGAGAAAGAAATCCTCGTTTTCAGCCAGGACTAGGAGTTGCTCTGTGCCCAATCGCGGATTGAAGCTCGCGAGTGCCGCCGCACGACCCCGCGCCGCTGGGAATGCTTGGTTAACGGCGTAATCCAGGTCGTTGAGCATATACTTCTTGCCGGCGATGTTCAGGACATCGCCAGAGCGACCCGTCACCACCAATCCGTCGGCGGTGACGTAGCCAAGGTCGCCGGTCGGGTAGAAGCCCCGCTCGTCCGCGACCTGCGCGCCGCCGAGATAGGCTTGGACCGCCGTCGCGCTCCGCACGAAGATCTGCCCGTCGCGCATTTCGAGCTCGACCCCGGGGATCGGTGTGCCGCACGAGACCTGCTCGACCCCGTCGGCCTCGACTACCACCAGCCCGTCCGACTGCGTCACCGCGAACACGTTCTCGGCCATGGCGTAGCAGGCTGAGAAATGCTCCGCCGGGATGGCGTGAGCCGATAGGAAGCGGCGGGCTGTGTCAGCGTAGACCGGCTCCGAGCACGACGCCCAGCGCCGCATCGTGGACAGGCCCGCTCCTGAAAGGCTGACGCGCTGCTTGGCCATGATCTCGAAGCCGAAATTCGGCATGTAGCAGTACGTGCCCTGATGCGCGGCGATGGCCTCGAAGAGGAGGCCGGGCTGACGGACCCAGTCGATCGGGTCGATCATCACAACCGGCAGGCCGAGTAGCATCGGCATCAAGAAGCAGGCCACAAACCCCATGTCGTGGTAGAGCGGCAGCCACGATACGCAGACATCGCCCGGTCCAAGGCACATTGCGGCGTTGTAGTCGCTGAGATGCCGGGCGACCTGAGCCTGTGTGAAGGCAATCGCCTTGCGGTGACCAGTCGTGCCCGAGGACAGCTGGATGATCGCTTCCGCGCGGAACGCGAACCGCTCGGCGGGGGCAACGTGCGCCAAATCCTTCAGCGTGAACGCGACGACGGGTGCTGCCGGGAGTCCGGATAGCAGTTCGGTGATTTCGGGGGCGCATATGATTTGATCGAGGGCGGCGATTTGAACCGAATTGCTGATTGAGAGCGTCCAGACCGCGCGGTTTTGCTTCTCCGTCGGGTACTGCAGGATCAGCGGCTCGAAGCCGGCAGACACCAAACCGAGCCAGGCGGCGATCAAGCTTGGCTCGGAGCGGAAGACCAAGCCAATGCGTCGGCCCTTTAGGGTCTGACGGAACAAGACGGCGGCGCGCTCGGCCAAGTCCTGCAGCTCGCTAGCGGATAGATGGTGACTGCCGGCAGGCCCGACAAAATTGAAGCTGGTCGGCCGGAATGTCGCCGCCAAGGCGACCACGGGCTCGACTGTGGGTGTGCCGTCAGAAGCGCTGCCGTGCGCGACTGCCAAATTGCGTCGTCCGCCACCGGACAGGCCGAACAGATGACGCAAGGCGGACAGCATGGGTTAGCTCTCTAACAGCCTCCAGTCCGGCGGTCGCCGCTATGACGGGCCGCCGGGCGACGGCGGCGGGCCGCGAGCCGCGAGCCGCGGGCAGGTCTGGGCCCTACACGATCAAGGCGCAGCTTGCTAGGCGGCCTGGTCTTGTCTCGCTCCGGACGATGCCGCTGACTGGCTTAGGCATCGTCTTCCGCTGCTTCTAAGCCATTCAAGCAGAGCGTTGACCGCGTCGTGCGCCTCCACCCGACGGCGAGCCGTAGCGAGCAGCGCTGGGCAGGCTTGTCGAGGCTCTCCCGCCCTACGCGGCGGTGCCCACTTCAAGACGCCGGCTCAGCCAGCACACCCGCAGCAGCGGGATCACGAACCGGGCCGTGTCGGGCCAGGACAGGCGCTCGGCGGCCGCGGCGTGCCGGGAATGGTTCGGGATGGCCGTTAACATCAGCGGCGCTTTGCCAGAGCCAGGAGAGCGTCACCGGCCGCGGCGGACAGGTCCAGGACAGCCACGCCCGCCAGCGAGACGACGTTGCCCCGGCCACCCCATCGCACTGGCTCGATGCTGATGGCGGATAGGTTGGCCGCGAGCGCGGACGCCGTCGCGGGCGGGGCCTCGATGCGGGTCTCGGGGATCGCGATCTCGGGCGCTCCGGCCTCGCAGTCCTGATCCGTTCCACGAAGCCAAGTAACCTGTGATCCCTGGTTTCCAGGAGCGGCCAGGGACGGTTCGTCGTCGGCGCTGTCCTCAAGGTCGGGATCCCCGTCCATGTGGTCGAGCACGGCGATAATCCGATCCGCCGCATCGAGGGCGATCTGTGCCGCTTCCTCCAGGCTGGCGCGGAGCGCGGGCCCGGTCAGCGGCTCCAAATCTAGATCGGCCGGTTTCGGACGTGGGGTGAAGGTCAGGACATCGCCCATGGTGATGGTCTCGGGTCGCGATGAAGGGGAGGCCCGGCGGGATCCGGCCGGGGCGGGACGCACGGCTACGGAGGGGTAGGGAGCCGCCGTCAGCGGACTTCGGGCCCGGCCTGGGTGCGGGCTCTCAGGGCCTCGGCGAGGCATAGTTCCCTCATGCGATCAGCCTCGGCGACCGCCAGCAGCTCGCGGGCAAAGGCCGCGGTCTCAGCAGAGTCGCCGTTCTCGATCGTCTGAACGGCCAGCATCGCCCACCACGCCATCAGCATGCACATCGCCGATCGCACGCTGCGCATGAGCAAGCCCGAACTGGTCGCTTTCATCCAGAAGGGCGGCGAGCGCGATGCCGGCACGCCCGCAAGCATGTTCAAGGCGCTCGACGCTGCACAGGGGACGTTCGAAGGCTGGGGCAAGCTGCTGAGCCTGGCCTGCGCCCGGTACATGGTGGCGGCATCGTCTGCGGTGCTGGGCCAGGAGGGGGGCGCGACCAAGACCGCCGAGCCGGAGCCGGAGCCGGAGCCGGAAGTCGTCGAGGAGCCGGCGCATGCTCACAGACTCGTCGCCATGCTCGACCTCGCGTCTGCCTCGCTCAGCGATCTGCGGGCGATACAAGACATGGCCGAGAACGTCGAAGCTCTGGCCGATGCTTACACCTGGGGACCTCGCTGCTGTCTGGACTCCGCTCGCAGCGCCGACCCGGTTTTCAACGAAGCCGGCAAGCTGATGCGGTGGATCGGAGACGCCTTGGCCGACGTCCAGACCGCGATCCGCAAGGAGGTTTCTCGTCGGGCGCCGAGCACCGCCTTGGAGAAGGAAACGCGACTGGCGAACTCCCCCATCCAGCCGTTGGGATCGCGCGTCGGCGTGTCGAAAATGTAAGCCGCGAAGTCGAGGGTAGCCATCTCCTCCAGAGTGGCTGCGTGGCCGTCGTCGGAGGTCTCGATGTCGCCGGGCAGACTGGCAATCTCGCGCAGGACCACGCGCGTCAGCCGCTTATCGACGGTCAGCATGGCTTCATCATTCGCCACGGGTCCGGTGGTGTTTCGCTCAGGTGATCTGCTGGGAAAGCACCCCACCGAGATGGGTGCCAATCGGCGTCTCATGCCGACGCCGCTCTCCCTGAAACTTTGGTCGGACCTGTTCCGTAACGGACGTTGACGCCCAAACGTGGGTGCCGCGTGAAACGTCTGTTTCGCGGTACATATCCTTGTGCTTTATATTATTCTGAATAAAATAATAGATATTTGATGGGAACATAAAGACATAGTACTTGTTTTAGTGGCTAGTCCGGGCGCCAAGTCCGTTCATAATAGGAGATTTTATATGAACAAGATGAAACTTACCCTTGCCGCTTCGGTCCTGCTTGGCGGCTTCGCTTTCGCCGGTTCCGCCTCGGCTACCCCGATGACCCCGAGCGGGATGCAGACCGACCAATCCGGCATCACCCAGGTCCGTATGATGCACGGCGACCGAATGATGATGAAGAAGCGCATGATGCATAAGCGGATGATGCGCCGTCACATGATGAAGAAGCGGATGATGCACCGCATGTGAGACGCTCACCTTCAGTATCGGGAGGGCTCCTGTCGGAGTCCCTCCACCATCTATCGCTCTGCCGCATCAATGAGACTGACGCCTTGCCCCGTACCTACAGGCTCGCGGTGAAGCCTTGTCCTTTGTACGGGGGGTGTTTCCGCTGGATCATCTCGTCCTCGGACGGCATCTTCTTTGAGCAGTCGGCCTCTCCCTATGCAACTCGGGCAGCTGCCATGATCGTGGGCCGGATCCGGATGGCTGATCTGAGCAGCGGCCAACAGGGAACGGAACCGCTCAACCTTCGATCGGAAATCTTTCGACGACCCCGGTCATGACCATGGTCCGGCGCAGGCCCGGTGTGGTGGCCTTGTTAGCCAGGAGCATCTTGGCCTACGGGTGCATCTCGATCGCCTTGGCCACGTCGATCCGGTGGCCGGACTGAACGCGAACGGCTTGGCGCCCTCGTCCTTGAGAAAGGCATCCGTTGCAGCCTGGATCTCGTCGTCCGTGATTTCGGCCCTGCGGCGCAGGTCGCCGACGCTTGGGATTTCTTTCGCGATGCCGGGGGCTATCGCGGCTCCCCTGCCCCGTCCATCACGCTTCCGGTAACGCCCTCGCGCACTCTTCGAGGCACCACACCCGGATCAGCCTTCCCGGCGAGCGTTCCAAAAGACAAACTGATCCTGGACGATATCGCGGATCTCTCGCCGGTAGGCGGTCCGGTAAAAGTATTGCCCCGTGGGCAAGAACGGCACCTGCGTCATGGCCGCCCCCTGCAGATCGCGAGCGATCCTCTGGCGAGCGGCATCGTCGGGTGCCTCGATCCAGGCCTCGCGCAGGGCTTCGATCTGCGGGATATCGGGCCAGCCGAAGAAGCCCTTCTGGCCGCCGCAGCGCAGGACCTGCTCGGCAACCGGGTTGGTCATGTCGAGCCCAGTCCAGGTGGTATTGAAGATGTTCCAGCCGCCCTGGTCCGGGGGCGCCTTGCTGGCGCGGCGGCTCACAAGGGTCCCCCAATCCGACACGGCGTATTGGACGTTCATGCCGAGGCGCTTGAGGAGATCGTTCATCACCGCGCCCAGCGCACCCAACACGGGATTGTCGCTTGCCGACATCAGCACCACGCGCTCGCCCTTGTAGCCCGCCGCGATCAGATCCTTCTTGGAGCGCGCTAGGTCGCGCTTGCGCGTCAGCACGTCGAGGCCCGCCTCGCTGGCCATCGGCGTTTCCGGGGTGAAGATGCCAACGCCGGTGCGCCAGAGCTTCGGGTCATCGCCCCCCGCCGCGGCCATGAAGTCTTCCTGCGACAGAGCTTCGAGTAGCACCCGCCGGACCGCCGGCTTGTCGAAGGGCGGGTAGAGGTGGTTCATCACCGCGGTGCCGAGATTGCCCAATCGGCCGGCGAGTTGCGTCACGATCCGCGGGCTGCCCTGGAGCGTTGGCAACAGGTCGTTAATCGGGTTCTCCCACCAATCGACCTCGCCGTTCTGAAGTGCCGCGGCGGCGGTGCCGGGATCGGGCATCACCTGCCACTCGACCCGCTCGAAATGGACCCGCTTCGGCCCCGCGGCCCAGGAGACGACGCCGTCCTCCCGCGGCCGGTAATCCGGATTGCGGTCGTAGACGACCCGGGCACCAACCAGCCGTTCCTTGGTGTTGAACCGGAACGGTCCAGACCCGATCACCTCCGGGATCTGCTGCGCAGGATCGGTGCCGGCGAGGCGCTCCGGCATGATCACCAGGGCGGGCGGGCCGAGCTTAGCCAATGTCTCGAGCATCAACCCGTAGGGCCGGTTTAGCCGGATGACGAAGCTGCGGTCGTCCGGCGCGCTCATGGCGTCGGTGCGGGCCATCAACGCTTGGCCGAGGCTGTCGCGCTGGGCCCAGCGCCGGATCGACGCGATGCAGTCGCGGCCTCGGACCGGCTCGCCATCGTGGAATTTCAGCCCCTCGCGAAGCCGGAAGCCCCAGAGCCGGCCGTCATCCGCGACAGTGTGGCCCTCGACCATCTGCGGCTGCGGCTTGAGCTGCGCGTCGAGCCCATAGAGCTGGTCGAACACCATCAAGGCATGATGGCGGGTGATGTAAGCGGTAGTGGTCACCGGATCGACGATGGTCAGGTCGGATTGCGGGACGAAGCGCAGCACGGTGGCGCGGCTGCCCTGCGCGTGCACGGGGCGCGGCGGCAGGAACGGCAGGGTGCCGGCCGCCGCCGCGCCGCTGAGAAAGGTTCGTCGCAGCATGGTTTCGAACTCCGAACGCGGCGTGCCGGCGTGGCGTCGGATCAGACTGCAAGAGACGTTCCCAATACGCCTCGAAGCGGTCCATGCTCTTCATCGGTCGCGTCGAGCCCAAAGCATCTACTGCACCGGCCGGGCGGCCATATCATCACGGCTCGTTCGGCCTCGCGCAATTCCGCTCGCATCTCGACTGGAAGCGATGCAGATCGGATGTGCGATCAAGAGCTCGTTTCCTTGAGACCCAACTTTGGTGAGGGGCCGCTCATCGCTCCAGCGATCTGCATCGCGACTCGGTCCGCTGCGGCGAGCAGAACCGCGTCGAGGTGGTGGATGTACCGCGACGTGATGCCATGACCAGCATGACCCAGCATCGCGCCGATCGTCGAGTCGCTGTAGCCGAGATCGCCGGCCGTCGAGGCGAACGAATGCCGAAGGGTATGCGCTGTGACGCCCTCTAGCCCAGCCTTGCTCACGATGCGCTCCAGCGCATCGTCGAGGCTGGCGAAAGGCCCCTGCCCTCGCCGCGCTGTTGGCAGGACGTAGATCGAGCCAGGTACCCGCTGGAGACCGTCTAGGATCAACAGGACGGCTCGGCTGATCGGTCGAACGGAGGCGCCCTCCTTAGTATCCTCCAGCCGCAGGCAGGGTTCCGCCCGATCGATCTCGGACCACCACAGCTTCACAATCTCGCTGAGCCTGCAACCGGTCAGCGCCAGCAACCGGTTGCCGGCCACAGCCTGCCAGCGTTCCGCCCTGCCCTCTTCAATCTTGACCAGCGCTTGGCCGAGCAAGCCATACTCCTCAGGCGTGAGCCGACGCTTGCGCTTCTTGTCTGCGGGGCGCCTCACCCCTGCGGCCGGGTTTAGAGCGATGATCTGCTCACTGACCGCATAACTCAGGATGCCGCCGAGAAGCCCGAACGTGCGCGCAGCCGTGCCGGACCCACCTTCGACGACCGCCTTGCCGCGGAAGCCGGTCTTGACCACGCCAGCGGTCTTTCCGGCCTGAACATCTCGCACAAAGCGCTGGATATCTGGGGCCGCCAGCTCAGCGACCAGCCTGCGGCCCAGGAGCGGCTTGATGTGTCGCTCGACCCGGCCCTTATCGACGTACAGGGTAGAGGCTTTCTTAGCTTGGCCGCCCTTCCCCATGATCAGGCCTTTGTCGGCTGCGGTGAGATAGGCGTCGCACAACTCGGCTACGGTCATCGAGCCGCGGCGTGTCGCGCGCTCCTCCGCCGGGTCCTCGCCTCGGGCGACTTGGCCGAGCAATGCCTTGGCCTCACGCCGGGCCTCCTCGGCAGTCAGTGCGCCGTGCAGCCCGATCGTGACGCGGCGGGACCGTCCGGCCGCTCGATACTGTACGAGGTAGCTGCGGCGACCGGAGGCGAACACTCGCAGGCCGAAGCCAGGCAGCTCATCGCACCACAGGAAGTAGTCGCGTCCCCGGGGTTCGGCCGCGTCTACCGTGCGCTTCGTGATCTTCGCCATGCCTGCCATCCGGCCTTGCGGAAGCATGCGGAAACAATCTGCGTCAATACCCGGTAATCATGGGAGCGCTCATTATAAGGGTAAAAACTATTGCGTTCAGTGCCTTGGTGGCGATTGGCTGTCTCGGGTAATCACCGGAAAACATGCAAGGGTAATCCTCCGAAGGCAAAGGTCACACGTTCGAATTGTGTCGGGTGCGCCATTTTCTACAGAAACGCGAACACCGGGTGTCGCGGCTGAGCCTGCGTCAAGGCTGGCAGTTTCCAGGGCTGTCTTTCCGCCGACGATGCGGATGACATCCGCCCCGACCTCGGCCGGGTCGACGATCGCCTGAAGCCGAGCCTTCCGGAACGGGATCTCTCCCGTCGTCACGGCCTCGTGCATCAGACGGCCGACTCGTTCGATGAGCTCCGGAGCGATTTCCGCCCGCGGACGCGCGTTGACGTGGATCCGGTCGAGCGCCGCTTCGGCGCGGTCCCGCTCCCGTTTCAGCGCTGCAAGACGGTCCCTCAGGTTGTCGTCGAGATCGGTCATCCCTTCCTCGATCATTCGGTACAGGCGCTTCAGCTTCTCCTCAGCCCCGGCGCTCTCACGGCGCAGTGCCGCCACCCGCCCGTCGACCTGGATCGCCTTGTCCGCCCGCACCGACCACAGCGAGGCGAACCTCGCCCGCAGCCGGTCAGGGTGCAACAGCTCAGCCACGGGGTGGTCTGTGACCAACGCGTCGAGGGTTTCCATCCGGATCGATCGGCCGGTGCAGCTGGTCTTGCCTTGCCGGCTGTGGGTCGAGCAGCTGGAGTAGCGGTGGATCTTGCGGCTCACCGACGAGGGACTGCGGTTCTGGGAGCGAGTCGGTCCACATCTCGACGGGATCGAGGCCGCAGCACTGGATGCTGCGGGCAGCGTTCAGGCGGTGCGAGGCCGCCTGAGGATGAACGTCGATCCGTTCTTCTCGCGCTGGGTCCTGTCACGGGAGCTGGCGCGCTTCCTCGCGCTCCATCGAGCCGCCAAGGTCCGTGCCTTCACCGAATGGTGCCTGCAGCTGCTCGGCGGCGACAACGATCTCGATGCCGCCGGGACGCATTGAGCGGCGTCCCGGTGCTACAGCGCCGCCCGGCCGATCGAGGCGCCGCCATCGACGTAGAGGGTCTGCCCCGTCATAAACGCCGCCCCGTCCGACATCAGGAACGCGATGACGGCGGCGATCTCCTCCGGCCGGCCGAAGCGGCCCATCGGCACCCCGGCGCGGTAGCGCGTCTCGCCCTCGCTGCCCGGCGGGTTGTTGGCCCGGAACAGCTCGGTCTCGGTCGGCCCCGGCGCGACCGCGTTGACGGTGATCCCGGTCGTGGCGAGTTCGAGCGCCCAGGAGCGGGTGAAGCTGACGAGCGCGGCTTTCGCGGCCGCGTAGGCCGTGCGTTCGACGCTGCCGAGGACAGTCAGGCTGGCAATGTTGACGACCCGGCCCCAGCCGCGTCGGCGCATGCCGGGCAGCGTCGCCTGCACGGCCTGAAGCGCCGGATGGAGGTTGACGCGCAGGACCTCGTCGAGCGCGGGGATCTCGACCGCCCCGAGCCGCTGCGGCCGGACGAGGCCGACATTGTTGACCACGCCGTCGAAGGCGAAGCGTCCGGTGAGCTCGGCGAGGACCGCGTCGGTCGCCGCACCGTCGGCGAGGTCGACCGGCACGAGCGTGCCGGGGAAACCGTCGAGGCCACCGCGCGCGAGGCCGACGACGTGGTGGCCCGCGCCGGCGAGGTGGTGGGCGAGGGCCAGCCCAATGCCCTTGCTGGCACCGGTCACGAGAAAGGTTCGGGACATCCTGGATCTCCTTGAGATTGCGCGGCCGGGAAGCCGTGTCCGATCAGGCGGGAACGGAGGCAGTGCGGCGGAGCGCCGGAAGCATGTCCGCGGGCTCGGGGCGGCGGGTGTAGTCCGGGTTCACCTCGGCGTAGCGGATCACGCCATCCTGTCCGACGACGAAGCGTCCCGGCATCGGCAGGGTCCAGCTCGGGTCGCCGTTGAACGCCGGCAGGTCGTTCCTCAGGCCCCGGTAGAGCTCGACCAGGTCATCGGGCAGCGCGAAGCGCAGGCCGAACGCCGCCGCGACAGCATTGTGCGGGTCCGACAGGATCGGGAAACCGAGCGCGTTCTGGCGGACCGACTTCCGGCTGTTGGCCGCCGTCTGCGGCGAGATGGCGATGAGGCCCGCCCCGAGGCTTTCGAAAAGCGGCACCGTCCCCTGAAGCGCCTGGAGCTCCAGGTTGCAGTAGGGGCACCACACGCCGCGGTAGAAGCTGATCACGAGCGGCCCGCGTTTCAGCAGGGCCGCGGAGGAGATGCGCTGCCCCTCCGGATCGGTGAGTGTGAAGCTCGGCGCCCGGTCGCCGGCCTTCAGCGTACGGGTGGCGGCGCCGGAGGCGATCAGCTCCGCGGTAGCCCGGTGCATCGTCCGGATCACCGAGGGCGGGACGTTGTAGGGGGGCTTGCCCGCCTCGAAATCGGCTTTGAACGCGTCGAGCTTGGATTGCAGGGTCATGGCGCGGTGTCCCGAGACATCATCGCGGCAATGCGGCGACGACGGCCGGAGTGATGCGCCCCTCCCGATGGACAGGGCAGGCAGCACGAGGCGATAACGCTCATTCCAGGGAGGAATGGCGTGGACCGGTATCAGGCGATGGCCACCTTCGTGCGGGTCGTGGAGGCCGGCTCCTTCTCGGGCGCCGCGCGGCTCCTGCACGTCGGCCAGCCGGCCGTCTCCAAGACGATCGCGCAGCTGGAGAACCGGCTGCAGGTCAGCCTGCTCGTCCGCTCCACCCACGGCCTGAGCCCCACGGAGGCGGGCCTGCGCTTCTACGAGCGGGCACAGGCCGCCATCACCGAGGCGGACGAGGCCGAGCGCGCCGCCCGCGGCGCGGGCGCCGGGCTCTCGGGGCGGCTGCGCGTCTCGGCGGCGACCACCTTCGCGCGGCTCCACGTGGTGCCGATGCTGCCGCGCTTCCTCGCCGAGCACCCGGACCTCGACATCGAGATCATCCTCGACGACCGGGTGATCGACCTCGTCAGCGAGGGGATCGACCTGTCGCTGCGCATGGGCGCCCTGCCGGATTCGGCCGCCGTCGCGCGCAAGATCGCAACGGGCAGCCGCTCGGTCCTCGCCAGCCCCGGCTATCTCGCCCGCGCGGGCGAGCCGCGCAGTCCCGCGGACCTCGCCGGGCACGAGGCGGTGATCTACAGCCAGCAGCCCGATGCCTGGTCCTTCACCCGGGACGGCGCCGAGGCCTCGGTCGCGGTGCACGGCCGCGTGCGGGTGAGCGCGGCCGAGGGCCTGCGGGCCGCGGTCCTGGCTGATATCGGCCTCACCGTCACGTCGGACTGGATGTTCGCCCCCGAACTGGCGAGCGGCGGGGTGCGGCGCCTGCTGGAGCCCTGGACGCTGCCGACGATCGACCTCTGGGCGGTCTTCCCCACCGGCCGCATGGCCAGTGCCAAGGCGCGGCTCTTCGCCGGCTTCGTCGAGGCGGCCCTGGCCGAAAACCGGGCGGCCCATTCCGCGCCGGCATAACCCTTATCGCCTCGGGCCATCGTCCGTCGCCGGCCGGAACTGGCTAACTCGTCCCCACGCCGACCGAACGGGGCCGGCCAGCACGAGGACAGCACCGATGGCCCGTTTCGAGACCTACCGCGACGCCTTCCCCAACGCCCGCCTGACCCGCAAGCCGAACGGCGTTCTGGAGGTCATGCTCCACACCGAGGGCGGCAAGCTCGTCTTCAACGGGCACACCCACGAGCAGTTCGTCGACCTGTTCCACGCCATCGGCGAGGACCGCGGCAACCGGGCGGTGATCCTGACCGGAGCGGGCGACGCGTTCATGGACGCGATCAGCCCGGAGGGCTTCGACTTCTTCACGCCGCAGGGCTACGACAAGATCCTGCGGGAGGGTCGCAAGGTGCTCGGCAACATCCTCGACATCGAGGTGCCGATGATCGCCGCGCTGAACGGTCCGGTCCTGCTGCACAGCGAGTACGCGCTGCTCACCGACATCGTGCTCGCGACACCCGAGACGGTGTTCCAGGACAAGCCCCACTTCGAGTTCGGCATCGTGCCGGGCGACGGCGTGCACATCCTGTGGCCCGAAGTGATCGGCTCGATCCGCGGCCGGTACTTCCTGCTGACGCGGCAGGTGCTGGACGCGCAGACTGCCAAGGATTGGGGCGCGGTTAACGAGATCGTGCCGCGGGACCAGTTGCTGGCGCGGGCGCACGAGATCGCGGACGGCATCGCCGCTCTGCCGCCGCTCACCGGCCGCTACACCCGGATCGCGCTCACGCAGCGCCTGCGCCGGCTCGTCGAGGAGGGCACCGGCTACGGCCTGGCCCTGGAGGGCATCAGCGCCGCCGACGTGGCGCGGAGCATGGCGGCGCAGGCCTGAGCCGTCAGCACCCGATCTCACGGAGAGTCCGATGACCCAGATCCGTTACCGCACCGCCGATGTCGACGGCTTCACAATCTTCTACCGGGAGGCCGGAGACCCCGCGAAGCCGGCGCTTCTGCTGCTGCATGGCTTCCCCTCGTCCGGCCACATGTTCCGCGACCTGATCCCGCTCCTGGCGGACCGGTTCCACCTCGTCGCCCCCGACCTGCCGGGTTTTGGCCTGTCGGAGATCAAGCCGCGCGACGCCTTCACCTACAGCTTCGATGCGCTGGCGAAAGTGATCGGCCGCTTCACCGAGGTGATCGGGCTGGAGACCTACGCGCTCTACGTCTTCGACTACGGCGCGCCCACCGGCTTCCGGGTGGCCCTGGCGCATCCGGAGCGGGTGACGGCCATCATCTCGCAGAACGGCAACGCCTACGAGGAGGGGCTGAGCGCGGGCTGGAACCCGATCCAGCGCTACTGGCGGGACCCGAGCGACGCCAACCGCCAGGCGCTGCGCGAGCTGCTCACCCCGGCCTCGATCCGCTGGCAATACGAGCACGGCGTGCCGGATACGTCGCTGGTCTCGCCCGACGGGAGTGCCCTCGACGCGTGGTACATCCAGCGGCCCGAGGTCGACGAGATCCAGCTCGACCTGTTCGGCGACTATGCCAGCAACGTGGCGCTCTACCCCGCCTTCCAGGCCTATTTCCGGGAACACCGGCCGAAGCTGCTGGCGATCTGGGGAAGGAACGATCCCTTCTTCCTGCCCGCCGGGGCGGAGGCGTTCCGGCGCGACCTGCCGGATGCGCAGGTGCGTTTCCTCGACACGGGGCACTTCGCCCTGGAGACCCATGCTGCGACCATCGCGGGGGCTATCGCCGGCTTCCTGAGTGCCTGAGCCGAAAGCATATCCAGGCCCTCCAGCGAGGACGGGCCCGGTGGGCAGGGGCTGCGCGCCACATCGTGCCGGCCCAGGCCGCCCGCGCTGGTTCTCTCGACCGCAGCATCCCATCTTACCTCTGAAGGAGCGGGACCATGCCGACACGGACTCTCCTGGCCGCAGCGACTGCCCTGACGGTCGGGCACGGGACGCCGCACCCGCTTCCCTCGGTCTCGGCCACGACGACCTATCATCGGGTCGCGATCAACGGCGTGGGCATCTTCTACCGCGAGGCCGGCCCGCGGGACGCGCCCACGGTCCTGCTGCTGCACGGCTACCCGTCGTCGTCCCGGCAGTGGGATCCGCTGCTGCCGCTGCTCGCCGACCGCTACCACCTCATCGCCCCCGACTACCCGGGCTTCGGTCAGAGCGATGCGCCGTCCCCCGCGCAGTACACCTACACCTTCGACAACCTCGCTCGGACCATGGAGGCGTTGGTCGCCCATCTCGGGATTGAGCGGTACACGCTGGTCATGCAGGATTACGGCGGCCCGGTCGGCTTCCGCATGGCGCTGGCCCATCCCGAAAGGGTGAGCGCGCTGATCGTCCAGAACGCCAACGCCTATGCGGAGGGCCTGGGTGCCAAGTGGCAGGGCATCGCCCGGTACTGGGCAGACCCGGCGGCGCATCCCGAGCAGGTCGACGCCTTCACCGCGCTGGAGAGCGCCAGGCAGCGCCACCTCGGCACCAGCCCCAACAGCGAGCGGTACAATCCCGACACCTGGACGGACGAGTACGCCATCCTCGCACGGCCGGGCGAGCGGGAGATCCAGGCGGCGCTGCTCTACGACTACCGCACCAACGTCGCCGCCTACTCGGCTTGGCAGGCCTGGATGCGTGGCCATCCGCTGCCGACGCTCGTGCTGTGGGGCCGCCACGATCCCTCCTTCATCGTGCCGGGCGCGGACGCCTACCTGCGCGACATGCCGAAGGCGGAGCTGCACATCCTCGAGGCCGGGCACTTCGCCCTGGACGAGGCGACGGACGAGGTCGCCCGGCTCACCCGCGACTTCCTCGGCCGCGTCGAGACATCCGTTCCACCATCATCGGCCCGTCGCTGAAGCTCCGCCTGCATCGTCGAACGCTCGGTTCTCGCCTATCGACCGGGCTTTTGATCGACCTTTGCAGGCTGTCCGCTTCCGAGATGCCGCTGACGGCTGCCGCATAATCGGGATGGACGCAGTGCTGTCCGGCTGGTTTGAAGTCCCTCGACGCGGAAGCCGAAGAGCCGAGGGCTCAAATCTCAGTCCCGTCCGTAAGCGTTAGCGCATCCTCGACATCGATGCGGAGGTCCCTAACCGTGCTCTCGATCTTGAGCCGGCGCGTCGCGATCTCGCGTGGCGCCGCGGCCCAGACGATCAGGTCACGGCCCAAGACAGCCGGCAGATCGAGATCTGCACCGTCATCGCGCGGAACCATCCCGACGCGGAACGGGAGGCGCTGACACGACCGTGAGGCCACGGAGCGGCTCCGGATCGCGCGGCGGACCCGCCTCACGACGAATTGGACGGACCGGGTCGTACCGAATCGTCGTGGAGGGCGTTGCCCTCACGTCGAACCATCCGATGCAGCGGAAGACCGCGCATCCGCCAAGAGAGGCGGGATGGGGGAACGGAAGGAAACGAGATGTCCGAACACACCTTCGACGAGACCAACATCACTTGGCGGACCCTCGACTGGCTGCCGCACATCGCCTTCTTCGTCTACAAGGTCGACGAGGAGAACCGCATCGTCGACGTCGTGTTTAAGTTCGCCGCGAACCAGCGCGTGATGCTGCATCGCCATAAGAGCCCCTACGTCACGCTCGTCATGCAGGGCGAACTCAGGTTCTATCGACAGGACGGGTCCCTGAAGGAGATCCGTCCGACGGGCAGCTACGTCTCGGGCGTGGCGAACGGCGAACCGCACACGGAGGGCGGCGGCGACGAGGACGCCATCGTGTTCTTCAGCAACCGCAACATCGAGGATGCGCTTTACGAGTTCCTCGACGACGCGGGCAATCCCGTCCAGGTCCTTGGCATCGCGGACTTCAAGGCGCAGCTCGAAGAGCAGGTCGCGACGGGCACCTTCGAGAAGGTCACCGCCCGGGCGGCGTAGCGCTCGACAGCACCGCGGATGCTTCAAGCCACCCCGATGCTCGCGGAGGTTCGGGACCCAGCGCTCCCGGAACGAAACTGCCCGGAAGCGATGGGATGCCGCGGATGTCCCACCCGTCGGCGCCCGGCGTCCATGTCCTCAAGGGCTCGGGGTGCTTCGCGTCGGGCCAGGTCTTACGGACAGGGTGCCGGACGATCTCGGCGCCGAACGGCTTGCCGATGAACGTCACCCACTCGGGCAGGTCGCCGGGTCCAGGCCTCGCCCGAAGCGCCCGCGATGTGCGGCCATCGCTCCGCGGTCTGCCGGGCCAACGCGAAGCCGTCCCCATCCCCCGGCATGGGCACGTCGGTGAACAGCAATTGCACCGCCTCGTGATTGCGTTCGAGGACCACCACGGCCTGGGCGATGCTCATCGCCTCCAGCACCCGGAACCCCGCATCCTCAAGGATGCTGGTCGCACCCATCAGGATCAGGGCGTCGTCGACGACGAGGGCGTGGGGCGCATCGCCCTGGGCCTCACGGGTCACGGGGGTGAAATGGAGTTCGCGCGGGAAGGTTTCCCGTCGATGGATTCGCGATCGTGCATCTCGCGACCGGTCGGGCAACATCCCCGAGTCGCCCCCCCCCGTTTGAGGGCATGACACAGCCTGCCCCGCTTCGGTTCGACCCGTCCTTCGAAACCATTCCGGCGGACGAAGAGGAGGTCCGGCAGGGCCTGACCGCGGCCATGCTCTCGATCCAGGGGAAGACGCATGCCGATTCCGGCTACGCCCACGGGGCCGTCCACGCCAAGGCGCACGGCTACCTGAAGGCACGGTTCGAGGTCCCTGCCGGCCTTCCGCCGGCCCTCGCCCGGGGCTTGTTCGCGTTGTGGACAGGGTCGGCCGCGCATCGGCCGCTCGGCCCGATCATGCCCGCCCGTCGCCCCGCCTCCGCCGCCGCCCGCGAATACCGCTCCCGGGGGAACGAGGTCGATATCCGCGGGTCGGAGGAGTTGCCGATCCGTGCCGATCGATCAGCCGGCCAGCATGCGCTTGCGCCGGCGCCAGGTCGCGGCCTTGCGCAGGACACGGGAGAGCTGGTCCACGGAGTACGGCTTGTGCAGGAGCTCGAAGCCGTAGGTGCCATTCTGGGCGAGGACATGGCTGTAGCCTGAGGTCAGTACCACCGGTAGGTCGTGGTACAGACGCCGGATCTCCTGACCGAGCGCGATCCCGTCCATGCCGGGCATCACGACGTCGGAGAACACCACGTCGAAGCGGGCGGCGCTCCGGGCGAGTTCGGCGAGCGCCGCCTCGGCGTCGGCCGCCCAGACCGTGCCGTAGCCGAGCTCGGTCAGGGCCTGCGTGGCGAAGGTGCCGACGTCGACGTTGTCCTCCACCACGAGCACGCTTGTGCCGTGGCCATCCACCAGCGGTTCCGGCTCGCTGTCGACGACGCCGGCCCGGCTCATCCCCGCCACGCGCGGCAGGGACAGCGTGAAGGTCGTGCCCTGGCCGACTGTGCTCGCGACACGAATCTCCCCACCCGACTGCTTGGCGAAGCCGAACACCTGGCTGAGCCCGAGCCCGGTGCCGTGGCCGACACCCTTGGTGGTGAAGAACGGCTCGAAGATCCGCTCCAGGTCGGCTGGGATGATCCCGCAGCCCGTGTCCGTGATCGCGACCGTCACGAAGCCGCGGCTCGCAATTCCCTCCGCCACGCCCGTCACGACCGTGACCGCCAGCTCCCCCTCTCCCGCCATCGCGTCCCGGGCGTTCACCGCCAGGTTGACGATAGCGGTGTCGAACTGGCTGGGATCCGCGTCGATGAAGCAGGGCTCGTCGGGTACCCGGGTGGTGATCCGGATGCGGGCGCCGGTGAGCGAGCCGATCATGTCGGCGATGGCGGTCACGCTCTGCCCGACGTCGAACACCTCGGGCTTGAGGGCCTGGCGCCGCGCGAAGGCCAGGAGCTGTCCCGTGAGCTTGGCGGCGCGGGCGGCGGTGTCGGCGATGGCCTCGACGTAGCGCTGTCGCCGGTCCTCGGGCAGGTTCGGGCGGCGCAGGAGCTCGCTCGACGAACGGATCACGGTGAGAAGGTTGTTGAAGTCGTGCGCAACGCCGCCGGTCAATTGCCCGATGGCCTCCATCTTCTGGGCCTGACGCAGGGCGTCCTCCGCCTGCATGCGCTCGCGCGTCGCCGCATCCAGGGCGGCGGCGCGCATGGCGAGGTCGCGTTCAAGCTCCGCGCTCGCATGCGACAGCACCGCGTTGCGGGACCGGCGCTCCCGGTCGAGTTCGTCCTGGATACGCCCGTCGCGCAGGACCATCAGGCCCAGGCAGATGACCGTCAGCGAGACGAGGAGCGCCATCGCCATGCCGGGCCCGACGTGCCGGGCATCGGTTGTACGCAGCAGCACGGCGCCGGCCACGGGGATGAGCAGCGTCAGGCCGAGTTGGCGCCGGGTCGCGCCACCGCCCGCGAGGTCGGAGGCGATCACGGCGCCCCAGCCTCGGTCGGCACGCGCGACCACGGCGGCGAGTCCGAGCAGGAACAAACCGGCTGCGGTGTGCAGGGCCATGGTGCTGAAGGGGCTGAGGGCATAGAGGTCCTGCACGCCGTAGGCGTAGCCGACGAGCGCCAGGCCGCCG
The DNA here is from genome assembly GCF_022829585.1 of Methylobacterium sp. J-026. Taxonomy (GTDB): domain Bacteria; phylum Pseudomonadota; class Alphaproteobacteria; order Rhizobiales; family Beijerinckiaceae; genus Methylobacterium. Next base: position 19,839 of record NZ_JAKSYC010000055.1, read on the forward strand.
ATGCCGGCGCCGATCACCGCACAGGCGTTGCTGAGGCTCACGCCCCGAATGTCGAGGCGTCCATCGAACTGGAGGCTGGCGGCGACCAAGAGCAATCCGGCCGCCGTCGCGATGGACGTCCGGCCGGCGAGGTCCGGGTCATAGCCGAACAGTCCCTGCGCCAAGGGGCGGTTGATGATGTCGCCTCCTGCGAGGGCATAGCTCGCGAGGACCGCCAATGCCGTCAACGAGACGAAGCCGCCGATGGCGCGTGCCAGTCGGCGGCGTCCGAAGGTCTCGACCACGAGCGCGGCGCCAAGCAGGCCGAGTCCGCCGGCGGTCAGCACGGACATCGCCTGCAGGTCGGGAAGGAGCCGCGTGAGCACCAGCAGATGGAAGGTATAGCCGCACAGAACCGCGGATCCGGTCAGGATACCGAGGAACCCGGCGGTCCGGACGCCCCAGGCAAGCCGGCGCGCGAAGCTACCCGCTGCGGTCGAACCGGGCGCGTCGGGCAGCGGAAGCATCGTCACAGCGGTGACGTTCCTGCTCGTCTCGGCAAAGCGATCCTAAAGGCGGCCGCCGGTCTGGAACGGCTCATCGATGGGTCTCCGGGACGCCGAGCCGTCGCTTCGCGACGACGGCTCGTGGAACCCTAGCACCTTTATACCCGGGCGCGTCCGAATTCCGTTGTCGGGCGCGTCTCGATTGCATCCCACTCCCCCAGGGCCATGTGCTCATGCGTTCCGCAGGGCCGAAAAGCCTTCGCGCGTGGACGAAAACGGCCGAGGCGGTGTGGCCTCTCGGGGTTCACGAGTGGGTTACGCTCTGACTCAAGGCTGTCGTCCGGTGCTGCCGACGCAGCGGCCGAGCTTGATCGCATCGATGGTGCCGCGAACACGCAGCGGTGCCTCGCGCAGTGCTGGGGATGTGGTGAGAATGACCGCCGCGATGGCGACAGCGACGGAGCCATTGGAAGGCATGAGATACGTCTCTGCGAGCTCACGTCGAAGAGCCATCCATCGATGAGCCCCAGGGAGAATGGGCTCACCTCTGATCGCTGCCCTGGCGTGTCGAGACGATAGGGTCAGAGCTGCCGAGGGCAGGTTGCGAAAGCGGCGGTCAGCTCTTGTCTGGAATATTCAAAACAAAGACAAGTTATAACCAAGGTTCGCCCTTGCCAAACGACCAGTCTTCACGGGCAACGAACACCATGTTGATCATAATATCGTCCGGGCGAACGGACAGTTTGCTCCCGAGTTCGTCGGCGACGAACCGGTAGAAGGCGCGCTTCGAAGCTTGGTCGTTGCCGACGGTGCTGGTGACCTGGATCAGGATGAAATCCGCGGAGCGGCTGGAGCCGAGGAATGTCGGATCGTAGATCAGATTTTCGGGGTCGTGCTCGTTGATGACAATGAATCGATCGCCATCTGGGGCTTTTAGTACTTCGACAATGCCACTGTAGACAATGTCGGCCACGGCGGCGCGATACGCGGTGGATTTTCCTCTGATTAGATCGATGCGCGCAAATGGCATGGTGATCTCCATTTTGAGGGTTAAGATTAAACGAGCATGGCTCTTTGGGATCGGTATTTCACCGACAAGCTGCTCACGGCGTCAAAGGGTCGGGTGCAGATCTCGAACTGGACTCTTGCCTTCCAATAAAGCAGCGACGTGCAAGATCGTCGCCTCGGCCTGCCAGCTCCCCAACAGCTGCACGTTGATCGGCAGCCCCTCGCGGCTCGTCCCGAAGCGCATCGACAGACCCGGCAGGCCTGTCACGTTCAACGGCACGGTCGCGCCCTGGAGGTAGGTCAGGTCCACCGTCTCGCCGTTGACCACGAGCTCGTCGATGCCGTGCTTGTGCGCCGGGACCGGCAGCACCGGGGTCAGGAGGACGTCGTGGTCCTGGAAGTAAGCGGCATAGCCGTCCCGGAGCCGCTCCGCCGCCTGCTCGGCCGCGATGTACGCCTCCATCGACGTGTCGGGCAGCGACAGCATGGTCTTGGCCATCTTGTACATCTGGTCCTCATGCCCGGCGGTCGCCTCCCGGAAGGCGGGCTTCATCTCCATGACGTGGAGCTTGTCGAACACGTCGAGGGCGAAGTCGCGCTCCAGAGCCGGGATGCGCACCTCTTCGACGCGGTGGCCCGCATCCCCGAGGGCCTCGGCCGCCGCGCGCACGGTCGCGGCGACCTCCACGTCGATCGGGCCGAAGCCCGGACCGACCATCCAGCCGACCCTGAGCATGCGGTCCGGCGCGCCGCCCATGCCCGCGTCGAACGGGACGGCGCTCGACGCGAAGGCGTCGAGGCCGTCGGGACCGGCGAGCTGCGCGAAGGCGAGCGCGAGGTCGCGGATCGAGCGCGCCATCGGGCCGACATGCCAGAACCGGCGCGGTACGCGCGGCCAGATGCCGGTCATCGGCACACGGCCGTGGGTGGCCTTCAGCGAGACGATGCCGGTCTGCGCGGCCGGGCCCCGGATCGAGATGGCGAGGTCGGTGCCGAGACCCAGCGGCGACATGCCCGCCGCGATGGCCGCGGACTCGCCACCGCTCGACCCGCCGGGCGTGCGGGTCAGGTCCCACGGGTTGTTCGACCGGCCGGAGAGCAGGTTGTCGCTCTCGATCCAGTAGGAGAATTCGGGGAGGTTGGTCTTGGCCAGCAGGATGCCGCCGGCCTTCTTCATGCGGGCGACGCTGGTGGCGTCGGCATCCGGTATCCGGCCTCTGAAGATGGGCGAGCCGCGCTGCGTGAGCACGCCCGCCGTGTCGATGGAATCCTTGACGGTGAAGGGCACGCCGTGAAGCGGCCCGAGTTCCCCGCCCGCCATGACCACCGCCTCGGCCTCCCGCGCGGCGGCCAACGCCCCCTCGGCGACGGTGACGATGGCATTGACCTTGGGGTCGACGGCTTCGATGCGGTCGAGATGCGCCCTCACGACCTCCACCGGCGAGAGTTCCTTGGTCCGGATCAGCTCGGCCAGTCCGGTGGCGTCGGAGAAGACGATATTCTGGGGCAAGTGGCGTGCCTATCTGTCGTTAGGTCGCTCAGGGGCAGGTCTCAACTTTTCGGCTTTCAATGCCGAACTGACGATCGGTAAGCTTTCGTTTGGCCGTGTGAGGCAGTGATGAGCGTGAGTTCCAAGGATAGGATTTGGGCGCCGCACGGAGGACGGCTCAGGCGCACGGTTACGGGGGCTTGAGCTGCCGCGATCTCGCGGCTGACGTCGGCATCAAGGCGGCGAGCATCGACCACCACTTCGCCAGCAAGGCTGATCTCGGCGCGGCGGTCGCGCGGCGATACTGGCAGGATACGGCGGCCGAGCTCGACGCCATCCTGGCCGAGACCGGTGACCCGGTCCGCAGCCTGCAACGCTACCCCAACACCTTCCGGAGGTCGCTCGCCGACGGCAACAGGCTCTGCCTGTGCAGCGTCATGTCGGCGGAGTACGCCACCCTGCCGGACGTCGTGCAGCGGGAGGCGCGGGCCTTCGCCGACGTCAACATCGCGTGGATCGGCAAAGCGCTGGTTAACGCCAAGCTGGTCGATCCCAAGGACAGCGAAGCGCGGGCGCCGGCCATCTTCGCCGCGATTTCCGGCGCCCGGCTGTTGGCGAGGAGCCGCGCCGACAGCGCGCTGTTCGACACGCCGATCGAGCGTTATCGCGCTTCGGGCCTGCTGCCGGCTTGAGGCCGACCGCGCCGGACCGGATCGGGCGTCAGGCCGCCTGCCTGAGCTTTTCGCGCAGGGCGCTGGGCAGGGATGCGAGCCACTGCTCCTCCTCACCCGGCTCCGGCAGCACGGTGCCGAACTCCAGGACGCCGATGGCCGGGATGTCCGAGATGTAGACCCAGACGTCCTGATCCGAGACGGCGAGGATCGCGCCGGTCTCCTGCATGATGCGCGTGAGCATCCTGGCCTTCTGCTCCCGGGTCCGTCCCGCCCGGATGTCGGCGCGTACCCAGACGTGGTCGGGTGAGGCCGGCGCGCCGCCGATGAACATCGCCCCGGGCTCGACCCTGTGGAAGATGACCTGCACGAAGTAGCGCGGCGCGGTCGCCTCGACCGCGTGGATGGCGGTAACGCTCTCGACGATCCGAGCGCGCTGCTCGGGCGTGATGTCCTTCGCGGTCGTGATGGCATAGGTCGGCATGTGCGTTCTCCCTGTCCGATGGCGGTCCGCGGGACTTTGACGGGGTTCCAGGCGCTATGACCGGTCATGGTCCCGCGCGAGATCTTCGCGTCGGCATGAGCTAAGCTGGAGGCCGGCTGGCCGTTCCCTCCCCGGCAGCCAATCGACCGACGCGTCCGACCGGCAATGTTCGCTGTCATGGAGGCGTCCCGTATCGGGTTGCTACTTCGGGCAGGCAGCACCGGTCTCGATCCACGCCTGCGTCAGTTCGCCGAGGATCTCCTGGGTCCCGGGGGCCGGTTCTCGACCCTTGCCGGGGTGCCAGCCCCAGCCGACCAGACCGTCAGTCGCGAGATGCGTATGGATGTCCGCCAGCGAGCGGTTGCCGTTCCGGGCCGGGTCCTTGAGCTGTACGCAGATCTCGGGCACCGACAGCCCGATCCAGGCCATGCTGGCTGGTGCCAACTGCCATGGATCATGGCCCGGTATGTCCCGGTCGTGGCCGACGACCGCCACGTTCTCAGACCCGTGGCACGAATTGCAATGCAGGCCGGCGGGGCCGAAGCTGGCCTCGTCGCCGCGAACCATCGGGGGATGATGAAGGCGCCGCTCGTCTCCCTGCCTGGGGATGTTATCGGCGGGATGGCAGTTCATGCAGCGCGGGTGCGTGATGACCTTCGCCATCTCCTCAAACAGGGCGACGGACCGTTCGGTCCTGTCTGGGATCACGTCGAAGGTCTCCGAGCGGCGCAGCTCGGCGCCGGCCGCGAGGGCCACGGTGGCGGACAGGGCCGCGGCCGCCGTCAGGATCACGACGCGCATGGTCAGGCTCCCATCGCGGCGCGGACCGCCTCTGGGCGGATGGGAAGGTCGCGGACGCGAGCCCCGACGGCGGCGAAGATCGCGTTCCCGATGGCAGGCGCAATGGAGATGACCCCGGGCTCGCCCAGGCCAACCGGCATGTGGTCGTTGCGCAGAAACTCGATGTCGAGCTCGGGCACGTCGGTCATGCGCAAAGGCGTGTAGGTGTCGAGGTTGAGGTCCCGGGGCAGGCCGTTCTCGTACTCCGTGCCCTCGAACAGGGCGAGCGACAGGCCCCAGAGCATGCTCCCCTCGACCTGGGCCAACGCACCGTCCGGATGGGCCAGCGTGCCGGCATCGACGACGGACGTCAGCTTCTCGACCGTGACCGCACCGCTCGAGACGTCGACGAAGACCTGCGCCACCGTGGCGATCCAGGTCGGCATCTCGCGCTCCTGTCCGGTACCGAGTGCGAGACCCATCCCTCTGCCCGGCGGCAGCGCTTCCCGGCCGGACCACTCGGCCTTCTCCATGACGCGCTGCAGAACCGCCCGGAGGCGGTTGGCCCCGCCAACAGCGTGCGGGGCAACGCCTCCGTTGCGGCCCGTCCCACCGAGGAGGGCAAGGCGGTACTCGGCGGGATCGCGACCGAGCTTATGGGCGAGCTCATCGATATGCGTCTCGACCGCCCATGTCGTGTACCCGGATGAGACCGACCGGAGGTAGCCGGGAAGTAGCGTCGCATGGACGAGGGCGTTGCGAATGGCCCGGATCCGCTGGCTCTCCGTATCGTACCAGTGGTCGGCACTGTTGATGGCGAACAGGTCGATCTTCCCCTGGCCGTCCAGGCTCGGCGCCAGAAGCTCCGGGGAGATCGAGTCGGTCGGCCATCCCGACGCGCAAGCGTGGTCGTAGGCGAGAAGCGCGCCCGTCTCGTTGGTCACCGAGCGCACCCTCTGCACGGTCGGCGAGCGCGGCTGGTCGAACTTGGTGTCATCCGATCGCGCGAAGATCAGCTTGACGGGTCGGCTCATCATCTGCGCGGTGAGCGCAGCCGGGACGATGTACTCGCAGTACAGGCGCCGGCCGAAGCCGCCCCCGAGGTAGGAGGTCTCGAACACGAGGTTGGCCTGATCGATCCCCAGCGCCTTGGCCACGAGCGGCAGCGTGACCGACTGCCACTGGTTGCCGGCGTGCACGCGCCAGGTATTCCCGTCCTGCCAGGCCAGGGCGTTGAGCGGTTCGAGAGGCATGTGCAGGGCTGAGTGCGTACGGTATGTGCCCTCGTGGACCTCGCCGGCACCGGCGCCGGCGATCCGTGTGAGGGGGTCACCCTCCTGGTAGAAGACACCGCCCGCATTCGGCTCTTCGACGAGGCGTGCACCTTCCGCGAGCATCTGCGCGTCGCTCGCCGCGCCGCCATCGGATTTGTACCTGACCTCGATGAGATCGGCTGCCTTGGCCGCGATGGGCCAGCTCTCCGCGACGGCGATGAGCCAGCCCTGGCAAGTCTTCGTCGGATCGACGATCTCGACGGTTCGGAGATAGCCCGGAAGCTTGCGGGCGGCCGTGTCGTCCCAGCTCAGGATGCTGTTGCCGTAGCGGGTCGGTGGCAGGACGGGCCGCGCGAACACCATGCCGTCGACCTTTCGATCGATGCCATAGACGGCGGTGCCGTTCACCTTCGACGGCACATCGCGTGCGACGGTGTCTCGGTTGAGGAACCGGCGCTCCGATGCCGGCTTCAAGGTTATCGCCTTGAGGTCCTCCTCCGTGAACTGGCGGGTGACCCTGCCGGAGGAGACGATGGTGGCGTAGCTGACCGCACGCGTGCCGTGCCGGACCTCGCTGTCGCGGGCGACGCACTCGTTCAGGGGTGCCCCGAGCATCCTCGCGCCGGCCTCCAGCAGCGCGATGCGGCCGGCGGCTCCGGCCCGGCTCAGCTGGTCGAAGCTCTTGTGCACGGACCAGGAGCCGCCCGTGATCATGACGCCCCAGCGCGGATCCGTGTCGACGTGGACGACTTCGACATGGTCCCAGTTCGCCTCAAGCTCCTCGGCGACGACGCGCGCGAGGGCGGTGCCGATGTGCTGGCCCATCTCCGCCCGGGTGACGTGAACCAGGATGCGCCCGTCACCGACGATCTCGTACCAGATCGTAGGATCGTAGCCCCCGGACGAGACACCGCCGAACAAGGGGCCGGCTTGCGCGCCCGCCGGGAGGAAGCCTGTCGCGACGGCTGCGCTTCCCAAGGATGCGAGGAACCATCGTCGGGTGACGTCGACCCCTATCATTTCCGCCCCCCGTTCTGGGCCCGGACGGCCAGCTTGATCGCCTTCTTGATGCGTATGTACGCCATGCAGCGGCACAGGTTGGCGGCCATGCCGTTCCTGATGTCGTCGTCGGACGGATCGGGATTGTCACCCAGAAGTGCCGCGGCCTGCATCAGCTGGCCCGATTGGCAATACCCGCATTGCGGGGCCTGAGCCTCGATCCAGGCGGCCTGGAGGGGGTGGAGTTCACGCCCATCGCCCACAGTGGCGGCAAGGCCTTCAATTGTCGTGACAGCCGAGCCGGCGACGCTCGCCACCGGGGTGACGCAGGAACGCCGCGCCTGGCCGTCGACGTGGACGGTGCAGGCCCCGCACTGCGCCACGCCGCACCCGAACTTGGTGCCCGTCAGGTTCAGCCAGTCCCGCAGGATCCAGAGCAGGGGCGTGTCGCCGGGCGCATCGACCTGGACGTCGACGTTGTTGACCGAGAACGAGATCACCGGGGACCTCCCACCGCGGCTCAAGGGCTTGCCGGAGACCCGCGGCAGAGCATCCTGAACCGTTCGCGGATCACTATAACCAACGCCACGCTTCAGTTTTGCCTGTTCCTGCCAAATTAAAGCCGGATCCTGCCAAAATCAATCGGCATGCGGGCGGGTAGAAGTAACCGCGGCGCGTCAGGATTGCCGCCGCGCTTTGACATCCGTCGGGGTTACGTGAAAATGACGTTTGAATTCGCGGCTGAATTGCGAGCCACTCTCGTAGCCGACCTGTCGCGCGACCGCACTGACATCGCGCGTCTCAGATTGAAGCAAGCTCATCGCCATGCTCAGTCGGACGATTTTGATGTATTGCAGCGGGGTTTTGCGGGTCGCCGCCTTGAACGCGCGATGGAAACTCCTGACGCTCATGCCTGCGACGGTCGCAAGCTCATCCACCGCGAGCGTTCTGGCGGGACCCCGATGGATCCGCGAGATTGCGCGGGCGATGCGTGCGTGCTGACTTGCCGGCCTCGTCAGGGCCAAGAGGGCGGCCCCATGCGTACCCTTCAGCGCATGGTACACGATCTCGTCGGCGGTCGAGGCGCCGAGCGCCAGCGTGTCGCTCGGTGAGCGAAGCATGCGAACGAGACGTCGGACGGCGTCCGATAGCGCCGTGTCGACCGGTGCCGGTTGCAGGCCCGGCGGCAGAAATGTCGGCTCCTCCGTCGCCGGCGGGGACACCGCGCCTGGTATGTCCGCGAACCGGTTGAGAGCCGGGAGGTCGATGTCGATGGACATCCCGAGCAAGGGGTCACGCTCGGTGGCATCGCTGGCGCACTCGAACGGGACCGGCATGCTGACCACGAGGTAGTTGTCCTGGTCGTAGTTGATCCGCGCGCCGTCGAGATGCGCCGTCTTCCGGCCGCTGATCATGATGACGATGCTTTGGTTCGGGAGCGTGGGCGTCCTCTCGGTTTTCTCCGTCGACCAAAACAGCTTCACACGCGGCACCAGCGTCTGCACGGTCCCGGAGCGCGCCGGAAAATCGTAGACCCGTTGCAATCCTCTGAAGGTCTCTAAGGCGTCAGACATGGGAGTGCCTCTCTGCGTTGATGGGGCTGCCCGCGTGAGTCCCAGGACTCGGATCCGGCCGGACCTTCGTCGGCGCGTGCCGTGGGTCTGATGCGAGAGAGCCTCTTGGCAGCGGGGCGCTGCGACGGTTTCGGTGCCCCGCTCGATGCAGCCGTTCAGTGGTCGGTTCTAGAAGGGCGTTCGATGGCTGCGCCGAGGGACAGCCGCGTCTCCGATGGCACTACGCCTCCGGCCCTCACCGGTTCGCAAGCCGTTCGAGCAGACGCTCGGCCGCCGGTCCGGAGGAGGCCGGGTTTTGGCTGGTCATCAGCAAGCCGTTAGCGAGCTTTACCGGTAGGCACTTGCGTTGATAGTCGATACCGCCTTGTGTTGATTGCCACTTGCGCCAGTAATTCATCAATCGTTCTGCGTATTTCAAGGCAGGTTCAGCGAGGTGGTCGGCCAGAATCGCCTCGCCGAGCGCCTCCCTCGAACCGAAATAGTGGTCGAACGCCCCCTTCGGGACCTGAGCCGCGATTAGAGTCTCGTTGATCCCGACGCCCGAGAATCCCTTTGCACCCACGATGCGGTGTCCAGGATGCCCTGCCGGACGGCGATGTTGTCACTCTCGCGTGCCATGAGAGGCATATAGCCCAAATTAGACCGGTCGTCTAGAACGGTTGGTAATTTTTTTGGAAGCGGTCGTGAGCCCGCTCGATGACCGATACACCCACGATCGCAGCCAAGCGAGGCTGCGTTCGATGAGGCGGCTCTTGCGCGCGCGATGACGTGATGGTTCGGACGATGAACCAGGCCAAATAAACCGCAGCGACGCTGTCTGCCCTCGGACGATCCCTGCACCGAGGCGGGCGGACGACGAACCATCTGATTCAGCGGTACGACTCCGCCTCATCGAGCTTCTGCGATGGATCGGAACCGCAATGGCTGTTCAAGGTGGATTTCTGCCGGTCTGCTTTCGGGCGGCTAAGCGGTATAATCAGAGGTCTTATACCATGAGGCAGTACAGCAGGTTGTCTTAGTTCATGGAGGGTGAGGCCCTACAGAAGAACCTCACCCTTCTAGTCGATAATAGAATTTCGATTAGCCTTGCTTTAGCTTCGTGATCGTCTCGGCCGGTACGCCGACGAAGTTGTTGGACACGAGATAGTTCGGGCTGGCCTTGATCCAAGCATCGAGGTCGATCTCCTCGAACTTGCCATTGTCCCAGGTCTGGATGATCTCCAGATCCTCGTCACCGACATTCTTGATCGCGTGGCCGAATCCCATCGGGATGTAGGCCACATCGCCCGGATTGAACTCTGCGACCTTGCCGCGACCGCCCGAGCCGAATAGCGCCACTTGGCCCTTACCCTTTAGGTAGAAATGCCACTCGTTGGCATTCACGTTCCAGTGGAACTTGCGCATCTGGCCGGGCCGGATCGTCATGACGCCGCCCGACATCGACTTGGAAACCGGCCACTCGTCGACGGTCGCAAGACGGAAGGTCCCCCCGTCGAACTCGCGCACGGCGCGTGGGTCCTTCAGGAGCCGGAACTTGTGGGTGGATTCCTTCGGCCAGGGTGCATCGAGCGCCTGGGAGAGCGGAATGACCGGTCCGGCTTGGATGTAGGCCTCGCCCTTCGGGAAGGCGTTGAGCGCTTCCTTCGGAAGTCCAAAATTCTCCGCCAGCATGTCCTTCGGGGACACGTCGACCCAGTCGGTGATCGAGAAGGTGCCGTGCTCCGAGAAGGCGCCGTTGTCGAACGACAGGATGAAGTGGCAGGGCTTGTCGCCGATCGTCTGGATCGAGTGGCCGTGGCCCTTCGGGAAGAACCAGAGGTCGCCTGGCTCGTAATTGTTGATCTCGCTCGCCCCCGACGGATCGAGCACAACCGTCTGGCAGCGGCCGTCAATCACGTAGGCCCACTCGGCGGCGATGGCGTGCCAGTGCAGCTCGCGCGAAGCGCCGGGATCAAGGAACATATGGACGCCCGCGATCCCCTTGCTGATGGGGAACTGGTGAACGGTCGCTTCCTTGGCCCAGCCGCCCGACGTGATTTTCGGGACGTTGCCGTCGAGGGAGAAATGGAAATCGGGCATGGCGCCGACATCCTTAGGGTCGTGGTAGGCGACCTGCGCGCCCGGGGGGAGCTGCTGAACGTCACGGCCGAAGCCGCCCGCGCCCGGCGCGCCGTGATCCGTGGTCACTGCAGCAGCCTGCTGCGTCAGCGCCACTAGGCCACCGGCTCCAAGGGCGGCGGTTCCTAGGAATGCGCGTCGGTTAGCGTCCATCTTTTGTGTTCCCAAATTTCGCTGCAGCGAGCCCGACAGAGCTGGGTCCCTGCTGCGTTGCCGTACGTGAAATTTTGTATGCCAAAAACTCACGTAGTCGTGATGGATGATTACGGAGGATCGAACGTACGGGCGTGCCGTATGGCTGCTTTTGAGAAATGTCCGGCATGGTGCGAGCGGCTGGTATGGGTCGGCAGCCGAATGATCGCTCAGCGCCCATCCCGGTCATTCAGTGGGCTGAAACTGCATCTTGTGAGCGGACGCACCTGGCGCGATAGGCCATTCGCGCGCTTAGCCACCCACAACCGCGCCAATCGCTTCGCGACGTTCGGTTTCAGGCCGCTTCCTGACCACTTCCGCTCACCTAAGGACCACCTGGCCTATCGCATGATGCGCCGAGGCGAATTCAACGCGACGGCATCTGATTCAGGCCCACCCCACTCCGCCCGGGTCAGCGCGGCAGCAGCCTCTTCTTCAACACAAATTCAGCGGATCCAGCCAAGACAGCCCTTAACGGCGTAGCATCGGGGATTGTTCATGGGGCCTCCCCCGAGTCCGGATCGCGTGCGGACGAGCAGACTCGATTTCTGGCTCGCCCGGGGCGCCGTCGCCTGCATCGCCGGGTTGCAATTGCTCGTCGTCAACGATCTGTCGCTAGGGCCGCGGTGGCTTGCCCCCGCCCTCGAAGTTGCGCTGCTCGTGCCGCTCACAACGATCACAGCCTGGAACCAGGGCCGTGCGCGGCGTGCCACAACGGACGCGCATTGGGCCGAGATCCACCATTTTCATCGCCGGATCCGACGGCTTGCGGTGGTGCTGACCGCGCTGGTCACCGTGGCCAACACGGCCGCCCTCGCAGCCCTGGTACGCGCCCTCCTGAACGGCAAGGCGGCTGGCGGTTCTACCTTGCTTGTCGATGCCCTCAACATTTGGGGCACCAACGTCATCATCTTCGCCCTGTGGTTCTGGACCACAGACCGCGGCGGCGCGGCGTTGCGCGGCCATCCCAGGGCGCAAGATCCAGACTTCTTGTTCCCGCAGATGACGATGGCGCAAGACGATGCACGGGCGCGGTTCGTACCGGGCTTCGTGGACTACCTATTTGTAGCCTTCACCAACGCCACCGCCTTCTCGCCCACCGACACGCTGCCGCTGACGGCGCGCGCCAAGCTCCTGATGATGACGGAGGCGCTGATCTCGCTGTTGACCGTGGCGCTCGTGGCCGCCCGGGCCGTCAACATCCTCGCATAAGTCCGGGCAAGGCACCGGAGAACGGAAGAGTGCGTCCCGTATGCCCGCATGTACCATCACATGTACTACGAGCAGCCGGACCCGGATGCGTGTCTCATGACGGGATCGGTCGCTCCATCTTTCACACCGATGCGGTCGCTGGACGGTATCGGCCGGACACGCGCCAGTGCCGCTTCTTCCGTCGAACGCGTGTCACTATGGTAGCAGTCGATGCACGCACCACGAGTTCTGGCGAGCCTCATGCCTGTGCGACTGACCTTTGGGGGCGGAACGTTTGCCGCGCGCCGCTGACGGACCGTACGCGGCGATGGTCGCATCCGCCCGGTCACGAACCGCAGGTCATCGCCCCTGGGCGGCGCATGCGATCCGCGCCGCATGCGCGGTCGACCTCGCACTTCGCTGCCTGACGCCGGCGATGTGCGCCGCGCAAAACGCGAACACGGGTGCGGGCGGCGATCCGCGCACGTCTGTGGCCCAGCCGGAGGTCTCGGGCAAACCGTCCGCCGTTGCAACCACCTCCATCCAGGCGACGCTGGGCGACGCGGCGGACCCGACCGGCCTTCGCCGTTTCCTGGCAGACCGCGGGATCGTCCTCAGCTTCAACGCCATCGCCGACATCCTCGGGGACACGAACGGCGGCACGCGGCGGACCGCGACGGTCGTCGGCCGCATCGACATGCAGCTCGACGTGGATCTCGACCGGCTGGCGGGGTGGAAGGGCCTGGCGTTCCGGGCCGAGGCCTATCAGATCAACGGAGCGGGACTGACCCGGGCGGCGGTGAACGACCTCGCCGTGGTGAGTGAGTTGGAGGCGCTTCCCTCGACCCGCCTGTACGAGTTGTGGGTCGAGCAACAGGTCTTCGACAGCCGATTGTCGGTCAAGATCGGGCAGATCGCGGCCGACACTGAGTTCCTCGTCAGCCAGACTGCGACCTTGTTCATCAACTCGACCTTCGGCTGGCCGACCATCGCGGGCACGAACCTGCCGAGCGGCGGACCCGCCTACCCGTTCGGCGCGCCGGCCGTTCGGGCGAAATATCTCCCGACCCCCAACCTCTCCTTCCAGGTCGGATTGTTCGACGGTGACCCGGCTGGGCCGGCGCAGGCGTGGAAAGACCCGGACCCGCAACGACGCGATCGGACAGGGACGAACTTCCGGCTGTCGGACCCGCCGTTCCTGATCGCGGAGGCCGCCTACGCCTACAATTTCGAGGCGCGGGACCGGTCCGGCCAGATCCTGGACGAGCCCGGGACGGTCACGGTCGGGGGCTGGCACCATTTCGGCCGGTTCGATTCGCTGCGGATCGACAGCACGGGGCGCTCCCTCGCGGATCCGTCGACGACCGGCATCGCGCGACGCTTCAGGGGCAACGACGGCCTCTACGCGATCATCGACCAGACCATCTTTCGCGAGCCGGGCAAGGATGACGAGGGCGCGAGCGCGTTCGTGCGCGCCGTGGGCTCCCCCGGGGACCGGAACCTGGTCGATCTCTACGTCGATGCGGGCATCGGCTACCGCGGCCTCCTTCCGACCCGTTCGAACGACACAGCCGGCGTGGCCGTGTCCTACGCGCGCATCTCCCCGTCGGCGCGGGGCTTCGACGGCGACACCATCCTGGCGACCGGCACCGCGATGCCGCGGCGCCGGTTCGAGGCCCTCGTCGAAGCGACATACCAAGCGGTCCTGGGGCCGGGCGTAACCGTGCAGCCGAACCTGCAGTATGTCTTCCATCCGGGCGGCAACATCCCCGATCCGCGCGATCCCACGGGACGGCCTATCAGGAACGCCACGGTTGTGGGTGTCCGGGCGACATTAACCTATTGAGGGGCGTCGAAGGCCGGGCGGAACCGGCCGCATTGCGCATGGCGGTGTTCCGAGGGGCGGTCGAGGGCTTCACGGTCGTAAACGGACGGCACTCCAGCACGGAGACCGCGCCTTAACCGACCGCCTCCAGCGCCACGCGATATCTACCCCGGTGGAATCGGCCCGCCCGATGCGGTCCCGGCGACCCGGATCGATAGGATGACGCATGATAGACGGCGGCTCGTTCACGAGGCCACGGCGGCGACGTGGCGGCCAAACTGCGCTGTAAGCTGCGTCGGCTCGATGCCCGAGACCGGCCGTTCCGCTCTGCGCCCATTCCAGCCAGTCCCTGGCAGACGGTTTGGCTCCAAAGCGGACGCTGCCGCTCTGGGCACGATCCGCTCCTGTTGGGTTGCGCGTCGCGAACGGCGGCGTCCTTGTCTGGTTGCAGGGTACGATCAGCGCGCAGAAACGTTTGACCAAGCGACAGTATTTCGCTCTCAGGCCGGGAGTTCCTTGCCGGCGGTCTCAGGGGCGAGCCAGATTGTCGGCAAGCCGATCAGGTAGATCAGCGAGATGATCGATAGGGCCTCCGGGTACGATCCCGTCACGACCACGAGGGTGCCGACAATCGTCGGCCCGAGCGCGCCGAGGAGCCGTCCGAAGCTGAAGGCGAATCCGGACCCGAACGCCCGGCGGCTCGTCGGGAAGAGTTCAGGCAGCCAAATCGTGTAGAGCGAGAACACCGCGTTGGTGAAGAATCCGACGAGCGGCAGCAATGCGATGAACAGCGTCACGCTGTCGAGCCAGATGGCGGCGCCGAGATAAGCCACGAGGTTGATGGCGAACGCGCCGAGGAAGAAGGCGGTGGCCGTCCGGCGCCGGCTGCCGAACCAGGTCGCGATGAACGGCATCGCGAGGCAGCCGACGAGCGTGCCGATATTGGTGACGATGCCGCTGATCGCCGCCACCTTCTGCGCCGCGGCCGACGTCGATCCGGCTGCGACGAGCTTGCTGATCACCAAGGTTGGCGCCCAGTAGGTCGAGGACCACAGGCCCAGGATGATGCAGGACATCATGAGTCCGGCCGCCCAGGTCGTGCGGGCCTGCGGCCCCACGAACATCTCGGCGATGCTGGGCTGGGGGAGCCCGGATCCTGTTTGTGCGCGGCGCGCCCGGTCGGGCTCCGACACGGTCGCTCGGATGGCCAACACCAGGAGGGCGGGGAGAACGCCGA
This sequence comes from Methylobacterium sp. J-026, assembly GCF_022829585.1. GTDB lineage: Bacteria > Pseudomonadota > Alphaproteobacteria > Rhizobiales > Beijerinckiaceae > Methylobacterium. Next base: position 35,166 of record NZ_JAKSYC010000055.1, read on the forward strand.
GCATGAACATGCCGCGCCAGCCGATCACCGGCGCAAGCAACGACGCCGCGGCGCCGAGCAACAGACCGGTCGGGGTCGCGGTGTGGAGCCAGCCCGCGAGCCGCACGCGCTGATGCTCGCTCACCGATTCGTGGAGCAACGGCGTGCCCGCCGCCCACTCGCCGCCGACGCCGAAACCCGCCAGGAACCGGAACACCGCGAAGGACGCGAGCCCGCCCGCGAGGCCGCAGAGCCCGGTGAAGATCGAGTAGACGAGGATCGTCAGGCACATCACCTTCACGCGCCCGATCCGGTCGGCGAGCCAGCCCCAGAACATCGAGCAGGCCCAGCCCAGCATGAAGATCGAGAAGAAGTAGCCGCCGTAGAGCGCGATCGTGCCGCGGGCGGGCTGGATGCCCCCGGCCGCGAGGAGCTCCGAAACCGCGGGGACCAGCACGAAGATGTAGATGGCCGAGTCGAAGCCATCGAGCATCCAGCCCGCCCAGGTGATCCAGAAGATCCGGGTGCTGGACGTCACCCCTCCGGCTGCGGCGCGGTCCGGAACCGCGGCGAGGCTCACGCGGTCCATGGGCGTCTCCGATCCGACATGGTGTCCCCCTCCTGACCGCCCGGTCTCGAGGCCGGGCTCGCGATCCTTCAGATCACCCGCTCCTCCCGCAGCTCCGCCACGGCGCCCGCGTCGAAGCCGAGATCACCGAGGATCGCGTCGGTCTGCGCACCGAGATCGGGGGCAGGCGTGCGTACCTGCCCGTGCGAGCGGGACATCCGGATCGGCTGCGCGACTAGGCCCAGCCGTCCGAGGCGCGGGTGCTCCACCGTCTCGGCCATGTTGAGGTGCCGGACCTGCGGATCGGCGAAGACCTGATCCATCGTATAGACCGGCCCGCAGGCGACCTCGGCCGCGTTGAGGGCCTCGACCCAGTGGACGGCTGTTCGCGTGCGCGTCACCGCGGCGATCGCCGCCGCGAGGACGTGGCGGTTCCGGCTGCGCGACGGATGGTCGGCGAAGCGCGCGTCCTCGGCCCATTCGGGATGGCCGAGCACGCCGCACAGGCGCCGCCACATGGCCTCGCCGATCGGCGCGATGTTCACGTGCCCGTCGGCGGCCGGGAAGGCGCCCATGGGGCTGGCCGTCGGGTGGTGGTTGCCGATCTGGGGCGGGACCTCATGGTCCATGGTCCAACGCGCCGCCTGGAAGTCGAGCAGCGCGATCTGCGCCTGCAGGAGTGAGGTCTGGACCCATTGCCCCTGGCCCGACTGCTCCCGCTCCAGGAGCGCCGTCAGGATCCCGAGGGCGCAGTACAGGCCGGCGCTCGAATCGGCCACCGCGATGCCGGCCCGCACCGGCCCCCCGCCGGCCTCCCCGGTGATCGACATCAGGCCGCCCATCCCTTGCGCGATCTGATCGAGGCCGGGGCGCATGCGGTAGGGGCCGTCCTGCCCGTAGCCGGAGATGCTGGCGTAGACGAGCCGGGGGTTCTCCGCCGCCAGCGCCGCGTAGCCGATGCCGAGACGGTCCTTCACGTCCGGCCGGAAATTCTCGACGAGCACGTCGGCCGAGTGCGCGAGCCGCTTCAGCACCGCGACACCCTCGGGCTGCTTGAGGTCGAGGGTGAGGCTGCGCTTGTTGCGGTGCAGGTTCTGGAAGTCGGACCCGTCGCGGTTGCCGCCGATCCGGTCGCCCCCGGGCGGCTCGATCTTGATGACGTCGGCGCCCCAATCGGCGAGCTGGCGCACCGCCGTCGGGCCCGAGCGCACGCGGGTGAGATCCAGCACCGTGAAGCGGCTCAGCGCGGTGGCAGAGGGCATGGGCGTCTCCCGGTTTCGCGTGGCGTGGCAGGTCGGGGGCCGCTCAGCGGCCCTTGAAGTTCGGCGGCCGCTTCTCGCGGAAGGCGATCGGGCCCTCCCGGTAATCCTCGCTGGCGAAGCAGGCCTTGATCGCCCGGTCGATGGCGGCGAGGGCGTCCGGGTCGGGCTCGGTGGCGGCCGCTTCGATGGCGAGCTTCGCGGCCGCGATGGTCAGCGGCGCGTTGGCGGCGACGCGGGCGCAATAGGCGCGGACCTCCCCTTCGAGCGCGTCCTTGGCGACGACCCGGTTGATGAGCCCCATACCCAGCGCCTCGGAGGTCTCGAACTGGCGCGCCGAGTAGAAGATGTCCTTGGCCCGCGACGGGCCGACCACGTCGACCAGGCGGCGCATGCCGGCGTATCGGTAGCCGAGCCCGAGCTTGGCCGCCGGGATCGCGAACCGCGTGCCCTCGGCGGCGAAGCGCAGGTCGCAGGCCAGCGCGAGGCCGAGGCCGCCGCCGATGCAGTAGCCGCGGATCATGGCGAGGGTCGGCTTGGGACAGGTCTGGATCACCGCGGTCGCCGCGTCCGCGGCGGCGTTGTAGGCCGCCTGGGCCTCCCCCGAGCCGCGTTTCGTCTCGAACTCGGAAATGTCGGCTCCGGACACGAACGCCTTCTCGCCCGCCCCCTTCAGCGCCAGGATCCGGATATCCGGATCCTCCGAGAGGCCGGCGACCGCTTCGGGCACGCCGCTCCACATCTCGAAGGTCATGGCGTTGTGCTTGGCGGCATTGCTGAAGGTCAGCCAGCCGATCGGGCCGTCCCGCTGCACGATGAGTTGGGGGTCTGCCATGGGCTATCCTCTGTCGGCTGGGAGGGGTCGACGCCGCGCGCGCTGTCGGTCACGAGCCCCACGTGGCGGTGGGTTCGCCCTCCACGCGCTCCGAATCGAGGCTCGCCGTGCCGCCCTCCTTGAGGAAAAGCGTCGTGACGAGCGTGCAGGCGATGCAGGCACTGACGTAGTAGAAGAACAAACTCTCGTGGCCGAGATGCTTGAACCACAGGCCGACATACTCGGCGCTCCCGCCAAAGAGCGATGTCGCCAGGGTATAAGGAAGACCGACGCCGAGGACACGCACGCTCGTCGGGAAGAGTTCCGCCTTCACCACCGAGTTGACCGAGGTGTAGCCGGACACGATGACCAGGGCGATCATCAGCAGGATGAACGCCGACCACGGATCGTGCACCCCCGTCATCGCGCTCATGAGCGGCACGGTGCCGAGGGTGCCGAGCACGCCGAAGGCGAGGAGCAGGGGCTTGCGCCCGATCCGGTCCGACAGCGCACCGAGCACCGGCTGCAGCAGGGCGAAGATCAGCAGCGTCGCGCAGGAGACGAGCGTGGTCTGGTCCCGCGTCAGCCCTGCCGAGTTCGACAGGAAGCGGTGCATGTAGACGGTGTAGGTGAAGAACGCGACGGTGCCGCCGACGGTCATGCCCGCCACGAGAACCAGCGCGCGCGGATGGGCGAGGAGGCGCAGCGTCGGCCGCTCCGCCGTGCCCCGCCGCTGGAGCGCCTTGAACTGGTCCGTCTCGTCGATGTTCCGGCGCAGGGCGTAGCCGACGACCGCGCAGGCGGCGCCGATGGCGAACGGGATGCGCCAGCCCCAGGCGGCGATCTGCTCGGCGCTCAGCAGCGCACGCATCACGACCAGCAGGAAGGTCGCGAGCAGCTGGCCGGAGATCAGCGTCACGTAGTTGAAGCTGCTGAAGAAGCCGCGGCGGCGGGCATCCGCGATCTCCGTCAGGTAGACCGAGCTCGCCCCGTATTCGCCGCCCAGGGACAGACCCTGCAGCATGCGCGCGAGCAGGAGCGCCGCTGGCGCCAGGATCCCAGCCTGCGCGTAGGTCGGGCAGACCGCGATCAGCAGTGAGCCCCCGCACATCAGCGTCACGCACAGACTCAGCGCGGTACGTCGCCCGTGCCGGTCGGCGTAGATTCCGAAGATCCAGCTTCCGAGGGGCCGCAGCAGGAAGCCCAGGGCGAAGATCCCGGCCGCGTTGAGGAGCTGCACGTTCGGCGAGTCGCCGGGGAAGAATTGCGGCGCGAAGTAGAGGGAGAACGCCGTGTAGATGTGGAGGTCGAACCACTCGATCAGGTTGCCCACGGAGCCACCGAGAATCGAGGCGACGCGGCGATGGAGGGTGGGTCTCCCGGTCCCGAAGGCGGTGTCCGTGGCGAGCATCGCGGTCCCTCCCGTTATCGCGGCGCAGCGGCGGCGAGGCGCCGCTCGAAGGCGGGGGCGAGCAGGGCCTGCACGCCGCCCAGGAAGGCGACCGCGGCCAGGAACAGGAGGCCGTAGGAGAATTGGCCGGTCGCGTCCTTGATCCAGCCGACGAGGTAGGGGGGCAGGAAGCCGGACAGGTTGCCGAGCGCGGTCACCATGGCGATCGAGCCGGCCGCCGCCGGCCCCGGGAAACGCTCCGTGTAGAGTGCCAGCGAGGGGCCCTTCAGCCCGTAGATCCCGATCATCACCACGCAGATCGCCGCGAACTGCGCCAGCGGCTCGGCGAGCCAGACCGAGACGGCGAGGCCGGCAGCGACCAGGAAGGTCATGGCGGCGGTCGGCACGATCCGGTCCGCGTGCCGGTCCGACCACCAACCGCCCAAAACCATCGCCAGCGTTCCGAACGCGTAGGGGATCGCGGTCACGAAGCCGGTTTGGGCATTGGTCAGGCCCGCGGCCTTGATGATCTGCGGCAGCCACAGGCTCAGGCCGTAGCTCGCCGTCGTGACGTTGAAGAACAGCAGGGCGTAGAACAGCACCCTCGGATCGCGGATCGTCGCCCAGATGTTCGGCGCCGCGTGCGCGCGGGCGGGCTCGGCGGCCAGAGCCGTCCGCAGCCAGTCCCGCTGCTCGCGGCTGAGCCACGCGGCCTTCTCGGGATGATCTGTCAGGACGAAGAGCAGCAGCACGCCGAGGAACACCGCGGGCAGCCCTTCGAGGATGTACATCCACTGCCAGCCTGACAGGCCGAGCCACCCGTCGAGCCCGAGCAGGAGCCCGGAGATCGGCGCGCCGACGAGGCTCGAGACCGCCATGCCCACCAGCATGAGGCCGATGCAGCGGGCCCGGTACGCCTTCGGGTACCAGAGCGCGGCGAACAGGAGCAGGCCGGGGAAGAACCCGGCCTCCGCGACGCCGAGCAGGAACCGGGCGACGCAGAACGAGACGGGCCCGGTCACCAGCGCCATCCCGGCCGAGACGAAGCCCCAGGTGATCATGATGCGGGCGAGCCAGAGGCGCGCGCCGACCCGGCCCATCATCACGTTGCTCGGGTACTCGAACAGGAAGTAGCCGAGGAAAAAGATGCCCGCGCCCCAGCCGTAAGTCGTGGCGCTGAGCCCGAGGTCCTTGTTGGCCGTCAGCGCCGCGAAGCCGACATTCACCCGGTCGATGAACGAGACCATGTAGGCCACGACGAGGATCGGCATGAACCTCCGGTTGATCCGGCGGATCGTGGCACTCTCCAGGTCCATCTCCCGAGCCGGCCGCGTGCCATCGTGTGTGGCGAGGCCGACGGGGATTGCCCGCGTGTCCATGCGCTGTCCTCCCTGGAGGCCGCCGGCCGATCTTGCGGCTCTGGCGGGTGTGTTGGTGCGGCCCGGCCGCCTAGTCCGGTACCGGCGGACCGACCCCGAGCCGCGCCACCGCCTCGGCCGACGCCGTGTCGAGGGTGCGCAGGGACGCGAGCAGATCGGCCGCCGCCGCTGCGCCGACCGCGGGCGCGGCGAGTTCGCGGAACTTGTCGGCGAGCTCGTCGTCGGTGAGCGGCGCGTCCGGGTCGCCCTTGCGGGTCGGCTGCCGCTGCGTGAGGCGGCGCCCGTCCGTCAGCGCGACCGTCACGACGGCCGAGCGCCGGGCTGGGAACGCCCCCTCGCTCTCAGGGTCGACGACCATTTCCACGCGCCGCATCAACGCCTGGACCCGTGGATCGGCGAGACGCTCCGGGCTGAACGCATCCAGCCGCACGCTGCCGTGCACGAGGGCGCTCGCCACGGTGAAGGGCGTCGAGAACCGCCCCTCGAAGGGCGTCGCGACCGCGCGCCGGTCGGTGACGTCGAGGGCCGTCCGGTAGGTCCCGACCGTAATGTCCGCGATGGCGTCGAGGTCGAGATCCGGTCGCAGCACCAGGGCGGCGTCGATGGCCGCGAAGGCGTGGCCGCAGCAGCCGTGGTTCTTGAAGGTCATGGCGCAGATGTTGTAGCGGCGCCCCAGCTCATCGACGGCATGGTCCCACGCGGCGCCCCGGCTCATCGCCGCCCCGAACCCGGCCTCCCCCTCCAGCACGTCGAGGGCGCCGGTGACGCCGCGGCCGGCCGCCAGGGCGGCCAGCGCCCCGGCCTCCGCGGCGTGACCGGCATGCAGCGGCTTCGACATGGCGTCCGAGCGGAAGGCCTGCTGCAGCCCGGCCGCCATGGTGGCGGCGGTGGCCAGCGCGTGGGCGGTGCGACCGGCATCGAGGCCGAGCAGGCTGGCGGTCGCGGCGGCCGCCCCGAACGTGCCGATCGTCCCGGTCGTGTGCCAGTAGCGGTAATGCGACGGCTGCACGGCGACGCCGATGCGCGTCGAGACCTCGTAGCCGACAACGATGGCCCGCAGCAGCGCCGCACCGTCCGCGCCCAGGGTCTGCGCGGCGGCGAGCGCCGCGCCGATCACCGGACAACCCGGATGGTAGATCGCATCGCGGAAGATGTCGTCGAATTCGACGATGTGGGAGGCGGTGGCGTTGATCAGCGCCGCCGTCCGCAGGGGCGCCCGGAGCCCGGTGCCGTAGACCACCGCGCGGCCGCCACCCGCCGCACCCCCGAACTCGTCGGCGAGCGCCGCGGCCAGCAGCGTCGCGGGTGGGAGGCGCGCGCCCGGCAGGAGTGCGGCGAACCAGTCGATCAGGGCACGCTTGGCGTGGTGCAGCACGGTCTCCGGCAGCGGGTGCGCCCGCTCGGAGGCCGCGTAGGCCGCCAGCACCTCGATCACCGTGCCCGGGTGAGCCATGGTCACGGCGGTCAATCCCGGTAGGTCGGGTCGATCCGGTCGAGCTTGCGCAGGAGCGCCGGCCATTCGAGGACGCCGAACGGGCGGCGCACCTCGGGCCGGTAGAGGTGGTTGGTCTTGGCGATGACGTCGTCGGAGGGCAGGACCAGATCGGTGCTCGCCGCCATCGCCATCAGCTGCGCCTTGCAGGCCAGTTCCGCCCGGTAGATGTTGCTGAAGGCCTGCGGCACGGTCGGCCCGACCACCAGCAGGCCGTGGTTGCGCAGGATCATCAGGTCCGCGTCGCCGAGGTCGTCCACGAGGCGCTTCTGCTCGTCGAGATCGACCGCCACGCCCTCGTAATCGTGGTAGGCGACCGTCGAGAAGCGCATCGCCGTCTGGGTCATCGGCAGGAGGCCGCACTTCATGGCGGAGATCGCCATGCCGGCCGGCGTGTGCGTGTGGATGACGCAATCGACCGCGTGCCGGGCCCGGTGGACCGCGCTGTGGATCACGAAGCCGGCGCGGTTCACGCCATAGTCGAAGTCGGGCTTGTCGACGATGTTGCCGTCGAAATCGATCTTCACGAGGTTCGAGGCGGAGATCTCCTCGTAGAGCAGCCCGTAGGCATTGATCAGGAAATGCTCCGGCTCACCGGGGACGCGCACCGAAATGTGGTTCGCGATCATGTCGGTCATGTCCCAGAGGGCGACCAGCCGGTAGCAGGCCGCGAGGTTGATCCGCGCCTCCCACTCCTCCGGCGAGACCCGATCGCGCATCGAGGGCAGATCGAGATCGTAGCGCTTCCCCCGAAGCTCGGCGATGCCGCTCGTCATCCGTCTCCTCCCGTCTTCGGCGCCGGCGCAGGCCACAGGGGTCCCGAAGCACCGGCGCGTCTTGACCGGAGGGTCGCTCAACTCCGCAAAATTTACAACCGTGAATTTTTCAGATCTGCGACTGGCGGGCCGACGATGCCGCGCAGGCCCGCGAGGATGCGCGCCCGGTTGGGTTCCAGGCGCGACAGGGGGCCGGCGACTCCGAGGACCGTGGCGCGCCCGTCGGCCATCTTCGGCGCTAGCACCGCCATGGTCCCGGCGCCCTCGGTGACCTGATTGGCCGACCACGCGTAGCCGGCGGCGCGGACTGCCTGGAGGCCGTCCCAGAAGGCGTCGAGGTCGAGGGTCACGCCGCCGCGCCGGTCGAGCTGACGCACGAGGCGGGCGATCGCGTCGCGGGACTGGTGCGCCAGCAGCATCCGGCCGGCGGCTGTGGAGTGGATCGGCCGGAACGTGCCGGGATGCAGGTGGTAGCGCAGGAGGTGGCGAGCCTGGACGACGTGGATGTACTGGACGTGGAGGTCGTTCTGCATGCCGAGCACGACCGTTTCGCCGGTCGCCTCCTGCAGCGCCTCCATCAGCCGGATCAGCACCCCGTCGCGGAAGACGCAGGCCTGCACCCAGGCGCCCAGCATGGCGACCCGCATGGTCGGGCTGTAGGTGCGCCGCTCGAAATCGTACGAGAGGTAGTCGAGGGCGAGCAGGCTCTTGAGCAGGGCCAGGGTGCTGGAGGCCGGGTAGCCCAGGGCCCCCGCGATCTCGGTGAGCGATTGCGGGCATTGGACGCGGTCGAAATGCTCCAGCACCTCGACCACCCGGCGCGCCGACTTCACGGCCGCGCCCTGCGACTCGGTCGGGACGTCCGCGCGCACCGTCACGGCGCCAGCACCGCACGAACGATATTCACATCCATGAAACACATGACCCGCATCGGTCCGGCTGGCCCGCCTCTTCGTCTGACCGGTCGGTGATACCGGAAGGCGGAGGGCGCCGGTAGCGCGGAGACTCACGGGAATCCGTAGAGCGCGGCCGGGTTGTCCACCAGGATGCGATGCAGGGCGCTGTCGTCCGTCCAGCGCCGGAGCGTCCGCAGCAGATCCGCGTCGGACGGGACGCCGTGGTCGCTCGCGCCGCCGAAGTAGTTGATGTGCGGCCAGTCGCTGCCCCAGACGAGGCGCTCCGGATTGGCCGCGATGAGTGCGGCGGCGAAGGGATCGACATCGCCGTAGAGCGGACCGGCCTCGGTGAGGCGGTCGGCACCCGAGATCTTGGTCCAGGCCGTGCCGTCCGCCACCAGCCGGCAGAGCAGCGCGAAGCCCGGATCAGCGACGCCCCGCGCCGTGCTCATACGGCCCATATGATCGATCACCACCGGCATGCCGCAGGCTGTCAGGCTCGGCCAGAGCTCGGGCAGGTCCGGTGCGTGCAGCCACGCCTGGAGGTGCCATCCCCGCGCCCGCAACCGGGGCGCGAGCGTCCGCAGGGCGTCCAGCCCCATGCCGTTGCGGTAAACCTGGCGTCCGTTGCGGCGGAACAGGTTGACGCGTACGCCGCGCACGCCCGCCTCCGTCATGGCGTCGAGGTCGGCCTCGCCGACGCCTTCGGACAGGACCGCGACGCCGCGCAGCCGGTCCGGAGCCACCGCGAGCGCGTCCAGCATGGCGCGGTTGTCGTCGCCGTAGGCACTGGCGGTAACGATCACGCATCGGGCGAGGCCCATCGCGTCGAGCTGGCGCACCAGGGCGGCGCCGTCATTCTCCGGGGGCGTGTAGCTGCGGTCTTCCGCGAGGGGGGAGCGCGCGTAGGGCCCGAAGACGTGGGTGTGGCTGTCGCAGGCGTCGTCAGGGAGCGCGAAGCCCGGGGGCTCGGGCGCCTGCGGAGGTAGGCAGTCGCGGCTCATCGGCATCCTCCGGCTCGCATCCGGTGCCCGTGATGGCCTGCTGCGGATTCGATCGCAATGCACAGATATGAAATAGTTCGATGCCGGCCCCGTACCGTTCAAGGATCAGATCTCAGGGTTCGCCGAGCGGCTCGTCAATGCCAAGGAGCGCTGGTTCGACCCTCTCAGAGGGCGATGCGATCGGTCGCGCTCCGGCATCCGCCGCCTGCCTCGATCTGTGTCGACCGTCGATGCCTATGGACAGCGAGCATCCGATCTTACACACTTGTGAAAGATACGGGCGTAACCCCCCCCCCCCCCCCCCCCCCCCCCGCCCCGCCCGCCCCCCCCCCCCCCCCGATCACGCCACACACCCCACCCCGCCGCACACACCCTCCCACCATGGCCGACAGTCCCCTCGGGCCCCGGCTGCCACCACGCCGCACGCGACGCCGCCCCGCGGCCGTCACCCGCTCGCCCCCGCCCTCGCGCCGGTCGCGCGCCGCCCACGGCGCGACCCGTCGCCGTCCGCGTGGG
>NZ_JAKSYC010000031.1 GCF_022829585.1 Methylobacterium sp. J-026
CGATCCCTTTACCGCCCAGTCGAACCTGTTTCACCCCCAGCAGAAGCACCCTGGCAGCCCGCGATCCGCAACGCCGGATGCGCGCCCCCGTCCCCGAACGGTAGCGGGGCAAGGTGCTTCTGGTGGAGGCGCCGGGTACCGGGTCGCCGATCCGGCTGACCGCGCTGTTCAGCTCCTGCACCAGGGCGCCGGTCTGGTCGGCCTCGCCGACCGCCGCCTGGGCGAGCCGGGTCGAGCCGTCCACCTGCCGGCCGATCTCCTGGACGGAGGAGCCGAGCTCCTCGGCCGCCGCCGCGACCGTGTTGACGTTGCTGGAGGCCTCCTCGGCGGCGGCGGCCACGGCGATGGACTGGGCGGAGGTCTGGCTGGCCATGGACGACATCGCCCCGGCCGTGGCCTGCAATTCGGTGGCGGAGGCCGAGACCTGCCCGACGATGCCGCCGACCGCGGCCTCGAACTGGTCCGCCATCTGCTGCATGCCGGCGCGGCGCTGCGCCTCGGCCGAGGCGCGGGCGAGGGCCGTTTCGGCCTCCAGCGCGCGGCTGCGGAGCAGGTTGTCCTTGAACACCTGCACGGCGGCCGCCATCGCGCCGACCTCGTCGCGGCGATCCCGGAACGGCACCTCCGCCCCGGCGTCGCCGCCGGCCAGGACCGCCATCGCCGCGGTCATCCGCTGGATCGGCCGCGAGATCCGCAGGAACCCGAAGACGGAGGCGGCCAGCGCCGCCGCGACGGCGAGGAGCACCGCCGCCTCGGTGGCGAGGACGGCCGAATCCGCCAAGGTCAGGGCGGTCTCGGCCTCCTGCTGCGCGGAACGACTGTTCAGGTCCGCATCGCGCGCCAGGGTTTCGCCCATCCGGGTGTAGAGTGCGAGCTCGTCCCGGCTGCCGATCAGGGCCAGGCCTTCCGAGGCCCGGCCGGCCGAGACCAGCCGCGCGGCCTCGCTCCCGGAGGCCTCATAGGCGGTCCAGAGCGTGGCGAACCCGTCGTAGAGCGCCTGTTCCTCCGGGGAGGCGATCATCGGCTCGTAGATCTTCCGGTCCGCCGCGACCTTGGCGCGGGCAGCGGCATACTGCGCCGCGTTGGCCGCGTGCTGCTCCGGCGTGTCGGACAGGGAGACCAGGCGGAACTGCTTGATGCGGACGTCGGCGACGTCGGTCCGGATCGCGTCGAGGATCACCACGGAGGGCAGCCAGTTCGTGGCGACCTCATGGACCGCGTGCCGGATGTCTCTGAGCTTGATCAGGGACAGCGCGCCCTGCCCGGCGGCGATGAGGGCGAAGCAGCCGAAAGCGCCCATCAACGCGGCCTTGATGGAAAGAGGCAACCGCATTTGGACAGCTCCGGAGGCCAGGGACACGACCGGCCAAGTAAATGACCGGCCCATATCTCATCGCCGCGTCTTGTTTCGGTGCGGTTAAGAAAATCACCGAGGCGAATCCTCAATTCACACGATTCCGCGAGCCTCGGATCTGACCATTCAGCGATCGAGATCTGTATTAGACTGCTTATGCAGATATTTATATTCGCAGAACATCTCAGCCGGAACCATCGTATTGTGGCACCGATATCCCCATACGCACTTGTATAGCCAATCGTCGGAAGGACTTAAATCCTGAAGCGCCGCCCAGAGGGTTCTTTACAGCCGCCCTGCGGCGGCCCTACACTTTCCCGTGAAGTCCGGACCATCTCCGGGCCGTCGGCGAACGCGGCCCAAGCCGCGGCGCGGGGAGGATGGATGGATACGGGTCAGCCTCTGCTGGAGGTGGACGGCGTCACGCTCCGGTACAAGACGCCGGCGCATCTGGTGACGGCGACCTACCGGGTGAGCTTGCGGGTCTGGCCGGGGGACCGGTTCGTGCTGCTCGGCCCGTCGGGCTGCGGGAAGTCGACGCTGCTGAAGGCGGTGGGCGGCTACATGGCCCCGACCGAGGGGGAGATCCGCCTGAAGGGCCGGCCCGTGACCCAGCCGGGGCCGGACCGGATGATGGTGTTCCAGGAGTTCGACCAGCTCCTGCCCTGGAAGACGGTCCGCCAGAACGTGGTCTTCGCCCTGGAGGCCTCGGGCCGGCTCAAGGGCCGGGCGGCGCGCGAGCGGGCGGACCTGTACATCGACAAGGTCAACCTGACGCGGTTCGCCGACAGCTACCCGCACACGCTCTCGGGGGGCATGAAGCAGCGGGTGGCCATCGCCCGCGGCATGGCCATGGAGCCCGACATCCTGCTGATGGACGAGCCGTTCGCGGCGCTCGACGCGCTGACGCGCCGGCGCATGCAGGACGAGCTGCTGATGCTCTGGGAGGAGACGCGCTTCACGGTCCTGTTCGTCACCCACTCGATCCCCGAGGCGATCAAGGTCGGCACGCGCATCCTGCTGCTCTCGCCCCATCCGGGCGAGGTCAAGGCCGAACTCGACAGCGCCGCCACGCCGGAGGCGGCGCTGCGCCTGGAGAGCCGCATCCAGCAGATGCTGTTCGCGGAAGAGATCCGGGAGGCCGAGAATGTCTAGCGCCCCAGCCCTGACCGACAGCCCCACGCGCGGCCACCCGCCGGTCGGCGCGTCCCGTGCGGAAGCCCCGCCGGGCCGCCCGGAGATCGTCCACGACACCGGCCGGGCCCGGGACGCGGCGGCCGCTCCGGTGGTGGAGAAGCCGCTGTCGGTGGCCGAGCGGCTCTACAACCAGGCCTGGCTGCGCAAGCTCGTGATCCTGCTGGTGCTGGCCGGGCTCTGGGAGGCCTACGGGCGCTACCTCGACAACGACCTGCTGTTCCCGACCTTCTCGGACACCGTGGCGGCCTTCGCCCGCGGGATCGCCGACGGCACGCTGCCGGCCCGGGCCTGGGCCTCGCTGAAGGTGCTGCTGATGGGCTACGCCGCCGGGGTCGGGCTGGCGAGCCTGCTCACCGGCGTGGCCATCGCCTCGCGGGTGGGCACGGACGTACTCGAGACGCTGACCGCGATGTTCAACCCGCTGCCGGCGATCGCGCTCCTGCCGCTGGCGCTGATCTGGTTCGGCCTGGGCAACGGCAGCCTGATCTTCGTGCTGGTCCACTCGGTGACCTGGGCGATCGCGCTCAACACCCATTCGGGCTTCCTGTCGGTGAGCCGCACCCTGACCATGGTCGGGCGCAATTACGGCCTGTCGGGCCCGCGCCTGATCGGCCAGATCCTGATCCCGGCCGCCTTCCCGGCGATCCTGACCGGCCTGAAGGTCGGCTGGGCGTTCGCGTGGCGGACCCTGATCGCGGCCGAGCTGGTGTTCGGGGTGTCGTCGGGCTCGGGGGGCCTGGGCTGGTTCATCTTCGAGAACAAGAACATGCTCGACATCCCCAACGTCTTCGCCGGCCTGCTCACCGTCATCCTGATCGGCCTCGTCGTCGAGAACCTCATCTTCCAGACCATCGAGCGCCGCACCATCCAGCGCTGGGGCATGCAGACCTGACACCGTCGGCCGGGCTTGGCGGCGATCCCTCGGCTCCGGGCGGTGATCCTCCGCATCCTGCGCGCCCGGGGAACCGATCCGACGCGGCGCGCATCCCGGCGCGGCCGCCCTCCGCACCGACCGGCCGCTGATTCGCCGCACCGGCCCGCCTTCCTGCGACCGGCGCGCGCCACCGGCAATCCCCGCGCTTCCGGCATCGATCAGCGCGGCGCGTGGCGCGGTATTGACTGCACCTTGTACCCTGTGAACCCTGTAAACCTCGGCGAACCGGCGCTCGTGTGCAGGTGAACGGCCCCGTCCGGAGCCGATCCTCGGCCAGTCTGCATCAAAATGCGCTTTTCAGACGCGACGCGCTGCGAAAACCATCTTGACACCTGGATGGTTTTTGCTTTGGAACCGACGACGTCATCCTCGAAAGCTTTGAGTGGACTCGCCCAGTGCCCGAAAAAAATCCAGAGCGCGCCCTCGAGCGCGTCAAGCTGGCGGCAGAGATCGTCGCTGCCTACGTCGCGAACAACTCCGTCCCCCCGGCCGCCCTGCCGGAGCTGATGGCGGGCGTCCATTCGGCGCTGAACAATCTGGATGGGACGCCCCCGGTCGAGGCCGCGCCGCCGGTCGAGCAGCCGACGCCGGCGCAGATCCGCAAGTCGGTCCAGCAGGACGGTATCGTCAGCTTCATCGACGGCCGGTCCTACAAGACCCTGAAGCGGCACCTCACCGCCCACGGCCTGTCGCCGGATCAGTATCGCGAGCGCTACGGCCTACCGGAGGATTACCCGATGACGGCCCCGGGCTACGCCGCGCAACGCTCGGCGCTCGCCAA